>NZ_JBIYCZ010000002.1:0-633090 GCF_044908245.1 Bacillus sp. RC242
TAGCAATTGTTTTTCCACCTTCAGTCCCCTCTAAATATCGTCTTATCGCTCGTATTTTTTCTTTTGAAGAAAGTTTAGCCATTAAAAAGTGCACCCCCGATTGTTAGACTGTGTCTAACAATCGGGGTGCACTTCAGGATAATCGGCTTTTTACTATTGATTTATTTGTAGTAGTTGAAGAAATTCTAAAGGTATAATCATATTAATTATTATCTATAAAGTGAAACTTTAATCAGAGGTTTTTTTTTCCATCCCCACTGATTATTAGCCTTCACCAATCGGGCTTTTACGGGCAGCCCGACTCCCACAAATAGCGGGATAAGAACGACTTAATCGTTACTTTTAACATAACATCATTTACAGAAAGAAGGAATGATTATCTTCATTAAAATACAAAATTGGTTTAACAATAAAAACAAGATTATAATAAATAAAAATTTATTGTTAAACGATAAATTTCATGTTAGATTAAATAGATAATTAATAAATGAGGTGCTTTATATGAAACAAGGATCAACACTCTTTTTAAAGACAGCTATTATTCTGATTGGAATCCCTGTTCTTGCTTTATGTATATTTTTAGTTCCTAACATAGGGAAATATGCAGCAGAATTGTTCCCAGATATTGCATTTATAAAATATCTTGTTTTAATCAATCTATATGCAACGGTGCTACCTTTTTATTTTGCTCTATATCAAGCCTTTAAGCTTGTAAGCTTCATTGACAAGGGTAACGCTTTCTCGAAATTATCTGTTAGGGCTTTAAAAAAGATAAAAAACTGCGCAGTAACAATCAGTATTTTATATGTGGTAGGTATGCCACTCTTCTATCTTGTAGCAGAGAGAGATGACGCACCAGGTATTATTATACTTGGCATGCTCCTAATCTTTGCTTCAATGGTTATCGCAGTCTTTGCTGCCGTTCTCCAAAGACTTTTAAAAGATGCGATAGATATAAAATCAGAAAATGATTTAACGGTCTGAGGTGAATAACATGGCAATAATAATTAATATTGATGTAATGTTAGCTAAAAGAAAAATGAGTGTAACAGAGCTTTCGGAGAAGGTTGGAATTACAATGGCTAACCTTTCTATATTAAAAAATGGAAAAGCAAAAGCAATTAGAATTACAACTTTAGATGCTATTTGTAAAGCATTAGAATGCCAGCCTGGGGATATTTTAGAATATCAACCTGAAGATAGCGAATAAAAAAGAGTCCTTCTCGTAATGAAGGACTCTTTTTATCGCTCATTACGGCGCAAAACTTATTTGCCCAGTAAACAATAAGATAATCGCGATAATCCAAAAAATAAAAAACGATGAGGAAAGTATTAATGAGATAATTGCAATTGCCTTCTTCTCTGTTTGTTTCGTCATTGTAATTATTGAAAGTATAATACCTACACCTGTAAGAGCAATCGTTACATAATCTCCAACTATATTTCCCGCATTCGCTATTCTCGTCGGAGTTATAAAAACGAATAAAAAACACATAATTCCGATGAGTAAAGATATATAGCTTATTATACTGTACTTCTTTTTGGGAACTATTTCGGTTCTCATAATACCCACCCCTTTTATATAGCTATGTGTTCATATTAGCACGAATAACCATAATTTGGTTAAAACAAAAAAACAGATACAGTGGAAACTTCCACTGTATCTGTTTTTATTTAATATATAAACCAGCTATTTCTTCTTTAGCGTTATAAGTTATGATAAAGGTACGTTGTTCTTTACTATATTTTGCTACGAGAACAACTGTATATAAACCATCTTTTTCTTCAATCGACTTTTTTTCAATCTTTTCGAATGTACCAGCTTTTTCAATTACAGGTGTAAGATCTTTCATTTTTTCTTCTGGTAATCCAGCTTTCATTTTACTATCAAATTTGTCATGCACCTCTTTATACTTAGCTTCATTTAGTAACGTTACAATTTCTTCCGCCTTCGGAATAAATTTTTTTGACGTACTTTCATCTACTTTATTACCGGTACATGCTGCAAGTGCGAACGCCGCAATAGCACTTATAATAATGAGTAACATTCTTTTCATTTTAATACACCCTTTCTTTTTAAGATGAAACTATAACTAAATAGAAGTAAAGCACAAATTGCTATTGTAACTTCTACAGTTAATATAGCCCTATCTGCTGGTACGTATAGTGGGATGATGCCTGTTAGTGCATTTACAGTCCCATGGATGAAAATTGCATATACAACATAACGAAATTTCTTTTGGACAACAGCTTGCAATACAATGAATGACAGACCGACATGGATTAACATCGCAAAGATACGTTCCACTCCACCGACAAAATAACTATCCGTATTTCCGCTAACTGTTTGCGATAATAATAGAGATACTACTGGAATACCGACTATCAATACAGCTTCAATACCACCGTGCCCTACTCCGAATAAAAATCCAGACTGCCAATCTCGTGGTTTCATAAAATAACGCATTGCAATAAAACGAGCTATCTCTTCAAAAATACCAGCTGACAAACTAAGCATAATCACAAATAATATAGGCTGCATGACACTAAACATTGAAAAAGCTGTGCTATTTCCATTTAAATAATTCAGTATTGGTATACGGATTAAAACTTGTGATACAACAAATGCCAATACGCCTAGCATATACGGGATATAACGTTTCTTCCAAAAAGCATATAAAAGTGCAACAAGCGGTAATCCTATACTTATACACGCTGTAAAAATAAGACCATTCATCTCGTTTCACCTCTTACTTGAAGTGTATAAAAACGAGTGAAGAAAGTATGTAGTTCTTTCCTATTCGGTTTCATTTTCATCATAGATGGTCATTTCATCTCTTTTAATATGAATGTTTGAGTAAAATAAGGACTTACATACGTTGTTTCTAACGTCGCATTATTTGTTTTATTCATAATACGTTTTAATGAGAATAACCCGTATCCTCTAGCCCCTTCTTTACTTGAATGGTTTTTCTCATAAATTTTTTGCAAATCAATCACTTCATCCTTTGAACTATTACGTACAATAAAATATTGTCGTGAATCCATTTCAAAGAATGCGATTTGCAATATCTTTTCCTCACTATGTACTGCCTCTTCAATTGCATTGTCTACTAAAACTGAAATGATGCGAATAAATGAAATGATCGTCATCGAAACAATTTCAATTTTCTCCGGTATATCAAGCATTACTTTTATTTGTTGTTGCTGGGCAGTACCAACTTTCGCTCTCAATACACTTCTCACTTCAGGTATATGTATACGAGATAATTTCGCAAGATCAAGTTCATGATCATTTATTGTTTTTAACGTAGGAGCTATAACGTCATAGTACACTTGCTCAATTTCTTTCACATTTTTCGTACGTATTCCCTCTTCTAACGATAGTAATACATTCATATAATCGTGACGGAAACTAGCAAGCTCATCATGCATATCCTCTAATTTCTCCACATAATCTAATAACTCTTTATCTAAACGTTTTTCATGCTCCTCCACTAACTCCTCTTTCGCCAAATGTGAACTTAGTAATACAATAAGTAGTAATATAAAAAACAATACAATTGCTGATATGTAACTTAATTCACCATATTGTTGATTTAACTTTGCTAAAAAATCAGTGGATGGTCTAGTCAAAATTAGTTCAATAATAAACCCGACAATTAACAAAATATAAGTAATATAATATAGTGGACTTCCTACTATGTACTGAGCAATGCTTTGAATTCGTTTACGAGCTAATACAATACCTATAAGAGTAAGGGTTGATACGATAAGGTGAATAATGCTACCTGTCCATAAATATAAATTGAATGGCGTTAACATAAAGATTTTCATTCCTAAATCGAAAAGCAACATTTTCACTAACGTTATAATCACCATACTCACTAGTGCAAAATATAAATTATGCTTAAATTTCAATTCATTTTGCATTAATCCTAAACTTATTAGAAATAACACAATGGTACTATTCAACTCTGGATATCTCGTTACTGTTACAACAATCGCGAGTAAAATAATGAATACCGCACTTAAAGTTATTAACATTCTAACTGACAATCTATTGTACCGAATTAATTGAATGTATAAAAACGTATGGCTCATACTAGTAAGCAGTATTGCAAATAAATCATAAATATACATTACATCTCACCCTTTAATATGTTACGTACTTTACTCAATAAACGACGTGATACTGGAATACGTTTCCCGCTTTTTAAAACTATCATTTTTTGCTTCGCATCGTAATAAGACATTTGCTTCGTATTCACGATATATGATTGATGACAACGAAATAAACGTTCATCTATTATTTCTATCTCCTTTAATGTTCCATAAAAATAAACGATACGATCTAACGTCACTAATGCTAAACGGTGCGGTTCATCAGTCATAACATATTCAACTTCATGAAACGGAACCCGCACAGTCGCATTACTATTTTCAACGATAAAATCATCAGATGGAATAATATGCTTATTACGCGCTTCATATTGGAGTAAACATTGTTCAAAAACGTTACACCTCTCCTCGTATGGCAACCCTTTATCAATAAAAGTTAAAGCTGATACCATGTATTGATATGAAATAGGCGCAAATTCAGAATGCGTCGTTACAAACACAATAATTCCTTGCGTATCATACTTTCGTATCTCTTGTGCCACTTGTAACCCTTTACGTTCTTCTCTTTTTATCTCTATATCTAAAAAATAGATTGGGATATACTTCGCCTTAGGAATGTTAGTAATGATGTTTTCACTTTTACTAGTTACCTCTATAAAATCAAAAGGCAACATATACTCCTCACAAATCTCTTCAACTAGCCGCTTCATTTGCTGTGCTTGTATGACATCATCTTCTAAAATGAAAATACTCATGTGATCACTCGCTTTATTGAAATCTTTTCATCTATAGATTTATCTATAACTATATAATTCAAATCGTTATACCAATCTCCTCCTAAGTACTAGAAAGTATTAATTTTCTATAGTTTTTATAAAGCATAGAAAATAACCTCTACTTTCAAGCAAAAAGTAAAGGTTTTATTTGAATTATTTATAAAATAACCTCTCTATCAATCACTACGTTAAAAAATTCCGAGTAATGCGATAAAGAATAATCCGCTACATCACAATTCCCTTGAAACATACATGTTGAAATACCTAATTCTTTTGCAGGTAATAAATCTAATTCTCTATCACCAATAGCTAAATCAATACTGTGCTTTTTATGCAAATGATCATAAGATAAAGTGTTCGGTTTTCGGGGGAAACCATCGTCAATTGTAACCATATCGACGAAGTATTTGTCCCAGCCGTAATATTTTAAGATTTCCATAACTCCTGCCCTATGTTTATGTGTCATAATCACGTTTTTATGTGCAAATTTCAAAATCTCTTCGACATCTTCAAATGGTTTCATATCTTTTGGAGTAAACTTTTTCTTCAAAACCTTAATCTTTTCTTCCTGCGCACTTGAAATGTTGTAATACTGGATTGCGTGGGAATATGATATTTTTAAGTTTTTGTATATTTCTTGTTTATCTACTGCATCACCTAATATTTCAGAAAGCATCATTGTATATGCAGGATACGTATTAAATAACGTCCCATCAAAATCCCATAATATATTCATTTTATACACCTTCTATTTTGTACTTACTTACATTGTTACATATTTTGTATTACTAAATCCGCCCTATCCCTCGGCAATTCCGCTTCCAAATAATGCTCCTCAGCTTTCCAATACCTACTTTGAAATTTTGAAAGATTCCTCTGCGTTTCTGGACTTTCACGTAGAAACCTTGTCTCTCTTGAACAATCCAAATACATCATATAATGAAAGAAATCTCTCCATTCTTTTCGCTGCAGAAAAACGCCTTCTATAATTATTACACCTACTAAAGGAAGCTGTATTTCTTTCATTTCACATGAGTCTGTTTCATCATGATAAAAGGTAATTCTAATTCAATGTCGCTTTGTAACTTTTGAAAAAGGTTTCGCAGCAACCAATCGATATCCCATTGAAGGTTGTAGTACTCATACCACTCTTCAAATCCAGTATTATATCGCTCGTTACGCTCGGTAATATGATCGTCAATATGAAAAATATGAAACGAGATTCCACTTCGTTTCATATTTTCTTCTAATTTTTTAACCAATGTTGTTTTACCCGAACGACTTAGTCCGTCTATACCTATTATAAATCGCTTATCTTTATGTTCCTTAATAACCTTCATTATTTCATTTGTGCTCATTACTTTTGCCAATCTTCTTTTAATAATGAATAAACGACCGTGTCATGAGCAACATCATTTTGAATCATATATTTTCGAAGTAATCCTTCTTCTTGAAATCCGACTTTTGTTAATAAATTACGGGAAGCTTCATTTTCTATATATACGACAGCTGCAATTCTTATAAATTGCAACGTTTCAAATCCGTAAGCTAGCATTGCTTGCAGTGCTTCGGTTGCGTATCCTTGCCCCCAATATGTATCATCTAGCTCATAACCAATTTCAGCCCGTTTATGATGATTGTTAATTAAATGAAATCCACACGTACCAATTAATTGATCCGTTCCTTTCTTCTCTATTCCCCAGCGAAATACGCTTCCCTCTTCATTACGCTTTCTAAACGTTTGAATTGTCGTTTTCGCTTGCTCAATATTTTCGAAAGAGTCCATTCCAAAATAACGAATAACGGATTCTTTTGAAAAATAATGGAACATCGCTTCTGCATCTAATAGTGTAAGTTCTCTTAATAGTAAACGTTCTGTCTCTAATTTTGGAAACCCCATCCTCTTTTTCTCCCTCTATTCTAATGAACTACAAATTTCAATATAATTACCGTCTGGATCAGCAATGTAAGCAATTGTTTGTCCCCACGGTTTTACGATTGGCTCAACTAGAACTTTCACCCCTTGTTCTTTTAATTTCTCAATCGTTCCCTTTACATCTTCTACAACAAACCCTAACTCAAAATGAGAAGATTGTAGTACACCTTCTGTAAGAGGTAGTCCCGTTAACTCCTTAACATCCTCTCGTGTATTCATCGCTAAAATTGTTGCTCCTGTTTCAAATTCAATATATGTACCGTGCTCTTCTCTTATTGGTAACCTTAAAATTTCTTTATAAAACTGAAGACATTGCTCAAACCTTTCTACATATAAAATAATGTATTTCATTTTTAAGTTCATAATTATTCCCCCTTAACCTTCACCTTTAAAAATTCGACAAATGTTTTTAAAAACCTTGTACCTTATTGAGATGGGCACAAAAAAATGAGGCCGATTTCTCGGCCCCCCAGCTTATTGGCATAAAACAGGAGATTTGGTTTGGACATAACCAGTTCTTACATTTATTATATTTTATTTTTTCTGAATTTTAAATATAATAAACACCTATTTATATTGAGAAAGTTTTTTTACTTGCATAAAATCATACCGCTTAAGAAATGCTACAAATGGAGGTGTATACATATGGAACCAATGCTTTGTCCAAGTTGTAAAACGAACCGAACGCGCTTTAATATTCTTGAGCAACAAGTAAAACCAGTAAAATTAAATCCACAAACTGGTCATGTAGAAGAAGAATACACGAATGAAACGATGAACGCTTTTCATATGGCTTATCAAGGACCTACTTACCGCGTCCAATGTGCTGTATGTGGGCTTGTTGAAAACCCAGAACAATTTATAAAACCTGCGCAAAATCAGTCTTTCTCTTAAACATTTCCCTACCCCCTATCAATTTTCTATAGGGGGTTTTTCCGTTTTACGTAAGTAAGGTGGACAATTGCTGTTTAATCAAAGGTTCCTAATTCATCTACATGTCTACTATTCATACACCGTTATATATTTTTCTTTTCCACACAAATATAGCGGCCCAATAGAATCAAAGAACAGCTAAGCCTTGCGACCCAAAGTAAGGAAAATTTGATGAAGCAACAACCTGCAACCTTACTAGACTACCATCACTTTGAATATTAAATACTGACACTGTGCCCTGATTTCCATTAAGGGTGTAAAAATGTCGTCCATCTTTACTCACTCCAACATCCATCGGAAGACCCGGTGCTGTCCCCGGCGGTGTACTAGTAATATGCCTTACTACTGACAGTACTCCATTGGGGGCGATTTGGTAGGTGGAGATGGTGCCACTTAAAGTGTTCGTAGTGTAGGCAAAACGTTCATCCTTCGTTGTTATAACCCAACAGGCAGTTTTATATCCGTTTTGTACAGAGCCGCTGATTACATGAAGAGTACCGTCATTGCTCAATGAATAAGATGACAACGCATTTGAAACCGCTTCTGTAACTAAGAGAATTCCGGACGATAGAAAGTAAGCACCCAATGGGCCTTTACCGTAAGAATCATTAACAATTGGTCCTGTAACCGTACCATCTTTATTTACATGGAAGATACTGAGATGGTTTGATGTAAGCTCGGAGACAACAATTTTACTACCATCCGGGGTGAAGAGCACTTGTGCAGGCTGAGCATTAAAGGTACTGAGAGCATGAGTGGATCCTGGAATAGGTGTAAGGTTTCCCTTATCATCTATGTGAAATCCAGTAATATTTGATGCAAAATTGTTTGCAGCATTACCTACATTGGAGACATAGAGAAGATTATCATACACACCAATGCTATTGGGCTGAGCACCCCCTGATGACTTTACATCCACGAAAGTCGGCACCCCGTTATCTGCTATGATAAAGCTACTAATACTATGACTGCCTGCGTTAACTGCAAATAGGAAACGACCATCACGGGACAAAGTGAGAGAACCTTGTGATGCTAGAGGATCTATACCATCGTTTGCCGTTTCTGTAGAAACTTCCTTTATACCAGTACCTCTTCCGTAAGTTCGGTAAGAACCCACAAAAGTGAGCACTCCATTCGTATCCATATGAAAAGCAACAATGTGATTCATTACTTCATTATTAGTCATCATGTATACCATACTCGCACGAGCACGAAAATAATTGTTCATTCTCTGCATTTTATGACTCTCCTCCCTTCATAATTTTATATGGTTCTTTTTCCATTTAAATTCCCCTGCAAATGGAAATTGATTTAGAAATATCTCTTACTCATCTCGTAGTTTCTTTAAGTGAAAACCTTATTCACTTCCCTATTATATTTTCAACTCCACACTCTTTTAGTAATATTTACATAAGAGAGGTGAAATAAATGATTTTAAATAAAAAGTTAATGATTCCATCTACATTTCTACTATTAACTTGTCACATAAGTATTTTTTACTTTTGGATTTTCGATTGGAAGAAGATAACAACTCCTTACGGTCTAGCTATATGGATTGTTTCTACTGTTTGCGGCTTTTTACTTTATTACCACTTTAAACATCAAAACTCTAATAAAATAGTCTTAATCAGTAGTTCATTATTATTAATCGTTTCTTCATCATTTATGATTTTTTTAGGTATTATTACTAGTATTATCTTTGTAACTGTTAGTTCTATTCCTTAAATATACAGTCTTTTATTATGTAAAAAAGAGTGAACAAAATAAAATTACATAGAAATGAAAGAAGATGATTCCCGTATAATATCTACGAAATCATCTTCTTTTAAAATCCGCTCTTTATTATAATATTTCGCTTTTCAATTTCTTAATTTTCCAAGAGAGCCTTATAAAGAGATACATCCACATACAACTAACAACCCCCACCATAACTTTCGCCCAAATAGGCACTCTTGATTCTATCGGACTTAAAAATACGTTATACATTGATGGTAATATAGTTGCTAACATAATAACAAAGAATAGTGATAACTCCTTTAGTTTTTGTATCCTCGTCTCCTTTTCTGAATATATATCCGGCAACTCATTTTCCTCTTCTACTTCCTTACAAAAATAATTCCATTTTGTAAAACTCGTTACATGTTTCCAGCCACACATTTCATATAGTTCAATATATTCTTTTTGTTTTTCTTTTGAATCTTTATAATCCAATCTAAAATCCGCTTTATATATTACATCTTTCGGCTCCGTTTTCTTAAACGTATACATCACATTGTATTTTTGTAATGCCCAGCCTTGTTGGTGCATATTCCGTAAAAAAGCTTCTTCTTTTTCTACGCTCCATACCGCGAAAGGTTTGAATATCTTCTTTGTCTCCATCTTCCATTCACTCCCCTAATATACTGTTTCCATTCCTTACAGATCTCTGCAGTCTGTTATACTCTAGCTCTAACACTTCTCTACCAAATGGTGTTAACTCGTAGCACTTCTTTCTGTCTGTAGAGGCAACTTCAACAATCAATTTCTCTTTTAATAACTTCGTAGTATTCCCATATAAAGTACCAGGACCGAGCTTTACTTCCCCATTTGTCATCTCTTCTACCATTTGCATAATTCCATAACCATGCATTGGCTTTACAAGTGACAACAATATGTAATATGTCGCCTCAGTTAATGGAATGTATTTTTGCGCTTTCGCATTCATTATAACTACCTCCGATACATCGCTTCATGATATATCGACTTACGATACATCGTATAACGATATTGTGTAATCATATTCCAAAATATGCAAGTGTAAAATTAAATATCTATTTCTTCGGATTAAAAAATCATACCAATTTTCTGAATAATTCGTTAAAATATAGAAATATCCACTTTTATTTTGAAAGGAATGATACATATGATAAATAAATTAAAAGAAAACATAGGATCTGTTTTTGTCGGTAAGGAAAATGTAATTGATTTACTCCTCGTTTCACTGCTTGCTGATGGACATGTACTGCTTGAAGACGTACCTGGTACTGGAAAAACATTACTAGCAAAAACAATCTCTAAAAGCATTGGTGGTAATTTTTCTCGCGTTCAATTTACCCCTGATGTACTTCCGAGTGATGTAACAGGTATTGAATATTTCAATCCAAAAACTAGTGAATTCGAATTAAGACTTGGACCAGTTATGACAAATATACTACTTGCAGATGAAATTAACCGCGCGATGCCGAGAACACAATCTAGTTTGTTAGAAGCGATGGAAGAACGACAAGTAACGCTTGAAAAGCAGTCTACTCCTCTTCCGAAACCATTCTTTGTTATTGCGACGCAAAACCCGATTGAATCACAAGGAACTTTCCCTCTTCCAGATGCACAACTTGATCGCTTTTTAATGACGATTTCAATTGGTTATCCGTCTCCTGAAGATGAATTAAAAATGATGCGCCGTTTTCGTAACAATGCACCGTTAGAAAGCGTCACATCTGTCATTTCTTTAGAAGACATTTTAGAAGCACAGAAACAAGTGAAAGAAATTTTCGTATCAGAACCGTTAGAACATTACATTATTAAGCTTGCTCACGCTACAAGAAATCATGATTACATTGCTAACGGTGTAAGCCCGCGTGCTACATTAGCTTTAGTACGTGCCGTTCAAGCACTAGCCTTTTTACGCGGCAGAGAATATTGCACACCTGAAGATATACAATTTTTAGTTCCTTCCGTTTGGAATCACCGTATCGTCTTATCAATGGAAGGAGCTTTACGTACGACAAAAAATGAATTAATGCAAAGGATTTTAAAAGAAGTGGACGTACCTGTGGAGATTGAACAAGCATGAATGGACAGCGCGTTGTAACTGTACCTTTATTTTTTCAACTCCATATTATTCAATTAACTGTGCCAGGCGCTATACTTTTTACGTTTTTTCTGCCGCAACGAATTATTATGTTTCTCTTTTTCTTCTACTATTTATTTGCGATTTTCATTTATAAATATGTCGCTTACTTAGAGAAAAAATTTCAAATTATAAATGAGAAACAAACAACTCGGCTTTTCCCAGATGAATCTGGACAATTTTATATTCATTTAAAAAATGGTGCAAACATACCACTTGTTAACGGCGTTTGTTATTTTCATTTAAATTCATCTCTTATACCGCATAAGGATCAAGGGATTGAACAAATATCGAAAACGTTATTTTCTTTCCCATTTTCACAACCTGCTCATTCAGCACAAAAATGGGATTTAACATTAACCGCAACGAAGCGTGGTGTGTTTCAAATTGAACAGTTCGAATGTGTTTTAAAAGATCCTTTTCATCTTTTAACTGTACATTTACCTGTTTTCGATAAGTTAAAGGCTGAAATTATTGTGTACCCTTCTCCTAAAGAGGTAGCCGGCTTACAAGAACTTCAGCAACTATTAACAGGTTCGTATCGAACGAATTTCTCTTTTTACAATGATGAAACATCCATTATCGGTGTAAAGCGCTACGAGCGTGAATCATTCCGCTCTATTCATTGGAAAGCATCCGCCAAAATGCAGGCGTTACAAGCGAAGCAATATGAACCTGTAAAAAATTATAGTTGGACGATTTGTCTTTCTTTAGCTGCTGATCGCGGATTCGGTTGGAAAGAAAATGTAGAAGACCTTATTTCATTTACAACATACATTTGTCAATTCGCAACGAAGCATCAAATACCGTTTGAATTATTTATTAGTCTATTAGCAGAAACTGGTGCATTGCATTTACCATTAAATGAAGGACAAACACATTACGGGAAGGCTTTAGAGGAATTAGCACGTATTTCAGATGATAGTACGTTACTTCCAAAACAAGGATTTCTTCACTATGTAACGAGAAAAAGGGAGCGATCCTCTACAATGATATACATCGGTATGCAGAAGAATGATCTCCCTCTTCTATCTCAGCCTACGTTCCTCATTAATAATGAAGGGATGGTGGAGAAGCTTGAAAACTTGGCTCTATCACGTTAATGACTTTATTCTGCTCCTCCTCCTTTCGTTATTAACAGAAAGGGACGAACTAGTTGGTATTGCTATATTTTTAGTGACCGGTTATGTAGGAATATTTCTTCTTCATAAATTTATGAAGAAAAAAACAACAGGTTTTGTACTACTGTTAGTTATTCAAATAATCGGTTGTTCTTTATTTCTACCTTTCTCTATTTTAGGCACAATATTATTACCACTGTTTTTCTTTATCTTACACTCTGTTGGACCGGGATATCCAGTACAAAAATCGTTAGGCGGTATTGTATGGTTTGTCGTTTCAGCTATATTTTATGCCCCCTTTCCACCATTGTGGAAATTGTTACTATTAACTTTACACATTATGATTACATTTTGGTTAACAGGTTCCAATCGTAATCAACAGCTATTACGTTTCACTTCTATTATTACGATTGGAATAATTAGCGTTTTACTTATTCCGGTATTTCCTTATATTCGGCTTCTTTTTTCTTATATCATACAAGTAGTTGCCTTAGGATTTGGTTATGCTTTAAATCCATTGTTCTCGGCAGCTGCATTAAAAGATACAGACGACTTTTGGTCGAATAAAGGAAATTTAAAAGATCCTCAAATTAAAGAGGACCTGGGGCAGCGTCCTTTTGATCCAACTCTCATAAATAGCATTACAATAATAGCCTGTACAGCCATCGCTATTTACGTCGTTTGGAAAATAGTAAAAAAACGAAAACATTTGAGTTTACCAAATATGCCTGTCTTTGAATCTACAATCATTACTGATAAAGAAGGCATTAGCCCAAAACGGTTCAAACGAAATAAACCACCACATAACGAAATTCGTAAAGAAATTTTCAAACTCGAGAGTAAACTATCCCCCCCTTTAAACCGAGAACGAGGAGAAACTGTTGAAGCTTGGCTAGAGAGAATTAATGATGAAGAAGAGGTAAATATTCAGAGTCATATTATTATAGACGCGTATAATGTAGTGCGTTATTCAAATGGTGAAAACACTGTACTTCTGCATGAATTTAAGGAAGAGGTTTATAAGCTTTATGCGTATCAGAAGAGTTTGAAGAAGAAGAGAAAATGATGTATACAAAAAGACTCCTATTAAACTAGGAGTCTTTTTGTGTAAAAGTCCACGTTGCTTTTCACAAATTATGCTTTTTTTCCTGCTTCAATTTCTAAAGATTCTTCATGCCACCAAAGTGTTTCTTCAGGATCCTCTTTAGCAATTTGATGTGCTTCTTTTTTCGATTCTACAGTAGGATAAGAACCTTTTAGTGCACGTCCTGATGTTGTGACAAACAGTACACTAAACACAATTAATCCAATTACACTTACACCTGTTAAATAAAATGCTGGTGCCAGTGGATTACCAGTAGCATGAACTAAGTATGAACATACAAGCGGCGTTGTACCACCGAATATAGATACAGAAATATTAAAGGAGATAGAAAGCGCACGATAACGTACATCTGTGAAAAAGAGTGCTGGTAATAGCGAAGGCAATGTTCCTTCATATACACTAAGGAAGAAACCTAAAATGAAAATACCCGCAAACATGGCTACAATATGTCCGTTACCAATTAATAAAAATGCTGGAATTGAACATAATGCTAAACCGAGTAAACCAATTTGTACTACGCGTTTATTACCTACTTTATCACTTAATTTACCGAAATAAAGTGCTAGTGGAATCATAAGTGCCATCGTAATTGAAATAATTAATAAGCCCGTTGTTTCTTTGACTTTTAGTACTTGTGTTAAATAAGAAGGAATATACGAAAGGATCATATAGTTTGTAATGTTAAAGAAGGCAACAATTACTGTGCTTAATAAGAAGTCTTTTTTGTGATATTTTAATATATCCATAAATGAAAATTGTTCGTTGTCTTCAGATTCCTCTTGTGCTTTTTCCATCTCTTGAAAGATTGGAGATTCATCTAAATGACGTCGTAAATATAAACCGACCAAACCAATTGGTGCAGCAATTAAGAAAGGAATACGCCATCCCCAGCTGAGCATTTGCTCATCTGTTAATAATAACGTTAAAATGGTAACAATTACCGAGGCAGCAATGTAACCTGAGAGTGTTCCAATTTCAAGACCACTACCGAGTATACCACGCTTTTTATCTGGAGAAGATTCTGCGATATAAACCATTGCTCCTGAATATTCGCCGCCTGTAGAGAAGCCTTGAATCATTCGAGCAATTAAAAGTAGTATTGGTGCCCATACACCAATTTGTTCATAGGTTGGTAGTAATGCGATGAATAATGTAGAAAGTGCCATTAAAATAATAGTTGTACTTAAAACAATCTTTCGGCCATACTTATCTCCTATTCTACCAAAGAAAATACCTCCGATTGGTCGAACGAGAAAGGCCGCTGCAAATGTACCAAATGTAAGTACAAGTTGCAAACCACTATTATCCACACCTGAGAAGAATAATTGACTTAATATTACCGCTAAATACGCGTATAATCCAAAGTCAAACCACTCCATTGCATTCCCTATACCAGTAGCAATAACTGCTTTTTTCGCTTGTTTAGAATTGACAATATTAACGTCTTGAGGTTCAAAATTCAAATCATTATTTTGTTGCATATAGTAAAACAGCCCCTTATTTAATTTAACTTCTTTAAGCACACCTTCTCTTACTAGAATAAATTCAATACGAAGCACTTAAGGAAAAGCAACGTCTCCTTATCTGTTATTATTGTTTCACATAATTAATTATTTGTCCAACGAGATGCTTCCTAGATTAAGTAATTTACTATTTTAAAAAGCTGAAGAAGGCGCTATACGAGTACCTTTTTCAGCTTTTTATTTTAATACGTAAATTTATTTTTTTCACCCCTATTTTCTTCCTATTTGAATTAAAAATAAGGTGCTTTTTTATAAAGTTTTTTAAACACTCGCTATAGCTGATAAGCTATGAATACAGGAGATAAGCTCATAAATAAATGCATCAATTTCTTCTTTAGTAATTATATATGGAGGAAGTAAACGGATGATGTTCCCTTGTGTAACATCAACTAACATTCCTTTCTCCATTAGCTCCACCTGTAATTTCTTAACATTTTCATTCTTATCATTCAAACTAATTCCAAACATCATCCCAGCATGACGTACTTCCTGAATATAATAAGAATTTTCTTTCTGAATTTCTTGCAATTTATCATTTAGATAGTGTGACATTTCATACGCTTCTTGCATTAAACCATCGTCAATCAATGTATTTAAAACCGTTAACCCTAAAGCCGTTCCCATTGAAGAATGAGCAAACGTTGTGCCGTGATCTCCTGGTGCAAATACATCACATAACTTTTCACCTACAATAATTCCGCCAAGCGGTATCCCGCCTCCTGCTCCCTTACCAATTTGAATAATATCCGGTGTAATATTGAAATTTTGATAAGCAAATAGTTTACCAGTTCTCCCCATACCACTTTGAACTTCATCAACGATAAGAATGACATTATATTTATCACATAAGTTTTGAACACCATGTAAATATTCACCCGATAAAGGGTATATCCCCCCGCTACCTAATACAGGCTCTAGCATAATCGCAATTGGATTTTCTTTAACAATTGTTTCTTCTAATTGCTCTATATTCTCGCGCTCTACTTCATATACAGGAATCGATGTTTTAGGGAAATTTTGATATACACTTTCTTGTCTCGTAAAATGAAGTGCCCCTAACGTACGCCCGTGGAAGCTATTCTTCAGCACTACGATTCCTTCACGTTCCTCATGCGTATTCGCTCTATATTTATCAATTAATTTCAATGTTGTTTCTGTCGCTTCCGTACCAGAGTTTGTAAAAAAGACTTTTCCATTTTTTAAAGAGCAATCAACTAATTTCTTTGCATACTCAATCGCAACTGGATTTAAAAAATGAAACGGAAGATGCAGAGACTTCGTAACTTGCTCCATTGTCGTTTGCACGATTTTCGGGTGATTATACCCTAATACGTTCACTCCGACACCAGAAAATAAATCTACATACTCTTTACCATCCACATCATAAAGCTTGCACCCTTCTCCTCTTTCTATTGCAACCTTCGTACGACAATACGTAGGCATCATATATTCTTTATCTAATTGAGACCAATCCGACATTTTAAATTCCTCCTAGTTATTTTCCCTGTTTATTTATGTTCATTCTCTATAAAGTCATGTATAAATTCATTTTTAAGATTGTAATTTTAATAGTAATTTTCTTCCCGATATTCATTTTTCCATAATTTCTTCTATTTCAACAGGTCCACTACATACACGTTTTTTTCATCTAGCGGTCTGTTACTATTTTGAACTTTGCGTTTCATACATAATCAAGGCTATAAAATCATATTTAGTAACAATGGAAAAAAAAGATTTGGAGGCTATATCGATGGATGAAAACTATGATAAACAGGGACAATCTTTACTAGGGAAAGGCTTTAATGAAAATGGAGAACGTAATGAACAAGCTATACTTCACTCTCAAACAGTTGGTTCACGTGGACCTATTTTAAAGCAAGATAATGTACTGCACGAGGCGTTACAAGAATTTATTCATGAAAAAATTTTAGAAAGACCTGTTCATGCAAAAGGATTTGGTGCATTCGGTTATTTTCAAACGATATATCCGATGTCTGAACATACAAAACTAAGCTTTTTACAAAATTCTAATGAGAAAATTCCTGTTATGGTTCGATTTTCATTAGCTGTTAGTACGAAAGGAACACCTGATACTTCTAGAAATGTAAGAGGTTTTGCTACAAAATTTTATACAAAAGAAGGCGTATTTGATCTTTTATGTAACCACCTTCCTGTCTTTTCTGTTCGTGATCCGATGCGTTTCCCTGAAACTATTAATGCGTTATTACCTTCACCTAAAAATAACTTAATAGACCCTGATAGATTTTGGGATTTTGTTGCTAGAGCACCCGAATCCATTCATTTTGTTGTCCGTTTATACTCTGATGCTGGTACGGCAAAAAGTCTTCGCCACATCCCAGGACATAGTGTAAATACATATGTTTGGAGAAATGCTCAAGGTTATCGAAAGTATGTAAAGTATCATTGGTATCCATTTGAAGGTGTACAATTCATTACTAGTGAGGAAGCAAATAAACTGGCCGCCGAAAATCCTGATTATAGCGGGAAAGATTTATACGATGCAATTGAGGCTGGTAAAGCAGTGGAATATGGTTTATATGTCCAGCTCATGGATCCTAAAGATGAAACACACCTTTCTTATGACCCTTTAGATGATACAAAAGTATGGGATGAAAAGGAGTATCCTCTTATACCAGTAGGCAAAATGGTATTAAATAAAAATCCTGAAAACTATAAAGAACAAGTAGAAAAAGTCGCTTTCTCCCCTTCTAATTTACTAGACGGTGCAGAACTATCAGATGATAAAATGCTACAAGGTCGTGCTAACATTTATAGTGATTCTCAAAGAAGAAGAATTGGACCTGAATTTCGTAAAATAGCGATCAACCAACAGCAAAATTGGACACCTGCTAATCAAGCAACTAGCGGTGACGGAAGATACGTTGAAGGAAAACTTGAAAGAGCTTCTATAACTAAGCAAGACGACTTTGGGCAGCCTGGTGAATTTTATGCGAAGTTACAACCGATAGAAAAAGAACATCTTGCCGAAAACTTAGCTAGTGATTTGAAAGTTATCTCCGATGATATAAGAAAGGTAGTTTTAGGGTATTTCCATGAAGTGTCAGCTGATTTGGCAAAGAGGATTGAGAGTGCGATGCAAAGGCTTTAAGAATATAAAAAAACGTCATTTTTAATGATTAAAATGACGTTTTTTTGCGAACTTACTCGTGATTTCTATCGACCAATGTACATTTATTAACGAAATCTTTCCCCTTCAAGATTTTCGTCATCTCATTTCATATTATGGTACTCATTTCTTTTTTCCAGATAATCCTTTTCACATTGTAACGGCTTGTATTCCACGATTTTCCCTTGCTTCTTTTTCGTTTCGGTAACAATCCATTCCCCTTTTTCAAGGTTTAGGCGTTTCATTACATTAGTATCGTCTATTTCTTTATAAAGTAAAAATGCTTCTTGCGCCTTCACAAATAATCTAGGCTCTCCCCTATATCCACCACTATCATAAACTTTAGTTAGCGAATTATAATAAGAATCATTTTCCCTTCCGCCATACATCAAATGTGCAGCCTCTAGGTCTCTTTTACTAATTTCCCAAAAACTATTTCCATCAATCTTTAAATCAAATGTAGATATAATGTCATTCATAATGTTTTTCACATACTTTTCATCACGAATTTTACTTTCTTCCAGACAATCCGAAGATAACCTTGGTGCATTTGACTGAGAATGTACCACATGCTGTATAGATACGCACAAAATAAATACACTTAAAACATACAATAGTTTTTTCATATTTAAGTATCACCTCAAATGATTTAGATACTATATTATTTGAGGCTTAGGATATTCTTATGCTAAGAATGAGAAAGGTCCTATAAAATAGACTTTTTATAGAACCTTTCCTTTTAATATTGATTTATCAGTTTCATCGGCGAAGCAAGTACCTTACTACTTTTCACATCATATAATCCTATAGGTGTTACCCGTATAAAAGGCAAGTGCGTCGCAGAAAAGAATAAAATCGTAAATGCCGGATCGTCATACGCGTAGCCACGCTCTTGCAATAATTTCACCATCTGTTTTTCTTCCTGTATTAATTCACTCATTTTTAAATTAGACATAATCCCGAGCAATGGTAATGCTATTTCGTGTAATACTTCATTCTTTTCAGCTATTACCATTCCCCCGCCAAGCTCTTTTACCCTATGAAAAGCTGTAAGCATATCTTCTTTACTCTTTCCAATGAGGATGATGTCACCTGTACCGGAATAGGAGCTAACAAGGCCTCCTAATTTATTTGCAAAGCCTTTTACAACTGTATTCACTCGCCAAGTACCATCACGAGCAATCATCATAAGGAAACACTCATCATGATCTAGAGAAAGTTCCTCACCGTTTAAGTCGATTTCAGTTACATATGGTTTTGAAATAACATCATTTAATAATTTTATACCTGTTGTTTCAGAAAAAATCATATCTTCTTTCTTTAAAGACCAGTCTAATGATAATGGAGTTACTTTGAATTTACTCCAGTCTATATGTAATGATGCATTTTTGTTTATTCCGTCACGCTTCATCCACTTACCCTTTGCAATTACACTTATTGGAATCGGATTTTCTTTACTTTCCAAAATATTAATATTTGCAATTCTTCCTGTCGCGATCGCGCCGTGTAAATGCTCCATATTATAATAACAAGCAATGTTATAGCTTGCCATATTATAGGCATCAATTACTGGTATTCCTTGCTTTATCGCGATTTCTATCATCCTATTCGTCATTCCGTTTTCATAAAATGACGGATGTGAACCATCTGTTGTGAACATGAATCTATCAAATTGCTTGACACCTAATTCCAGCAATTCTTTCAGTAAAACTTCTAAATCTGGACGGATAGAAGAGTTTCTAAGAGTAACGGTGTAACCTTGCATAAGACGTGTTAATGCTTCCTGCCCCGTCATCGCTTCATGATCGCAATCAGTACCTAGTAACTTTAACTTCGCTAACGTTGATTCAGACGCACCGGGAAAATGACCTTCTACTTTTTTCTGTAAGCGCTTTGTTTCCTGCACCCAATGTAACATTTCATCATCGCCATTTAATAGTTTTGGCCATGCTGTTAACTCGCCGCCCTGAAGAACATCTTCATGCTTCAGCCACTCCATTATTTCTTCACTATTAAATAAAGATTCCCCATTTTGTAGTTCAGTCTGTCCATCAAAACGACACCACCAATACATACTTGCCGGAATCTTTTCAAATTCATCTAATAAATGAAATGCTTCTTCACGTTGTAACGTGATAAATAAAGTTAAATTATCATTAATAAAAGTTGTTGTCCCAAACTGCATCGCATGATTCGCTAAAGTTTCTGGATTATACAATTGATATGGATGTGCATGCGGTTCAATGTAACTAGGAACTACATACTTTCCATCACAATCAATCACTTCACATTCATGTAGTTGCTCTGGTAGTTTTTCTCCTACATATATAATGCGGTCATCATAGATCCAAATATTTGCTTGCACCCACTCGCGCATATAGGAATTTAAATATGTTGCATTCTTGAATAAAATGTGCGGGCTTCTTGTGCCATCTATTACTTCAACATGTTCTCGTAATTGTGTGTTACTCCATCTAAACTGATTTTGTCCCAATGTATTTCACTCCACATCAATTTACTTTTATTTATTAAAACAAAAATTAATTAACTAACTAAAGTATTATCCATTCATAACTCCCCTGTATATCCCCTATACCCTTTATTATATGTAATAATTACAAAAATAACAATTTTCAAAATTCGTAATATATCTCTTTGATCCAAAATAAAAAAGATGTCATGCAACTGACATCTTTTTATACTAGACTATAAGATTGAATTACACTTGTATCCGTATTTATGTTCTACATATACTTGATTGCTGCCATACCATGAATGCTAATACTGTCCTTTAAAGCAGTATTCCATTCGCTTTCTTTTCATCTATTTCTTAAATTCAATTTGCATCATTTTATTAAACTGTGTAAAAACATCCATCGCACCTAAAGAGTTAATATTGGCAGCTAATGTATGTTTGCCTCCCATTACTCCGCCAACAAAAGTTGTAAATCCAGGAATTGCCCCTCCGTGACCCCAAACTGAAACACCGTTTGGAAGTTTAGTCTCATAGATCCCAAGCCCATATCCATCACCAACACCTTTTCCTTCTATAGGAACTGTAGTAAGCATTTCTTTTAGCTCACGTTCTTTCAGTAACTTACCACCAAGTAAAAATGAAAAGAATTTATTTAGATCGTCCGCATTAGAAATCATATCTCCAGCTGAATTAGCTAAACTCGGATTATAATACGTCATGTCTTTCAATTCACTTGTTTCTTCTATTTTCATATACCCACGAGCATGATCCTTTCCTGGAATAACGGGTGAATTCCCTGGTAAAAACGTATTTGACAGATCCAAAGGTTCAATAATTCGCTTTTCAATTTCTTCCGCATAACTATTTCCAGTTATTTTTTCAATAAGCATTCCCAATATCACGTATCCTGTGTTTGAATACAGCCATCCCTTACCTGGTGAAAAATCTGGGGGTAGAGAAAGTCCCATTTTCACTATTTCTTCTGCTGTATACGTTTTTCTCGAATTCATTATGTCAGCGTCTTTTGACTTTAAGTATTCAGCTATACCACTCGTATGATTCAAAAGTTGACGTATCGTAATTTGATTGCCATCATACCCATTTCCTTGAATGAGACCGGGTAGCCACTTTTCAATTGGATCGTCAAGTTGCACGCGATTTTCTCCTACTAATTGAAGAACAGTCGTAGCGGTAAAAGTCTTCGTCACACTCCCAATCCGAAAACGATAATCCGATTTCATTGTTTTCTTTGTATTTAAATCCGCGACGCCAGCAGTATAACTACTAATCTTTCCATTGTTAGACGTCTTCGCTAATATTCCTGGGGTTCCAAGCTGAACTGTTTCCTGCATTACTTGTTTCCAACCATTTCGGTTCTTTTGATCATGTGATTGTGACGGACTAGATAAATTTTGAACAGACTCTGCTTTCACAGTAAAACCTGGTGTGAATAGAGTAGTACCCGCTAATAAAACTGCCAAACTTGCTAACTTAATTGAATTACATTTTTTCATAAGGCTCCCTCTCCTCTATTAATATCGGATTAATTCAAGTTATACTTTAATCCTATATGATAAAACTCTCTTTTTTCTTATCCATTCCTTACGAAATACTTACGTTCAAATTTTGATACGATAAACTGCGAAAGAGCTATGCATGAAAATAAAAAGGGCATATAAAATAAGGACAGCCACTTAACTGCCCTTATTTTCATTTCACCTCGTCTTTATTATTTTTAAGATGATTCATTAATTGCGTTCGTTTCAAAGGTACATATATGTTTGTTCCAGTAACATATCTTTTTCCCAATCGAATTATCTTATAAATTTAAGGAGTTCATATTAATATTAACAATAAAAAAAGAACGTGTTTTCAATTTATCAAAACACGTTCTCTTACATACTTAAAATCCTATATCAACTTTTTATTTCATTCACTTCTTTAAACTACTAATCTTTATTCAGTTTTACCATCCTGCACTAGCATTCATACCATTTCCAATAATAGTAAAAAACAGTGGCCACAATACTGGTCCTAACGTAAGAAGTAAACTTAGAAGTATAAGTAATCTATATACCCCGGGGAAATTTTGATCTTTACGATTTACAAATACTAAAATAACTAATAATATTATGGTCGTTAAAAATAAAAGTAGAATTAGCAGCCAATACCAAACCATTAAACTGAGACTCCATGGTGTTAATAGCTCGTGTATTATACCAAATATGATTCCTAATACTCCAAAACTAAAGGTAGTAACTGTTGATTTTATAAGCACTATATTTAATGTTTTTTCGTATGTATTTTTACAATATAAATCTATTAAAGTGTATAAAGATAAATATGCCATTAATACACCTATCCAAGACAATAACCAGTCTCCGCCTCCTCTAAATAACATGAACAGCAACCAACACATCCCTACTGCAGAAAAAGCAAAGGAAATAAGTATGCTTTTCAATACCGGTTTCATTATATTTTCACACCCTTAAAAATAAATTATAAGTTTTTACTAAACTCATGTAATTTTTTATTAACATGCTACCCGTTAATCGTTTAGCTCTAATGCATCCTTTTTTCATTCTATATTAATAAAACAAAGATACACTCATGAACAATTAAAGAAGCAATACTCTACAAAGAGTTCCATATAGCTTGTATATTCTTTTTCCATTGGTAGAGATATTAAAAAATTAAGTATACATTAACATGCAATTAAATATAAGTAAATAAAATTAATTTGCAGCTAATTTTATTTACTTATATAACTTTCATATTCAGATTAACTCAGCCATCATTTTATTTTCATATAGTACATTCTACTATTCACATCGCCCTTTTCCATCCCGCTCTATCCACCGCATAGTCTTCTTAACATCTAACTCCGTATACGTCTTTTCACCATAACGAACAGACTCATATATCGGAATAATATCTCTCGTTCGACATATTCGTTTTAACCATTGTTGTATCGTTTCATAAGACCTTCTCTGTTCATGAAATGGTAAACTTCTTTCCCATTCAACTAACGTTTTCCTTATCATATCTGTAGGTAACGGTTGCTCTAACTGATGAATGACTTTTTCATCCTTTACAGTTCTTACCGTATTCTCTTTTGTTACAGATTGTTTCTCCTGCTCTATTTCTGTTTTCGTCAACCTTTTCCTAATAGATTTGTAGAGAAAATATATACTTGCCACTGCGATAATCATATAAAACGCTATAGTAATCCATGAATTTGAAAGTACAGAAAATACGTCTCCCCATGACCTTTCTCGTTCGAAAGGTGGAAATTTCCTATCCGTTGTCGTTCTTATACCTATATCTCCTGTTTCTTCATCTATAAATCTTGCAGAATCATCATACGGTTCGTCTTTGCTTATAAAGTTATAATTCTTTTCCGATCTGGTCTCAGTCTCACTAAAAAAACGCTCTTTTACTATGTCTTGTACATGCACAATACCTTGTGATAACATGATCGCACTAATCGCAAAGAAAAGCATGATTAAAGCTTTTACACTCCAAAACTTCACCTTCATATGCCGCTTTTTATTCAACATGACATAAGCCCTTTCTTATTCTTTAATTACAATCCATTTATTCGTTCTACTATATTTCCTTGGAGAAGTACCAAGAATTAAAGGAACCGCATCCAATTCCTTACGACGAAATCCAGCTGTGTAAAAATAAGAAGATGATACAGGCGTATCTTGGTCCGATATTGAGGCAAGTACCTTTAATACATTTTGCAAATGTTTCCGATTATACCCGTTCTTTACATGTAACAATCCGTTACCTTTCACACTGTTAATCCATAACTCAAATGAACAATCTTGCATGAGCAGTTGTTTGCATATGCCTGCGGTTAATTCAATAAACTCTTCAATATCATTTCGTAAAGAAACGCCACTTTTATTTTGTAAATTGAGATAAATCGCGTATTTATCAGATTGTGTTCGTTCATATTTTTTCGCAGTTATCGTCCCTGTTTTTGCTGTTGCACCCCAATGGATAGAACGAAAATCTTCATTTTCATAAGACTTCACTCCCATTACTTTCATTTCATCATATAGCGGAGAAGACATTGCTTTTCGAAATCCGCGTGACCATTCTTGTAATTCAGGAACTTGTATTTTCGGAACGGCTGGTAAAACTAAATAGGACGGCGTATCAACTTGTTTATATGTTATATGTTTCGTTATGAATCCAAATGGATCAGTAATAACAATTTCAACTTCTTCCCATTTCGCGATACCTCTTTTTAATGCTACAGCTTGTAAATCAAATGAAACGGTCTCTCCACCTTTTATATTGAAATTCAAATAATAATTTGAACCTGTACTATGATTTTTGTTTAGTTCATCATGATTCCAAGTTAGCTTGTTTTCACATTTAAATCGAAATACGATATTGAAAATAGGAAATATCGCGTTGTTTGAAATTTTTATTTTGCACGTATTCGTTTCACCTATAAAAACGTTCGAATTACCTTGATTGTATTCCCATTGAACACGAGATACTTTACGTATGTATACATGCATAGTACCTATTAAAATTACATACAAAAATACGAGAGATAATATGAGTAGATTACTTGAAAATACACATAAAATAACGGCTACAACTGACATAACTCCTATTACGAAAGGCTCGGCTAAAGGTGTATACACAAGCTGTTGATTCATCGTAGATTCTCCACTGGCACACTAATCGTATGAAGAATTTCTTTCATGATTTGTTCTTTCGTCGTTTTCATCTCCCCTTCTATCGTTAACGTTAACCTATGAGCACAAACGGATGCAGCTAGTAGTTTTATATCATCTGGTGTACAGTAATCTCTTTCATTTAATATTGCTCGTGCTTGGATTGCCCGCATAAATGCCAATGTGCCTCGCGGGCTTACACCAATTTCAATCAGTTCATGCTTACGGGTTGCTTCAATAATTTCAAGAAGATAATCTTGCACATCATTCCCTACTAACACTTCCCTTGCAAGTTTTTGTATATTTATTATTTCTTCACTTGAAATAATAGAATGTAGCGTTTCTAATGGATCATTCGTTTGGAACCGATTCATCATTTCCTTTTCCGCTTCTCTCGTAGGGTAACCTTGGCGTATAGTAAGTAAAAATCGGTCTAATTGTGCATCAGGTAAAGGAAATGTACCAGCCGATTCAAGAGGGTTTTGCGTTGCAATTACTAAAAAAGGTTCTGGTAGTGAATGTGTCTGCTTCGCAATTGTAACAGTACGTTCTTCCATAACTTCAAGTAACGAAGATTGTGTTCTCGGTACAGCCCGATTAATTTCATCAACTAATACTATATTTGCAAAAATAGGCCCTAACCTCGTTTTAAATTCCGATTCCTTCACATCAAAATATTCGAGTCCAATAACATCTCCAGGCAAAGTATCAGCTGTAAATTGAATTCTTTGGAACTTAGCGTCCACACTTTTAGCCAAACTTTTCGCTAATGTTGTTTTCCCCGTCCCAGGTACATCTTCTAATAAAATATGTCCTCTTGCTATAAGAGCTATAGCTGCTAGTTCAATCGATTCATTTTTCCCTATAATGACCTTTGAAATATTGTTAGTGATTTTCTTTAATATGTTCATATATTTCACTACCACCTTTAAAATATTTTTAAAATTAAGAATATTTATTTTCCAAATTATAAAACATCACGTTAGAAGTAAATATATTCCTATCAAAATAAAAAAGATGACCTCAGCATACGCCAAAGTCATCTTCTATAACCATATTATTTTACTAACGTTCCATTATAAGCTTTTATATCAAGCGGAGCATTTAAAAACTGTGATGCTTTACTAACGAAAGATGTGAAGTGTTCACTCGTATTATGACTCGCAACTGCTGCTTCATCTTTCCATACTTCTACCATCGTATAAACACTTTCTTTTTCAGTATCTTTATATAAATCGTAAGATACATTTCCACTTTCTTCTCTTGAACCATGAAGTAATGGCTGAATTTCTTCTAAAAACGATTGTTGTTTTGCTGGATCTACTTGAAATATTGCGTGAATAATAATCATGGTGTTTCCCCTCTCATATCTCACTTATTTCTGTTTTTTTATAAAATTACTTCCACTGGGCAACTTTTTCAACTGGAAGACGTACTGATGGATAACCACTGTCAGCAGCTTTTCCGATTGAAATTAACATAACTGGTACGTGACGCTCTTTGTCTAATCCGAAAGCTTCTGCGATTTGGTCTTTTTCAAATCCACCAATTGGGCAAGTATCATAGCCGTGAGCACGTGCTGCTAACATAAATTGCATTGCTACAAGACCACCGTCAATTAATACAGTATCTTTCATTACTTCTGGTGTAACCATTGAGAAGTAACCTGAAAGTTTTTTCATTTGATCTTCTTTTACTTCTGCTGGCATAAGTCCGCGCTCAACTGCTGTACCGTAAATTTCTTCTGCATTATCAAAGTTATTTAAATCACCAAATACAGCGATCATTGCTGAAGATGTTTCTACTTGAGATTGATTAAATTTCGCAAGTGGCGCAAGTGTTGCTTTTGCTTCGTCACTTTCAATAACTAAGAATCTCCATGGTTGCATGTTTACTGAAGATGGTGCAAGTGTTGCTTCTGTAAGAATTTCAGTCATTTCTTCTTTGCTAATTTTCACTGAAGGATCGTACTTACGGATTGAACGGCGTCCTGTTAAAATTTCGTTAAAATCATTTGTTTTTACTGAGTTAGTCATAGTTGTATTCTCCCTTTTTTAAAGTTCTTTTATATTTTCTTGAATGCGGTCTAACATCGTTAAAAGATTGTCGCGTTCTTCTTCACTTAATCCTTTAAATGCTGAAGTAGCGAAACGCTCTTTTTCCTCTTGATACACTTGAATTTTATTTCGTCCCTCTTCTGTAAGAGACACTAACGTAATTCTGTTATCATCTGGATTTTTACGTCTTGTAATCATTCCGTTTGCTTCCAGCTGTTTTAAATGCCTCGTAATCGCGGCATTATCAATATTCACTTCTTGCTGAAGTGCTTTTTGACTAATTTCATCTACTTCAAATAACTGAAGTATAAGCTCTAATCGAGACTGACTCATACCTGTACACCCTTCAAACTTCGAACTTACTTCTTTATTTAGAAAGTGTAATTTATATAAAATAATCGCTTCTTTTGAGCATGAACTTGTCAAATTACCCCTCCTTTACATCCAAATCAAAAATGTTTGATGTATCAATAGTTGATATGTCAATTAATATAATCTATATCGATTTAGAATGCAAGCATTTTGTTTTCTTTTTATTTTTTCCAAATTAAGGCGCTTTGTAGCGTTACAAAAAATGTAAATTACATTATAATAGTAATAATTTAAATGACTGGAGAGTGATTGTAATGCGGCAATACACACATAGAAATGAGGAATTAAAAATGGAAAGTGAAATGAGGATATTTATATATGACAACAATAAATATAGGGATTGTCGCGCACGTAGACGCTGGCAAGACGAGTTTGACTGAGCGAATTCTTTTTGAAACGAATGTAATTAAAGAAATTGGCCGCGTTGATAGCGGAAGCACGCAAACTGACTCAATGGAATTAGAAAGACAGCGCGGAATTACGATTAAAGCATCGGTCGTTTCTTTCTTTATTGACAGTTTAAAAGTAAATGTCATTGATACACCTGGACACGCTGATTTTATCGCTGAGGTGGAGCGATCATTCCGCGTTTTAGACGGTGCGATTTTAGTTATCTCTGCCGTTGAAGGTGTGCAAGCACAAACGAAGATTTTAATGCGGACATTACAGAAATTAAACATACCTACTATATTATTTGTTAATAAAATAGACCGTAGTGGCGCAAATACTGAAAAAGTTGTGAAACAAATAAAAGAGCTTCTTTCAAATGAAGCATCCCCCTTCTACTCTGTAGAGAACGAAGGTACAAAGGACGCTCGGATTATTGAATATAAATCCTATGACGATTGTATGGAACTGTTAGCACCATTTAACGAATCATTGCTTGAGTCATATGTAAATAACGAAATAATATCAGATACGCCATTAAGAAAAGAACTAGAAAAACAAATACAACAAGCAAATGTGTTTCCTATCTTTTTTGGTTCAGCAATGACAGGTATAGGAGTAACTGAATTACTTAAAAATATTTCAGCCTTAATTCCAGCTACTAAATCGGCTCAAGATGAAACATTATCCGGTGTTGTATTTAAAATTGAACGTGAATCTTCTGGCGAAAAGATTGCTTACGTAAGACTATTTTCTGGTTGTTTACACGTTAGAAAATATGTTGATATTCAGCGCAGTGAGTCTCTATCACATAAAGAGAAGATTAAAAAAATGTGCATATTTCATAATGGAAATGCAGTTCAAGCCTCTACTGTTCATAGTGGAGAGTTTTGCAAAGTATCGGGACTTACGAATATCAAAATTGGTGATATTATCGGTAAGCGGACGGATTATATAAAGGATATTCACTTTGCCGAACCACAAATGGAAGCTGCTATTGAAGCAGTACCAAAAGAACGAATTCATGATTTATACGCTGCACTTATGGAACTATGCGAAGAAGATCCTCTCATTAAAGTTTGGAAAGACGATGTTCATAATGAACTATACATTCGCCTTTTCGGTGAAGTACAAAAAGAAGTTATCGAAACAACACTTTATGAAAAATACAATTTACAAGTTACCTTTTCAAACACGCGAGTTGTATGTATTGAAAAACCAATTGGCATAGGGAATAGCTTTGATGTAATGGGCGAAAAAGAGAATCCTTTTTACGCAACAATTGGGTTCAAAGTTGAACGTGGCGCGCTTAACTCTGGCATAACGTATAACTTAGGTGTTGAACTTGGATCACTGCCTTTAGCATTTCATAAAGCGATTGAAGATACAGTATTTCAAACGTTAAAACAAGGTTTATTTGGATGGGAAGTTACGGACATTATCGTCACATTAACACATACCGGCTATGCAAGCCCTGTTACAACAGCGAGTGACTTTAGAAATTTAACACCGCTCGTATTAATGGATGCTTTGAAACGGGCTGAAACATGTGTATATGAGCCATTAAACGAATTTGAATTAACTGTACCAGAGCACGCAATTAGTACCACAATGTATAAGCTCGCTGCCATACCAGCAACTTTTGTAGAGCCTATATTAAATAATGATTCTTACCAGTTAACAGGATCATTACCTGTTGCAAAAACAGAGAATTTTAAACGAATGCTCCATTCATTTGCTGAAGGAGAAGGAATCTTTACAACAAAGCCAGGTGGTTTTACAAAACTTACGGCTCCCTTCCCTACTCGAAAACGTGTTGACTTTAATCCGCTAAATCGGAAAGATTATTTGCTTCATGTGTTGAAGGCTTACTAAACAAAAGAGAGGTGCAATTTGCACCTCTTTTTGCATGTGTTGATAAATTAGTTTGTCCTAACAACTTCTTTAAGTTTTTCTATTACTTTCGCTATAGCTTCAATTGAATTCTCCGTTTCAAATTCCCCAACATTTAAAGAATGGTTTGCATTTTTAACAATCTCAATCTTTAAATTGGATTGCTCTAATCGCTCCATTTGACTTGCATTGTATTGATGATCTTTGTCTCCAATTACTAAAAGCCCGTCGTGATGACTATGTAAGATGGACTCAAAAATCAAATCAAACGTCAGTAAAGGTGTAAGTAGTATCATTTTTGATTGTGCAAATTCCTCTTTCTTCATTAAATCATTTGCAATCGGGATTGTTCCGAGTGATTTTCCTAAAAACATCGAATCGTTGTATTGTCCATTTCTTAGCACTTCATTAATAATAGGATTAATATCATCCATCATTACTTTCGTTACTTCTTCCATTGGTTTTTCCATTAACTGTCCATCATAGGAATAATGAATATGTACTACATCTATTTTATTTTCAAGCATAAGCATTGTTGCATAATAGAATAATGGTTTATCATAATTGTAACCGGAACCTGAAAACATAAAGCAAACCGTATTAGAACCTTTTTCGATATGTGTGTAACGAATGACTTTTTCGTCTATATGTATTTCCTTTTTAGTCCCCTTCACCGTTTTCCCCTCCAAACACGCTTACTTTTGTAAAACGATATGTTCTGTATGAACTGATACATCCTTTACTTTATCTTTTATAAACGCTGGCTGTAAGTTATACGCATCTAACTCTTCTACCGGCACCCACTTAAATATATATTTTCTACCTGCTTCTTCAAGAATATATTGATCCGCCCCATTTGCAGGTAATTCATGCAGCTCTACTTCATAATAAAAACTAATCTCATGGAACTTTCGCTCAGAAAGGGTGAAGAAATTTTCTACTGACCATATTAATCTCTTCACTTTAATAGGAACACCCACTTCTTCTGTAAGCTCTCGTTTTAATGCATCTTCACTATTTTCTAACATTTTCACTCGTCCGCCTGGTACGTACCAATACTCTTCACCTTCATCTTGAAGGATGAGTATTTTATTATCGTGTTTACAAATTGCTCCGACTCGGTAATTAAAACATGTTTCCTCTACTTTAAACGTAAGATCCACAACAAACCCCTCCAATGTATGATTACAAAACTATTATGTATGTGCTGTACAAATAAGATTACTAAATTTTTCTATTTCATTCAATAATTTTCGAACTTTCCGAAAACTACACTTACCTTTTTGTCATTACAGGTATTTATACATATGTTACAATCACAATGCATACTAGAAAAGCAATATGGGGGTACGAATGGAAACGTTATTAATCCAGCAAACTGAGAAATCAAATAAGTTTTGGAAAATCGTTGTGAAAGATAGAGACTACGTTGTGTTTTACGGAAAAATTGGCACAGCTGGTAGTGTGAAAGCGAAAGAGTTTGAAACAGAAGAAGAATGCATAAAAGAAGCTAACAAACTAATCGCTTCCAAACGAAAAAAAGGATATACCGACCCTATTCTAGGGGAAGATTACATAAAAGAAAAAACGATAACAGAAGAAGAATTTTGGGAACTACTCGCTCGTGCAAAATCGAAAGGCGAAGACCAAGAAGAACAAATAGAATGGCTCACTTCTCACCTTGCTAAACGTACAGTACATGAAATTGTAGCTTTTGACACACATATGCATCGTACTTTAAAAGCTTCCTATACGTCTCACTTATGGGCGGCTGCTTGTATAATTATGGGCGGTTGTTCGGATGATAGTTTTGATTACTTCCGCGGGTGGTTATTATATCAAGGAAAAGAAACATACGAAGTGTGTATTGAAGATCCAGAACGGTTAATTCCTGTATTAGAAAATTTGAGCGAGTATGATGTTCCAGAAATAGAAGAACTTACACTATATTTCGGACAAGAAGTATATATGGAGAAGACTGGGGATGAAGATGATACATACTTTACACTATACCATGTCTTATCAAATGAAGAATTTGAGGAAGTTGATATCGAGTTAGACTGGGATGAAGATGACGAAGTAGGTTTGAAAAAGATGTTTCCTAAGCTATGGGAAATGTACGGGGAAGAACCGATTGAGTGGTAGATGAATATTAGGACTCTGTTTAACCAATAGACAGAGTCCTTTTTTCATAAGATTCCTATTTAAGCTCTCTTTATTTCATACCACTTATCTAACAGCACCTTTTCTCTTTCAATTGAAATACCTGCCTTAAATTCCCTACCTTTCATTTCTCTCATCCACTCATACACGTCTTTAACAGTATCTTCTAACCTTCTAAAAGTAAGACCCTCTTTAACTGCGCTCTCTATATTAATAGAAAATCCACCTTTCCACGGCTTCGTTTCACCTTCTAATGCAAAAGTTTCGGGAAGCCATAATGGCATCTCTGTCCATGGCTGTACTTTATATTCATTTATAAATGATTCATCTACCCAAACGAATTCAGCATCACTATTCGTTACCTTTTTACACGTATTTAATAATTCTTCCATCGTCAATTCATAATTCGGACCCGTTACATTAAATGTACCCGTTTTATTGTTTTCTGCCATGTTTAGTCCAAAGCTTGCGACGTCTTTTATATCAACGAACTGCACTGGACGGTCTTTTCTTCCTGGAACTAACACTTTTCCTCCCTTTTCTACACGCCCAATCCAGTATGGAAGCCGATCTGTATAATCAAACATTCCTGAAAGAAGTCCTGCTCTTACATGTAAAACACGACCCGGCCAATAATTCTCTGCTTCTTTTTCACATAATACTTTAAGCGCACCGTAATACTCATAAGGAGATATTTCACCATTCTCTACAGCTTTTACCTTATCACTTGGTGGTTCAGGTAGTAATTTATAATCTTCTTTTATGTGATGCGGGATCCAATCTTTATATACGGAAAGGCTTGAGATGAATGTATAGTGCTTTATATTATCTTTAAGTACTTCTCCTACATTCCTAATGTGATGAGGAGAAAATCCACATGTATCTATGACCATATCCCATTTTCGATTTTCTAAACTTGAAACATCATCATCTCTATCACCGATTAGCTGCTCTACTTCAGGAAAAATCTCATTATTTGTTCCGCGATTAAATAATGTAACTTCATGCCCTCTTTTTAAAGCCTCTTCTACGAAAGCTCTTCCTAAAAAACGTGTACCACCTAGAATTAAAATCTTCATGTTTCTCCCCCATTCATGATTGAAAATCCTTTCTTTTTATTAAACGATTTTTTGCTCTGAAAAGTTACGGGTGGGATGTAGCTTTTTACTACAATTTTAATTCTATAAAATAAAAAGAAACCATTTTGAAAAGTTAATCATCATGGTTTCTTAAATAATAAATAATTATTAACTCTCATTCTTTAACTCCGCACAACTTCCCCATCAACTAACTCAATTATTCTATTACACTGATTCGCTACTTTCATATCATGCGTTACAATAATAATCGTTCTTCCTTCTTCATTTAGTTGTAATAGCAGATTCATAATTTCTTCTCCGGTTTTCCTATCTAAATTCCCAGTCGGTTCATCAGCCAAAATTATTTCTGGTTCGCCCACTAACGCTCTTGCGATAGCTACCCGCTGTTGTTGTCCGCCTGATAGCTCGTCCGGTGTTTTATACAAATGTTCTTTTAAACCTACTTTTTCTAAATAGAACTTCGCCTTATTTTCTCTTTCACGTTGCTTTAGCTTTCTATATGTGAGTGGTAGTGCTACATTATCTATGTACAGTATGTTCTTTTAACAATGCAAAATATTGAAATATAAATCCAATCATTTCATTTCTTGTTTTATGAACTTTATTTGCTCTAATTTCAGTTAATGTTTTTTCATTTAACGTATATTCACCCTCATTTGGCAAATCAATTAACCCTATAACATTTAATAGCGTACTTTTCCCCGATCCTGATCGACCCATTATCGCTATAATTTCGCCCTTATTTATCGTTAAGTTTATACCGTTTAACGCGAACGTATTATGGTTTTTGTTACTATACACCTTCTTAATGTCTTTCAATTCAATTAAACTCATTATTCCATCCCACCTATTAATGTTTTCGGTTCAAGCTTTCTAATAAATAAGAAGACAATTACATTTGAGACAATGATGATCAATAATAAGAATAGAAATACTAAAAATAATATAGGCATATCCAATTTAAAGTCTAATACCGTTGCTGTTTTTAAATCCTTCGACATTTGCAATAGAGCCCCATATCTCCATGAAAAGTAAACTAGTGACATTCCTAAGCCAACTATTGCTACAATAATGTTTTCTAAAACAATTTGAATAAACATTCCAAATTTACTTTCGCCAAAAACTAATTTTATACCAAATTCCCTCTTTCTCATCATGATAGAAATAATAGTCGTTACTACAATTCCGACGATTGAGAATAAAATAAATAAGATTCCGACTATAAGTTGAGGTATTTCAGAATAGCTATCAAGAGTAACCCCTTCATTTATTTCTTCACCTAAACTTTTTAAATAAAACGTACCATCGTTTCCTTTAAGTTGAATTGATTCTTCTAGTTTCTTTATATCTGCACCTTTTTGTAAATATAAAACTGTACTTTGATGTAGTCTTAAAAACATCGCTTCATATTTTTCATATCTATTAGATGACATAGGCATTATCATTGCGTAATCCAACTTCAAATATGTGTTCGTCGTATTATTATTTACGATAAATTTATTTTCTGGCAAAAAGCCTGTAATTGTATATTGATTATTAATTGTATCCCCAACTTGAAAATATTTCTTAAAGTAAGAACCCATTAAAACCTTTGTTTTCTCTTCACTGTTTTTTTGAAAATCTTCATGTAAGAAGCCTTCTTCAAATTTCAAAGGTAAATGTAACAATTTGTAGTAATTTTCATCTACAAAAATTGTTTTAATAGTAGGTCTGTCATCGTGAAACGTTTTATGTTTCAAATCAGTAATCATACTGGTTTGAAGTGGTCTATTACTTGACTCTATTTCAATAACTCTCTGCTCGTATGTACCATACGAAATCACATCTTTATTTTGTTGAATCGTTTTATAAACTTCTTGAATTTGTTCTTTATTAAATTTTTTGCTTTGTAACCTATCTGCCGTCGTTTCAAAATTAATTAAATATGTTTTATCCACATTTAATACTGAGCTGGATTTATCGTTTAGATGGTGTAAGTTATAAAATACATTAATTGAACTCGTTATAGTTGCTAATCCAAATGTAATCTGTATTAGAAGAAGTACCGAAAATAGAAATCTCTTTTTTAATGCTAGGAACGCACTTTTTATTCTCATCATTTTTACTCCTTTAATGCTTTAGCAGGTTCACTTTTAAGCACATATACAATTGGTATTACAGAGAGGATAAAAGCTATAGTAAGTGAAAGAAATACACACATTACAATATGAGTAGACTGTAAACTAATGCTATAACTTGTAAACTCTAAAATATTTTCACTCAAAGTTTTAAAAATCCATTGTATGCATATTGCACAGGCTGATGCAGTAATTGCACATAAAAATAATTGACTAAATATAAAAATAAAAAGATTTACATTACTTGCTCCCAAAGCCTTCCTTAACGACAGGCTCTTTTTCTTCGTATAAATCCAAAAATAACTTACAATTATACTGGTAATTAAAGCTATACAAAAAATTCTATATGGAAAACTGAGTAACTCTTCTACGGCTTCACTAGAGTTTTTTTCCTTCTCATAGTTCTCTTTTTCACTAATCACTTTGGCATTTATATCTTTATTGTTCTGTTTCATATGCTGTATGAAAGTTTCTATCTCTTCTTTAGGGTTTTCGTTAGAACGAACGATCATTTGGAATGTCTTTTCATTTTGTATCTTTTGTTTCACTTCATCTGGCATGTCATGTAAAGAGACATAAATTTTCATATTATACTCATATTCGGTATTTACTCCTGCTACGCCTTTAACTGTATATTCCTTATTAAATAGTTTTATTGTTTCCGTATTTTTATAAATTTTCTTCCCCACTATTACACTATTTTCTTCATGTTGTTCCATCTGAGAACCTTTTAGCAATGGTGGAGACCAATTTTTATTAAGGAGACCATTCATTGTTATCCGCCCGATATCTGGAATAGTAATACGAATATCATTTGTAATAACGCTAGCATTTTTAAAATCAGATTCTACTAACGTCTGAAATTGTTTGAAATTGAATTCCCCCATATTAGTAAGTTGAACGGAATAGTAATAATTAAAATAACCATTTTTACTATCATAAAATCTCTCATCATAATAATCTTTCGTCGACATTGCGATAAGTATCGGCCATATTGTCAATACAAACGCAATAAATAACATAATGAATATCGCTTTGTTCACCACTATTTCTTTTAATACTAGATTCATATATCCTCCTTATTTTAAAAACCGTGAAAAAAGTATATATCCTTTTTCACGGTTTTTGTTGATTTTTATTTAATTACCATTTCCTTATAGGCGAACGCACTATCATCCTCTACGACTGACCATTCATGAGTCGAATAACCACCATTCACTTTCCCTTTGGATGAAACTTCAACATCTATACGATCTGTAATTCGTGCATCATCCACTTCTTCTTTTCTAAAAGAGCCATCACTAAATTTAGCTGTTACAATCATTTTGTACATAAGAGGTTCATTTGATTTTGCAGTGTAGGCAGTTGCCTTAGCTTTCGAACCGGATCCTGACCACCTTGCACTATTATCCCAACTAATCGAAGCAAATGAAACTGAAGAAACCATACCTAATAAAGAAGCAGTTAGTCCTGTAACAGCTAAAGTTTTTTGAAGTAAGCTTTTCATATCTCCTTAATTTCCCTTTTTAAAATATTCACTTAAATATTTAAGTATTTTTAGGCCTTGTCCTCATTATACATAAAGAAAATAATGAAATATCGAAAAATCCCAATATTTACATTCATTCACACAGAACTTACATTCCCGCGAACTTTCCGTCATTAAACAAAAAGTTAGTATTAAATTCCAAAACCCATCCCCCGGCATTTGGAATAACCTCAGAAGCAATCATCCTCACAGTTCTTTCTCTGGTACGCAGCAAATCACATTCCCACCATCGCTCATTTCACAATATGAATAAACACCCTCTTCTTCTCGTAACCAACATAAGTAAATAAGTAACAATGTTGATTTTGGATCATTTCTGTCGATTCTTTTATCCATGATTTTGATAGAATTTCTTTTCCTTCACTCATCGTATTGGGAAGTTCCCCTTACACTGTTTACGATATGATAAAGCACACGCAGGACTTTAGACGCGGGATAGAAGTATCGTTGTTTTGTAGCAAAACATGGTTTACTTTATTCATAGTCATACAAAATACGTACAAACATTTACGAACCAATAAAGATAGCTATTTAAATATTAGTGTTAATTTATAATGTAAAAATTCTTATAAAAAGGAATGCTCCTGCCAAATTGACAGGAGCATTATTTTTTCAAAACTTATTTACTTATATATATTTGAATTAAAATTAATATGAAGTCCAGCCGCCGTCTACAGAAATCACTTGTCCGTTTACGAAACTAGCTTCATCTGAACCTAAGAAGATAGCCAGTTGTGCAACTTCTTCTGGTTGTCCAGCACGTGGATTAATTGCCATACCTAATGCTTGGCGGCTCGCACCAAATTCACTCACATTTGTCATTGTAGAAGCAATGTTTGTTATGACTGCTCCAGGAGCGATACCGTTACAACGGATGTTGTTGTTCGCATACATAAAGGCAGTGTTTTTTGTTAGGCCAACGACTGCATGTTTAGATGCTGTGTAAACAGCACCAGCACGTGCACCGTATAATCCACCTGCAGAAATATTATTGACGATCGTACCGTGTCCTTGTTCCAAGAATAGATTCACTGCAATACGCATTGTTTTCATTACAGATACTGTATTCACAGAGAAAACCTTCTCCCAGCGTTCGTCTGAAACTTCACCAACAGGCTCCATTCCATCCATGATACCTGCATTATTAACAAGAATATCTAATTTCCCGTAAGCTTGTTTTGTTTCATCGAAAAGACGTTGAATATCTTGATCAGAGGTAACGTTTGTTTGAACAGCAATGGCCTCTGCACCTGTAGCTTTAATTACTTGTACTACATGTTGAGCCCCTTCTAAGTTTAAATCTGATACAACGACTTTTGCTCCTTCTTTTGCATAACCTTCTGCAATTGCTTTCCCCATGCCTGACGCAGCACCAGTGACAATTGCTACTTTATCTTTTAATCTCATTTGAATCGGCCCCCTTTGTCTTTTATTGTACAGTTGTTCAATAAAGATTATAATAATATAAAAGAGCGCTTACAATGAGCAAAAAAGTGATAAATGTTCAATAATTAACACATCGTAAGAAATGTGTTCAATAAGAGGTGAAAAAAATGATGCGTACAGATATGCGTATTGTGAAAACAAAAGAGGCGTTACATAACGCATTGCTAGAATTATTAAACGAAAAAACTTTAGAAGTCATCTCTATCTCGGAAATTTGCAGAAAAGCCAAAATAAATCGTGGTACATTTTACTTACATTATAAACAAGTGGAAGATTTATTTGGGGAGTATTTTAAAGAAATTACAGCAGATTTGACACGTTCTTATCAAGAACCTTATCGCTACGTATCAGTATTGAAAACTAGTAAATTAGATCCTTCTACAATTCGGATTTTTCATCATATCGAAAAATATAAAACTTTCTATAGAATTGTTTTTTCCAAAAAGGTTCCTTTAATGTACTATTATTTATTTTTTGAGGAAATAAAGCATTTATTATTTCAAGATAAAGGGTCTTTGCTTAAAGAAGGAGTGAATGATTCACTTTATTGTTCCTACCAAGCGAATGCAATTATTGGCATCATTATTGAGTGGTATCAAAATGATTTTTCTTATAGTACCAGTTATTTAAATAATCAACTTGTTCAAATTTTAAATATGGAAGTAGACGGTTAACACTTTATATATACTTAGGTAGGTGAACAATATTAATAGAAACATAGTTTATCATTCAACATTATGTATTTATTGTCTCACATCGCTTGTATATATCATCTTACTGAACATAGAAAATAGTCGTAATTATTTAGGGTTTACGATGGTTGTTCCGTTGTTAGCCGTTATTTTATATCAAAAAGTATATAAGAAACAAGAAATTTTCCATACATTTGGCATTTCACGTCCAACATTAAAATCACTAATTTTCCCTATTTTATTCCCACTACTTCTAGGTCTATGTCTCCATTTTTATTTTTATATTTATAATATAAAGTTCTTATTTAATCACTGCAATGAATTGGGATTTCTCATACTCATTGGTCTTACAATTGCAGCTTTGTCTGCATTTTTAGAGGAAATTATTTGGCGCGGGAATCTTCATTACTATTTACGAAAAAAATATTCATTAATACAAACTGCAATAATTACAGCTTCACTTTGGTCTTTATGGCATTTACCAGTAGCACTCTTTTATAAAAACTATGAGTTATGGTTTGTAGGAATATTAAGTTATCTATCGTTATTATTTATATTATCTATAATTTTGACGTATACGAGAGAGTATAGCCGTTCTGTGATAACACCTGCAATTTTACATGGTATGTTTAATGTATTTTATTTAACAAATGGAGTAGAAACAAAATGGGATATTAGCCTAATGGAATTAATTAAATTTATCTTGCTGGTAATTGTGTTTGGCATGATGTACCTTATACATCGAAAAGTTAAAGAATAATTTACAATAACAGAAAAAGGTGTTTCAGCTCGCAGTTTAATGTACCTTAATTAACTCATAAATACTTCAACACCTATTCAATAATCGTATAGGTGTTGAAGTTTCCTAATCTTAATTGAACGCCTCCGTTCTCACAGCACTTATTTCAATCATGGAGAATATAACAAGTATAACTAAACCTTTCATTTTCATTTTCATAAAAATACACATCTTAATCTTTTAAATAAGGAAGTATGCAGTCTTTAATTAACTTCCATCTATCTCCCACATTCGCCATAATTTCAGAAGAAATCACCACCACCAATTCCTTCTCCGGAATACAACAAATCATATTCCCACCATCGCCCATTGCACAGTATGAAAAGATTCCATCCTCTTCTCGTAACCACCATAAGTAACCATATTGATTTTGGTTCATTTTTGTCGATTCTTTTATCCATGATTTTGATAGTATTTGTTTTCCATTATGAATACCTTCATTCAAATACAGCTGTCCAAACTTTTCCATATCTCTAACCGTTAACGTCAGTCCCCAGCCACCCGTCGAAATACCATTTGGATCGTGAACCCATCCTTTTACATCTTTTCCGAATAAATCATCGAATCCAAATACTTTCATATTGTAGTTTGGAATTTCTCTCATGCCGAGTGGTTGAAATAAGTACTCATTCGCAAACTCACGCGCACTTTTGCCTGTTGCGTTCGTTATAATCGCTGATAGTATATGAGCTCCTGCAGATGAGTATTTAAAAGATCCGATTTCTCCACTATCCCCCATTCTATTAAGTGTATACTGTACCCAATCCTCTTGTGTACATAGTTCTTCTAACGGTTCCTGCCAGTCTACAAAAGGATGTGGAGCCGTCATCGTAAGAAGATGTCGTACTGTTATTTCAGATGAATTAACGTTATATTCCGGGAAAAATTCTATTACTCTTTGATCAACACTTTTTATATACCCTTTATCTACACATAGTCCAATTAACGCAGAGATTATCGTTTTGGTGACCGATGCCACATGAAATGTATCATCTGGCCCGTGTCCGTTATAATATTTTTCAAAAATAACATTACCTTTCTGTACTACTAACATACCATTAATATTTTTATATTCTTTTTTTATAATCTGATCTAACTTTTCAGCAGTTTTCATTATTCCTTCCCCTTTAACCTATGATTAAAAAGGTTCGATAGGTACATATATATCAACTATATGTTTATTTTCCGGGTGCTGCTTTGGGTCATTTTTATACATTTCAAAAGGATATGAATCTCTCGGCTTATATCCGCTATTTGGAAGCCACTCACCGTATAAGAAATCCCATGCTCCTTTATATTCATCTTGGAATATTTCAAAATGACCTACCGCATACTTTCCAGAAGGTATTACCATTATTCCAATGTCGCTCGTTTCTACTGCGGACTCATTCGGAATTGTTATACATAGACTTGTTCTTAAATGATAGTCTTCTGTGAACTCATGATGATCATGGTAAATTGTTAATACCTCCGTATCCTCGAATGCATGATAGTTTTGCTCCGATGCGTAATGAAATAGTTTTTCTATCATTTTCGGAAAATCTATAGCTAAATCTTTATATGTACCTACATGTCTTATGTATGCGACGTTTACTTTGTCCGCTGTTACAATTTCGACCTCTCCTCGAACCTTCTTACACTCATTGTATTGAGAATCTTCGCTAACGTCTTTGCAATTCTTGCTATTGTGATTTCTATATTGAGACGGACTTACTCCGTAATAACTTTTAAATGTCCGGGAGAAAACTGCTGAATCTGTGAACCCGAAGTAATACGCAATGTCTGTAATCGTCATATCTGTACGATAAGTAAGAAGGTGTGTTGCCCTCTCTAACTTCAAACGATTCACATACCGAGATAACGGCTCATCCATCATCCCTTTAAAAATTCTATGAAAATGAAATTTTGAGAAGCCTGCCACATTAGCTAAATCTTCAATTGAAAGTGAATCATTTATATGTGATTCTATATAGTCTTGCACTTTATAAATACGTCGTAAATACTCGTTTCTACTTTGAGAACTCTCCATATTTATCCCTCCTCACAACAAAAAGGCTAACTTTACGTCAGCCTACTTTACACATTTTTTAAAAATAAAACTCTACTCCCGCCGTTCCCATCATAATTTGTATGTACGGATACACCTTCTATTTCATCATCCCCAGCTTCAATTTGAAATCCGATTTCTTGATGAAATTCAATTGACTTTTTATTAACTGGTGACGTTATCGCTTTTACAACTTTACGGTTATTTGCACGGGCGACATCGAAGAAATAAGAATATAACGTCGATGCGATTCCTTTTCGTCTAAACTTCGGATTTACACCGATAAAATGAACGTACGCTTCATCTTTATGCGTCTGTGAAAAAAATCCACATAAGAAACCTAACGTTTTTCCATCTTCTTCAATGATAAAACTCGTTTCTTGAAAATGGACGAAAAACAACTTCGGCAACATACTAGCCATATCTCTTCCGCCCCACCAATCATTTAATACAGAATGAATATTTACATAATCTTCCCCTTGTATGTTTCTTACTCGCATATGTTTCTCCCTCTCACTCACTTCATTTTTTCATAAATTTTAATGACTGTTTCTACTAATAGAATGAATACCCATATCCCGCAAAATACAAGAACAGACTGGAATAGAGAACCTAGCATAACAACACTTATTAAACCTAATTCTGATCCTGAAATTGACATTTCACCAAATCCCATATTATGTATAAATGGACCCGTTGAAAAAATCATTAAAATAGATCCTATTAAATAAATAACACTCATTATTTTTAATATTTTTATAGAAAGATACGAAGTTTGTTCTTGCTCAACTTGTGATAATTCGATTTCCCCACTCGCAATTCCTTTTTGCAAACAGTCTTCACATAGAAATTCTTCTTTAATTTTTTTACCACCATGCAATGCACCTGTAATTTCTTTACAGCGCGAACACTTTCGATTTATCATGTTGTTATCACTCCACTCCTATAAGATTATACTTATATAATTCTATATTTTCCTTAATAACCCTTTTATGTATTTTATAGAGAAAGGTCGTGTTTTATGATTTCAAAACTTACATTTGGTTATAAAGAACCTACTGTTCAGTATGTATTACGGCCAAGTTGCTATGCGGTTATTTTTAACAATACTTGCTCAAAAATAGCTATCATCGAAAAAGGAGAACATTACTTTTTACCTGGTGGCGGTATGGAAGGTACGGAAACGAAAGAAGCATGTTTGCATCGTGAATTACTAGAGGAATTAGGTTGGGCGATTGAAATTGATCGTTCTATCGGTAATGCAGCACGATATTTTTATGCGGAAAAGGAAGATACATATTATTTCAATGATGGTTTCTTTTATATCGCAAATATGATACATCAGCAAATTAATAACTGTGAAGATGATCATGTTTTAAAGTGGATGTCTCCTTTACTTGCTGTAGAGCTTCTCATTCATGACCATCAAAAATGGGCCGTTGAACAAGCGCTTTTATTACGAAATAAAAAAGGATCTCCTTCTATATGAAAGAGATCCTTTTTACTGTTAGCTTACTTTTTTCAAATTGAGAGCTGGCTTTTTGATTCCGCCTTTTTTTACAACATATAAGCCGATAAAGATAATAAGTCCGCCAACGAGTTGCATCATATTGATTTGCTCTCCAATTGTTACAGCTGCAAAGATAACTGCGAACAATGGTACGAGATACATATAAACCATTACTTTCGTTGAGCCTATTTGACTAATACCGACATACCACATTGCTAGTCCGAAGATGGTCGCAAAGATGATTGAATATGCTAGTGATCCCCAGCTTGGCATATCTACTGGCCACGTTAATGTATTTACGTTGAATAAACAGTATATAACGAGAGGTACAATTCCAATTAAAGTAGACCATGATGTGACTCTCATTGCGGAGTATTTTGTAATAAGAGGTTGCGCTAAAATTGGATACCATCCCCACGCAATTGCTGCGACTAATCCAATTACATTTCCGAGCCACGCATATTCATAAGTTGCTCCTCCTGAATGCCCTGTTAATAAAACGAATGCTGCACCAATAAACGCTACTATTGAACCAATTTGTACTTTCATCGAAAAACGTTCTTGTTTGTGCAATACTGCTAATATCCCTGTAAATATAGGTGACATCGCAATTAATAATGAGGCGTTCGTTGCTGAAGTATATTTCACAGATAGCATAAACATCGTTTGGTACATTGTCGTTCCAACGATACCAACTGCTAATAATCGTAACCAATCTTTTCTTTCAATACGTAATGAGCGTTCCATAATAAATGTAATAAGTAATAATACCGGAGATGCTACTAAAAATCGTAAACTATTAAATTGAATGGATGACATAAATGCCACGCCATACTTTCCAATTGTATAATTTGCTCCCCATACTAATGCAACTGATACTAGGAGCCACTCCATTTGCCATCGTTTCATCCGAATCTCCCCTTCCCTATTTAGCATAGTAAAATTGGCTGGATATAACACCGTCCAATTGGCTGTTTTTTTACCCAGCCAATTTGTTATACTTAATGTATATAAGATTTGCGGAGGCGTTTGTATGGAATGGAAGCTAGATAACGACAGTAAAATCCCAATTTATCAGCAAGTTGTTGACTTTATTGAAAAACGTATTACATACGGAGAACTTCCCCCAGGTAGCTTCCTCCCTTCAGAACGGAAATTAGCTACGCAGTTAAATGTAAACCGAAGTACGGTAACAACTGCTTATAATGAACTACGTGCTATGGGAATTGTAGAAAGTACGACTGGTAAAGGTACACGTGTGAGTACACATATGTGGGGCGTTTCTCCAACATTAACGCCGAACTGGAGAGGTTTCGTAGAAGGTGGTACTTTCTTACCAAACTTACCGTTACTTCGCCATATTCGATCAGAAGTACAACAAAATGAGAACATTATAGATTTCGCAAACGGAGAGCTCGGTTGTAACCTCTATCCTCACGATCAACTACAAACGATTTTACGAGAACAACCGTTAACACAGTCATTAAGTTACGATCATCCGCAAGGCTATCTCCCGCTAAGACAAGCGGTAGTAAAATATATGAAGGAATATTTAAAAGTTGAAGCGACCGAACAATCGATTATGATTACATCCGGCGCCCAACAAGCACTTCACCTTATCGTACAATGTTTATTAAACCCAGGTGATGCGGTCGCTTTCGAAAGTCCATCACACTGTTATTCATTACCGCTATTCCAATCAGCAGGTATTCGTATTTTCCCGTTACCTGTCGATGAACACGGTATTAATCCAGACGATGTGCAAGAGTTATATAGAAAGCATCGTATTAAAATGATCTTTTTAAATCCAAATTTCCAAAACCCTACGGGAACGATGCTGCATCCAAACCGTAGAAAGAAACTGCTATCACTTTGCGCAGACTTACGAATCGCGATCGTTGAAGATGACCCGTCCAGTTTACTTACGTTAGAAAATAAACAACCTTGCCCTACTTTAAAATCGATTGATGAAAACGGAACAGTCATTTATGTTCATTCCTTATCAAAAATGATTGCGCCAGGGTTACGAGTTGGCTGGCTTGTCGCTCCGCAGTCTGTCGTAGAGCGATTATCAGATGCGCGTCACCAAATGGAATTAGGAATGAGTATATTCCCGCAGTGGCTTATACAACAATTTTTCGAAACTGTACCATTTCAGTCGCATATCGTACCGTTACGAAAACAACTTGCAGAAAAAAGAGGCATTATCGTTCGTGCCCTAAACGAGCAACTTCACGATAAAATCTCTTTCTCAAGCCCGACCGGTGGTATATACATATGGGGAAAATTAAACGAACCTATAAACGAAAAACAACTTATTATGCAAAGTTTAAAACAAGAAATTGCTTTTATGCCAGGTAGTATTTTCGGCGCGAAAGATGGTTATATTCGTTTATCTTATGGAAAAGTGAATATTGATCAAATTGAGGAAGGTATTTCTCGTTTGCGTGAGGCTATTTTGGTTTGTGGAAAATAACTTTAAATAAAGCTTTCTCGTTTGACAAAAGAAAAATCTACCATTATCATCAACTCGAACCTAGTTTTAGGAGTGATAAAATGAAAATTTACGTTGATGCAGATGCTTGTCCTGTAAAAGATGTGATTATTTATGAAGCTACGAATGCTGAAATTCCTGTTACCCTCGTTACTAGCTTTTCTCATTATTCTAATGCTAAGCAGCCAACAGGAGTAGAAACAATTTATGTTGATTCCGGAGCGGATGCTGCGGATTACCGGATTATGCAGTTAGCAAAAAAAGAAGATTTAATCGTAACGCAAGATTACGGTCTTGCTTCGCTAGCTTTAGCAAAAGGCTGTATCGTTCTACACCATAAAGGCTATAAGTATACGAATGAAAACATTGAACAACTATTACAAACACGGTATTTAAGTGCAATGGTTCGAAAAAGCGGCAAGCGTACAAAAGGGCCAAAACCATTTACAGCAGAAGATAAAGAGAAATTTAGAGAACTCTTTAAAAGTGTGATTACACTTTAGAAATGAACCTTCTATTTGTAGGGAAAGCTTAACAAAGAAAAGAAGAGAATATCCAAATGAACATTCTCTTCTTGAGGCTTACCCGTTTAAAAAGACGGTAAATTATCTAAGTTATTTTCCTTTATACCATCCGGTTCACTACGTATAATATCCCTACCATACTTATGAAATACGTCCACATGAGCTAACTTCCCTGATTTTGCTTCATCAAGAGCAGTAATATAATCTAACTCTCTTCCGCTACTCGTTTTAAAAGCAATTAAATCACCTTCATCATTTTTACGAACGGCAACTATTTGTTCTGCTCCTGAATCGACTTCCTGGTCCTGGACTACTTCCAATTGAGCTTGCTCTTCTCCTTGATGTAAGTATTCATTATAAACTTTTTGAAAGTCTTTTTTATCCATAAAACTCACCTCCAAAATATTTTATTAGTATGTTTGGAAGGTATTAGTTTTATGTACTTCTTCCATCAAGTTCACAAAAATACACTCCCACAAAGAGATAACCCCATTCATAATTTTTCAATCTATTACAAATTTATTTTAGAACTTTATAGAGTACCTCTCAATATAAGATACTCAAAACTGATAATATTATATCGAAAACATTTAAGAAATAGAGCTGTTCAGATGAATATCAAATGGAATAGTGAAAACATTATATTTGAGACATTGAGAGAAGCTGAAGTATGGACGGACTCAATCGGGAATGAAATATATGGACGTGTTTATGATGGTTATGTAACACCTGATTATAAGATTGCCTATGTTCTATTGGCTGAGGTCCCTCATTTTAAAGTTCATACAGAAATAGACGTAAATAATGAACCTTAGCTATATAAAGTATGGGTTATTTCATCTGCTAAAACACCATAGCAATTAGTCTACAGTGCTGTTTATTTTAACCTGTATTATAAATACCGATTCCTTAACGTACAGGGAATCGGTTAATTTGCGTCCAAATTGTGTCTAAACGTACAATTTCCCCGAAATGGTATGGTGACCCATGCGCATCAACTTAAGAAAAGTAAACACCCCAAAAAAGAAAAAAATGTAATTTTTTGTTACAGACTAACAAAAAATTACGTTCTAAGGGCGCTATGAACCTTTAAGCTGATGGAGATGTGATGCTACCCAGGAAGTTTCTAAAAAAAATTATTACTCTGAGTTCTTGTTACTTGATTGTACCCATTCCACCAATTTTAACATGTACATTAACTTTAACATCAGCCTTCGATAATGCTTTTCCCCATTTCTTTTGGACTCTTTTCCAATCTTTATATGTATAAGCTCGTGCATACAACCCCAATCCTATAGGATCAATTTCTGCTTTTTGTATTTTCTTTATTAAACGTTCTAAATCACTTTTTAACTGTTTTTCAATGCTTCTTTCTAATCTTTCTCCATCATTCCTAACATTAAAAGGAAACAGTCGTTCTGAAATTGAAATTCTCATATGTACATTTATATTAAACATAAAATGATTTTTGTATTGTACGTTTGTTTTTACTTTGGTACTTTGAGTATTAAAGCTTAACCAATGTTTTTCTTTGCTTTCAGATTGTAGCGGTACGGCAATAGTAAATGGAAATTCTCCCTGTATGTGATTCTGTAAGATACTTAATAATAAATTTTCTTTTGGTGTAATAGTTAGCTTATATCTATTCTGTTCATCAAGTAATGCTGAACCTATCAACTTTATATTGTTATTCTTTTTAAGTGCGCTAACACTCGCCGTCATTCCTTTTTCTTTTGTTTGGTTATGAAAATCTTGAAGAGTAGTTTTTACAGTAATATTTCTTCTATGTGCAGTCTCAATTAATTTTGCCAAATATATAGGAAGACGTGGTTTATTTTTGGGAGCATAATAAATTATGTCTGAAACAGGTCCATCCACAGCAACAATTCTTGTAGTAACCGTATTTTTGGGATCTCGATAAAAAGGATCTAAATAATCCGCCCACTTCTTTTGTTTTAAAAGTCGCTTACCAATCAAAATAAGTTGTGTCTTGCTTCCCGATGTCAAAGCCATAGCCATGGTGTCGAATTTTTCACGAGAGTTTCGCACTGTAACAGATTTCACACCATATTGTTCCTCTTTAATCTTGGCTTCTTTATTGAAAACAGGACTGGATAAGTATACTTTCAAATTATCATTTTCGTCCAAATCTAAACCCAGTATAAGCGTGAGTGTAACATCTTCTACATTCATTTGGTCTAAACACCCAGTGAGCAATATTAGCGGAATTAAAACACTGCATAATATTTTCTGCTTCAATGTGCTTCCCTCCGAAAGTATTTTTTGTGGATTAAGTTATATATCCATAAAAATACAGGGAATAAGAAAGCTAATACAAGTCCAGCTTTCGATGTAAGCTTTTGAAATAGTTCAGATTCATTCCATGAGGGATGGATCCAAAACGTTACTATAATTACTGCCAATAATAAAATAGCTACATGAAGAGTATGATCTTGTTTTCCAATTAGTTGACTAGAACAAAATACAGCACCGTATACACAAGGAATCCATGCAGTAGAGACGACAATTAGATAAATAGCCAATAAAATCATATCAAACCGTTCTAAAAAACGAAATTCAATAACTTTAAGCAAGTTTAGTACAGGTTGATTAAACTCTAAAATTGCATCTGGACTGAAGTACGAAAAGCAGATAAGGATAGTAAATAGATAAAATATAAATGTTAAGGTATTTGCTATAATAATTCCTTGCGTTGCATATTGCTTTTTTTGCAAAAAAGGATAAAGAAAAAATGCAATTTCAAATCCTATAAAGGAAAAGATAGTAGACGGAACAGCCGAAAAGACAGGTTTCCAACCCTCCTTTAATACTGGAAGAAAGTGTAACCAATTGCTATCTTTTAATGGTATGAATAAAAAAAATGGAATCCACATTGTCATATAAAAGCATAATTCGCAGTATCGACCTATTATCCGAACACCATTGCGTGCAACCAAAAAGGTTGGAATAGAGAATAGAAACAAAATAATATAGTCGGGTGTTTTTGGAAGGAGCCAGCCCTTAATATAAAGCATGCCATTAATTAGAACTGTCCATGCGTAAAAAGCAAAATATATCATATAAAGAATAATTACCATGGTACCAATGATTTTCCCAAACAATCGAATAAGAATTTCATATAAGGTATCATTTGGATAGTGTTTGGCTGTTTGAATTAGCAAAATACTGGCAGTCATAGCGCAAAACCAACCAATAAATAGTGCTATCCAGCTATCTGTTCCAGCTTTTTCTGCAAGTACCCTTGGAAGGGACAGAATTCCAGTTCCTACTTGTGAGGCATTAATAATAAAGATGTATTGCATGACAGTGATGTCATTATATGCATATTTTTTCATATTTTCACCCTTTATCAGGATTGGTTTCTTTGTGATTCTTCGTAATATTTTTAGATTTTCTCTTCATTGACCACAAAGGAAAGCGAACGAACGTGTCCTTCATACCTGATATTCGAAAAGGTGACAAAGGACTACCATAAGGAGTACCTAAAGACTCTAAACTTATAAGATGTGCAATTATAGTCATCCAGCCGATAATAATTCCTACAATTCCAAATAAAGCAGCTAATAACATCATAGGAAAACGCAGTAATCTTATTGCCAAACCCATTTCAAAATTAGGAACAATAGAAGAAGCTATAGTTGTAATAGCAACAATAATAATCATGATATTACTCACAATCCCTGCTTGAACAGCAGCTTGTCCAATCACAATACCTCCAACAATCCCTACGGTCTGGCTAATGGGAGTGGGTAAACGAAGGGCAGCCTCTCTCATCATTTCTAAGGTAATCTCCATAAGTAAAGCTTCTATCACCGGAAGAAACGGAACGCGTTCTCTCGATTCTGCAATTGATAAATAGAGCTGTACAGGAATAACTTCATAATTAAATGAAATAAACGCTACATATGTTGCAGGTAACAATAAGGCTATAAAAAAACTTATAAAACGTAGTAATCGAACAGAGGAAGATACTAACCAACGTGTGTTGTAGTCATCTACCCATTGAAAGAAGGAAATGAAATTTATGGGGGCAATCAAAACATTGGGACTTCGATCCACAACAATGGCGAATCTCCCCTGAAGGATGTGTGATACAGTTGAATCTGGTCTTTCGGTCAAGATAAACTGCGGAAAGGGTGAATATGGATTATCTTCAATAAATTCAATTATTTCGCCAGTATTAATAATCGAGTCCACCTTAATATTTTGAAATCTAGTTTCCAATTCCTTAAGTACATCTTGAGAAGCTACATCTCTTAAATATAAAATAGATACTTTGGTCTTCCCTCTACTTCCAATTAAAACCTCTTTTAATACTAACTCTCTATTAGGAATATATCTTCGTATTAAAGCTATATTCTGACTAGATGTTTCTACAAACCCTTGATGCGTCCCTTTTAGAGATATTTCATTTCTAGGTTCTGTTATATCTCTTTGTGGCCATCCTTTTGTATTTAGTTGATACCCTGTGTTTTGACCGTGAATTAATAAAATACTATCCCCTTGAAAAATAGCATTTTCGACTTGATTCCAAGTATTGATTGTTTGAATTTCTCCTATTGTGACAGGTAGACCATTACTAACATCAAATGGGTTATGCATCAAAGGGGGCAGTATATTATTATGAATAGATTGTTTATCTGTTAATCCAGATAAGTATATCAAAGCGGCTTCTGATTTATTTACTAGTTGAAATTGACGAATTACCAAATCAGGAGCTTGTTGAAAAAGCTTTTGAAGATCATTTGTGTTTTGGAATAAGTCACAGCTGATATTATGATTTCCCATAGTTTCTTTCTGAACATTTGAATTTCTGTTCTCCGAATCATTTATAGAATAACGTCCTTGTTTTAAAAATTTAAATATAGAAAACACAACATTGACTCCCCTCGAAAAGACTTTTCAGTATTTTTATTGTGTATAGTTTAAAAGGATTTATACCACTATTTACTTCAGCAGCAATTTTGTTCTTCAAGCAAAATTCCAACTTTGTAAACAATCTATTTTCACCATATCTTTACACTGTATTATAAAATATTTTAAGATTTTATGAATTTGCTTCTACATATCAGGATTGGATCGGAGTAGCCAAAATGCTAGTGTAAAATTTCAACTAGAGTATGCTTTACCATGTGGTCAGTTTCTACATGTTCATGTAGGATCAGGAAAGTATAATGAGAAAATTTATGGTTCCATTTGTTTAACGAGAATGCTTTGTGAATAAATCAATTGTTTTTTCAGATACATAGTCCTAATCTTTATCAAACGTCTCTTATTATTGTATATTCTTTAATAAGAATTCTGTAATCTCTTCATTTAGTTCATGATGGAAATATTCTCGATTAAAACCAGGTGGATCTTGCGACGGAAGAAAAGACGCATTCGTCATTTCTTTTGGAAACGGGCTAAGAAACGAAAAATGTCCTGCGTTCTCAACTATTTTATGTTGAATTTTAGTACTGTCAGTTATCCCGTTCAATATAATTTCCGCATGAAAATAAGGTGTAAATCGATCTTTCTCCCCAACAAGTATCAAAATAGGGATGTTTATGCCTTCCAAAGCCCCTTTTGTTTTAAACCAAACTGAAGCTGGCGCTAAAAGAACTAAAGATTTTATTCTGTAATCAGGTGTAACATTGATAAGATGAGATTTCTCATCAAAAGACTCATAAGGGAAAGAGGTTGATATTCCTCCTGATGCTGCTAATGCTGTGTATCCTCCCATAGAATGTCCGATGACTGAAACAGAATCAGGTTTTAAAACCTTTGTAAAATCTTCACTATTAAAGAACCAATCAATCGCCATAGAAATATGTTTTGGCCTAATAGTTAGATTATCGACTGTACCTTCCACTGTATTGTCGTTTCGATTATTGAATGGATGCTCAAGCATTTCCACAACAAATCCGTTACGAGCCAAGTGACGAGCAATCGTTCGATAAACTAATGGTGAACCACCAGTGCCATGAGATATTAAGACCAATGATACTTTAAATACATTTTTACTTTATTTGGATATGTACAATTACATAAAATTATGTATAATTTCGTCTAAAAAAGTCTTTCCATGTCGATTCATGTAGATTAAACTTTAAATATAATAGTTTAATGTTTTTGCTTCACCCTCTTCATAGGAGAAATGAAGGGTTGTTGTCATTTTCGTAATAGTAAGCGCTTATAAAATGTCCAATCATTTCGATATGTAATATTTCATAAAACATTGTTGGTTTATTTTTTAAAATATTCAGGGAAATAGAAGGAATTCAACAGAATAATTTATCAGACAGGGAGAAAATGATCGTATGTATCCAAAATTTATTGATAAAATAGCGTTTTCGAAGGCGCATAAAGAGTTATTAATTAAACTATATAATAAAGAAATTTCAAGAAGCGAGTATAATCAATTGGTAGATGCTTTTTATCGTCCACAACAAAAGTAAATATGAAGTACGTGTTTATTGTTTTATGTCTTTTGTAGAAACAAAGTTCGTTTTTATCATTTTTGGGACAAGCTCTTCTGCTAGGTTGATGGGCATGTGGAGGTACCCCTACTTCAAAATGTTATCTCCAACTTTTTGACACATTGTTTTTCATAGAAATCACGCCACTTCAAAAGGTGTACCCTTTGATCCGAAAATAATTCACATTAAATTATTGTAATTTTATATAAATTATTTAAAATATAACATCTATATATCAATGTTATTCAATTGACTTTATAGGATCCACAATGGTGATATTCAGTCTTTGTACAATTGGATTATTAAGTAATATAGTGAAAATAATGAATGGCACAGCGAAAATATTTAACTATGTATTATTTGTATTTATCTTATCAGCAATAATTTATTATTTATAAACTTCTTATCAAGTAGGAAGAAAAGAAAAAACACTAGCTTAATAACAGTGTTTTTTCTTTTCTATTTATAGGTCAATGTATTTTATTTGAATAAAAAAGAGGATATTATGATAAAGAAAAATAGAATAGGCACAATTATACCGATTTTAATACCGGTTTTATTGATTTTATCTATTGTTAATGTTGCATACAAAATTATTTTAACTGAATTTGTTGGAGCCTCTATACTTTTACCTGTATTTCTTTGTCCAATTGGATTTATCTTAGCTATTTTTTCCTATGTAGTAGATAAAAATATCGGAGCGAAAATCGGGATACTATTAAATGTGTTAGTATTTTGATTCCTTTTATTTGGATATTCGGAAGAATTATGTAGTTGAAATTTAATCCGGACATCTCTTCTATATCACTAAATCTATGAACATATAAAAAAGGAAGGGAATTTTTATAATTCTCTTCCTTTTTTATTTACGAGAAATTTCATGTTCATTTGCTATTTAGTACTTCGAAAAATGCTGTAGAATTTATCTCTATCATTATAACAGTATAAAAGTTGGTTATAAGATGCAATATTACATATCAAAATCTTTATTTGTTCTGTTATAATTTTAAGAGTAAATTATTCATCCATTAATTTACACCATCCATATCTACAGTTATGGAAACCCTAATTACATATAAAAAGAGAGAAGAACATTGGTGAGTTCTTCTCTTTTTTATATACTTAATATTACTATTCATTTTGACGCCCACAATTCACACATGCTCCCCGACTCCGTTGCTGATAAACCAATGTGCTGTCGCTCCCCATAATAATCCTCCTACCGTACATAGAAGTTGATTTATAACAGGCCAATCAATGAGTTGAAAATGTAGCATGAATGAATAAGCGAAATTCTGTAATACCCGGACATCAGGAATTACAAACACTAGGGTGATACACATTATCCATGCAAAATGAGCAGGATTGCACGTGGAATTATTTCTCCCCATATTCGAATTGTAGCCAATGCAATGATTGATCCAAGCCACACCCGATGCAAACGATTGCCACTCCTCCCACATCTGATTGTACGTTTGCTAAAAATGATCCCATCATAAACCCTCTGGAATCATTTTCACCAAAAGGGAATCCTGGTCGATCCAGCCTTTGAATATCAAACCCGCAACCATTATCATGAATAGAAAGATATTGTAGGCATCCTATTTAAAAATGAGGTGCACACCATATTAGTGAAGCAGGCATATATATTTCGTATCTATCCAAATAAAAAACAAGTACTATTAATTCCTAAATCTATTGGTTACTGTTATTTGGTATTTAATCGTCTTCTTTCTCTATAAAATTATACATGTGTTACACAAACCCACTTTTAAGTCCATATTTACTTCTTAAAATAAACAGCACCAAAGTTTTCATTAAACCTCTTACACCAAACAGAAACCGAACCATATGCACTTACATCTATCCCTTCAGGAATTTCGTAGTTTTGGTCTCCTTCATTTCCCTTTAATTTTCCTAATTCAATATACTGATAGTTTTTCACGTCTTCATTATTTTTCAAACGATTCGTAGGAACTAATACAACTCGCACATCCGGCCCATTAGATGTTTTAAAATCAGAAAGTCGTAAAACACGTTTTCCATCCGCTAATTGATGAATTGTTGCCGTTCCAATTGTTTCATGAACACCATTTTGAAACCTTCCTTCACTTATTACTCGATCACTTTGTTGCTTTGTTTCATTTGATTGTACTTCTGTTTGTGGCAATGCTTCATTCACTTGCTTATCAATAAATAATTTCTCTGGTCGGAACAATGACCATAAAACCCCCATTACAATTATCAAACCGCCTATAAACCATACATATTTTCTTTTCATAAAGTAAAAAGCCTCCTGTAACATACTGTGTAGTAGTATGTTAGCAAGAAGGTCTTTCATTTTTATAACATAAATATTACAAAAGTCTTTCAGCGGTCTTATTTTTTCTGATGCGATGGGAAGCGTAAACCAAAATTCACTACCCTGCTTGCCGTCTGCGCGCCCCCTCTCACCATTTTATCTCTTGTGCATTTCAATCAATGATTTTGCAATAGCTAATCCAAATTCAGGACTTTGCTTGCAAGAGTCTTAGAATTTTTTTGCATCAGAACCATTAAAAGTATAGTGAGGCCTATTCAGGAAACTTAAAAAGAGCAGTTAGTAAATTTAGTTTTTAACTGTGGCTTTAACTCAATAATCTTCTGAAGAATTAACAGTAGCAGAAATCTTTTGTTTTTCATTGCCAGAGACATGTCTCTCTAATTAAATCTCAGGTGTCGCATATTCTCCTGAGAAACCAATCTTAGTAATGACAACATCCATATTTTTTTCTGTTTTAAAGTGATTAATAGTTGCTTGATTAGCTGTTTCTTTAGTCTTTAGCTAGGCTTCTTTACTATATTCATCTATTATACCGTAATCCATAATTGCATATACATAAGCACCTCGTGTTAGTAACGTAGCACTTCCTAAGACAATGTCCATTCATAATTCCATTCTATTGTTTATTTATTTTGTTCATATAAACACTTTGAATTTTAAAGTACCTTATACGCTTTTTCTATTTCATTAGACGAAAATAGCATTATATTTTTATAAATTTCTTTAGAGAATTTTTGTAAGGAAATATATTAATTTTGAATGGTACAAATAGGGAGAGTAACTTCAACCGTTGTTCCTTTATTTATTTCACTCTCAATAAATACCTTTCCGTGATGTGTTTCGATAATTTTATAGCAGATCATTAATCCTAAACCAATGCCCTCTTCCTTAATACTGTAGAAAGGTTCTCCTAGATATGGTATACGTTCTTTTGAAATTCCACACCCTTGATCCATAAAACGAATGATTATTTGATCATTATCAAGTTTATCAATTTGAATCAGAATTTCGCCTCCCGTTGGCATGGATTCAATTGCATTTTTTAAAATATTAACAAATACTTGTTTTAATTGATTTCCTTCGCATGGAATCAATGGAATATCAGGTGTAAAATCGATTCTAATTTGTATATTATTCATCATTGCTTGAGGTTGCAGTAGCGTCAAAACTTGATCCATTAGCACACCAATATCATTAGGTTGTATCTTTACCACCTGTGGTTTAGCTACCGCCATAAATTCATTTGTAATACTTTCTATACGCTCAATCTCTGATGATACTATATTTATATAACCCTGATCATTCTCATTTCCCGTTGATTTTAGTAATTGCATAAACCCTTTCATTGCGGTTAATGGATTATTAATTTCATGAGCCATTGCAGTCGCTAATTGTCCTACGACAGCAAGTTTTTCAGATTTTCGTAGTAATTCTTCTGTTTTTAACCGTTCAGTAATATCACGAGAAATGCTTAGGAAAACTATTTTACCATTTAAGTTAAAAACACGGACACTAAACTCAGTTGTTATTATTTTTCTTGTTGGAAAAACATATTCATCTTGCAAAGTGAAGGAAGTTTGTCCCTCTCTAATTTTTTCTAGTAACCTTACGATCAATCGAGAATCTTGTGGTACAACACTTGGAAATGGCAACGAGAGCAGTTCTTCTCTACTATACCCAAATCTTTTACACCCAACAGGGTTTACCTCAATAAATCGACTTGGAACATGATCTTCATTCAGCTCTACTACATATACTGCGTCAGTTGCTTGTTCGATTAGTGCACGGTACTTCATTTCACTATCTCTTAATTGTTGGTGTAATCGATGCCTTTCTCTTTCTGCTTGTTTTCTTTCAGAAATATCTCTACATATTGCTGATAAAGCTATCACATTTCCTCTTACATCTAGTATAGGAGAAACTGTCAGACTGACATCAAGAAGACTTCCATCGTTACGTTGTCTAATCGTTTCTAATCTAGTAACTATGGATTCCTCTGTTAGAATTTTCTGGATATTTTCAAGTGATTCATCCATTAAGAAATCTGGTACACAAGGTAATCTCTTACCTATGATTTCTTGTGATGACCACCCAAATATCTTTTCATAAGCTTTATTGGCTTGTAAAATATGCCCTTCTCGATCAGATATGGTAATAGCATCTACATTATGCTTTATAAACGATTCCAGTAATTCTTTGGTAGCTCTTAATTCTGATTCTACCTTTTTCCTTTTGGTTATATCGACTGTAGAACCAACAACTTCAATAACTTGTCCATTTCGTTTAATCGGCATAAGCGCAATAAGAATAATAGTTTTATCATTTGGCCAGGGTAATTCGAATATAATTTCTTTTCCTTCCCATGCCTGAAGATAATGCTTCATCAATTGTGGAACTAAATGTGGAGGAACAATAGAAGCATCAATAGTGCGTAAGCTTTTTCCTACCACCTGTTCAGAATAAAATCCTTTTTGATAATAAAACTGCCCATCACATAAAGTGTGTATAAAGTGCTTACCCACTTTTTTAAATTTAAAAATCCCGCCTTGAAGTTCATGTACGGTATCTGTGAGTTCTTGCTTCGATTTAATTAATTCTCGATTTATTTTAGATAAATCTTGTGTTAAATAATACAATCTCTGGTAAGCTTCCATAAGAAAGAGCCCGATTAGAAGTCCTAAAGCTATATATAATAAGCCTCCAGTGTAAAGCAATGTAGTATTAAAACATAAACCAACTAACCACTTTATTCCCACAAAAACAGAAAAATATAAAGATGCACTTTTAAAAGGATGAAGGTTTTTAAAATATGTTTTAAAAGTAGCAAATAGGATACTCATACTTAAATATGCAATCACAGGTGGCTCCCAATACCCACCAATGTAAAGGATACGCATTATAATAATGCTAATTAATGTAATCCAACCAGCAATGCGACCAAAGTAAATAAAAGATAAAATAAGAGGAACAACTCTAAGATCGTAGGAAAATCCCATGTACGGAAAAGAAAAGAACATCAAAGTAACTGCGATAATCCCTCCATAGAATTTTTCAAAATATCGCCTGGAATGAATCGTAAACACTTGAATAAATATTGCTGCGCTAACTAATAGAGAAAAAATAGAAAGATTGATGAAATAATCTTTAATAATCATGTAATGTCCCTCCTTGGATTAAGTATATTCGACAAAAAAGCAGAAAATCCTACAAATAGTATAAACAGTTCTGGTGCAAAAAAATTAAAATAGATGTAAATAATCTTTAAATCTTGGACATTCTGAGATCCAAAAATTCTCTAAAGCAAATATTGAATTTACAAAAACTATGCTTTTTTAGACTCATATAATCGTATCTGCAAAAAGCAACCAAAAATATTTACTTTCATAATGGAAGTGCTCTTTTCTAGTCTAATAAAAGTAATATATCGTTTTATTGCAACAAAACTTGAAGAAAGAAATCTTCTCGAAAAGACAGAAGTACTGCATAAATTCCAAAGCACTCGGCAGAAATCAACATTCTATTTTAACAGCAATCTTATTTAGTCTGAAATTTCAATTTAAATACAAAAACGATCCTTTTTGTAGGAACCTACAGAAAAGATCGTTTTTTTAATTCTTATTCTTTGCTGAAATGCTCATTTATGATGGGATCGAGTGATGGACCAAATATTCCCCCTTTTTTAAAACCTACGCGATTTCTTCAAAGTTTCCAATATACCATCTGTAAAGGCAGTATCCCCCTCTGCTTCAGTAAAAAGGTTTGGGTTCCGTAACGACATGATAGGCGTTATTAATAAAACTTAAACTAGAAATTCAAAATGAAATTTATATATTTTTTTGAGTGTTTTTAAAAGAAAGCATCGTCCCCTCACTATTTGATTGTAAAGTGTATTTTATATTGAACATCTTTGATATACCTTCAATATTTTTTAATCCTATTCCCGTTCCTTTGACATTTATATCAAAGCCAATTCCATTATCTCTAAAGGAAACAATATCTTCATCTATAATGATTTTGAGTTTTTTAGCTTGTGAATGTTTAAGCACATTTTGAAAAATATTATCGAATAGCCTTTGAATCCATAACTCATTACTATCCCATATCAACTCTTTATCTTGTGGATTATATACTAATTCAATTTTATGAATGCTATACAAATAGCTCCATTTTTTCATCATATTTTCTATTAAATTATGTATATTCACTTCATCGTTCACAATATAAGTATTCTCTAAGGTCTCTGTAGATTGAATATTAAATTCGTTAGTTAAATTACTTATATATTGTATCTGCTCATACAGTGATTCAAGTACTGGTGCTTGTTCCTCGTACTCACCTTCTAAATAATATAATTGTAATCTAACCGCAGTTAAGGGTGTATTAATATCATGCCGTAATTTATTTAATAATTCTTTTTTTATTTGTTCCTGTTGTTGTAGTTCTAATTCTCGATAAGTCGTTCTTTCTATAAGCAAGTTTACTGATTTAATCAGTTCCCCCATCTCATCATCGATTTTGACATCTATTATATTAGGGATTTTTTTATCACTTGCTAAATCTCGAATCGTTTGATTTAATACATTAATTTTATTTAATAATGAGTTAATCGATTTTGAAAATAAAAAAGCTAATACTAATAGTGATAATAAAAATATGATTAACATAGTAGGATATGCAAAGGATTCGTGAAAAGGAATGTTTTTGTTTTTAGTTTTAAAGACAACATTATAAATAACTGATACAAAGATACTAATCGACAACAATAACAGTGGTACGCTAACAATAGCGGAGAATAGTAGTAACTGATATTTCTTCTTTAATTTCATTTCTTCATAAAGGTATTTAATCTATACCCTTCTCCATATATGTTCTGAATAATGTTACCTGTTTTATCATCGATTTTGGTCCTAATTTTCTTTATATGTACGTTCATGATATTTTGATTTCTATCTTCGAGTTGCCATAAGTAATCAAAGAAGTGTTCTTTTGTTAGAATTCTATCCCTATTTTCATACAAATAGAAAAATATTTTACGCTCAATCGCTGTAAACACAACTTCATCACGCAAACCATTAATGAAAACCCTTTTATATTCTGCATCTATAAATAAATGTTTAATTTGCGTGAAAGTACCATATTGATTATCTAACATTTTCTGAATTCTTAACAATAATTCTCGAGGATCAAAAGGTTTTATCATGTATTCTTCTCCAATGATAAGACCTTTTAGTTTACTATCCATATCATTCCGAGCTGATAGAAATATGATTGGAATATTTAATCCTAGATTTTTTATTTTCTTTGTAATTTGATAACCATCTTCACCTGGTAACATAACATCCATTATGACTAAATCTATTTCATGAATTACATCAAGAACATTCTTTCCTTCTTTTTCCCAATACACTTTATACTTCTCACGCTGCAAAATTTTTTGTAATAAATCTCCTATCATCAAATCATCTTCAACAATTAATATGTTATATTCTTTCATTATGTAGACCTTCCATCACTAAAATAACAATAGCTTAGTTCTTCACTACTTTATTATTAATAAAATCCGTAGCAAGTTTGTATATTTCATCAGGAGCGTGTAAATAAATACTATGTGTACTTTCAATTTTTTTCACATCAGCTATCAATAACTTGCTAGCAAACTCCTCATAATCTCTGTTTTTTTGCTTTGTATATTTCGAGTTTTTATTTTCCCTAGCAATCGCATCTATAAATAAAATTGGTGTTTCTTTTGGGAATGATAAGGAATTAGATTTGTTACTGTTATTGTAACTTTGTAAAAGTTCTTGCTTCATATCATCATTAAAAGCTTGTTTATATGAGAGCGCTTTATAAATATTTTTTTCCTGTTCGGTTAAAAAGGATTGCTGAATTACTTCGGGATTATAAGTAATAGAAGGAACTAATCGCTGAAAACCAATTTTCGTTAAAATATTCATTCCTTTTATTCTTAATGAATCAACCTCGTCTATTTTATGAGTTACGTACTGATTAGGTAAACCAATATCTAACGCAATAATCCCTTTTACTTCACTTGGGTATTTTTGTGCCCAATAAATAGCCTCTATACCCGATAGAGAGTGTGGCACTAAAATATAGGGAGGTTTATTTCCACTTCTAATAAGCGCTTTTCTCGTTTGTTCTAATATCTTATCAATATCTCTATCATCATGAAAAACATCACTGTATCCATAACCAGCTCTCTCAATTACAGAAATCTTGTTTTCTTTCGAAAATTTACTATATAGGCCTTTCAATTCATAAACAGGAGCGGCAATTCCAGATCCGGCCATAAATACAAACGTATCCTTCCCGCTCCCCTCATTATAAACATTCACATTTTTATTATTGAAATTAACAAGTTCACCTTCATTATTAATTAATTTCGATTCCATTCTTAATTGATAGTTATGATATATAAATACAGCGCCTATTCCAAGAAAAATAATGCTAATACACACAAAAAATATAATCTTTCCTATCTTCAATAATTTTTTCATTTGACACCCCTTTCAACTTATACTGAAAGGGTACAATGTAAAAATAAATTTCTAATAAATTTTTGAAAATTATTATTTTCTCTTTGTTTCTAAAGTATTGGTCATTTTTAATACCTACGCAATTTCTCCAAAGTCTCCAATATATCATCTGTAAAGGCAGTAGCGCCCTCTTTCTCTAAAGCTCTGAAATATAAACTTCTTAAGAAAGCTCTAATATTTTGTACTAAAATATCATGTTGAGGATGTGGGATATCTTCAACAATTGCTATACTATGTAGCCAATTGCTCCACTCTTCTTCAGTTAAAATATTTTGGTTACGCAACGACATAATTGGCGTTACTAATCTCTCATCCTCAAAGTGTATGTATACGTAGTCATTCAATCGAATCTTCTGACGAACAGCAGCTAGTATTGCATATGAAAACTCACGATTTTGTATTGTACGTGCTAAAGCATCTAGTGCATCTGCCGCATGTGCAGTAGAATGCGCCCAGCCTTTTCCTTCTACGTACCCCCTTACATCTTCTTCTAAATAGACATATTCCAGAACTTGTTCTGCTACACTGTACAGTTGTTCTTCAGATAACAATGGTTCTCTTTCATGAACAGATAAAATAAGTGGTGGAATTAAAACAGAGAACGCACGTTTAAAAACAGAATCTGTGCCCTTTTCACCAATTTTATAAAATAAATAATCAGGACTAATTGCTTGTAACATTAATCCTCGTAATTCTTTTTGTCTAAATACATCATTTGTAATCCATTTGTGAAGCGTACTATAAATCAAATCATCACGTAATTCAGCATCAGGTGATCCGATATAATCTAACATCCACTGTGCATATGGATATGCGTCTACGTCTTCTGGCACAGCATAATTATTATTTTGAATTTGTTGTAATTCTTCTTTTAGTTCTAGCACTTCTGTCATTATATTCCCTGTCCCCTTTTTACGTTTTTTAACTTATTTTCGCCTTATCCCCTGTAATTCCCCTCATAAATTAAGTCGACTTTTAATATAGTTTTAGTCCCTATCTTTCTATGAACTTGATTCAATTATATAAATTTCTCCCGAGAAATAAAAGGAAATACATTGGAACACCAAAGCTTCTCACTTTGTTTACATGCATTTTATATAAGTTTAAATTATAAAATAAAGTATGTTTTTTCATTTGTATTCAAACGTAGTTACAATCAAAAGTTGAATCATTTTAGAACTTGTTTAATAAATTCTGTTTTAGCTTTTGTATACGCTTCTCTATCTTGGTTAAACTTTTTAGCTAACTCTTGCTTTAGATTTGAATAATCATAAACTAATTGTGGATTTTCTCGTAAGCGGTTACGAAATAAAAGTTGTTGCTCCCATCGTTCAGTTCCTTTAACCATCAAATGCAGATGAGCTACACGCCTATTATTCTTCACTTTCACAAAGAACCTTCTCCAAGGTCTTTCATCTAATTCCGGGCCTACATAATGCCAATCATATATAGCCAATTTTGCTGAAATATCGAGCACTCTATCAAATGAGTCTGTTTCAGCCATTAGATCAATGATAGGTTTTGCAGGTAAACCAGGTATGGATGTACTTCCTATATGTATTACTTTGCTAATACCGAGAGGAGTAAGCAGTTCATAAAGTTGCTGTTCTTCATATCGGCCTTTATCTTGCCAATCAGGATTTGCATTAACTATCTCTACTGACTCATTCGCCCATACAGGCCAATCGTTCGGATTATCTTTTTTATCCACCCGACGCATCCCCTTTCACGAACTTTTTGTTATATAAAAGATTTTAAATTCCTTTAAATACAACTACCGGATCATCAAAATTACTATTCTGAAATATAACATTTGCACATTCTTTCGCATTATGCTCATCTATATACATCTTACAAGCCGCATGATATCTGTTTATAAACATTTTCTCTGCTTCTTCATAACTTCCAAAAGCCTCAGTCTCGCGCTCTGCACCACGTTTTCTCGCAATCTCAAAATCTGTATCTATGAAAATTTTATAGTCAAATAGATACTCAATTTTTTTTTCAATAAAAATGTTCCATCTACTATTAGCACCATATTTGGCGAGGCCACTAGCGGCGTATTATGTACAGGGATGTCCGTTATTAAGTTATGAGAAATCGTTTCATACTGTAAATTCCCGTTAGGTCCTAAAGGTTTTAATAGCCTTTCTTTGAAAGCTGTATAATCGTGTGCATCTTCATAATACCCTCTTGCTGATTCTTTGCCTTGTGTATAGCGAATCACTCTAGGGTTATGAAAATCGTCAATGCTGGCGCGTATTACTTGTACTCCCCGATTTTTCATTTCCTCTGCCAGTTCGTTTGCAAATGTTGTCTTTCCTGAAGCTGTAATACCACTCACTCCAACTCTTGTTGGATGAGTTAAATTTAAATTTAAAATATGATCAGCAATTTCTTTCATGTATTGTTTTCGGAGCATGACATTCCCTCCTGTATATTGTTTACATAATATAATTGCAGTAAATTAAATTCATTGCTATTTGTTGGTAAATCGATATATTTAAAAAAATCGTTGATATATTTTAAGTTATGATAGATATATTTTTATTGATTTATATTTTCCTTATTTCCCCTTAAACCCTCGATATAAAGCCGTCCGTAACTCTTGTTTGTATTCTTCAATTTCTGGCATATCGAGTTCTTCTGCTAGTCTGATGGCTAGTTCAATATCATATGGTACACGTGCGAGTTGAATGGAAAAGCTTGCTGCTTCTTTTTCATTGTATGTTCCTTCAAAAATTAAATAGGAAGCTTGTGTAATTTCAAGTGGATTACCTACACTACCAGCATTACATAACGTTTTCCCTCTAAAATTTTGCACATACGCCTGATGAACGTCACCGTAACAAACGACATCTGGTTTTCTTTCCCCTTCTATATTCTCTGTGAGCTCACTATTTTCGAACATACTAATACGCTCTTCTCTTGTTGCATGTGGTTGAATTCTTTCATACAAACTTCTCGGTGAAGCGTGGAACATACGAATCAGTTTCCCACTCATATAAAACTCGATTGAAAATGGTAAGCTTCTTAAATACTCATTTTGTTCTTCTGACAATTGTTTTTGATGCCATTTTAACGCTTCAAATTCAGTCGGTTTTGTAATGAAATCATCCCAGTTTCCCATTACGGTTCCTTCACATTCTTTACGAACGATTTCAATTACTTCGCTAGAATGCGGACCTTTTCCTACTAAATCTCCAAGACAAATAATACGTTCAATTCCTCTTAATTTAATATCTTTCAGTACTGATTCTAATGCCGGAATATTACCATGTATATCTGAAATTACCGCAATTTTATCCAAATGAATCCCTCCGTTATTTATTGTTTATTATATCCTCATGTTGTGATTGATACCATTTTGGAATATAAGATGAAAAATGATTATGATCTTCTATAATTCGGTTCAATCTTTCTTTCATATCCTCTACTAAATGTGGTGTAGTTCGGTTTGTCCATACGATATCCGCTGGGAATGTCATCGCTGCATATAATGAATACAGTTTCCAAAAGTGGATTGACGGATCGCCTCCGCAATAACCGTGAACTTGTCCAACCGCAAATGGTTTGCTTATTCTTGTAGTAAAAATCGCTACGTTATAAAAATCGTGTATTGGATCGCCAAAATCATATCCACTAAAATCGATAACGATAAATTCATTATTATGAATCATACTATTTGCTGGGTGGTAATCATCGTGTAAAAATGTGATAGGCCGATTTTTCAATAAGTCTTTATGATTTTCTACAAAGGTTAATACTGGCTTCAAATCCAGAAAATTCACCTCATAATCTGCTAATGCCTCTATGTACCTTTCATACTTATTCCACCTAAATATTTCCCATTTATTACTTGCACTTTCTCTTTCTATCGAGTGAATTCTCTTTAATATTTCCCCTGCTTTTCTTCCTGCATTATACTGTTCTTCCACCGATAGCTTGCTTAAGCTCTCTTGACCATTTACACCTTGGGTCCATTCAAATACTTGAACACATTTATTTAATCCCTCAAGTTTTATGAAATGAATTAACTGCGGCGTTGGAATATGTAATAACTCCAATTGTTTCATATACATATATTCTTCTTGTTTTCGTTCATAATTAGAAGAATCACACACTTTTACAAAATAAGTTTCTCGATTCTCTAGGTCAATTTTATACTTCTCTTCATGTGAAAAACCTTTTGTAATAGCTGTACATTTTACAATACGTGACCACTCTAGTTTTCTTTCTATCTCTCTTAACATTTCTTCCACAAAACTCACCTCTATTAATATACGAACAAACTACCTAACACTTCATACTCTCGTTTATTTTCCCCTTTAAACTCCACTGCAAATGGATATTCGCCATGATGCTTCAAACGTTCTAGTACTAGCCCTTCTCCAACTGGTTCACAAAACTGCACATGAACATCACCAAACGATACACTTTGACACTCAGCATTCCATTCTTCATTTTGTATGATTGAATTTGCAGTTAGCTCCATTACTTCTTTCCATTTCCGCACTGTTTCTCGAACATTTTTCACCGTATAATGAATCGTTTCAATTTCTTGTACTTTATTTTTATGTTCAGTGATCGTCCCTATTTTACGTAAATCGTTTCTTCTTTCTTCATCCGTTTCATTCCACTGTATAAAGAATGGTAATTTCGGTCCATTCTCTTCTTGCTTTACAAATAACATTTTCCATTCTAAAAGCCGGCCATCTTTTCTCATCCGTTTCCCTTCAAATGGTCCTATCGTATGTAAGCCGTGCTTACTAAATTTAACTGCTAGTTCTTCAATTGCATCTGTTCGAATTGCGATTTGTAGCATCCCTTCTCCATTTTTTAATTTCACCACTGTTTCTTGTACTAATGGATTTTCTGCTTCTTTCGCTTTTTCTTCATGCTGAACTGCTAAAAATTCTATATATGATAAATCAAAATAACATAAACTATTCCAAGTACCCCAAGTCGTATGCTCACCGCCTAATGCAGTATGAAATCCATGCTCCTGCATTTGTTTTGTTGCTTCCTCCGGTGTACAATGCACTGCGTGAACGAGATGATCAAATGCTAACATAGTCTTTCTCCCCTTTCTCTCCATCCTTTTATTGTATATTTTATTTTTCTTTCGTTCAATTCAAAAAACTTTAAAACCAAGTTGATTTATACGATTAATGTGTATTATAATAAAACAAATTTAATTATTGCTGATTGGAAAAACCAAAGGCACTTTTCTCATACGGGAAAAGTGTCTTTTTCATTTATTATTACAGGGGGATTATTTATGCAGAAATTAATTGTCTTTGCTATTATTGGATTTTTCGCTCAATTGATTGATGGCGCACTTGGTATGGCGTACGGGGTAACGTCTACCTCACTATTATTAATGTTTGGTATCGCACCAGCTGTAGCTTCCGCATCAGTTCATTTAGCTGAAGTCGTTACAACCGCCGCTTCTGGTGCATCTCATATCAAATTTGGAAACGTTGATAAATATACAGTTTCCAGACTTACATTACCAGGAGCAATTGGCGCATTTATTGGGGCATGTTTTTTAAGCAATTTACCTGGTGATGTAATTAAACCGTACATTTCCATATTTTTATTTACTTTAGGGGTTTATATTTTATTACGATTCATCATTCAAAAACAAATTGTTTCTTCAAATAAGCGTATGTCTGCTAAACAACTTGTACCACTTGGCTTATTCGCTGGATTCGTCGATTCAACTGGCGGCGGTGGTTGGGGGCCGATTACGACACCTGTTCTTCTTGCAAGAGGAAATGAAGCTAGAAAAGTTATTGGATCTGTAGATACGAGTGAATTTCCTGTTTCACTCGCTGCAACGATTGGCTTTTTCATTTCACTTGGCTGGGAACAAGTAAGCTGGGTTTGGGTATTTGCCCTCATGCTTGGTGGTATTGTTGCCGCACCAATCGCCGCATGGTTAGTACGCATCGTTCCTTCTCATTTACTTGGCGTACTCGTTGGCGGACTTATTATCTTTACGAATATACGTACACTGCTTACTATATTTAAAGTAGATCCAACTATTATTTCACTTTCTTACGTTGCAGTTGGTCTTGTCGTTATTATATCTATTTTTATTGCTGTTCGTAATCATTCCAATCGTTCTAACGTATCGACAGCCGGCTATCCGAAAGATCAAAAACAAATGCTACCATAATTAATAATAATACCGCCCGATTTACTTCGAGCGGTATTTTTTATTTTTCTATTTTCCAATTGACCATCGTTTCAGTACTATTTACTCTTTTCATATGTAATTTCTCTAATACACGAATGGAGCTATAGTTATCAAGGAGTGTCTCCGCTATAATCGTTTCCACTTCCCCTGTTTGAAAAGCCCATTTCATTAATTCACTAACTGCTTCTGTTGCATACCCTTTATTCCAATATTTCTCAATAAATCCATAACCAATTTCTACCGTATGTTCCTCGTTTGGTTTCCCTTTAAATCCTATATCACCTAGAACAACATCATCCTCTTTCCGAATAACATACCTCGGTCCCCACGGTAATGAAGCCGCATCTCGTTTCACATTTTCTATATGTCCTACAATATGCGGACCACTATTGTATCCTTGATTATCCGCAATTTGAATCCATTCTTCTGTACACGGTACTATATGTAATCTTTCCGTTTCTAATTTCATAATGATATCCCCTTTTCAATTAAACAATATCTCAATTTTACCAGAAACAAAAAGAATTTTCACTCTATTTACCGAATTTATACTTATTCTTTGAAACGAATTTAAGGAATAATCCCCTTCTGATAGTTATGTCGAATTATATTTTCTGAATTTTCTTTTAATTTTAAAGGGTTTTTCAATATTTTTTGCGAAACATTTGTATAACAATTTTTTCTTTGCTTATTGCTACATAATAGTAGGTTCGGGTGGAGTTATGCAAGCGTTTCCTATACAATAACCGATATTTTTTGACTTTTCCTAACAAAATTCCTTGCAATATATTCAGAAAGTCATTACAATTGCCATATATTAAATATCTTAGCAATATATAAATCCTCATCAATCCGATGAGGTAGAGGTTGCGACTTTTAAAAGTAAAATGGACGAGACACAGCGAATGTCACTGACTCCGTTTGAAAGGAAAAGTTGCCGAAGTTTATATTTCTTCTCTGGAAATATGAGCTGGGGCTGTCTCCGAAAGGAACAGAACTGTCACGTTTACAAAATTACCGTGTAAACGTGGTGTGCTATCTTAACGGAAGGGTATGATGGGGTGGTTATTTGTGAAACGTTCCGCCTAATTCCTTTGGCGGTTTTTTGTATTTTTCTCCCCCGCTCCTTCCTAACCTACAAGAAAAGGAGTGTTGAACATGAATAGCGCAACAAATCAATCTACCTCTAAAACGCAAACTACACAAGGACAAGGTGAATTAAAACGCGGATTAAAATCTCGTCACCTTACGATGATTTCTCTCGGTGGTACAATCGGTACCGGATTATTTCTTGCCAGTGGTGGTGTTATCCATTCAGCTGGTCCTGGCGGTGCATTAGTCGCATATGCCGCAATTGGAATTATGGTTTATTTTTTAATGACAAGCTTAGCAGAACTCGCAGCTTACATGCCTGTTACTGGATCTTTTAGCACTTATGCAACAAAATTTGTTGATCCATCACTTGGCTTTGCACTTGGATGGAACTATTGGTATAACTGGGCGATTACGATCGCTGCTGAACTAGCAGCCGTAACATTAATTATGAAATTTTGGTTCCCAGATACCCCTTCTCTTATTTGGAGTGGACTTTGTTTAGCTATTATTTTTCTCTTAAACTATTTATCTGTTAAAGGTTTTGGTGAATCTGAATATTGGTTCGCACTTATTAAAGTAGTTACTATTATTATCTTTTTAATTGTCGGTTTTATGATGATTTTTGGAATTATGGGCGGCGAAGCTGTCGGTTTTAAAAACTTCACTGTTGCAGATGCACCATTTAATGGCGGCATCATGGCAATTATCGGTGTATTTATGGCAGCTGGTTTCTCATTCCAAGGAACTGAATTATTGGGAGTAGCTGCTGGTGAAACTGCTGATCCAGAACGCAATATTCCGAAAGCAATTCGTTCTATCTTTTGGCGCATTTTATTATTCTATATTTTAGCAATTCTCGTTATCGGTTTATTAATTCCTTATACGACTGAAAGCCTTGCAGCAAGTGATGTTACAGTAAGTCCATTTACACTTGTATTTGAAAAAGCGGGCGTTGCCTTCGCTGCTTCTGTTATGAACGCTGTCATTTTAACTGCAGTACTTTCTGCTGGTAACTCTGGAATGTATGCATCAACTCGTATGCTTTGGGATTTAGCTCGCCAAGGAAAAGCACCAAAGTTCTTAGGGAAATTAGATAGCCGCGGTGTACCTGTTAACGCATTAATCGCAACATCAGTAGTTGGTAGCGTCGCTTTCATCGCTTCTTTATTCGGTGACGGTGTTGTATACATTTGGTTATTAAATGCTTCTGGGATGTCAGGATTTATTGCTTGGGTAGGGATTGCTATTAGTCATTACCGTTTCCGTAAAGCCTATATTGCACAAGGGAAAGATTTAAAAGATTTACCATATCAAGCGAAATGGTTCCCGTTCGGTCCAATCTTTGCATTTGCACTTTGTGTTATCGTTATTTTAGGTCAAAACTACGGAGCATTTACAGGAGCATCTATCGACTGGAACGGTGTACTCGTTTCTTACATCGGTTTACCACTCTTCTTAGTACTATGGTTAGGATATAAATTTACTAAGAAAACGAAAGTAATTCCACTTGATAAATGTGAACTAAAATAGAGTATAGCAAAACGAGCAAACAAATTTGTTTGCTCGTTTTTTTTATTACAATCCCATTTACTTCCCTATTTCTTATCTTTTTGCAATAATAAAGTAAATACACTTAAAGGTTGGGATCACATGAACATTCGTATTACTGATGAAGCAATAGCAGCTATACATAGACTAGAACGTGAAGACAAAAAGATCATTCGCATTAGAGGAACAATGACAAACTCTTGCAGCATTTTCGTTGATGTTGATTTAATTTGGGATACATATAATGCGGATGATGTTGTATATGAAGATGAAATGCTTATTGTACAAATGGACTCATTCACGAAAGACTACACTGGTGGTACATTAAAACTTGATTATAAGACGACTGGCTTTAGTATTACGACTCCTAGTGAGACTCTAGTTTATGGCTTGTCGGTTAAAAAATAAAAATTGTTTTTATTTGACCACTGAGGTGAAAAAATGGGTAAATACGTTCCATTAAAATTTTTATTTAACGAAGAATTAGCAGAAAAAATGGCTGATTCTATTTCTAAACATGATCCTAATTTCTCTAAAAAAAGCTTTGTAGATTCTGTAACATGTAAAGTTGAAAATTTAGAGTTAAAACAACGTGTAGAAGTAATAGCAGATGAATTACACAATGCATTACAAAAAGATTTTAATGAAGCAATACATATATTACTGAAAACATTGGGACCAGAAAATACTACAGAAGTAGGCACATTTACAAAAGGTTATATGTATATGCCTATCGCAAAATACGTTGAAAAATATGGACTTAACGATTTTGAATCCTCATTCAATGCAATGTATGAAATAACAAAAAGAAATACTGCTGAATATGCCATTCGTCCTTATCTTGAAAAATACCATGAAGAAACCTTGAACATATTGCAACAGTGGTTACGTGACGAAAACAGCCACATCAGGAGATTAGTTTCAGAAGGTACTAGACCAAGACTTCCTTGGGCAAAAAAAATAGGAGCTTTGAAAGGTGACTTCAGAAATAATTTAAAGCTTCTTGAGCCATTAATGAATGACCCTTCTAAGTACGTTCAAAAATCTGTAGCCAATCACATTAATGATATTACGAAAGAAGATAACGAACTCGTTTTTCAATGGTTGCAACAATTACTCGATAAAAACCATCCTGTTAATCCTTGGATTATGAAACATGGATTAAGAACGATGATAAAAAGTGGCACTTTACCAAAAGATTTTTGTTTTTAAGTATTTTAAACAAAAACGCTTATACTTCAAAAATGAAGTATAAGCGTTTTTTCTCTTTAAAACATTATCCCTGCCTTAAAATATTTTGAAACATTTCTGGCTTACGTTGTTCAAAGCTCTCTATTAATTCTTTTCCAAATATCGTTATACTCTCCTCCCACGGATGCCCTAAATAGCCCCACTTAAAGTCCTTCTGAATAAAGAAATAATAATCTCCATTTGGAAAAACCGGGATTGTCTACTCATCAAATTCATTTCTATCAAACTTTAAATGTGGATTCACCCAATAACACTCATGTTGCCAATCAAGTGCCATTATATATTCATTCGATACCGTATTCTCCTTAAAAACTAGTAATGCTTTTTCTTCCAAATCGTCATATACATTTAAATCTACCGATTCTCCAAAGCAATGAGAAATATCATATGTTATAAAGGGACTTGGTACCTTAAATGATGGGAATGTAGAATCACTTGGCGAAAACTTAAGTTCACTATATACCCTATCCCATATTTGGTCGTACTCTTTGTCTGTAAACTCCATCCAATTTTTCATTAAACAACTGCCTTCCCCTATAATTTCAAAGGATTTTCACTCGATACTCCCGAATATATAAATAACCATTCTCGCAAGGAGCTAATTTATATGAATCTATTCGAACACGAAACATAAAACCGTTCCACTTTAATAAGAGGTCCTCCCTTTTTCTTTTCTTACTATATCATTTATTAACGAAATAGGAGGACAACAATATGAAACGTGATCCATTATTTTCAGCACTATTAGAAAGTGCAAAGACTAACTTTAGCGGCTGGGATTTTTCTTTCATTGCAGAAACTGGCCGTATGAATAGCGAGCCTTTATCATGGTCGTACGGTAGCACTGCTTTCCAGCTTATGCAACGTGCAAAATCAATGCTAGATATGGGTACTGGCGGCGGAGAGTTTTTATCTATGTTACAACCGTTCCCGCCAACTATTTACGCTACTGAGGGCTATGCTCCGAATGTCCCAATTGCACGAAAGAAATTAGAGCCTTTAGGGGTTACAGTTGTAGAAGTGACTGATGATACTGCTTTACCATTTCAAGATGGTCAGTTTGATTTAATTGTGAATCAACATGAATCCTACGCTGCTTCTGAAGTGAAAAGAATTCTTTCCACTAATGGAACATTTCTTATACAACAAGTCGGTGGTCTTGATTGTGCTGAGCTTAATGAGCTGTTTGGTACACCGCTTAATTCAGAATTTGCAAATTGGTCACTCAAAACGGCATGTAGTGAATTAAAGCAAAGTGGATTTACAATTTTAGAAGCAAAGGAAGAGTTCCCTGTCCAACGTTTTTATGATATTGGCGCTATCGTCTATTATTTAAAAGCGATTCCGTGGCAAATTCCTGATTTTACTGTAGAAAGGTATTATGAGGAATTATATCGCATACATGAAATCATCTTGCAAAAGGGATATTTCGATGTGAAGCAACACCGCTTTATTATTAAAGCAAATTATGAAGAGTAAACCTTGAATTAGCATTCCCTACAAGAAAGCCAAACCCCAATAAAGGATTTGGCTTTTTCTTAGTATTTCAACGCACCTTATCCTATTGAGAAATGAGATGTTTTTCATATCGTTTTTTCGTATCATCTTCTGCCAAAACAGCAGTTGTGTACTCAATAATATTCCGATTATCATACGTAAATATATGATCTAAATTGTTGTCCTCTTTTAATAATATCGGTAAATATCTTTGCAAATTGCTAACTACACCTCTATTATCACCATCTAATATCCAATCAATTGACTTCCATTCTAATATACCTTCATCAGTGCTTACTGGCGTACCAATATGTACTTCATCACGTAAATCAGCAAGGAATACATACATTCCCTCTCTATCCTGGGGCTCGTCTTTGACTTTAAAAATAACATTCCCTTTATACGTTGCACTATGAAGCTCTATACCCGTTTCCTCAAACGTTTCTCTAATTATTCCTTCATATGGCGTTTCATTATCCTCGATTTTCCCTCCAACGCCATTCCACATTCCCATTGTTGGCTTTTTGTTTCTATTTAAAAGGAGTATGTTATCCCCTTTTCTAATGAAGCATATTGTGTACTTATACATATCGTCATTTCCTTTCTTTTACATCCTCTTCTGTAAGCAATTCATTTTCTACATGAGGAATTCTTATCATTTTCACGTAAAAACACTCTCCTTGTCATTGCTCCTCACATAATATACAGTACAACTTTCATACGTAAACACTTTACGTCCAACGAAAGAATCCTTTTGAGAAAGGAGAATTCAACATCGATAACATAGGAAATGAATTTTTAAAATGCTTTTATGATAGCAATGTATGGCCAAACGGTACAAACTGGCTCGGTGTCCCCATTTGCAAACTTCCCTCTGACCTTTTCTTATATCAAGAAATTATTTACGACTTACAACCGGATTTAATTATTGAATGCGGGACTTTCCATGGTGGTAGCGCACTTTATTTAGCTTCTATTCTAGATTTAATAGGAAAAGGTCACGTTCTTACTATTGATATAACGCCGCAACCAAATCGCCCATCACATAATCGGATTACGTATTTAACAGCTTCTTCTGTTTCTGTAAGTGCTGTCCAAACTATTTTAAGTATGCGAAAACCTGACGATGTTATTTTAGTTATTTTAGATTCCGATCATAGTAAAGAACATGTATTAAAAGAACTGCAATTATATAAATCAATTGTAACTACTGGTAGCTACATGATCGTCGAGGATACATGTATTAACGGAAATCCTATTCTTCCTGATTGGGGCCCTGGTCCGATGGAAGCTGTGGAAGAATTTTTAACAAAAAATAATAATTTCATAGTAGATGAGACAAAGCATAAATTTTTCATATCATTTAATCCGAATGGTTTTTTGAAGAAAATAAAATAACTAGACTAAACTAGTCTAGTATTTTCATTTTCGAAAAAGGATAGTACACAAATTCCACTTTTCCTATTATATTATCTTCTTCAATATATCCTAAACCATTTCGACTATCCTTACTTTGTTCACGATTGTCTCCCATTACAAATAACTTATTTGGCGGAATCTTTGTCTTTTGAAAATTATAAAACGCTTGTGTATTGTTATATAAATCTTTATTTATATAAGGTTCATCTTGCTTTTTGTCATTTACGTATACAGTTCCATTCGTTATGTTAATTACGTCACCAGGAAGCCCTATTACGCGTTTCACATAATATTTCGACTCATCCTCTTCCTTAATAATGACGATTTCTCCGTGCTGTAAGCTAGAAAAATGTACCGCAGCTTTATTTACAAATACGTAGTCTTCTTCATGTAAAGTTGGCTGCATTGATTTTCCTTCCACCTTACATAAAGTGAAAGACTGGTACGTTACTACTAGGACAAATATAAATAGTATGTACTTTCCCCAACCTCTCTTACTCTCCTCTTTCATATCCATTCCCACCTTATTAAAACACTTTTCAGCTCAAAAATATATCACTGCACCTGTTCATTTGCGCAGTGATATACTACAATTTGAAGTTTTTTACTGTACCTTATCCGGCTGTTGTGCTACTGGGACTGGACTTGCACCCGATCTCTGCGTTTTTAAGTCAAAATATGCATCCAAAACCTCTTTACCAATTGCAGAATTAATACCTGATTTATCATTATTTACCCATGGCACAACAACAGAAAAAGCAACTTCCGGATCAGCATCATATGGCGCATACCCGGCGAGAGTTAAATTATAACATTTTTTTCGATAGTTGTTTTCATCTCTTCCAATATCACTTTCTCCACCGTACACTGTCTCTGCTGTTCCTGTTTTCCCAGCTGGTTTATAAGGTAATCCTTTAAAAGTTCCAGCACCGGTCCCATCTACCTCTTGGAAAACTCTTCTAAACCCTTCTTTCACATGATTTATATATGAAAGATCCATATCCACTCGATTTAACACGACTGGTTCCATCGATTGCATAACTTTCCCGACTTCCTCTGGTCTATTCGGTTGCTCTCTAATTTCTTGTACAATTTGTGGTTTCATTCGGTAACCGCCATTTGCAATCGTTGACATATATTGCGCAAGCTGCAGCGGCGTATATGTATCATATTGCCCAATCGCATAATCAAGTAAAAAACCAGGTATATTATCGGTTCTACCCATTTGACCAATCGATTCATTTGGCAAGTCAATACCAGTTGGCACACCTAAACCAAATTGTCTAAAATAATAACGCATTTTATTAAACGCTTCTTGTTTAATATCTAACGGATTGTTTGGTACATAATCAATCCCCGCAATCTTTAACGCCGTATTAAACATGTAGACATTGGATGAAACTTGCAATGCTCTTAAATCATCAATATCTCCAAAGTCTTTCCACGATTTCTTCGGCTTCGAACTTCCTTTAAAGTACATTGGTGCATCGAAAAAATGCGTATATGGCTTAATCGCTTCTGTTTGATATCCCGCTAATACCGTAGCTCCTTTCACAGTTGATCCTAACTCGTAAGAACTAATCATCGTTCCTAAAGCGTAGTCTTCTATTTGCATCCCGCCGTCTTTATTTACAATTTTCTTTCCTGCTAATGATAGAATTTGACCATTTTTCGGATTCATCATAACGACGAATGCCCGATCCATCATCGGTTCAGAAGAATGAAATGCCCTTAAATTCCTTTCAAGACTTTCCTCCACCTTTTTCTGTAAATCCATATCAACTGTTAACATTAAATTATTTCCACTTTTTCCTTTTGTCACTTTTTCAGTTCGAATAATATTTCCAGCTTTATCCGTAATATTTTTAGACTGTTCTTTCGTTCCATGTAACACATCTTCGTATTGTTTTTCGATGTAACTCTTACCAATACGATCATTTCTGTTATAATCTCGCACTAAATAATAGTCTAATTGCTCCCTTGGTAATCCCTCATTTTCAGTAGAAACACTACCAAGTACAGAACGTAGTATTTTATCATTTGGATATTCGCGCTCCCAATCCACAGTCGTATCTACGCCTGGCAAGATTGATAATCTTTCACTCACTACTGCATATTCATTTTGACTTACATCTTTTTTGACGATTTGTGGCGTCATTTTATATCCCGCATTCATTTTACTTTTAATTGCTAGTACTTCTATATCCTCTTTCGAAAGCTCGTTTAATTCTTCTTGTGTAATTCTTTCTCTTCTCAATTCTTCTACTTTCTTATCTAAGTCTTTCCCTTCTATTTCCTGTTTCCTAAATTTACTCTCATCTTCTTTCGTTACTTTTGTTGCTGCACGTTTTTCGTTTAACTGCATCCAAAAGTCTTTTTTATCTGTCTCTGTTAACTTGTCCATATCTTCTTGCGGCATTTCAATTAGCTGCGCTAAATTTCTTGCCACTATTAAAACCTCTTTTGAGTCCACTCCTTTCATCTTCGTATATGTAACAGTTCGTAACGGTTTATTATTTACAATAACTTTCCCTTCCCGGTCAAACATCTTCCCTCTCGGAACTGGAGTACTCACCGTTACATCTTCCTTTTTATTCACTTCATTTCGATACGTTTCTCCGTCAATGATTTGTACTTTACCTAATTGAATAATAATAGCTGAAAATAAAAGAAAAACGATAAAAAATAGTACATTTAACCGAAACGGAATATGAGTCTTTTTCTTTTTCGACTGTTTCTGTTTCTCCTTTTTCTGTCTCATTTTGCTCCCTCGCTTCATTCTATTAACATTTCTGCGCAAAAATCATTATGTATTAAATTTATTTATATGCTATATATAGAATTTTATATTAATTACAAAAGAAATAAAAGATTTAATTTTCAGTTTTTGATTTTCTCATCCTATTTATTACCATTCCCCTTATACGCAATAACATGAATATAATTCATACAAAAAAAACTGAGGTAGACATCATTCACCTCAGTTTCTTTACGAAAACAAAAACTTATTTAATCGAAGATAACCCTTTGGCAAATTCACCAATCTTATTTTGAAAAACAAAATCAAAATTGTATTCTTGCCCTGTTAACTCTTCATTTACTAAAATTGTTGTTGCGCCTACTTCTCTCTTTGCGATTTCTGGGAATGAAGCGACAGGTTGCACTTTTAATGACGTTCCCATTACGAGAAGTACATTTGTTTCATATAAACGTTTTATTGCATTTTGATATTGTGGTAACGTATCTCCGTATAAAACAACATCTGGGTTTAGAATGAAATTACACTTCCTGCAACGCGGTACTTCATGATCAATCATATATTGTAAATCATATCCCGTTTTACACTTCGGACAATGCGCAGTTTGAAGTGTTCCATGTAAATCAATTACATGTTTACTACCACCTACTTGATGCAAACCATCAATATTTTGCGTTAAAATCGTTATGTCTTTCCCTTGTTCTTCTAGCTCCGCTAAAAAGCGATGCCCGCGATTTGGTTTATATTGATGAAACGTATTAATTTGAAAGATTTCTTTATAATGCTTCCAAAACTCTTTCGGATTTCTATTATAATAGCCTCTCGACAAATACATCTCTACATTCGCATCAGCATATAATCCATTTGCTGAACGAAAATCAGGGATTCCACTTTCTGTGCTTGCACCAGCACCTGTTAACACTGTAATTTTCTTCGCTTTTTCTAAAATTGAACGTACTTCTTCAAATTGCACAAAAATCACCTCTATGTATATTCCTATACTTATTATACCAGTTGTTTACAATAGGTGTTGTACAATTCATTTTACTTAATGCGTCGCGCCACCACATTCTACAATATCCACTTCTATTTCCGTTGTCATCTCAACTGCTAATTGTATACCTTTACTAATCGTAGAAAGTGACATACTCGGTTGCCCTGGATAATTGCTCGCTTGCTCTGGTAAGAACGGAATATGAACAAATCCGCCTTTTATTTTCTTATCATGTTTTTCTAGTTCGTGCATGAGACCATAGAATAAATGATTACAAACGAATGTACCTGCAGTTTGTGAAACTGATGACGGTATACCTTCTTCGCGAAGTTTTTTCACGATTGCTTTCATCGGAAGTGTAGACCAATACGCATTAGGTCCTTCTTCTACAACCGGCATATCCACCGGCTGATTTCCTTCATTATCAGCAATTCTTGCATCATCAATATTAATTGCTACACGCTCTATCGTAATATCTGGTCTGCCCCCAGCTTGTCCAATACATATAATCATTTCCGGTGACAACTCTTCTATATACTCTTTTAATACTCTTATTGATTTATGAAATACGGTTGGAACTTGTTTACTAATAATCTTGTACTCTCCGATTGTTTTTTCATGCAAACTTTTTGCGACTTCCCAAGCTGGATTGATACTTTCTCCGCCGAACGGATCAAATCCTGTTACTAATACTGTTTTCATAGTTTCACTCTCCTAATTAGAAACGATATACAAGGCCGTACATTATAAACATATTTATGATAAAAATTGAAAGAGCAATTGGTACTTGTGCTTTAATGACTGCATTTTTATCTTTCAGTTCTAAAAGCATCGCAGGTACGATATTAAAGTTTGCTGCCATTGGAGTAAGCAGCGTTCCGCAATATCCAGCAAACATACCTAGTGCTGCCATAATTGCTGGGTTTCCTCCGTGCATTTGAACAATTAAAGGTAATCCGATTCCGCCAGTGATTACTGCAAACGCTGCGAATGCATTCCCCATTACGACTGTAAATAGCATCATTCCTAAACAATAGGCCATAACAGCAACGAATGGATACTCTGTCGGTAACACTTGTCCGACTAATTCCGAAACGACTTGTCCTACGCCAGACTTCGCGAAAATACCACCAAGTGCAGCTAACATTTGTGGTAAAATAACTGCCCAACCGACAGCCTGTAGTAACCTACTTCCTTCTTGAACAGGCGTTGTTATTTTGGATTTTGTAATACGCATCGCCGCAATGAATGCGAGTAATGCTCCTAGCGCTAATGCAACTAATGTTACTTTATCAGGATCAACAAGTGCGACATTTCCCCATTTAATTTTCCCTAACGTTAACGTACCGATTATCGTAAAAATAGGAATTAATAGTGCAGGCATGAAAATTTTATTCTTTAATTTCTCTGCATGTTTCACACGTTCTTGTACTGGTACTTCTTTCTCCTCGGATTTTGTTACTTTATTCAATGAAGCTAAAACGACCATAGCGAGCACAATACAACCAACGTAAAACGAAGGGATTACATTTCCGAATAAAAATGTAACTGCAAACAATGCCCAAAATAAACTAGAACCGAATCGGTTTGGATGTTCACGATCAAATGCAATACGAACAGCGATAAATGCAACGATGATACCTAATACATAATAAATTGTATCCATTGTTATGATGTTCATCTTATATAGCCTCCTTCTCTTGGTTTTCTTCTGCCTTCATTGTTTTCTCTATATACTTATCAAACCTTCTAAACCTAATCCAGCTCACAATCAGTGCCGATATCGCAGTTGGAATGCCCCAAAGCGCCATATCCCATACACCGACATGCATACCTACTGAATCGAAGAACCCTTTCATTAATAAAATGGCACCAGTTGCGATAAAAATATCTTCTCCGAAAAACCAAGCTGTGTTTTCCGCAGCTGCTGCGTTTGCTTTAATCTTTTCTCTCAATTTTTCAGGGAGTTTACCGTATTTACCTTGCGCAGCCCCTTCTGCCATTGGCGCAACAAGCGGTCTTACCGTTTGCGCATGACCACCGATATTCAGTCCAAGTGCTGCTGATGATTCTCTTATCGTAAAATATGACATTAATACTCTTCCAGTTGTTGCTCCTTTTGATTTCGTTATAAGTGCTTCTGCTCTTTCTTTTAAACCATAACGCTCTAAAATTCCGATTACCGGCAAAGTTAATATGATTGGCATAGACATATATCTGTTTTCTATGAAAAATTTACCGAACATGCTGATCACATCATAAAAGCTTAAGCCTGAAACCATACCAGTAACAATACCCGCAACCATTACTACTAACAGTGTATTTAGCCTAAATAAAAACCCAACTGCAACAAGTAAAATCCCAATTAATTTCACCAATTTTAACACTTCCTCTCATTTTTAATCCCGCTAATTAAAGTTTCACTTTATTTGGTGCGCATATAGAAATACCATTAAGTTCGAATGTTCTGTATATTTTTTTCGCAAATTGTACTGCTTTCTCTCCATCCCCGTGTAAACATATCGTTTGCGCCTGAACTGCTACTTTCTCCCCATTAACCGATTCTACATACCCTTCCTTCACCATTTGAAGTACTTGTTTTATCGCTTCATCTTCATTTTTTATAAGAGCATTTTCTTCTGTACGGCTCGTTAAAGTTCCATCCTGCTTATACGTGCGATCAGCAAAAGCTTCTTGTACGAGAGTTATATTATATTTTTCTGTTGCCTTTATAAATGCCTCACTATTCGCTAATCCGTAAAGTAATAATCCAGGATTAATATGATAAATTGCCTTTGCGATTGCATCCGCAATTTCCGAATCAGTTGCCGCCATATTATATAAGGCACCGTGCGGTTTTACATGTTGCATTTTCCCTCCAGCAGCTTTAACAAATCCGTCTAATGCGCCAATTTGATACAAAACATAATCGTATACTTCACTTGCTGAAACATGCATGTTCCTTCTTCCAAATCCAATTAAATCAGGAAATCCAGGGTGTGCTCCTATTGCTACGTTATGCCCCAGAGCTTTTTCAACCGTTTGCCGCATAACGGCCGGATCACCAGCATGAAAACCACAAGCAACGTTTATAGAGGAAACGAACGGAAGAATTTCATCATCATTCCCCATTTTATAAGCTCCAAAACTTTCTCCTAAATCACAGTTTAAATCGATTGTAGTCACGATGTTTTCCTCCAAATCTCAGCTTCGTAAAGCGATGAATTTCTTTAATAGACTCATACTTGTTTCCTGCTTTATATATAATTGTGCAGCGTCTTCCATAGTTATTTTTTCAAAAGTTACATAGTCTCCTGGTTTCAGCTGCGCTAGAAGAGGTAAATCTACTGAAATTACATTTCCAATTCTCGGATAACCACCTGTCGTTTGTCTATCCGCCATTAATATAATAGGCTGTCCACCATTTGGTACTTGAATTGTTCCGAATGTAACTGGGCTCGATAAAATTTCTATCTCTTCAACTCTATTTAAAACATCTCCGTCAAGCCTATATCCCATGCGATCAGCATAATTGGACACTTTATACTCTTTCGAAAAAAACGACTTTATACTTTCTTCTGTAAATTGATCATATTCAAAGTCTGTTATGACGCGAAGAATAGGATGCTTCTTATATTTTGGTAAAGCATCGTTACAAATTGCCCACTTCGTTTTTATACGCTTTTCTTCTTGTAAATTTTGAATGAAACGACTTGCAACTTCTGCCCCTGTACCAATTTGAAAATAATCTCCTTTTTTCAGCATTCTCCCTTCAATACCGCCAAGAGCAGCACGTATGTAAGTACTTTTACTACCCATCGTACGATCAATATTTATACCACCCGCAAAAGTCACATATACTCTGCAACCACTCTTTGCTTTTCCGAGACAAAGCATGCTTCCTTCTTCAGCTAATATGGGACGCCATAATGGAATACGTTCTCCATTTAATAACGGTTCCATATCCGCACCGCCAATCGCAAGCAATGTCGTTTTCTTTATTAACATTTTAGGTCCCATTATTGTAATTTCGAGTCCAGCTTCATTCTCTTCATTACCTACTAACATATTAATCATCCTGAGCGCATTTTTATCCATTGCCCCGCCAACAGGTACACCGTATTGTTGATAATGAGATCGTCCTAAATCTTGGACTGTTGTAAACATTCCTGCATGCAAAACCTCTACATCCATTCTTTAGCCCCCTCAAGCGATACGTACTCTTCCTTTGTTATTGGTATAAACCGTAAATACATACCACTTTGAATATATGTTGGTGTTTCTTCTTTTGGATTAAATAGAGAAATAGGTGTTCGGCCGATAATATTCCAGCCTCCTGGTGTTTCAAGCGGATAAATACCTGTTTGATTTCCGCCAATACCTACTGAACCAGAAGCAATTTGTAACCGCGGTGTTTCTTTTCTAGGTGTTTCTAGTTCTTTCGGTAATCCCCCTAAATACGGGAACCCAGGCGTAAAACCTAACATATACACGAAATATGTTGTTTCACTATGTATTCGAATAACATCCTCTACTTGTAATCCTTGATAATGCGCAACCTCTTCTAAATCAGGTCCATATTCTCCCCCGTAACACACTGGTATAGAAATATGTTTCACATCTCGGTTCACTTCTTCTTTATATGAATCACACAGCTCCCGTATATACTGGCAAACATAATCATATGGTCTTATATTTCTATCATTTTTCTTCCATACTTCGTACAAATTGTAGTACACCGCTAATGAAGTAAACGACGGAACGCATTCAACCATTCCTGCAAATGGATGCCGCCTTAGCGCTTGAAATAACCGCTGCACTTTTTCGTATATATCCATCCCAATTTCTTCACCAAATGTAACAATAATTGCTTGATCCCCTAACGCAGAAAATTTCATCCCACTCCCTCTTTCTATGCCAAAAAGCCGAGTTCTTTCGAAATGCGGTATGCTGTTTCTTTCACTTTCGCAGTAAAATATAAAATGTTACTTTCGCTATACTCAATTGCTAAACCTGAAATACTAATACCTGCTACAACCGTTCCATCATTCGTAAAAATCGGAGCTGCTATAGCCGCTGTATGATTTTCTAATTCAGAATAGCTAATTGTGTATCCAGCTTGTTTTGCCATATGTAACACTTCTAGTAAATGCTCCTTATTCACAATCGTTCCATCTGCAAACTGCTTTAAATCAGTTTCCTCTACGTACTTTCTTTTCTCTTCTTCAGAAAAATACGATAGTAAAATTCTCGGACATGCACCCGCATAAAGCGGTGCTCTTCTTCCAACCGCCGTATAAACACGTACTGGCTGAACTCCTTCCATCTTTTCAACGTAAATTGCATCATTACCATCTTGAATAATTAAATTAACTGCCTGCCCTAAACTATCTCTAAGCTCTTTCATATATGGAATCGCAATATTTCTTACGGATAACCTTTGTGAAACAAGTTGACCAAATCGTAAAAAAACGACTCCGAGACGATACTTGCCCTTTTCTGTTTTTTGTAAAAAGTCCATTTCTTCTAACGAGCCAATTAAACGATAAACAGATGTTTTCGGCATGCTCGTAAGCTGAACCATCTCTGTTAAACTTAGCTCCTCATGCTCATAAAACAACTCTAAAATATCCATTGTCTTAACTGCCGTTTTATTTATACTCATCCTATCTCCTTCTTGTTCCGAATTTCGGAACTTCAATTCCGTTTTTCGAAACAAACATATAATTTAAAATTATAAAATATTCTTTCAATTCTATCAATATATTTTTCGCAAACAAAAAAAGTATGGAAGAATATTTCTCCCATACTTTTGCTTTACTTTATAACGCTCTCACTTGTTTCAATGGCCAGAAAACAGCTTGTCCTTTTCCGACAATTTCATCTTCTGAAATAAATCCAAACATACGACCGTCTTTAGAAACTTCACGATTATCTCCTAAAACAAAAACTTGGCCTTCTGGCACTTTCGTTTTCCCTGTGATTTGTTCTAACGTAAAATCAGGAGTTAATACACGACCAGACGCCTTTTCTTTAAATTCTTTTAAATACGGTTCTTCCATCGCTTTTCCGTTTACATATAAAACATCATCTTTATACTCAACTGTATCACCCGGTAAACCAATTACTCGTTTTACTAAATCGTACCCTTCTTTTCCGTGGAAGACGATAACGTCAAAACGGTCTAATCCACTTATACTATAACCAATCTTATTCACGAGAACTCGTTCGTTATTTTCTAAAGTGGGCATCATCGATTCCCCTTGTACTAATGAAGGTGTAAATAAAACACCGCGAATAATAGCGATTAATACAAGGGTAAATCCTATCGTTTTAGCCCATGAGAATAATTCTTTCTTCGTATTTTCCTTCATCGTTTCTCCTCTTTCTTAAGTGTTTATTTTATTATTTGAACTAATTCTTGTACTAAATTAGGATCAATTTCAGAAAAACATGATTTCCCTTCTCTTACCGCTGTACCGACATGAGCTTGAGAAATTCCAGTTTCATCTAGCAATTGCTTTACATTCTCTTTCGTTACTCCACTTCCGACAACAAGCTGTATATTCCCTTCACTTTCCTTCTGCATCTCTCGAAGCACCGGAATATTATCTACTACATTTCCTTGTCCGCCTGAAGTTAACACGTGAGTAACTTTATTGAATTTTTTCAAAGCTTTCATCGCTTCTACTGGATTTTCTGTATCATCTATCGCACGGTGATACGTTACATTTATTCCATCTACAACAGATAATAAATCTACTAATTTCTCTTCATCAACTTCATTTTGTACGTTTAATACACCTAATACAACACCAGCAGCTCCAAGATTTTGAGCAACTACAATATCTTCTTTCATCATTTCAATTTCTTCTTCCGTATATGTAAAAGACTTCGCATGCGGACGAATCATAACATGAACTGGTATTTGCACTGCATCTACTGCTTTTTTTATAAAAGCATAGCTCGGTGTTAAACCACCTTCCGTATATGATGAAATGAGTTCAATTCGATTTCCACCAGCCTTCTCAATTCGCTTCACATCTTCTAAACAAGTTGCAATAACCTCTAGCATGAGATAACCTCTTTTCGTACTTTTTTCTTATTATACAGTAGGTGAAATAAGAAACATAGCATTCCACTATAAAACTATAAAAAGAAGAATGAAAAGAAAGATTTATTGAATTGATAATAAATATCATATATGTTATATTTTTCTTAAAATTACACATTCTTATATTCCTATAAAAGGAGATGAATATATGATTCTTACAAAAAAACGGTTCGTTATCTCTAGTTCATTTATTGTAATTGCATCACTTTGCGCGATTACTTTATTAACAAAGCAAACTACAAAACTAGCTTCCTCACCTTCAAGTATAGAAAAAGAAACTATGACTCTTTCATCAGGTAATAAAGAAGAAATCCAAATATTTCATTCGTCTTCATTTAATAATTCACATACATTCCGCGGGGACATGGGTACTGGATTTGACTTTAGTGGCCAAGGTGACCTAAAAGTCACAGTTGAAAATGCCGGTACAAATGCATTTACATATTCAATCAAATCAAAAGATGAAGAGAAACTAGTAAGACATACAATAAAACCAAATGAAGGTAAAACATTTACTTTGCGTTCATTAGTTACCTCTCCTGAGCCAGGGTACTATTATTATATCCGCTTATAATGAAGATGGATCTGAGAGTAGTATGAGGCTTGAGGTGCAACCGGAATAATGCAAAAAGTAATATAATGGAGAGTATATCGCTAAAAGTGAAGATGGATGTTTAAACATATTTCAGTCTAATACTTACTTACATCGAATCTAAACTCACCCAATGAAAAAGTCCGTCATTTTGACGGACTTTTATAATTTCAAGCATTTCTTTCCTCAGTTTTCATATCAATGCCTAATTGATCTTCCAATAAATTTACACCTTTTTTTGTAAGATGAACGGCTCGATTCTTATCCATTTTTGTAATCCATTCCTGTTCAAAAAACAGTTTTGCTATTGCAGATCCTAACCAACCAGAAATATGGTAGCGTCGTTCACTCCAATCAAGACAAGGTTTTGCAAATACCCTCCTTTTTATATCGGCCTTATCAATATTTATTCCAAAATTCAGAAACCACTCCTTACCTTGTTCCGTTACAATATATTCTCCGTCCTCTAAAATTATAAATTCCCTATCTAGTAATTTTTCAGCTATCTCTACACCGAGTTTGCCTGCAAGATGATCATAACAAGTTCGAGCATAGCGAACTTGTTTTAGTTGACCCGATTGTTTTAAAGAGCGAACTTCAACTGTTGGTGCGATTGTCCCTAACTTTTCAATAACTTCTGCTACCTCTTGATTAGCAAGTCGATAGTAACGATGTCTACCATGTTGTTCAACTGTAAGTAGATTCCCCTCTACTAATTTAGAAAGATGAGAACTAATCGTTGGATGTGACACTTTTGCCATATAAGCCAATTCGCTAGCAGGTAGTGCCTGATTATTCATTAGACAATCTAAGATGATTGCTCTTGTAGGTTCAGCAATTAATTTAGCTATATATGAGATATTCGGATATACATTCATATTTCGATGATACCCTAACTGTTAAATTGATACAATTATTTTAAGTTTAATAGTAAAGGAGAATTTATTATGAATGCAATTGATCTTAGTATATTAAATTTGAAAGAAACGAGAAGGCGCTCAGAAAAATTATGGAATTCTCTTCCCGATAATTTTCTTAATTGGAAGCCTGATAATGAGGCTATGTCTTTTGGTGAGATGATTCGTCATGTATGGAGCTCAACTTTTTACTATCATATGATTTTAAAAAACAATGGCTCAATAAATGACATACATATCCCATATGATGACGAGCCAATTACTTGTGTAAAAAAAGAAATTGAATTGGCACAATCATACTTTACTGACTTCATAGAATATGTTCAATCAATAAGCATAGCAGAGCTAGGTTCAAGACTTATTGATCGAAGTGATGTTGGCTATCAAAGATATTTAGGCGACATGCTATTACGAATTGCCTATCATGATGCAGTCCATGCAGGTCAATTTTTACAATATTTACGAATGATAAACTTGGAAAGGCCTTTAATTTGGGATTAAAAGTTGCCAAACTAACATTGCAATAAATATTCTTTCAGCCAATAACAATCCAAAATCATGATAACCATTTATATTAAAAATCTACATCTCAATTTGGTACGTCGTACACATAAAAAGCACGTGTTCGATTACTAATCAAACACGTGCTTTCAAAACAACTATATTGTCCATAAACAATAAAATGTAAGTTTAAAAAAACTACGACCGAAACGCCGCATCCGCTAACATAGACAGTGTTGCATCATCCATCGGCGGATTGTGTAGTCCTGCTCTGACGTTTAAATAATAGTGATGAAGCGGATTTTTTTCTGATAAACTTTTCGCTCCTACGATGCGCATTGCTTTATCTACAATAGATATCGCCGCATTTGTTACCGCGTATTTCACTGCCGCAAGTTCTGCTTGCAATGATAATTTATCTTCTGCCTCATCGTATTTTTTCGCAATTTGATATAAAAAGACACGAGCTTGCATAAGCTCAAGTTCTAATTCTCCAACTAACCTTCTAACATTCGGTAATAAACTTATAGAATGATTTAAACTGTTTGGCTTGTATGATACCGCAAACTGAACTGCATAATTTCTTGCTGATTGTGCAATTCCTAAATAACATGCTGGTATATGTAGCAACCAGCCAATACCCTTAGCTTTAACTTTTGAACCCTTTATATCAGTGAAAAAGCGATCTGGTATCTCTACATTTTGTAAAACGAGATCATGGCTCGCAGTTCCTCGCATTGCGATGCTATCCCACGTTTCTTCAATTGTCACGCCTTGCGTATTCTTTGGAATGACAAACTCTCCGATATCTTCCTGGCCTTCAATACTTGCTGAAATGATAAAATAATCAAGTACTGGTGCCATTGTCGTAAACGTTTTTCTTCCATTTATAATCCACTTCTCACCTTTTTTGACAGCTAACGTCTCTGGTTTCCCGCCGCGCGTAGGACTACCTGTATTCGGCTCTGTCGCTGCTCGATTAAAAAGCGCACCATTACGTACTTCTTCACAAAACCAAGTGAACATTTCCTCATTCCAAGAACGATTTTCAGCTAATTCCTTTACAATGCCAAGGTGCCATCCAATCGATAATGCGGTAGCACCGCAGCCTTCTGCTATTTTCTCTTGAAATAAAACGAAGTCATATAAAGAAATCGCATTGCCTCCCAATTCTTTTGGCAACGTTAATTTCGTATATCCGATATCTTTCAAATTATTAATATTTTCATACGGAAATGATCCTAATTCACTTAGTTGATGCTCCCTTTCCATGAACTTCGGAATCAATTTATTTATTTTCTCAATAACTAAAGATTGTTCTTCTGTTTCAACAAATGAGAGTGCCATACATAATCTCCTTTATGTTCGATTCATAAACCGTTCATTTTGTCATTATGATTATATGAAGTTACTTCTCTATTGTTTCACTATTCCGATAAAAATACAATGCTTTTGAACAATAAGAAAAGTTCCTATAAAAAGGATAGGTTCTTTTCTTATATTAATCCCCTTTCAATGCCTTTAATGGCAAAGAGGTTACATATCCAATATACGAGCATAATTCTTTAAAAAAGAAAGGGATTTCTGTATCTAACGTTTTATACGCTGACGTTGGAGTTGGTGATGCATACGCTTCAATTTTAATATGTTTTGCAATTTTCATTGCACGTTTCATATGAAGTGGATCACTCACAATCGTATATGTGCGTATTCCGTTCTCTATTCCAACTTGCTTTGCATTCTTTAAATTGTCCTCTGTGAAAAGGGATTTTGTTTCAATTAGAATATCCTCTTCTTTCACACCATGTTTCAGTGCATACACTCTAGCAGTACGCGCTTCCTCAAGCTCTGCCTCAAACTTTGTACCACCTGTGAAAATAATCTTTTTAATATTACCGTTCTTATATAAGGAAATTGCATGATTAATTCTTTCTTTAAATACAGGAGATGGTTTTCCGTTCCATGAAGCTGCTCCCAGCACGATACCAGCATCTGTCTTCACACCATCATCTGTTTTAAAGCGATAACTCCAAATATCGTAAGCTGCATAACTTACATATAAAATAATAGAACAAATCATAAGCAAGAATACTTGCAAGATTTTTCTTTTCTTACTTTTCTTATTTTCTTTCATTTATAACTGCCTCCGTACATCATCCATACTTCTATATAAAAACGTATATATCAAATCATTTTGTTTGAATTTGTTTAAAAGAAGGAATTTTTCTTATCATATATATGCATTAAAGGGTTTTCATTTAAAATTGAGGATTATCAATTCATTTTTCGTTTGCGGTTTTCATTACATTTGTGTAATTTATAAGTTTATTACCATACAACTACATTGTAACGAATTTTTTATCATAATGGAATGATGAAACAAAAGAAGTAACTGTTTTGTAAGAAAAAAGGTATATTTTTCATCTTGACGATCAATACACCTTTAATAATATGAATTATCGTTTTTCTTTATATGACTCTAATTTTTCTAATAACCTTTCCTTTACTGCTGGCCATTCATTTGCAATAACACTATATACAACTGCATCTCTAACATGCCCACTCGGTAATTTTCTTTCGTTTCTAAGTACACCCTCTTTTACTGCGCCGAGTCTTTCAATTGCTCTTTGTGCTTTTTCATTTCGTGCATCCGTCTTAATTTGTACCCTCCGCATATGCAACTTTTCAAAAGCATATTGTAATAACATATACTTACATTCTGTATTCATACTCGTACGTTGCACACTTGGGTCATACCACGTTTTCCCTAATTCCACCGTCTTATCTTCAACTGAAATGTTATATAAGCGTGTACTTCCTACTACTTCATTTGTCTTTTGATCAACAACAACAAATGGCAAATCCTTCCCTGCCCCATATGCTTTTATCGCCTTTTGAACATATTGCTGCATATCTTGAACAGTATCCATTTTAGAGATTAAATACGCCCAAATATCTCGATTTCCTTCCACGATTGAAAACATTTTTTCGACATCATTGCTATCCATTAACCGTAACTTTGCTCTTTCGTGAATCATTTCCATTTGTAAGCCCCCTTTGTTGTAACTATATCATACTCCATTAACGTTATATCGTTATATAAGGACATAGATTTTTCTTTATGTTAAGGAATAAAATATATCTTTAAAATAAAAAGTGCGATGCCTTTTATTCAAGCATCGCACTCATAAATTGAATTGAAATTTACTTCTTTTCCATTACTGCAAAATAATTATTTTCGCTATCTGCAAAATTAAATATTCTACCTGAAGGCATATTTACAATTTCTCCGACTGTAACGTTTTTGTTTACTAAATCGCTATATAAACGATCGAATTCTTTTGAGAAGAACATTAAGGAAGGTGTACCAAGATTTAACTCAGGCTGCATTTTAGCAATTAACTCCTTATTATGGAGAATAATACTTGTTTCAGCTTCTTTAGTTGGAGCAATTTCAATCCATCGCATTCCTTGACCGTTATCTTCCTCTGAAATTACAATAAATCCTACTTTTTCTGTCCAGAATTCCTTCACTTCATCTTGGTTATTCACATACAACATGATTTGACCAACATTATTAATCATTTATTTTAACGCTCCTTTATAAACAATTTTTATTAAACTCCATACACTTATACCTAATTATCACCGAAAATAAAGTTGCGGTGCAAAAATCTATTTCAGCGACTCTAATCGCTCGTTCAAACGATCCCAAGTTTCGGTGATACCTTGTAGCATGCCCATGTCCATAACGGTCTTAAGAGCTTCTTCGGAAACATATTCAGCACGGTTTATTAGCTTTGTCTTTCCACCTAAATCGATGAATTCCAATGTCATCTCGGTTGACGGCATAGAATCATTTACATTGCCTTCAGCATCCGAAAAGTAATCGGTGTAGACAATTTTCTCTGGCTCAATAATCTCTTTATAAACTCCTTTGCCCCATGATTCCATACCAAAAAATTGCCCCAGGTTCTGATCGACACACTTCATACAGTAGTGCCAAACGCCTCCCGGACGGAAGTCGACAGTGCATGCTGGAATTTCCCAGCCCCTTGGTCCCCACCAGTGTTTCAAATGCTCTGCTTCTTTAAACATACTGAATACAAGATCACGCGGTGCATCGAAAACACGATCCAGTACTAATACTCGATCGTTCTCTACTCTTGATACCATTGTATTGTTTGACATGTTAATTCCTCCTTAAATATGAACTGATTTTATAACTTTTCCTTTTTTTGCAATTCCTTCAAATACTCATCTAAATTATCGAATCTCTCTTCCATCACACGCTTAAATGACTGCACCCAACAATCAAGTGCTTGGAAAGGCTCAGGTCGGAGCTTGTAAATCCGGCGATTAGCTTCAGCCTGCACTTCCACAATCCCTGTATCGCTTAACACTTTTAAATGTTTCGAAGTTTGTGGTTGCCTTAATCCCAAATGTTCGGCGATTTCCCCAACGGTTAAGGGACCGTCACGCAAGAGTTCAACGATATTCATACGATTCGGTTCAGATAAAGCGCTCAACGTCGTCATATTCACGCCCGGAATTTTCCCCGACATATCACTCACCTCGTTAAGTGATGGTCTCCGGTTATAACACATCAATATCATCACTAATATTATTTTCCTGTTGAATCGATTATAACCAAAGAGGAATATTCCCGTCAAGGAATATTCGAAAACTAAAGTAATACCAAATCGTTACTTAATAATAAAAATGGATTAAAAACATTTCACAAGCCTATGTTTTACGATAAAGTGATGCTTTAGTCAGTGGGTTTTGGAACGATTTCCGCGAAGGCTTTGTTTTTATCTGGTCCAAGAAAGCTTTAACACTTTTAATACTATTTAACGCTACAGTATTTTTTTTCATATTTTTATTTGATAGTTTAGTTGTTTTATTGGCAAAAGAAATGGACATACGTGATAGTTTGTTTGGAATCTTTATAAGTATCGTTGGGTTAGACGCTTTAGTCAGAGCTATAACCATTGGAAAATAGGGAAATACAGTAAACAAAATGAATATCTTAAACGGTTCAGCTATATTACTTGGAGGAATGTTGATCCTTACTGGACTTGGAGGGTTCGGCTTTTTATCGAGTAATTTATTTTTATCGTTAATCATTTGGTTTTTTATTGGTATATTTATCGCTTCTATCTCTGTATGCTATAGTTACTTACTTCAAACCCCTGCAAGATTAATGGGAAGAGTAACTAGTACCGCAAATACAATGGTGCACGGCGCTATGGTGATTTCACCTACATTAGGTTCACTTTTAGCCCTATGGATAAAAGTAAGCGGAGTTTTTCTACTCGCAGGAGTATTAATCACACGTATTGGTATGATTATATACTTAGCTCATACGTTATTTATGAAAAAATCATCTAGAGTTACTTTAGAACATAATTAACGTTATGCCATTTTCTGATTTTAATAATCAGAAAATGGCATAACTTCAGAAACTTAACTCTATATGTTTAAAGCAACAAATAAGCAATCGGCGTAATAATAAGCAACGTTAAAATCGTTCTTTGCACATATAAAATAATAAGTTCAGATACTTTTAACGGAATATCTGTCGATAATATGCAAGGGATTGATGCGGAGAAAAACAAAATGGATGAAACGGACACAACCGCAATAACAAACTTTGTAACAAGCGGTGCACTTACAACTAAAAGAGAAGGTAAAAACATTTCTGCAATACCAACTGATACTGCTTTAGCAGCTAGGTCTGCTTCTGGTAATTGTAATAGCCACGTAAATGGATAGAAAATGTAACTTACCCAATCAAATATTGGCGTAAACTTTGCTAAGACGATACCAATTAATCCTACTGACATAATTGATGGTAAAATCCCCATCGTCATTATAAATCCGTCTTTTAAATTCACTGCGATATTTTTCATAATACTTGGCGCAGACTTCGATACTTCTAATGCATCTTCCCAAGCTCGCTCTAACATTTTCTCTTTATAAACGGGCTCTGGGAACCCTTCTTTCGTAATATATGTATCTGGTTTTCTACTAAGAGGCGGGATTCTTACGGTGATAGCGGTCACGATGAATGTTACAACAAGAGTAGTCCAAAAGTAAACATTCCATAAATGCATAATATCTAATGTTTTTGCGATGATGATCATAAATGTTGCGGATACTGTTGAAAAACCTGTTGCGATAATTGCTGCTTCTTTCGTCGTATACTTTCCTTCTTTGTAAACACGGTTCGTAATTAATAAGGCTAACGAATAGCTTCCTACAAAGGAAGCAACCGCATCAATTGCTGATCGCCCAGGTGTTTTCCATAACGGTCTCATAATTGGACGACAAAACGTGCCGATAAACTCAAGCAATCCGTACCCGACTAATAACGCTAAAAATGCTGAGCCAATTGGAACGAGTAAACTTACTGATATAACTAACTTCTCATACAAAAACGGTCCAACATCTGGCGCAAAGAACCAAGCTGGTCCCACTTTCAAACAATATAATACGCCAAAAACAACACCTACTACTTTTAAAATAGAAAAACAAATATCTACAATAGATGCATTCCATTTCTTCGTATAAAATGGATAAATCGCACCAATTACCATAACAAGCAGTGCATAATAAGGTACTACCGAAGGAACCGTAGCTCTTATCCACGATACGATATGATCAATCATAATAGACGAAGCACCGTTTATCGTAACTGGTACGAAAAACATAAACACACCAACTAGACTAGCAAGTATAAACTGAAGTATAATCCCCTTCTCTCGCCCTGTCTTAATTACATTACTTTTTAACTCAATTTCATTCAAAATTAGACACCTCCTATTATCTAAATATTCTGTATATTAACGTCGGATTCCTTCTTTTAATTCGAATATTTAATCATGTAAAAAAGCCTATTTTGAAATATACAATCAAAATAAGCTTTTTCTATTACCTCTTATAATCATCCACAATTACTTGAATTACACGATAAGATTCTTCTGCCACTATCTTATTACTAGTCTTATTCGCATCATATGTAATTAACGCCTTCCAAAGCGCCCATCCTCTCGCTCTATTCCACGTTTCTTCATCCATGCGTAATACTTCTTTAAATACGTTTCTACTATTCTTATCAAAAAATGTCCAGGCCATCGCTGCATCACAAGCCGGATCTCCTACTCCTAAAATACCAAAATCAATTACGGCACAAAGTTTTCCATCCTTAACGAGTAAGTTTCCTGGTGCAACATCTCCATGAATCCAAACTGGTTTGTGGTCCCATGTTGAACGAAGTGCTACATTCCAAAGATGCTTTAATAATGTCTCATCAAAAACATCCTTATTATTTTCAATAGCCACCCTCGCTTCTTCATCGTATACAGATATAAGCCCGCCTCGGTAAAAATTATGTTCTCCAGCTATTGGCCCGTTACTCGCATCAATTGATTGTAACTCTATTAAAAATGAGCCTAAGTCCGCCGCAAATTCATTTAAGTCACGGACATTTTGTTTCGTCACGGTCTCCCCCTCGATCCACTTATTAATAGACCAAGGCCACGGATACTCTTCAGTCGGATTCCCTTTCGCAATTGGTGCAGAAATTTGTAAAGAAAGTCCCTTACTTAATAAAGGTAACCAAATGTTTTCTTTCTCTACTTGCGGTGAATATGCTGCATCACTTGGCAATCTTACACTCATCTCATCCCCTAAGTGAAACGTTCTATTATCATGACCGCTAAATTTTACAGGTTTCACTTCTAAATGTGCCCATTCTGGAAATTGTGCCCCTACTAACCTTTTAACTAAATCAGCATTAATATGATTCATTTCCTTCCCCCTTTATATACCTATCACACGGATAAACGCGTTCTACCTTCATTTTCGTCTGTAACATATTCAACATAAAACCCTTGATCAATTGCGTTTTCATACATCAATTCAATCGCTTCTTGGTCTTTAGCGTAAACTGTGACGTATGTACAATCCGCAACTAGTAAAACTAATTCACACTTACTCTCTTTAAATTCTTCATATGTTTCAATATCTACTACTTCCTCTCCTTTTGGATACGCTTTTAAATCTGCAAAAATAACATAATATATATTGTCTTTAAATAATCTTTTCAAATCTGATCCTTCCACTATACTTGGTTCTTCTGGAAATAATGCCTCATCCAATCCACCACGTGCTACTAAGTATGACTCCTCACTCCCCACCCACCAATTAAATGAAGAAATATCAATCGGCTTTAACACTTTCCAAAGTAAATTATCATATTCATTTGGAATATCTACTGTAATTCCTCTTTTCATTTGTTTGCTCCTAGCTTATTTATTTTCGTTTTCATTCCATACATTATATACCTAATTCAACTACTATATTTTGTCGATACCTATGTAACTTGTATTTCACCGCGAAAAAACCGTCCCACTACTTATGAAACGGTTTCTTTCTATTTATATTCAAGTTTTCCATTCAATTATTGCACTGCGTTTTAAAATAATTTCTAATATGTTCAGCACATCAGCCATTCATTTTTAACACTCACTTCGTTTTCACAAAATAATATAAAAACCACACCGCATGATTTTGTTCATCTGCAGCTATTCTGCGCAATAACTCTTTCATAGATGCATCTGCTGCCTCATCTGAAATTTCTAAGTAAAAATCTACGGTCTTTTGCTCATCTTGTATAGCGAACTCTAATCCCTGTAAGTACGTATTAGGGCAATTTTCCGTAATCTGTGGTTTCGGCTGTCTGCCAGTTAAATTCGTATAGATTTGTACAAAATGATGAAAATGTCTTATTTCATCATTACGGATTTCAAGAATTTGTTTTTGTTCTACTTGATTTGGAGCCATGTTAGCTAATTTTGCATAGCAGCTTATAGCGCTATACTCTCCGTTTATAGCTTTTTCAATATCACTAATTAGCTTATCATTCTGTCTATACCAATCATCATAATTCGAATTATACATCGTATCCCCTCCGTTATTTCACATAACATTTTATGCATTTCGAAATAGTAGGAGCATGTATACATAAAGGGACAGCAAATACTAGTTCTTCACTCACCTTTAAAACATCGAAAAAGCCTATCTATCATTGAATTATTTCCCTATCGATTTCATCACAAAAAACCGTTTCACTACGAGTGAAACGGTTTTTATTTCTTAAGCATTTAATTCAGTTTTGTGTCCCTTTACCGCACTACGTTTTAAAGCACTTCCTAGTATGATAAACATACTTACTACTCCAATCCAAACGAGCACTGTAGTAGGAGTATTCCAAGTTAACCCTTTCCCAAAGAAGAATATTTCCCTGAGACCTTCTATCATAAATCGCATCGGTAACCAGGAGTAAATCCAGTCTTGATAAAATGGAGACATCATTTCAGGCGCTAGCGCCAATAGCGGTGCCCCAAAGAAAAGTAACAGTGCAAATAACCCGATTCCTTTTAAACCAACTAATGAAAGCAACGCAGAAATCATTAAGAAGAAACAAAAAGAAGTAATGGATAAGAATAAAGCCGTATCCGTGAAATTCGGGATATTTAATCCTACCATTCCATCCGCAATCCATGTAAGACCAAATCCAATTACAAGTGTAGCAATTGCTCCTGTTACTATTTGTTTTAGTTTCAATACGAAGTTCTCTTTTCTTGTACCCACTTGCGTTTTACTTATCGCAATAAAGATAATTGCTGCGCTCGCTAAACTTGCAATCCATAACGGCTGGAATAAAGACATTGGCGAGTTACCGTTCGCACTATTTTTGCCGATTTCATTCACATTTGTCACTTTCTTCGTAATAGGTGTTACTACATTTGAAACTTGGTCTGCTGTTAATGTAGCTCCTTTTGCTTTCAATCCTTCTAATAGTTGTGTACGAACAGTATTGTTCATATTATCAACGATCGCATTTAACATTTGTCCTGCCATAGTTGATGCTGCTGTATTCATTCCTTGATTGATGAATATTTCTACCTCTGGCGAAGATGGCTGTGGTGTTCGTAATGATGCTTGTTTTGTGCTAAAGTCTTTTGGAATAACCAATGCTGCATAATATTCTTGATTATTTAAGCCTTTTTGAACTGCTTCTTTATTTTGCACTTCTACCCACTTCACCGCAGGTTCTTCCTCTGATTTTGATGTCTTTTTCATATTATCAACAATCGTTTGCCCCATATTCATCTTCGGTTGATTCGGAATTTCTACTCCTTGATCCTCATTTACAATTGCGATTGGTAAGTTTTTCGGCTTAGGTTGAACGGTTGGAAATAATGTTAATGAAAAAATAAAAACAACAAGTAGTGCAATAACTGGAGATAACAATAAAAGTTTGTTTTTAAACATTTTCTTTTCTCCTCCTTTAATTTGATTTATAATAACCAACAACGTGTTGTTTATTTATATTTGAATTATATGTTCGAGTTGAACCTTATACAATAATCAAAAATCGTGAATGTGTCGGTTATAAGACACATCCTTGAAATGTGTTGGCTAAAATTAAGGAGGGACATACTTTGCGCGATAGTAATTTAGATTTACGTGTTATTCGTACGAAAACTGCCATACGAAATGCATTAGTGGAATTAATTGAGGAAAAAGGTTTTGACGCCATTACAGTGAAAGATATTACTACGAAAGCAAACATAAATCGTGGTACATTTTATACACATTACCAAGATAAATTTGATTTAATGACAAAATGCCAAGAAGAAATTATGTATGAATTTTCTAGCATTGCTAAACAGAGATTACCGGAAGTTATTGCTGATCTTGGATCAAGCCCTTCCCCAACAATGCCATTTATACTTATCGCTTCTATTCTTGAATTTCTAAATGAAAATAGTGATTTTATGAAAGCTGTACTAAGCCCAAAAGGAGATTTATCTTTCCAAACGAAACTGAAAGACTTTATGTGGAAAACACTATTTGAAGATACGAATGGTCCTCTCATTAATAAGGAGAATTTACTTGTCCCAAGCCAATACTTAGCTTCTTATATGGCATCTGCTCATATAGGTGTCATTCAACAATGGTTAAATAATGGACAAAAAGAAACACCTGAGGAGATTGCTCGTATTTTATCAACAATCGCAGTTCATGGACCTTTTTATGCGGCTGGTTTAAAGAAATAAAAGTCCGCTATATAATAAAAGATCATCCACTATAATAGCGGATGATCTTTTATTTCATTACAACACTTCAATATACCCTTCTGTTCCATGTACCCGAATTCGCTGTCCGTCTTTTATTCGTTTCGTAGCATTCTCTACCCCGACGACTGCTGGTAATCCATATTCACGTGCAATAACTGCTCCGTGTGTCATCAGTCCGCCAACTTCAGTGACTAACCCTTTTATAGACACAAACAATGGTGTCCAGCCAGGATCAGTAAAGGCAGTAACTAATATATCTCCATCTTCTAAATTCGCATCTTCCATATTTAAAATAACGCGTGCTCTCCCCTCAATCACTCCTGAAGAAACAGGCAGACCTACGATTGCTTCAGCCGGGAGATTTTCTCGTTTGTACTTCCCAGTAATGATTTCTCCATCAGACGTCATTACACGTGGAGGCGTTAGTTTTTCATATAATTTGTAATCATTTTTTTGTTTATGAATAAGCTCGTAATCTAGTTTATTCGTAAGGACAACTTCGTGAAGTTCTTCAAAAGTTAGATAGTATATATCTTCTACTTCATCAATAACTTTATTTTGCACGAGTTGCTCGGCTTCTTTCAATATTGCCTGCTTATATATGAAATAGCGATTAATCATACCGTATTTTGGATATTCACGATAACCGATAAAATTCCGGATGTTACGAATCATTCGCTTCGTCTCTTCTACTTTTTGTTTACCATCCGGCAAGTGCTGTAATCGATTTAATAACTCTTCTTCTTTTTTCAAAGCTTCTTGCAGTCCTTCTTCAAACTTCCGCTTACTCGCCCCCGCTTCAAAGTCTCTTATATTATTTAAAATCATCGGGATAATTGTAGTTGGCTTTTCACTCCAGCGCGTTTTCGTAATGTCAATTTCTCCGCTACATCTCATTCCGTATTTATTTAGAAAAGCATAGATTGCATCTCGTGCTTTATCCCCGCCTTCAAACTTAACTAGCTCATCTAAAAAGCCATCATCTTCTACATGCTGTAAATACGCAATGACTTTTGGATATGGCCTAATCGCATCTGCAACGTCCAGTAATGCTAAACCCATTTCTGACGTAATATTATTTTGTACGGATTGAGAAAGCGTGTCTGCTGCATTTTTTTCACCTAGCCATTGCTCCATCTTTTCATTGATCCATGTTGAAGCATCCATACCTGCCATAATGACGGCTATACTTTGTGGGTTGAATAATACTGTTCTTAATTGCTGGATGTCTTTCAAAATAAAATCAAATACATCCACCCCTGATTTTGTTTGCATATTTCGTTTTAACTCTTCAAGTGATGCTTGACTAGTCTTTATTAAATTCGTAACGATTGCCGGATCGTTTTCGATTTGTGGTTGTGAGCTTGCAGGTGGTCCACTTTTACCAACACTCTTTTCTTTTTCATCATCTGGTAACAATTTAATAAAATCATCTCGCTCGACTACAGTTGTTAATGCATCTCGTATGAGCGGATCAGATTTTCCTAAAGTGTTTATTAAGAAATCTCTGCTAGCAGGTGAAGCTAATCTTTGTGTAGCATCAACAAATAGCCTGCCTCCCGCTTTACGCATAGGAGCACTAGTCGTTAACAGGAAAAAAGATAATCCTAGTGGTTTCATCGCATCGGTCATCATTTGCTGATGACCAACCGATATATACACATGATTTCCCTGATCATTTGCTTCTGGAATTGGATACAAAGTCGTAATCGGCCTGCTTTGGACAATATAAAATGCATCATCCACTAAACACCATTCAATATCTTGCGGACAACCAAAATAAGCTTCAATCTGCCTTCCGATGCGTGCTAGTTGTATTATTTGTTGTTCCGTAAGTGTTTGAATCTTTTGCTGAGCCGGCTCAATCTGCCCTGTCTCTGTTCCGCCCTCTTTTAAAGCATAGATAGCTAATTTTTTAGTTGCAATCATCTTTCCGGTGATTTCGCCTTCTTTTACTTTATAATTATCAGCACATACTAAGCCAGAGACTAAAGCCTCACCAAGCCCAAAACTGGCATCAATTGATAGCACCTTTCGGTTAGAAGTAATTGGATCAGCAGTAAATAAAATGCCTGAAGCCTGCGGGAAAACCATTCTTTGAACGACAACACATATAGAAACTTGATTATGTTCAAAACCATTTTGCATCCGGTAAATGACTGCTCGCTCTGTAAATAAAGACGCCCAGCACTTTCTTACATGCTGCAAAATCGCTTCTTTTCCGATTATATTTAAATACGTATCTTGTTGACCAGCAAACGAGGCATATGGTAAATCTTCAGCAGTAGCACTAGAACGCACGGCATACGCATGTTCATTTCCAAAACGTGAGAGATAATGAGCTACCGCTTCCACTACATCAGAAGGGATTTCTACTGCCATAATGACTTCTCTAATCTTCTTACTAATTCCACCAATTTGAGCCCGGTCTTCAATTTTTAACATTGCTAATTGACTCAACAAATCTTGAAACGCTTCATTTTGTTCGATGGCCTTTTCATACCCTACCGTTGTAACACAAAAACCTTCTGGCACTTGTATACCTTGAATGTTTGATAATGCCCCTAAATTCAATCCTTTTCCGCCAACGAGCGAAAGCTGCGTTTTTTCTATTTCCTGAAAATCGAGAACGAAAGAACTCATGTAACATCTCTCCTTACTATGCGTGTGTTCTTGATTGTAGCAGTAGTAAATAAGAATAAACAGTCTATTTCGAACGTGATTTACGTGATATAATTAAGTTAGGAAGAGATGATTTTTTATTTCTCCCCCTCTAATTCACTTCAATTACATCAACAAACTTAAACATCCTTTGATTATGAAAAGCATCGGTACAAGTAATCTTCTTATTTAATGGATTTATATCAGCTACTGTTATGTAATTTTTATATAGATAGCAATCCTTATAATATGTAAGTAAAACCTCTTCTTCACCTAAAAATGAACATAGCAGCTCATTTCCAATCATTCCCTTTTCATCTTGCGTTACGATTGGACGTGGGACTTTCATTTGTTCACTTATAATTTCTTTAATAACTGCGAACTGTTCTGGCATACTGGCAAACGGTTGCCACTTCACCATATTATCAAGACATTTTTCAAATTATTGTAGCTATATTAATCCCTCTATCTTTGTACACATATCTTCATACATAATTCTCCTTATAACAGATTTCTATATTTTAAAATTTGATAAGTAATTATTACGTTTCGATATGCTTAGAAAATTCAGGTACATATATAAGTTATTTTTAATACACTGGGATTTTATATGCAAATGAGTACCTTTACAGTAATGTTTAAATACAATGGTATGAGTAGTTACCATTATATTTAAGCGTTCGTTATAAATGCCCGTATGAAATATCATAAATAATGAAGGACACTGTTAAAGAATTGATTGAGTATGGTGAACGGATTCCGCACTATCATAAGGATTTCCCTATAATTTTATTTTGGAGTCACAGAAGCGGTTGAACTTCCCTGACGAATTGGTTTTTCTTCCAAATTGGGTTATATAAAGAAGCAATGAAATATGCACCATTCATTCATTACTATGAATCTGAAAACAACAATATATTGTGGGGGAAGAAAAGGTCATCAAACAAAATATAAAACTAGAGAATTTTAATACAATAATTCCGGAGCTGGAGAAAGAATATGGATTACTTTCTTCTGATATATCACTCCTTACAAACTCCACTCATCATAGGGCACATCAAATGATTTATAAAGGAAACTATGCAAATAGAGATATTACAAATCCAAAATCCCCTTCATTATCAACCTATCGAAGTTTTTATGATGAAGAAGCTCTAAAGCTTGTTTCAGAAATATATAATGACGATTTTGAAGCATATGGATATAAAAAGAATGAAATTAATTTTTAACTAATATACCTATAACCCCCACTATGCATAGAGTCTCTTTAAAAACGAAAACCACTATTAAAAGCCAGCGGTATGGAAGGGGAATATAATGAGTATTTCTATTATAATGATGGGTTTCATCATAGGGGGATTGGTTGGAGTAACAGGGATAGGTGGGGCCGCATTACTGACTCCATTTCTTCTAACATTAGGTATAAGTCCTTCTGTAGCTGTTGGAACTGATCTAGTATATAACTCTATTACTAAAATGTTTGGAATATCCCAACACTGGAAACAGAAGACCATCAATTTTAGACTAGTAAAATATCTAGCTATTGGGAGTATACCTAGTGCAATTATCGCAGTAGTAACGATTCATTTCTTACCGATCTTTCACTATAGTCGAGAAGGAATTATAAAGTATATATTAGGATATGTTCTAATCCTTGCGGCAATTTCTATTTTAATAAAGGCATTTTTCTATAATGAATCTACACAAAATTATTTTCAAAGACAGACTATGGTACAAAAAAAGAGCCTAACAATTCTTATTGGTGCAATACTCGGTTTTATCGTTGGACTTACTTCTGTGGGGTCAGGCTCTTTATTCGCTATTGCAATGATATATTTATATCAACTGAGACCATCCGAGTTAGTAGGCACAGATATTACACATGCTTTTTTATTAGTGACGGTTGCAAGCATACTAAATATGAATTTAGGCAACGTAGATTATCTCTTGTTAATTCATTTACTCATTGGTTCTATCCCAGGTGTCATACTTGGTAGTAAATTCTCCACTAAGATTCCCGTTAAACCCCTTCAAATATTTCTAGCTATCATTATTGGTGTTAGTGGACTAAAGTTAGTTATCGCTTATTAAAAAAAATTTATGCTTTTGCTATATAAGAATGGAGGTTCAAAATGGCTCATACAGAACTATATAATTTTATATACAAGCAAGGGCGTGTCCCTCATTTCCATAAAGATTTTCCCCTAATCTTATTTTGGAGCCAAAAAAGCGGTTGTACTTCGCTAGCCCACTGGTTTTTTTATCAAATTAATTTATTTAAAGAAGCGATAAAATACAACCCGTTCATTCACAACTATGAGTATGAAGTATATAAAAACTCTACACATCATTTAGCACAATTAGCTAGTGGATTACAAACTAAAGAGAAGAATACTTACAAACTAGTAAGAAATCCTTATAGAAGAGCAGTAAGTTCTTTTGTTGCTCTGATTCCGCCACCAAATTTTGAGAATCCCGCATGGAAACCCATTCGACAATTTCTGTATGGTGATGAAACCTGCAATAAACCCATTTCCTTTAAACTATTTTTGTATTATTTAAAAGCACACATGACCAAATTAGATCAAGTAGATCCTCACTTTACACAACAATATATACAAGGAGAAGAGGAATTCGTTACGAACTATATTTATCTAGAAAATTTCAACACAGGAATTTCGAAACTAGAAGAAGTATATAAATTAAAAAAATCACCATTAGATCTGTTATCAAAAGCTTGGCATTATCAAGAGAGTAAGATGATTTACAAAGGAGTTTATGCAGACGGTGATATCACAACCCCTCTTTTCCCACGATTACCTACTTATGATAGTTTTTATGATGCAGAAACAACTCAATTGGTTCAAGAAATATTTGCAAAAGATTTTAATATGTATCATTATGATTTAAATTCTTTTCTCTCAAAATAAAAGTGTTCAAAGCCACTGGCTCTATTAAGTGTTTTATCTTAAAACTGATACGACAACATCACATATTTATAAATTTCCATACACTTCTCCTAATTCTTTTTTTAGTTGTGTTTTTAAGTGCTCATTTTCACTTTCTAATAGCTTGTTCTTATGTTTTAAAAGCTACTTTACTCAATACTAAGTTTGGCCCAATACCAATCGTACTTTCGATCCGTGTACGTTCATATATTCCTCGCTTGAACTTTAATGCGAATTCGCAAACAAATGAATACTCGCAGTCATATCCATGAAAAATTCATCGATACTATATTGATGAAAATCTTCCGGCGCAACATACTGTAAAGCTAAGCCCATTATTTAATTTGAACATTTCACATACGTATGCATAATTGGATTCACAATAATAATATCTTGCCGCTTCGGTATTTCATACAAACGAGCCATCTTCTTAATTCCTAACGCTTTTAATGGCGGTGTTGCTGCCAATACGATTGATCCACTCCGATTCACATCTCCTACGACAGCCAATTTTGTATAACGTGGATCAAGTCCTTTTTTAATACATGATACGCTCGCATAAAAGCTACGAAGATCTACACATAAAATAATCCGATTTGGTAAAAGAGAATGATTATCCAAGGTTATCACTCCCAAACAAAGAACGTTGGTTCTTATCAAAGATATTTCCATGAAAATTCTGGTTAAAATAGCCAGACTTTAAAAACATATTTAAGAAAAACTTAAGGAGTTTCCCTCTATATTCATAAGAAGTTTTTTCTATACTGAAAAATGTAAATACATAAGAGGAGAAACAATCATGAAGAAATTTTTACTTTGCATAATAGGAATAAGCCTTCCTATATACTTACTACCTTTCATATTACGCGGGGATTTGGACAGATTTAATCCGATTGCTGAAGAAAAAAATGTATACGCCATTGCGAAGGGATATGGCGTTCCAGATTATCATCATAAAGGAAGAGCTATGTACTCCCTAAAAGGTGTTGATGAAGCAAGGAATGAGAACAAATATACAGTAGGAACTAATACTCCTAATGATTTCATAAGAAAAACTTACTTAAAAATTCATGTAAAAGGAAAGTATGTCTATTCTTACGACGTTATTTCTGAAAAGGACATTCCGGAGAAAATAAGGGTGCAATTGGAGATAGAAGATAAAGTGAAACTTTAATCAGTGGGAGTCTTACTGCCTGGCAAATAGCGGGATAAATAAAAGAGCCTACTCGTATGAGCTGGCTCTTGATTACCTCTCCTTTGAGGAAGGAGCATTATTTCGGTAAATTTATTAAATTAGTTATCATTGTTTTAATAACCATTGTTCAATTATTTTAGCCGTTTCATCTCGTTGTGCTTTTGACGTAATTAAGCTAGCATTATCACCTTTTTGCTCACCATACATGCCAAAATTAGCATGGTTTCCCCCTTTTATCATGTGCATAGTTGTATTATTTGACATTAACTTTTTACTGTTCTCTATTTTTTCTACTGTTGCTAAAGCATCTACTTCCCCATAAATTGATAACATTGGAATCGATTTTGTAGAGAAATCATCTGCAGGATAAGAACCTAAGAAAATGATCCCGTCTACCTTGTCTTCATGTTGAAAAGCATACTTAGAAATCATAGCTCCCCCCATTGAATGCCCCGCAACATACCATTTTTGAACTTCAGGATACTGTTCCATTACACTGTCTACCACATTGATTCCAAATATCGCTAAATTTAATGGTAACTTAGGCATTACTACAACATGCCCCTCTTTTGCAAGAGCTTTTCCTAAGTAACTATAAGCCTCAGCTTCTACTTTAGCTCCTTGATAAAAAATAACCCCTATTTTAGCATCTTTCTCTCCAAATACTATATTACCTTCATCTTTTTTATCATCTACTAACGACAAACCCTCTTTCGTTGGTTTATAAGTAAACTGAGACCAAGTCAAAAACGTAATACTTCCTATAAGTAAAATACCTAGTAAAGAGTAAAGAACAATTTTCATCCACTTCTTCACATATATGCCCTCCCTAAGATGTGTATATTTTATACTTTAAATGATTATTTATATAATTGTCGAATAATCTTAACTAATAAATTTAGAAAAAATAATACGAGCCCTCAAATGCCGTTTTAAAATGAGTTCAATATATTCATCCTAAAACACAGGCTTCATACACAAAGTAAAATTCCATAAAGAAAAAGCCGATTTCTTTATCGTATAGGAAATCGACTTTTGGCTTAATTATTGATTTAGTAATAAAAACACCTTTTAAAATAACTATGTTTATACTATAGACGTTGATCTTTTTGGAAGTTTAGACGAAAATGATCCTCATCATTATATACCCCAAATTCATACCCTTGCTCTTTATAAAATTTAATAATTTCAGGAAGAGCTTGTAATGTTTGTGCTTTTTCATGCATTAAAACAACTTCTACTTCTTCTGTTGTCTGTTTTTTTACATTTTCGATAATCTGAGTTGGATTATCTTTTAATTTCCAATCATTTGAGTCTATTGTCCAATCCCAAACTTTTATTGCTGCTTCTACAATTTGATTACGAATTTCCTCGCCCTTTAATCCTGGTGCAGATCCATATGGCGGACGGACTAGTTTAGGAGTTGTCCCCGTAATATTATGGATAAGATCTAACGTTTCTTTCATCTCTGGTACAAATTGTCCCTTTTTGTATAACTTATCACTATTATGTGTCATACTATGTGCACCAATATAATGTCCTTCTTTTACTGCTCGTTTTACATTTTCCTGAAAACCTGTATTTTGTAAATTACTACCTTGCATAAAAAATGTCGAAGCAACATTTTGCTCTTTTAGTACATCTAAAAATTTTCCAGTCAATTCGCTAGGACCGTCATCAAATGTTAAATAGACAACTTTTCCTACCGGTTTTCCATCAGGTCTTTTTTGTTTTGCTGGTGATGTTTCCTTTTTCTTTTCTTGTTGTTGCGTATTAACTTGTTTCATACTTTCATTAGCTACTCCCTTCGCTGGGATAGAGTGCCATTTTCCAATTAAAAAGAACGTGAAAAAGGTCGTTGCTAAAACAACTCCTAGAGATATTATTACCTTAGTTAATCGACTTGTTTTTTTCTTACTTTGTGATTCTTTCATTATTTTTCGATCCTTTCCCTATTAATTTTCATATTCATTATTTATAAGGCTGAGCCTTTACTCGACTGAATCATTAGTTTCAACCGGTATCTACAATAAATAGATTAATAGAGACGGATAAAGATAAAATGCAGATAATGTCGATTTTGTTTAAAAATGATAAAAACGTGTAGAACGAAAATTCTACACGTTTTTATTTAAATAAAAGAAAAATAATACTCCATCTTCTGTATTCAAAACACCATATTCCGCGCCATGCAGCTCTAATATATTTTTTGAAATAGCAAGGCCCAATCCTGTTCCACCTTTGGAGCGTTGACGAGACGTATCTCCTCGATAAAAACGATCCCATATTTTCTCTAAATGTTCTAGTTCAATATGTGCTCCTTTATTTTCTACACATACTTTTACACGTTCATTCTCTTCTATTGTAGAAATAATAATATTCTCCTGTTCTGGTGTGTAACGAATCGCATTCGTAATAAAGTTAGTCACCACCTGCTCTATTCGATGTGGATTTGCAACTACCTCAGTTTTAGAAAGTTGTTTATGGACATGTAATTGCTTAGCTGTTATATCCGAGGTTAATTGCTCACATATATAATCAATCATCTCATCAATATGGAAAACATCCATTTCCATCTTATACGTACCAGACTCGAATTTTGCTAACTCCAGCATATCAATAATAAGCATATCCATTTTATCTACTTCTTTTGACATTGCTTTAAAGTAATAATCCTTTTTATTACTAGCAACACCATCCTCCAAAATTGAAATACAGCTCTTCATAATACTTAAAGGTGTTTTTAACTCATGTGAAACACCCGCGATAAATTCTTTACGTGTATTTTCTAATTGCTTTTCTTTCTCTATATCTTGCTGCAATTGATTAATATACGAATGCATAGCCTTAGAAAGTGTATTAATATTTTGTGATAAAGCACCTATTTCATCCTTTGTAGTAATAGGTATCGTCTCTGAGAAATCTAAACCAGCGATTTTTTTGTAGTATCATTTATTTGTAATAGTGGTTTGGCGATTTTATTTGAATAATAGAACGATATCAAAACGATTAAAATCAAAACAAAGATAATTAAATATACATAATAATCCTTTATCATTTGCACAGCTTCATCAACTGGCTGTAATGATGTCATAGCAAATATATAATTCACCTTACCATCTGCATCTATTGTTGGTTTGATTAATAGTTTATATTTAATATCATTTTCTTCATAATCCACTATTTCTGTAGAAGTAATATTATTTGGTTGTTGATTTAATATTAAATCAACCTGAAATTGTTTTATTCTATCTATTAACACACGATTTCCATAAATAGAGTTAGTTCCTACAGTACCCTCCGGTAACTGTACATTCTTAATGCTCCCTGCTAAATATACTTGTGAACTTTCTTTTGAAGATACGGCTTTTGGGCCATATAACTTCTCTGACAACTGCTTGTTCTCCAAACCAACATTCTTCTCTTTTATTGTTAACATCGCAGGGACTACTGCATCACCTTCCTGCACTCCATCGATAATAATATGATTCCCCTGTTCTAAACTATCTTTTATCCTTTGTATATCTTCTAAATTAACAAAACTATACAACGGTATCTGAATTAAACGTTCAGAAAAGGTGTTATTTCCGTTAGGATCTAACTGAATTTCTAAAGAAAAATCACTTGCATATTTTATATTCCCTACACTATCTAACGTTGTAATCCATGTCGCATTATCTTGATAGAAATTTTGTTCCAACTCTTGAATCCTTTTCGCGTCATCTCCAGCTTTTATATATGCCTTTTCAAAGAATTGAATATTCGTTTTAATATCATTAACTTTTCGATTCGAATAATATTGCTTGAAAAATATGGTTTGTCCAATAAAAATAGTCACTAAAATAAGTGTACATAATGCCGTTGTTAATATAAATAACTTTAATACAATTCCTTTTTTCATACCTGTCCCTCAAATTTATAACCAGCTCGCACAACGGTTACAATACAAGTCGCTTTTTGCCCTAATTTATGACGCAAGTTACGGATATGACTATTAACAGTACGATCATCCCCAGCGAATTCATAACCCCAAATTTTAGTGATTAGTTGTTCTCTCGAAATTACAATCCCTTGATTTTGCATGAAATACGTTAATATTTCAAATTCTGTATGTGTCATACTTATGTCTTCCCCATCTACAGTTACTGTACGAGAAGGGAAATGTACATGGATACCACTACTAGTTAATGTGTCTGCAGTAGATACATTAATAGTGGAAAAATATCGGCTTTCAATTAATCGTTTTGCCCTTGCCAATAAAATAGAAGGACTATATGGTTTTGTAACATAGTCATCCGCTCCCATTTCAAATCCCAGTAAAGTATCATCTTCATCCACCCGAGCCGTTAGCATAATAATAGGTACATTAGATTTCTTACGAATTCGCCGGCAGACCGCCCAACCATCTAATTCCGGTAACATAATGTCTAAAATAATTAAATGTACCTCATGTTCTTCAAATATAGATAATGCTTCTTTCCCATCAATCGCCTCTAAGACGTTATATCCTTCGTTTAGTAGGTAATCCTTCATTATTTCACGTAAAATATCTTCATCTTCTACAATTAAAATTGTTCTTTGCATATTTCATCTTCCCCACGATTAATTTTATTTTTATGAAGAAATAGTTCATTTTATATTTTAACCAATTAGAAATCTTTCACTATTTCTGTCACTACTAAATGCAACATAGTTATATCAAGATAATAGCATGCTAATATAAAGATAAAATGCAGAGATAACTGTAATTCTTCAGCAAATAATGAAACTCATCTTGAATCGAAAGATCCATACAAAAACGCCATCCTTTCTGTATATTTCTACAAACAGGATAGCGTTTTTTCATATTAAAGGTAGAATTCTATGATGAATAATATCAATTATACGTAATAATTGATATTTAATTGATATTAGAACTTATTACTTTATATTTATCGTCTTTTGCAACATCTATAATTGCATCAATTTTTTGTTGTTCATTATTCAGCTCATGTCCTGCGATCCAAACTTTATATCCTATTTCTCCCACTACTCCAACTTTAGTTATAACAACATCTAACTGTTTTTCTTTTTGAAAATATTCAATAGCAGTTGCCTTTGCTTTTTCTTGAGTTTTTGGAAATTCTTTGTCACTTAATGGATCTTTCGTTGTTAATGTAATGTAAGAGACAAAACCAACAATAATTAAAGTTATGGTAGAAAGTCCAATTAAAAATATTTTTTTCATTCTTCTTCATCCTTGTCTATCTTTTTTTAAAGATTAACATGTTATTTATTGTTTTTCAATAAAAAAATATTGTATTTTGTTATTTTTTTATTGAAAACCTCTATAACTTAGACAAATATAAAAATCATTCCTCTAACTATCCTGATCTTTATCTCAACTAATCTATTACATAATGTAGAGTTATAAAAGAGTTTGATCATTATTAAAGAACTACAAAAATAAAAACCCCAATCTCTCTATATTAAAATTGAGAAATTGGGGTTAAGTTATTTAACAATAGTTTTCATTTAAAACAAGTAACTAATTAATAAGCCTGCCGATAATAAGAAGCCGAAAATCGTATTTGTCATCGCTGTTGATTTCATTGCGATGCGCATATATCCGGGATCCTTTGCTCCTTTTTGGAAACTTTGAATAGCAGAGATTGGCTTTCTCAAACCTAGGAACATAACTAATGCCCAAGGGCTTATATAACCCATCAATACAATTACGGCAATCCATAAATAAGCAATGAAAAAGGCTACAGCTAGTGTTACCACTGCTTTTTCTCTCCCAAGGAGGATTACCAACGTCTTTCTTCCACCTTTAATATCTTCTTCGATATCTCGGATGTTATTCGACATGTTAATTGCACCTACTAAAATTCCAATTGGAATGGAAATCAGTATACTTTCAATCGTTATAGTATTCGTTTGAATAAAGAAAGCAATGAGTACAAAACATGTCCCCATTAACAATCCAGAAACTAATTCTCCAAACGGAGTGTACGCAATTGGTAATGGACCACCTGTATATAAATAGCCAACCGCCATCCCAATTAAACCAATGACGACTAACCACCAGCTGCTATTCATACAAATATAAATTCCAATAAATGCTGCTACCACATACAATAAAAGCGCAACTGTTAAAACATTTTTTGGTTTCAATCCATGACGGACAATTCCACCACCGATGCCAACAGAATCAGCTGTATCTAATCCACGTTTGAAATCATAGTACTCATTAAATAAATTCGTTGCTATTTGCAATGCTAAACATGCAACCATCATCGCAATAAATAAAAGCCAATGAATGTCTGCAACATAAAGTGATGACACTGTTCCTAAAATTACAGGAGAAAACGTCGCCGTTAATGTATGCGGGCGCGTCATCTTCCATATTAATTTAGCGGAACTAATTTCTTTTTCATTCCCCATAACTCTATTCAATCTCCCTACATTTTAAGTATAAATGACTAGCAGTATCTTTCTATCTATTTTCTGCTTCATATCTATTATATCAAAAAAAGAATTGATGATAGAACTGTAATGCTCTTGCTTGCACCATAACTTTGCATCAAAATATCGTTTTTCTAATATGGGGTACAGCCGCATGTCCGTCAACTTAAGAAATTGGTAGTTCCCCAAAACGAAGAAAATTTTCGTTTTGAGGACACTTCAAAATATTAGCTTGAGGGCATGGGACTGAACCCCTAATGCTTTATTTTAATAATAATTCTTTTCATAAAATAAAACCCATTTATCAGTCTAAACCATTTTTTAGATTTAACAATAACAAGTGTACATTTTTACCTTTCAGATGGTCTCTTTTATTCTAATTTCTTCATTTCTTTCAGCCGTTCTATATCCTTTTCTGAAGCCTTTTCTATTTTATACAATTCATAGCTACCTTTTGTCTCATTTATTACTACAAATTCAATTTCATTCCGAATATAGCTTTTAGTTTTTCCTTTTTTATAACCAATAACATTATCTAATATAGTTTCTCCACTATCTTTTTTATATAAATTATAGCTAACAGGTGGACGACCAATTACATACTTATTATCAGAAAATCCGACTATATCATCTCTCCCTAATCCTGTCGAAACACTCCAGACAAAAATAATCTGAAATATAGAAAAAACAACCATACCGCATAAGAAAACAAATAGGATTGATTTAAAAAATAACTTTAAAAATATCCTGCCCAAAAACATTCCCTCCCATTTCACCTCGGGATAGCAAGAACAAAACGTGAATTTTGTACGCTAAGAAACCGAATTTTTATATTGTTGAACTCAATCCCCGTCAGTGCCATAAGAAAAAGGGTTACCGCAGTAACCCTTTTTCTTATAATACACGTCATTTAGGTAAGCTATGGATGAATAAAGTCAATCTATGAAATTTCCCACAATCTTTTAACTTCCACCAATTCCTGCCCATTGAATTCCATTCTATATATATCTGGTTTTGATGTCTGTAGTAAAAAATTCAAATCATACTTACTGTCATAATATCCCATCATCAAAGTCATTACAGCTCCATGAGTGCCTAATACTACTTTCTGTCCTCGATAGGTGTTTAATAATTCTTTTAAAACTTTTATAGCACGTTTCTGACAGTCGACATTCGACTCTCCTCCCATTAAAGCAAAGTCGGGGTCTAAGAATGACTTTTCTATCAAAGGGAATAATTCTTTATCCGACATTCGTTCCTCTTCAGCAATAAAAATTCTCTCTTTTAAGTCCTCAAATACTATAACTTCTTGTCCTATTTGCTTCGCTAACTGCTGAACAGTTAGAATTGAGCGATTGTATGGACTTGAGATAACAACGTCGATTCCCTCACCTTTTAATGCATCTGTTATTCGTTGAACATCTAATTTTCCTTTTTCAGTTAATCCTCTTGTCTCTTCTTTTCCAAATTTCGGTGAATCCCCGTGTCTCACCATATATATGAAAGTTTTCATAATTACCTCCATTTTTCCAGTTCCCTTTACAATTCCTCCCTGATGTTAGCATATATATCCAAGTTTGTCTCCTTTAATTAACAGAAAACTGTGCGAATTTAAAATGAATTCACGATATTTGTAAGAAAGACGCGAAGTTTTCACTATCCTCAGGTATAAAAAAACGTTATTCTTTCTAAACAAGCTTGATTATTAGAAAGGATGAGATTTTTATGAATCTTTCGATTCGAAGCGAGCTACAATTATTTGCTGAAGAATTACATCAACATCTTACCCCATCATTTTTAGAAAAACTCGCTAGAGAACTCGCTTTTGTACAACGAAAGCGTAAATTTTCAGGACGTGATTTAGCTATTATTTGTGTATGGATTAGTCAACGTGTAGCGAATGATTCCTTAGTTCGACTGTGTAGTCAACTTCATGCTGTTACAGGAACTCTTATGAGTCCAGAAGGACTAAATAAACGCTTCAATAAGAAGGCTGTTTGCTTTTTAAAACATATCTTCTCTATATTATTTAAAAATAAAATTTGTGAAACATCAGTGATTCCAAGCTCTTCAATTACCTATTTTCAACAGATTCATATTTTAGATGCGACGATTTTTCAAGTGCCAAAACATTTAGCTAGTGTGTATCCTGGATCGGGTGGTTGTGCACAAACAGCAGGTATAAAGATTCAATTAGAATATGATTTACATAGTGGACAGGTTTTAAATTTTCAAGTTGAACCGGGTAAGAACACTGATAAGACCTTTGGAACAGAATGTTTAGCAACATTACGACCTGGCGATTTATGTATTCGGGATTTAGGCTATTATTCACTGGACGATTTAGATCAAATGGACCAACGAGGCGTGTATTATATATCGCGACTTAAACTAAATAATTTTGTACAATTACATCCGATTTACATTGGATACATCCTAATTATTAAACATAGAAAATTAAAACATAATACATAAACGAAAGGGCCAACTCCTAGGAGTTGGCCTTTTTTCTCTTATTTTAAAAATCTTCAATAGTTACTCTACCTTGATAAACAGATAGATTTTACTTTTGTAACCCATTAATAATTGTATCTGTATTCCATTTCATCATTTTCAAATACGTATCTCCATCCTCGCCTGTTTTACCTAGTGAGTCTGTAAAAATTGTCCCTGCAATCGGCACGTTTGTTTCTTTTGAAACAGTTTCCATGCTACGTCGATCTACACTTGTTTCTACAAATAAAGCTGGAACTTTGTTTGTTTGAATTACACTTACAACATCTCTAATTTGATCTGGCGTACCTTGGTTCTCTGAGTTAATTTCCCAAATGTATCCCGTCTTAATGTCATACGCTTTTCCAAAGTATTTAAAAGCACCTTCACTAGAGATTAAGAAACGTTTTCCCTCAGGAATTTGATGAATTCTATTCACTGTCTCATCGTGTAACTTTTGGAGTTCTGCTACATACTTGTCGGCATTTTTAGTATAGAACTCTTTATTTTTAGGGTCTTCTTTAATTAATGCCTTTTTCACATTTTCAGCATATAAAATACCATTTTTAATATTCATCCATGCATGTGGATCTGGTTCTTTTTCTAATCCCTTAGTTTCTAAATAAATAGCCTCTACACCTTCACTTACTTTATAAACCGGTGCATCTTTTTCTGATTTGTTTGCAGTTTTCAATAGTTTTTTAAACCATGCTCCGCCCTCTTCTAGGTTTAATCCATTGTAAAACACCATATCTGCATCTGTCATTTTCATAACATCTTTTGGTAATGGATCATATTCATGCGGGTTAGCTCCAATCGGAACAAGACTATGAATCTCAACTTTATCTCCACCAATTTGCTTCACCATATCATATATAATGGAGTATGTAGTTACAACTTTTAATTTTCCATTGCCCTCTTCTTTTCCATTGGTGTTACTCGAACACGCTGTTAATGCAAATACGAAAATACAAAGTATCGATAATAAAACATTTTTGAATTTCATCTTTATCCTCCAATCAATTATGACAACTCTGCTCTATTTTTTCTAATTTTGATAGCTCTCCAAAACAAACCTTGTGACGGTGAAAAAAAGAATGCCAATGCGAACAAGAATGTTGCGACAAGAACAATTGTTGCACCTGAGGCAAGATTATAAGAGAAACTAAAATATAGCCCTACTACAGATGAAAGTGCACCAATACCTGCGGCTAAATAAATCATGACCCATAAACGATTTGTTAATAAATACGCTGTAGCCGCTGGTGTAATAAGCATAGCGACAACTAGAATAATTCCTACAGTTTGAAGTGATGCTACTGTAACCATTGTAAGTAGAATCATTAAGCCATAATGAATCCATTTGTTCGGTAATCCGTAACTTTGCGCCATCGTTGGATCAAAAGTGGATACGAGTAATTCTTTGTAAAACAGCATCACAAGCCCGATAATAACCACTCCGATAATAAGTGTCATCCACATATCAGAAGAACGAACTGATAGGACATTCCCGAATAAAATATGATACAAATCAGAACTACTCTTCATAAAGGTAATTAAAATAATCCCTATAGCGAAAACAGATGTGAACATAATCCCTATCGCCATATCATGTTTAATTCTACTATTTTGACTTACAAATCCAATTCCAACTGCAGTAATAACACCTGTTAAAACCGCCCCTATGAAATAGTTCATACCGATCATATAAGAAAGTGCTACTCCAGGAAGAACGGCATGTGAGATCGCATCACCCATTAATGCCATACCTCGTAAAATAATAAAACATCCTATTACCCCACAAATCACTCCTACCATAACGGAAGTTAAAAGCGCCTTCTGCAGAAAACTGTACTGCGTTAATGCATCTATAAATTCTACAATCTTCATGATGAATGTACCTCCGCTGCATTATTAAACAATATTCCTTGATTCACATATGCTTTTGACATAACAGTTGGTTCTAATACTTGTCGTACTTCCCCGTAATGAATTAAGCTTTTATTCAGTAATAGTAATTTATCAAAATAGGACTCTGCTTTACTTAAATCGTGATGTACAACAACAATCGTTTTCCCTTCTATACGTAATTCTCTAAGAATTTTAATAATTGTCTCTTCACTTGTTACATCAATTCCAACAAATGGTTCATCTAAGAAAAATATCTCTGCCTTTTGTGCTAGCGCTCTCGCCAAAAAGACACGTTGTTGTTGTCCACCTGAAAGCTCACCAATTTGACGATTTTTAAACTCTTCCATTCCGACCTTTTTTAAACATTCAAACGCCCAATCCCGATGCTCTTTCTTCGGCCTTTTCATCATCCCTAAAGATGGATACGTTCCAATTAGTACGACATCTATTACTGTGATCGGGAAATCCCAATCTATATCACTTCTTTGCGGTACATATGCAACATGTTTTCTAGCGCTTCGAATATCCTCTCCAAGAATCCGAACATATCCCTTATCACTTGGGATTAAATCTAAAACAGCTTTCATTAAAGTAGATTTCCCCGCACCGTTTGGACCGATAATTCCAACGAGTTTTCCTTTTTCAATTTCAAAAGAAACGTTTTGAACTACTTGATTCCCTTGATAGGATACAAACAAATCTTTGACGATTATAGCCTCACTCATTTTTTGTGTATTCCCCCTTCTTTTTTTCTTTAATATAATTATTTTGCACAAAGGCAACTTTCGGACAAAAAATATAATATGAATTTACATTCATACCTAAGTTTCCCTGAGGAAACTTTTTTATATGAGTCAAATTATATAAGCCTAATGTAAATTTGCAAACTACTTTTTACTAATTTATGAATATACAATAAAAATCATTATCACTATGAAACAAAATACATGATCCATTCTATGCTCTTTTGGAAAGGATATTACTGTGAAAAATTAGCACTATAGTATATAAACGAAAGAGCCTACTCGTATGAGTTGGCTCTTTCTCTTTGAGAATATCCAATACGCTTTACAGCAAAAAACTATGATTAAAGTCAAATCACTTCCAAACAACACCCCGCCGCTCGTATTCCATTCTATATTCAACAGCAGCTGCAATTTTAGGACTTGCGAACCTTTCCGTAATCCAAAGTCCTAAGTCAACTCCTGAAGTAACTCCTCTTGCAGTAATAACATTTCCTTGATCCACAATTCTGTAAGGAAGAAGCTCTCCTCCATATTCACTCATTTCACTCTGCGCCAAACGATGCATTGTTGCCTTTTTATCATTCAATATACCGGATGCAGCTAGTAACATACCTCCAGTACAAACTCCCGCAACAATCGTTCCTTCATTGTGCATCTCTCTAATTATTTTAGTTAAAGTACCAAGTTCAGCTTCCTTTCGTGCCCCGTGCTCAGCTTTATGATTCCAGCCACCACCAGGTACAATTAACAAATCTGGGCGATTATCCATTCGTAAAAAATCATGTAGTTTCACCGTAACTCCAAACGAGGTAGTAACTTCTTGTTTTTGTTCACTAGAAACTAACTCAACCGTAAACGGAGCACCTTCTTCTATCGCTCTTTTCAATACCTCAAAAGGTGCAAAGGAGACAAGTTCTCCGAAGCCGTCAAACAATACAATTTGTATTTTCATTTTTAGAACACCTCATATGCTTTGTTTTATAAATCCCAAAAGAGAAGAAATGTTATCTACAAATTAACAATGAAGACAACCTTTCTCCCCTTACTCTATAAACTTTCAAATGTCCCTCTAATTCTCTCCCGTCACCTAATAGACTCATCGTCTTTTTAACGAAGTTCCAATTTAAACTACCGGATAACCATAGCAACGAAGAAAGTCTTTTATAATCATTTGAAGTTAAAATGTTATTAGCTTTATACCCTTCTAAAAATGCTCTAGCAACTTCCGGACATACTTTATGCGACTGTATTCCTTTCGTTCGAGAGTACCATTTTATTAAAAAGGCTAATCCTTCAATACGGTCAACATAACTAATAGATTCAAAATCTACAATTCCCTTTACCTGTTGACTTGAGTCCCATAAAACATTCAAAGGATTTAAGTCTGTTTGTACAATAAACTCTAATTCACTCGTATATGCGCAGTCTATATGATATTTAGCAAAATCTATATACTCCCGCAATTCCTTACATGCGCTTGTCTTGCTTTCTAACATATTAATAAACTCAACATACCCATCCAAATGAGATTTCTTCTGAAAAATCGCGCTTTGAAATGCACTAGAAATATCATGAACCTTTCTTGCTTCCTTTCCAAATGCTTCTGCGATAGCTTCTGTACAAAGTGTAATATGTTCTCCTTCAATCCAATTAGACAATATAAATCGGTATTGTTCATCATTCCATGCGACTAATGTAAATGACTCCCCTGACCTATTTTTATTAATTTGCATAAAAAGGATCCCTTGCTCGCGTAAATAATACGTAAAACGTACTTGCTCTATCAATTGTTCGTTTGATAACGCCCCAAAAGCCGGATTGATCGTTCGCTTGCTATTGATAAACCGTGCGGAATATCGCTTTCCATTCACCATAATTTTATAGTGTAAATCTGTATTCCAGCTATTTTTATGTAACTCTTCTTCCACTGCTAGTGAGTGAATTTCTTTAAAATAATTTATTAATACATCTTTTATTATGTATTTCATCCTTTTTTCCTTTCATGTGAAAAAATTTTCAATACAACTCAACTTCCTCTCATCATATCCATGCCACCATTAAAAAAGGCCATAGCCTTTCCCAAAATGAAAAACTACGGTTCTTTTTACAACTCAATAGTTAAAATATTTTCGAAAGGTGGAGTCTCTATAGCTTTTAAATAATCTCAAATTAATAATTATAGAGTGATTCCGCCTATAAACAAAACCCACCAGAAACATCTAAAATCTGCCCTGTTACCCAGCGACTATCCGAAGAAGCAAGGAACGCTACTGCATCTGCAATATCTTCAACTTGTCCTATTCGTCCAAAAACAGATGAATTCGTAGCAAAATTTCGTATTTCCGGATTATCTAGCAATTTCGCATTTATATCTGTCTTCGTATATCCAGGCATAATTGTATTCACTGTTATACCTCTTTCTCCAAGATGTTTAGCTAGAGGAAGTGTCATCGTATTTAATGCACCTTTACTTAAGCCGTATGCAATGGACCCTGCAAAACCAAGTCTTACTTCAGCTGATGAAATGTTAATAACTCGCCCCTCCGCTCGTAATAACGGTAATGTTTGCTGAATTAAGAAGAACGGCGCCTTAATATTTACGGCCATAATTTCATCAAAAATTTCTTCTGTCGTATTTTCAATCGTTCCTTGTATACCTATGCCTGCATTATTTACTAAAATATCAATCTCTGATGTACAAACTGTCTCTTGCAGTTCTTCCTTTAATTTCTCTACTAGTCTTTTGACACCATCAATTGAATTGAGTTCAGATTCAATTAAGAACGCTTTTCCTCCATTAGATTCAATTTCTCTAACTGTTTCATCTGCAGCTGCTTTATTTCGGCCGTAGTGAACTGCAACTAATGCACCATCTTTCGCCAATCTCATCGCAATCGCACGACCAATGCCCCGACTCGCTCCTGTTACTAACGCTACTTTCCCATCAAGATTCTTCATTTTTTCCACCCTTCCTACATTTTCGTTTAATAAATCCTATACTTATATTTTTATGCAAATACTAATAATTTTAAATATAGATTTATAGGTAATTTAGTTCCTTCACTTATGATATTATAGTTATAATTTACGATTTACTTTAGAAAATAAAAAGGAGGGCTATCCAATGCAAAACGCAGTAAAACTAGATGAAATTGACCATAAAATTATGAACTTGTTGCATGAAAATGCGAGAATTTCTGTTTCAGAAATAGGACGTATTATATCCATGACGCAGCCCGCTGTAAAAGAACGCATTAACAAGCTTGAAGATCAAGGGGTTATAGCCGCTTACCGAACGAAGTTTGAGCCTTCCAAAATTAATAAAGACATTCAAGCATTCATTATGTTCAAAACGAGTCAATGCTCTGATTTTATCCAATTTTGTAATGCCGCTCCTGAAGTAACAGATTTATATCGAATTAGCGGGGAATTTAATTATATGATGAAAGTCATGAGCGATTCGATGGATTCTCTCGCTGCATTTTTAGACTCTTTAATGCAATTTGGATTATCGTCTCCTTTAATTGTTTTAAAGAGTGAATTTGAAGAAAAATTGTCGTTCTGATAAGAGGGTACGTATTATCCTCCGCTAACATTAAAAGTTGCTTCTTTGTGAGAGAAATCAACAAAATAAATGATATAATCTATTTAAAATCAAATGATCAAACACAATTGATATAGATGGTTAGGAGAAAATTAATGAACGAAAAAATAGGCTATGTTTGTAAATTTTGCGGAGTATTTCACGATGAACTCCCTATATGTTATGGGAATGAGGCTCCCGATTATTTTTACTATATCCCTGAAGAAGAGCTAGAGAGTCGAGTTGAAATGGATGAAGATCTATGTGTAATTGATGATGAATATTTCTTTATGAAAGGTTGTATTGAAATTCCAGTTTTAGATGGAGAGGGACCTTTTATATGGGATGTATGGGTATCTTTAAGTGAAACAAACTTCCAAAAGACGCTTGATTACTGGGAAACGAAAGGAAGAGAAAACGAATTAGAGCCAATGTTTGGTTGGTTATCTACCCAACTTCCTTGTTATCCAGATACAGTAAGTTTAAAAACAATGGTTCATACTAGAGAAATCGGTTACAAACCTTATATTGAACTCGAACTAACAGACCATCCATTATCTATTGAACAAAAAGATGGTATTAAACTAGATCGCATCCAAGAAATTGCTGAAGAAATTTGTTATCAAAATAACGAAGAAATAAATGATTAGTAAATAAAAAAGAACATTGAAAAATCAATGTTCTTTTTTATTGCATTTTCACTTATTAATCAGATTTCTCTTCGAAAAGAGAAATCTCAACTGTATTTTAACCACCTACCCCTGATTCCTCTGCTCCTCCCTAAACTCCTCCTTTACCTTCTCTAACAACCCTTCTTCCGTAATTAATCGATACGCTGTATTCGCTAGTGCTTTTGCCGATGTAATTAATGCTTTGTCCCCGAGTTCTGAACGAGCTGCTTCTCTAAATTCATTCGTATGCGCAATTAAATCGTCTGGACCGATTTTAATGTACGGATGAATTGTCGGTACGACTTGGCTTACGTTTCCTGCATCTGTTGAGCCAATTCCTACTCTTTCTTTACGGTTTACATCTTCACCTAGTAGTTCTAACTCTTCGGCTACGACGTCATTAAATGTTTTTGTTACGAGTAGTTCATCGATTTCATTTTGGAATTGATGAATTTTTACTTTCGTACCTGTTGCTAACGCTGCCCCTTGTGCAATATTTCTTACTTTTTCTGTTACTTCCGCACATCTTTTTCTCGTTGCAGCACGGATGAAGAAGCGTGCCGCAGCATAATCCGGAATAATGTTAGGTGCTTTGCCACCTTCTGTAATGATTCCATGAATTTTCACATCTGATGGGAGTTGTTGGCGAAGTGCATTAATACTGTTATACAGCTGGATAATCGCATCTAATGCGTTAATTCCTTCTTCTGGTGAGGCTGCTGCATGAGCTGTTTTTCCGTAAAAATGAAAATCAAGTGGATCGACCGCTAGTGATGGACTCGTTGGAGCTGTTTTTCCGCTCGGATGAATCATAAGCGCCGCATCAATGTTTTTAAATAAGCCAGCTTTCACATAACTCGATTTTGCGCTACCATTTGGCCCGCCTTCTTCTGCTGGTGTTCCGAACACGACAACTTCTCCGCCGATTTCCTCAAGCGTTTCTGATAACGCGATCGCTGCTGCAACGCTAATTGTTCCGATTAAATTGTGACCACACGCATGACCGAGTCCTGGTAAAGCGTCATACTCAGCTAAAAATGCGATAACTGGTCCTTGTTTCCCGGAACTTTTTCGCGCGATAAACCCTGTTTCATGACCAGCTATATTGTGCTGCAACTGAAATCCTGCGCTTCCTAACAACAAACTTAACGTTCTTGATGCGTAAAATTCTTGGTTACCAATCTCCGGATTCGCATGAATATTATGACTTGTTTCTATGTACTTTTCCTTATTTCTTTCTATACTCTCTTCAATTGTTTTTCTTTGTGACGTTACTCCTGTCGCTCCCATTTTTCTTCCTCCTTTTATTTTCACGTAAAAAAGCCTCTTTCTAAAAGATAGAAAGAGGCTTCTGTATATACAGTCAAAATGAGCTTCTTTCTTATCTTTCAAGTTACCTTGCTGGAATTGGCACAGTATTCATAAAGAATCCGCTGCCGAGGTGTCATAGGGCCAGTCCCTCAACCTCTCGTGATAAGAATTTTCATAAAATTATATTAAATTACATTCATTCTAAGTTCATTCTGATTAAAAGTCAAGGAATTCCTATCCGAATTTACCGAATATCTAAAAATCCTTTTAACACACCAATTGTTTCTGGTGCTTGCAGTCTTGCACATACGTACGGAAATTCCATACTACCTTCAAACATCATTTGAGATGTAAGTGGTGCTCCCGCCCAAAAGATTTCATCATCGATTACGATAAACGGGAATGCTTTATTTTGTCTTTGTAACTTTAGATTTTTCAATGGAACTGGTCCATCACTATACACTGTTATTTGCGCATTTGTACGCATTAACGCTTGCCATACTCGCTTATCCACTTGTTTTGTACTTGGAAGTGAAATAATAATTTTTCGTTTTGCGGCTAAAATATCTTTCAATAACCCTTTCGGCTCTTCAAGATTCATTTCCATAAACCAGCGTAAACGTTTCGAGATTTTTCGCTCCCACAATTGTCTTGATGTCGTGCGATCATACACATCTCCGTGACGTTCTATATGAGCTGTTAATTGCGATAACGCTTGTTTTCTCGAAAGATTTTTACGCATGTAGTGGCAATCTGATAATTGAATGAACTTCCCTCTCGCTCTCGTTACTGCTACATTGACGAGGCGATGGTTTTTATGATCAAAGAATAACACGCCAGGGCGTTCTTGCGGATAACTATCTACCGTATCAAAGATCATCATATCTCTTTCAGACCCTTGAAACTTATGAACTGTCGCCGCTAAAACTGGTATGTTTTGATATTTCGTTCTCTGCAACATTTCTCTAATGCACGTTGATAAAAAGCGGGACTGTGCCCTGTAAGGCGTAACTACACCGATAGATTGAACACCATCTAACAATCCAATTAACATCATTTGCATCGCTACTAAACCAGACATAATATTAAAACGAGAACCGGAAGCAGCGTCTTTTAAAGAAAAGGCTCCCATTAAGCTCGTATCAAATAAAACACTCGCCTCATTTGCGAACGGTTGCAGTTTCGCAAGTTCTTTACGCTCTGAAACAGATGGATGATCGTACACTCTATTTTTATAAATAAATGAATTCGTAAACTTCGATATATCCGTATGCATACGTCTTTGCTCCTGCAGCATAAAAAGGTTCGGATGTGCTTCTGATTTATTTACAGAATCAACAATCCCTGCATGATAAAACATATCTTCACCGAGCCATTTTCGAACGAGTTCATGGTTCGCCATCGCAATCGGAGGTAACTGTAAAAAGTCACCACAAACGACAATACGTTTCCCAAGTGAAGCAGCTAATGCGATTTGCGGAACATAAGCCATACTTACTTCATCTACGACAACTAAATCAAATGTACGCTCATAAATAAGGGAATCAATTGCACATTTCGATAAAGTCGCACCGATTACTTTCGCATTTTCAATGTATTCTTTTTCTACTTCTTTAATTTTCGCTTTTTGCTTTCGAAGATTACTTTCAATCTCTTGTATACGCTTCTTATCAGCAGAAGTCGCTTTATATGATAAAATCTTTTCACGAAGATCTTGTCGTGTCTCTTCTAAATAGAGTCTTTCTTCTCCCCAAGATCCATTCGTCGTTTCAACTAACTTCGATGCAAGTAACGTTTCATGATTTCGTATATGCTCATGTTGACTATAACCGTAACGAACAATTTCGCCAGGTGTCCATTTCTTTTTCTTTTCAATTTGCTTCGTTACTTCACTCATTAATACGTCAACTGCCGCATTACTATGAGCTAACACAAGTACCGATTTTCCTTTTTGATAATGAGCCGAAATAATACGTGATAAATTGTACGACTTCCCTGTTCCAGGCGGTCCCCACACATACGTTGTCGGATTGTAAAATGAACGATACGCCAATTCATTTTTCGTATTTTTCATCTTTTCAATATGTTTCGGACTGCTCGTCCCATCAACAAGACGCTTTATACGATTACGTTTTAGCTTATCTTTATGAGCTTCTTTCAATCTCTCTTGCAGTTGTTCTAACAGTTGCCACGGTTCACTGTATAAAACCGCTTCTCGTATTTCACCTTGTATATAATCGTTTAATTTCAGTTCTATTTCTAATCCATGTACAGATAATACTTCTCCTGTCGCTTCCTCACCATCGAACTCAATTCGAATTGGTGAACCTTCAGGTAAGCTTACTTCCGAAATAAGTTGAAATACGTATACTGTACTTTCATAATCTGTATATAAAAAACGACCGTTCATGATAGAAATTTTACTACCACCTATCGTTTTCCAATGTTTAATTTCATACGCTAATGCATAATGCCACTCTTTCATCGTTGCCGATAATGAAGGAGTTTGAGTAGGTGTATTCATCGTATAATCTCCTTCCTTCTCCCCAAACATACTTTCTCACTATACCATATAACACGCTAAAATTTGTAAGGTTTTTATCTTGCTTATTTTCTTAATTTTCAATAATATATTGTATATAATTTTCAGAAAGAAGGAAGGAATCTACATGCCAGTTAGAAGAATCGAACACGTTGGACTTATGGTTACAAACTTAGAAACATCTATCTCATTTTATGAAGAAGTAGTCGGCTTACAACTCATTAAACGTATGGGACATCCAAATCCAGACTTAAAACTCGCTTTTTTAGGTGTGGAAGAATCGAAAGAAACGATACTTGAACTAATTGAAGGTTACAACTCTTCCCTTCCGGCAGAAGGAAAAGTACATCACATTTGCTTTAAAGTGGATTCATTAGAGGATGAAATCGAAAGACTACAGAAACACAAAATAACCTTCCTACTAGGAGAAGAAATTGAAAAATTACCAGATGGAACACGTTACATATTCTTCGCTGGTCCTGACGGAGAGTGGATTGAGTTTTTTGAGACGGAGAGATAAAGTAAACCTTTATTTTGCGGGATAGAAAAAGAGCCGGAATTCCGGCCCTTGTTTTTACAAGTGCATATCCAGTAACAATAAAACATACCTCCAACCTGAGAATTCACCAAGATTAAAAACACAATCCTTTTGTTAGGAGTAGAGAATGATTAATACAATCTATATTATTATTTTTTGGATACTTATTCTATTTCCAATCCTGTATGTAATTAAGATACAGCGCTGGAATATAAAAGTGGCTGCCGTATTTGTTGGAAGGATCCTATTAAGTATTATCTTTTTCATAAATGGAATGGTGTTAGGAATGCAGCGAAATTGGTCAGAGCCTCCCTATGAAACAGAATGGGATTTCTTTATAAAATCTTTATTAAACGGGAAAACTGATGCACTTATACACTTGGTACTTCTAATTATTATCATTACTTTGGATCTTGTCATCACATTTTATTATATTAATAAAAAGAAATAGGGTGTTCTCTCCTATTTCTTTTCTTAATGTTATAAAAATCTTTCAAATAGCTCTAACTTGCACAATGCTTCCCGTTAATATAATACGCTGATTCTGTGAAAACCGTAAATACAACCTCTACTTCTGGAAGTCCAAAATCCATTACATATGTAGTAATGGCCTTGGCAAATCGATCACGAATTTCCTGTCCACGCTCGAACCATTTCACTTCAATAAGAGGAAACGCTTCTATTTCTTCTCCATTGAATACAAACGTAGAACTTGGTAGTTCCAAGGTGAAATTATCCGTACCACACTCACAGATATCTGCGAGCTCTTCTACTAATGGCTTGCTTATGCTTTTTAATTGTTCAATAGTAATTCCACGAAACACAACATGCGGCATGTGAATCCCTCCGTTAGATAGCTTTATATTTGCTCACATCATAACACAATTTATTTTGCTGCACTAACATCTATTGGTACATTTCAATGACATTCTTAAGAATGATCATATGTTATTGAAGCAATACATGTATTGTAACCTGAAAAATAATAAAGGGGTATTGTCACATCGATATCAAACTATCAAAAAGAGATGACCCTAAATTAAAAAACACGCTATTCTTTCTGTAGCATCAATTCAAAAAAGAAGGGATTCCCCCCTTCTTTTTTGAATTCCGTGTCCCTCATTATTTACTATAACCGCGATTCAGTTTAGTTAACTTTTCATTGATGTGAAAAATTCTTACTCTAATATCTTTAACACCAGATGCTTGAAGTCTATTTTTGTGCATTTCCGCGTATTTTTCAGCATCTTGTTTTTCTTCAAATACATAGATGCCTCCAGCTTCTTTCGTTTCTTGATTCTCCGTCCATATTTTCGAATGGAATCCTTCTTCTTCATTAATACTTTTTGCTAAATCCAAAAATGCTTTTTCCATTTCTTCACCAAAAGGACCTTCAAACGGAAAATCAACTTGTAGTAAATATGCCATTTTCACTCACTCCTATGTTCAATATTTTCACAACCTCTTTTATAAAATAATTAAAAAATGATAGCAACTTGAACGCATACAGTTTAACGGCTTTAGGTTATGTTTAAAAAAACAGCCATTCCTTAGTGAAACGGCTGTTTTCGTAATTCAATAAAAGCTCCCAGATTGCGGTAGATATTTTTAAATATTATTTTGTTTTTTTGACTTGATTATAATAAAAGATGGACTTCGCGATTCGTTTATTAAATCTGGCATTTTCTCTATCCCTGCCAAAGTTGATTGCGGCTCGATTATTTTATCCAGCGAAAGCCCGTGTTCAATTAAAGTATTTATTAATGTGGCAACAGTTCTATGATAAATAACCACACTATCGTCAACAAACCAGTTGTGTACTCTCATTCCTTCTTCTTGATAATTATCTAATGCCCAGTGTGATTTATTACCATCTTCAGTTTTTATCCAATGGTTGCTTCCTTTGCGAGCTGTTGCTATTGGGTGTTCGGTTGAAAAGATAAATTCACCACCGCTTTTTAATAATTCATTAATCTTTTGAATCATTGCCGAGTAATCTTCAATATAATGTATAGAGAGGGAACTTATAATCAGGTCGAACTTTTGATTGGCTAGTCCCATATCCTCCATAGGAAGACACATAAATTCTATGTTATCATCCTGATTTAACTTTTTAGCACGTTCAATCATATTTTTGGATATGTCTACACCTATTACGTTTTTTGCACCATTTTCTATACAATACTTTGAAAAATGACCATCACCGCAACCCAAGTCTAGTACCGATTTTCCTTTCAAACACAGAATTAATGATTTGATTGCTGGCTGTTCTATGAAGTCATTAGCACTTATTCCACTTTCACGCAACGCTGTGTAGTTTTTGAAGAAATTCGGATTATCGTAAACATTTTGTCTCACTTACATCACTCCTCTGATAAGGTTTTCATAGATTAAGCTGACTTCTGTTTCCAAATTACCATACTAACCATAAAAATTTTGTCATCCTTTTATTCATGTTGTGTATATAAAGCATAAAGATTGTTGGATTTTGAATCAACATATACGTCCCTTTTATTTAAAAATAAAAAAAACCCATATTCAATGAAAAATACAGGGTTTTTATGAAGCAGTTTATTTCGTTTACAGTTATACTTAGTCGAAAGAAGTTCGTGAATTAAATATTACTTATCTAATTAAGACGAATTTAGATTCCGGCCCAAACATCTTTTCCATATCGCCCTTCTTCTTGCACACGATCCAGCCAATTCCTTGCTTCTTGTTCACTGACTTCATGAATTTCTTGATATGCTTGACAAAGGGTGTCTTCTACGTCAGGAGCCATTTTACTTCCATCACCACATATATAAAGATGCGCTCCATTATCTAATAACGAAATTAAATTGATTCTATCTTGTTTTATTAAATGCTGTACATATGTTTTAGGATATCCTTCTAGGCGAGAAAAAGCTGTGTGTAAAGAGATTAATCCATCTCTTTCATCATTTTCTAGTTCTGTACGATAGAGATAATCCTTTTCAGGATGACGACAACCAAAATATAGATGTGCTTGTCCTAAGTTAATACCTTTTTGCTTTTGAACACGACGCGCTTGCAAGAATCCACGGAATGGTGCAATTCCAGTACCTGGTCCAACCATGATAATTGGTGTTTCTGGATTTTCAGGTAATTGAAAGTTTGATTGTGGCGTTCGAATGAAACAGATAATCTCATCTTTATTATGACGCTGAGCTAAATAATTAGAAGCGACTCCTTCATATGTCCCTACCCCACTCCATGCAGGTGCATTAACAACACCAACCGTAATGCTCAGACGATCCTGTGCAACGAGTGGAGAGCTTGAAATAGAATAGTAACGCGGTTTGAGCGCAGGAAGAAGTTCTAAAAAGCGTTCAAATCGGAGTTCACAAGCCTCATACTTTTCAAGAAGATCCAACATTGACATACGTTTCTTTAATATTTGTTCATGATAAACTCCCTCTTCCAATAATGATTCCAATTCCTTTTTATGAGGAGGGCATGCTGTGAATGTCACCATTTCTCGTATTTGTGCTCGAGTGGCTGCTTCTTGAACTTCTACACTATAACTAAGAAGGTCAAATAAACTAACAGGACTGTCTAAAGGTATGTGATTTACACTTCGTCCACTTGCACTCAGTATGACTTGATCCTTCCCATTTAATCCAAAGCGTTTTAAAATTCGGTTGACATTTTTCTCACTATTAATTGGCAGCACCCCAAGGTGGTCACCTTCTTGATACGTAGCGCCTTCTGGCAAGGATATCTCAATATGTCGCGTGCTTCTTTCACTGCTAGATGATTGAAGTTCACGATTTTCTAGTATAGATGCATAAACTGCTTCATATGTTCGCGCAAGAGGAGATCCTCCAAGACGACTAACAAATTGTAAACTTAATGTACTGCGTTCTTTCTCAATGTTTTTGTTAAGTTCCAATCCAAATGCCTTCATCGCATCAGACCACATACTTTGTTTCCATTGCTCGAGCTGTTCCTCGAAATCACCACTTGCATCTGCTTCTCCACGTGTCGAAAATCTTGTTGCTCCTTTTTGAGCCATTTGCTCATCAATGTATCTTGGAATTCGCTGATAAGTACTAGCCCAATTATGATCTCCACAACCAAAAACTGCGTATTGAACACCTTTTAGCTCATCCGATTTTAATTCCTCCAACCATTGCACAAACTGCCCTGCATTACTTGGTGGTTTTCCATTATAAGAAGAAGTTACAATAAGAACCGCCCCTTCTTTTGGCAGACTTCCAATTCCATCGTTAAGTGCTACCACTTCTGTTTGAACACCTTCTAAACTAGCTGTATCTGCTAGTTCTCTTGCAATACCTTCTGCTACCCCTGTATCCGATCCATACAGAACAAGAAGCGAAAGATTATCGGCTCCAATAATAGAAGGAGTCTTCTGAACTTGCTGTTCGATTTCATCGTTTTTCAGTTTCTCCTCTATAGGCGCAAGAACAGTAGTATGGCTAATAGTTTGATTTCGGGGTAGAATCCTAATTTTAAAATCACCAGGCTTTAGCGTTAATGTTTGTTTTACGTCCAGCTGATAGTCTTGATAATCGATGAATTCAAAATGTTGAAGAAGCATTCCCATTACGAGTGTGGCTTCATGAAGTGCAAACTGCATACCGATACATGCTCGTTGACCATTTCCAAATGGCTTATAAGCATGATGAGGAACCTTATCCAGCTCTTCAAATCGTTCAGGTTGGAATTCTTCCACATTGTCTCCCCACGCGTCTTTATCCCTATGTAGCTGTGGAATAAGAACAGAAATACGATCTTCTCCTTTCTTAATTGGATATTTCCCACCAATCACTGTATCCTCTTTTGCATAGAGACTGAATGCTGGAGCAGTAGGCCATAGACGTAGCGATTCATTTAAAATCATCCGGATATACTTTAATTTCATAACTTGTTGGTATGTTGGAGTGGGATCTGTTAAAACCCGATCTACTTCTTCATAGGCTTTTTTCAATTTATCTGGATTCTTTAATAAAAAATAGATTGCAAAAGATAATAATCCACTTGTTGTTTCATGCCCAGCTATTAAAAAAGTGATAATTTGGAAACGAATATTTTCATCATCTAATTTTTCACCAGTTTCCGGATCCTGCACATTTAACATACGGGAAAGTAAATCATTTTCTTCCTGATTTCCACTACTTTTACGTTCAGCAATAATATTATCTACTAAAGAAAACATAGATTGAATATCATGCTGAAATTGACGTTTCGTTCTCCACATGAGTTTATCTTCTATATCCAGCCGCTGTAATTGGTGCATCGCCTCATCTAGAGCACGGCTCATGCTAGTAATAAAAGGATGAGGGGTCTCACGATAATAGCTATTAAATCGATAATTAAAACCACATAGACCAATTGTATCCAATGTAAGGCGAGTCATATCCTCCGGAACATCTACGTTTTCATTCGGATTAAGCCGTGCCCATTTTTGAACGAGTTGTACAGCAATATCGACCATCATAGCATGATAACCTTTCATTGCTCGTTGGCTGAATGTAGGCATCAAAATATTATGAGCTTTTTTCCAGTTAGGCTCGTGAGTCTCGCTTGTAAATAATCCGTCTCCAGCAAAGGCGCGAACTTTCGCTAAAGCACCCTCTATACTTTTATCAAATCTTGTTTCGTCACAGACTTCTGCTACCAGTTCATGTCCAGAAACGACAATAATGGTATCACTTAAAGTTTGAATTCGAAAAATGGGACCATACTCTTCCGCTATCTTGATAAAGGATAGGGTCGGTTTATCTTTATCGATTAATGGGAGATTCCCCAGCAATCCATATGTTTTCGGTTGAGGAATGGCAGATACTTTTTTATCCATTAAAAACACCCTTTCAAAAAAGCATGAAATAAAATATCCCATTCAATAAAAAGAAGATAGCAATGAATCGCCTGGGATAAAGATATGTAATTGATTACCTTATTTTATCTTTTCCCGAACTATTCACGATTATGATATTGCTTATAAGGTTGGTAATCTAAGTTGTTTGTTGATATTAGATTTATAACTTGCAGAGAAAATACTAAATTAAAATGAAGCGTATTATTATAATGTTTATCACAAATTGAGAGCTAAAGATTGTAGTATTGGGAAAACCAGTAGTTCCTAATGTCAATTCAAACAAATACGATAAGCAAGTATACTGTGTTACTAATGAAAAAGGATCTGATATGAATATCAGATCCTTTTTACTATATATAATTATTTCACTGGTCCTTTTCCAAATTTAAATACCAGCGCCTTAGCAGCAGAAATTTGCATTTCTTCATAGTCTAACTAAACAGTAAAAAAACTTGTAGGAATCATGATCTAGAGTCTTATTTTTCCCTACCGATTTAACCTCTCGACAGCTTCCGCGCTTGTATCTACACGTTTAACGAAAAAAACTAATAGTAGTGCAACAACATTCATGCCAAGCGCTACATAGAATGAATATTGAATTCCGGATAATAAAGCCTTCTGAGTTAACATTGCCTTCGTAGCCTCTGTGAAGGTTGTAGGATCTACATCAACCATTAGACTTTCAGCTTTTGTTTTTGTTACAGAATTCATAATCGTAACAAGAATAGCAGTACCAATCGAACCGGACACTTGTTGAGCTGTATTATTAACAGCTGTACCGTGCGGATTTAAGCGAGTTGGTAATTGATTAAGTCCGTTTGTCATAAGTGGCATCATCACCATCGCCATCCCAAACATCCGCAATGTGTAAATAAGAATAATATGTGTGTGACTAGATTCGATTTGCAGGTTTGCCAGCATATAAGTTGAAACAGCTGTAATGGAAAGTCCTACTATACCAAGAATCCGAGGGCCATATTTATCAAATAGTTTACCTGTAATGGGTGACATAACCCCCATTATTACCGCACCTGGGAGCATCATCAGCCCAGAGCTCAGTGGAGAAATACCACGGACGTTTTGTACATAAGCTGGTGTTAAAATCATACCCGAAAACATGGCCACTGCGTTAACAATTGCAATTACAGACGCAAGTGCAAACATTGGGTACTTGTAAACACGTAAATCCAATAACGGTTCATTCATTTTTAATTGGCGGACAATGAAAGCAATTAGGGCAATAGCGCCTATGATTAAGGTTGTTAAAACAATTTTATTCGTCCAACCGTCGGAGCTTGCAGAACTGAATCCATATAACAAACCGCCAAAACCGACAGAAGATAATAGTAATGAGAGATAATCAAGTTTTGCATTTTTATTTTGTCTCATGACGTTCTCAGATTTCCAAATCCCTAACAGTAAACTAATGATTGCTAACGGTAAAATCATTTCAAAAAGCAAACGCCAGTCATAATACTCTACAATATAACCTGATAGTGTCGGTCCAATTGCTGGAGCTGTAATCATAACTAATCCAAAAATCCCCATTGCGGTTCCCCTTTTTTCTCTTGGAAAGCTTACTAGCATAATATTCATTAACAAAGGCCCCATGACTGAAGAACCTGCTGCTTGAACCATCCGGCCAGTAAGTAATAAACTAAAGTTCGGTGCTAAAGCCGCTAAGGCCGTACCAAAAATAAAAATCACCATAGATGTAATAAATAAGCTCCTATTGGAGAAGCGGGTTATTAAAAATGCTGATGCCGGAATTAATATACCACTTACAAGCATATACCCTGTAGAAAGCCACTGGATCGTTGAATAATCTTTAATGTCTAAATCTTTCATTATTGATGGCAAAGCTACATTTAAAAGCGAGTTATTTAGAAATGAAACAAATGCCCCAATAAAAAGGATTACAAGCATTAAATATGGTGGTTTTCTTTTATGTAATGTTTCACTCATATATTTATTTGCCCCTTCATTATAAATTCCATTGATTAGTTTAAATCGTTTGTATATCTGCATAAGAATATATTGTCCTTGCAGTATTTTGCCAAACTCTTCGAATGGATATTCTCTTTTTAGCAATTCTATTTGCTCGACATAACATTTTAAAATCTTTTTTATTGATTAAACCTTTATAAACATTTAAATAAGATTTTGAATGAATATTTAAACACGTTTGTTAACCGAAATTAAATTAGGCTGAAATAAACAAAAGGAGCAACTGAAAATACCCTTCTAAAATAAAGTGAAACTTTACTCAGTGGGACTTTTACAGGCAGTCCCCCCCCTCAAACTTCTTTGCTTTCGCTGAATTTTGAGGGGGCGGTGTCTTACTACCCACAAATAGCGGGATAAATCAACAAGACCACTCACCCATTCTTTTAAATACGGGCTTGTAAATCTAGTTATGTAACCATCCATAAAAAGGAATATTACATAGGCTAAGTCTAACATTACATTTTTAAAGTGAGGGGAATAAGCTTATGCACCAATATTGGTATTTGAATTCAAATGGAAACGGGGAGCAATATAATAACCAAATTTCAATGTCATCATTACATTCACAACCTCAAATAACTAAAGCTCAGGGAATGGATGGTCTGAAGGTTCCTGAGAATTTGAGTTGTCGAGTCTATCCATTTGGTTGGGATTCACCAGCCAATTATACGGGTTTCACTCCCGAGCCCCCTCCCTTCCCTTTAGGTCAGCCAATCCATTATGCAGGGATGATGCCCCAAGGACATCCTGGTAATTGGGCTCCATTACCAGGCCATGCAGGTTTTAATTTTCAAAAACCTCCCATCCCCTGGCCCCAACCATTCAATCATACAGGGATGTTCGCACAGGGTCATATTGCCGCTTTACTATCACCGCCAGCCAAAGCTTTTAATTTTAATACCAATAATAACTGGGGTGTTTTTGGAAATTCTCCAGGATGGGGAGGACAGATAAATCCCATGGGATGGGGGAATAACGGGCAGCCAGGAATGCTTGGAAACTTACTGACAGCAGGAAAAGGCACCATGAATGGAATCGGAATGCTTAGTAGTCTAATCGGTATGGGAAAATTCTTCTTTTAGTTAATTAGAACGGGAGGATAGGTCCATAGCTCAAACATGCCCCCTCAATGTATTTATTGTATAGGTTCCAGTACTCCCTCCAAGTTCGTTTGCTAGTCAAGCGAACTTAATTAATAAAATACAAGGGAAAACCTTCATCTTATGTATGAAAGGATCTTTCAATTAAAGATCCTTTTATATTGCTCATTTAACTAAATAAATTGGTTAATTGCATAACGCTCTTCTAACTTTCCTTGCGAAACTTAGCGGATCATCAACGTCTTCGATATTAACGTAAATTAAATTCGGCTCATCACATAACCACTCATTGTGTATAGACGAAACGATTATTCCTTGTTTAATAATTGTAGCAACAAATTCAGTAACTTCTTTTTGTAAGAGCGCTATCCGCCCTAGACATAATGCCCGTCCAGTTTTATTATCTCTTGATTCGAATGAGAAGGAAGTTGTTACTCTAAAACGTTTTCCTAAGATAGTTGCTTGTATTTCATCCCGATTTATTGTTGCCACGCATTTTCCACCGGCGAATCCTTCTTGGCCACCGATAATTCTTGCAAACTGTTGACAAATTAATTCATCATTAAACGCCATACCTTGAATCATCCCCCTTTTACTGTTAGGTTATGAATGAATACATACGTCTGAAACGGTAATGAATCTATTCTATTACAAAAAAGATGATAGCAATCTAACGAAATCTATTAGCTTGATTACTTGAATTAACTCGGCTATTATATGTTAAAACATTTTTAAAGAGCATAAAAAAGACACCCTAAGGTGCCAGCCTCCAACTTGAGAATCGTATCTATGTATGGAGAAATTTAGAAAAGACAAATACTAAAGATAAGGTTCTAACTATAATTTATAGAGCTCTTATGCCATTAATTAATTACATTGTTCATCATAAGAAGAATCCCGTTATATTACTTTCTGACCAGTCTCGTTAAAGCCATCCCAATAAATCCAGCGCCCATTCCTATTAGCCATCCAGCATGAGTATCGCCTAATATAGATCCCACTCCTCCGCCAAGAAACATGCAGCCAACAAATACTAATCCTCCAATTCCCCAATTCGTCCGTTCCATAATTCAATCACACCCTTTCAATAAAACATATGCTTTTAGCTATCTAAACTTTCTTGCATAGGATGGTTAATTTTTTTGCTTAGGTTTAGCACTTTCAGGGATATCTGCTTTCAAATCGGATGCTTAGTACTCTATTTTATAATCAAAAACATTGTTTATGGTGTTAACACCACATGTCTATAAATCTAATAGAAAAGGTTTCCTCAAAACGAAAAATTAGAGGCTTTTATAGCAATGAAATTCATTTTTCTTTATTTAGCTAGCCGGTAGTTTAGTTTAATAAGTCCAAATGATAAGATAGAAGAAATAATGATGAATATAGGGGCGATTCAAAATGGATAACTGGAGAAATAACACAATTTGGTTTGAACAAATACCAGATGATCTTCAGGCTTGCTTAAACTTAAAAGAAGATAAATTTAATGAGATGCAGCTTGAAAATATTGAGTATTTAACTTTTTGGTATCATAAAAAAAATAAGCTTGGCAACTTTTTGGGTATGCCAGAAAATCTCCTCTATTTAGAATTAAACTGGTCCAATATACACGATTTCCTTGGGGTAGAAAAAATGAATAAATTAAAGCGTTTAGAATTACATTATTGTACTAAATTACAAAATGATTTTGGTTTGTCTGGATTAGCCGATACGCTAGAATATTTACATATTAATCAATCAAAGAAATTTGTACCAAATGAAGAATTATTCTCTCTGAAGAATCTTCGGGTTCTGTGCCTTAATTCTTGCGGTAATCTTGAGAATTTGAATTTTTTAAATCATTTCCCTAATCTAATTGACTTTAGATTTGTTGATACTAATGTGTTAGATGGTGACTTATCACCAATTTTAGAACATCCAACAATCCGAAGTGTAGGCTTTCTGAATAAGAGACATTACAATATTAAAGATGATAAGATGGATGCTTTTTTAAAGGATAAAAATGGTGGAGGAGAATTTAAAACCGTTATCAATTATGGCGAATATGAGACTTTTAGATATATTTATTAACTCAATTGTTCTTAAACTAACGGAGTGCTAATGTTAAATAAGTAGCATTTTTTACTTCCGCTAACGAGAATTATTTAAATAAGCTGTCCATATGGGCAGCTTATTGGATTTTTTCAAATACGCGATATTTTATTTGTCGATAATTTTTTAATCTTCATTATTGATTTCTATTGTACCTGTTCTAGCACTAACCTTTAAAATATTTAATAGATTCTCAGGTGTCTTGATTTCCACTTCATATTCAAATTTAGATTGAGCTAAGTTGTCATCTTCTAATTCGAATTCTTTTTTCACATTAATAATTTCTCCATTTGTATGAGCTAAAGAAATTTCACGAACTTGTTTCTCTGTATAGTTTTCATTCTTTTTCGCATAATTGTAGCCCATACCATAATATCCACCAACAATAGCAATACCACTTACTAAAATAGCAATTACACTTATAATTATTTTCTTTTTATGTTTTAACATTTCCATCCACTCCTTAATAATTAATCATTTATTCCAAATCTTGCTTCAAGTACATTTTCTGCTTGCTCTAATTGATCTTCAAGTATATCTTGTTCTCTTTCTTGTATTTGATATTGTTCAACAGTTATCGTTCCAGCGTGAAAATCTGCTTCTAGCTGATCATCAGATAGATCTATCTTGTCATCTAATTGGTCAATTTCTTTTTTTGCTGCTAAGTACGTATTTAAGTTATCTTCTTTTGCTCCAACTGGTTTCGTATTATTTGCCTTTTCTACAATAGATGTGACTTCGTTTTTGAAATCTTGTGTTTGCTTAGTATCATTCATAGCAGGCCCTGTTTTGTGTGGTTCTTGTTGTAGTTGCGTACCTTCTTTTTGTGATGTATCGTTTTCTACTTTCAGTTGTTGTATTTCTGTATCGTTATCAGCTTGAGTAGAACAAGCTGTTAAGAATAAACAAGACATTGCTCCAATCATCATCCATTTTCCCATTATGTTCTCCTCCCTTTACATGTGCACCTTATCCATGTCCTTATATTACTGAACAAACATTAAAGGAAGATTAATGCGCAAAAAAATAAAATGATATAATTAAATAGTTTCTAATCTTTCTTTAATGTTTCGGAATTATAGTGATACATATAAATAAGAAGAAAAGGAGAATGTTAATGCGAGTTCTTATTGTCGAAGATGAAAAAGACTTACAAAATATATTGGTAAAACGATTAAATGCAGAATATTATAGTGTCGATGGATGTGGGAATGGAGAAGATGCTTTGGATTATATAAGCATGGCTACCTACGATTTGATTGTGCTTGACATTATGATTCCCGGAATAGATGGTTTACAAGTATTACAAAGATTACGTGCGGACAATAATACAACTCCTGTCTTGCTTCTTACAGCTAAAGATACAATTGATGATCGCGTAACAGGACTCGACTTAGGTGCGGACGATTATTTAGTAAAGCCCTTTGCTTTTGATGAGCTGTTAGCAAGAATTCGAGTGTTGATGCGAAGAAAAACAGGAAATACATCTAATGTGTTTGAAATCGCTGACCTAGTGGTGGATTGCAATATGCATAAAGTAACAAGAGGAGATCAAGTTATCAATCTTTCCAGTAAAGAATTTGCTATTTTAGAATATATGATTCGTAATAAAGACGTTGTGTTGACACGAGATAAAATTGAGCAACATGTGTGGAATTACGACTATGAAGGTGGCTCGAATATTATTGATGTTTACGTCCGCTATCTTCGCAAAAAAATTGATAGCCAGTTTGAAACGAAGTTAATTCATACAGTACGAGGAACTGGTTACGTATTGCGAGTAGAATCATGAAAAGACTATCAATAAAAATGAGAGTGACCCTATGGTATACGGGGCTAGTTGTAATTATTATGGCACTCGTGTTAGCTTTTATTTTAACTTCGTCAGATAAAGTTTTGCTTTTTAATATGAAAAATCAATTGAAGAGCACAGTAAAAGAAAGCATTGAAGATATCGAATATAAGCATGGACAGTTAAAGATTGACGATGAATTTGAGGCCTTAGAAGATGGAGTAAATATCATCATTTATAGTAAACAAGGTGAGCTGATGGCAGGACATAATCCAACAACCTTTAATAAAAAGGTATCGCTTAAATCCGATGAAATACAAACCATTAAAGACGGTAATAAGGAATGGATAGTATATGATTTTCTCCATAATGTAGGCGGCGATGAGCAAGTCTGGGTTCGTGGCATAATGACCATGAATCAATTATCATCGACCATGAATACGCTTATTGTGGTAACACTCATCTCATTTCCATTACTTATTCTCATTGCGGCAGTGGGAGGATATTTTATTACGCAAAGAGCGTTTCGACCTGTGCAACAAATGAGTGATTCAGCCAGTGAAATTGGTGATGGTAAAGACCTTTCGAAGAGAATTAATTTACAAGGTTCATCGAAAGACGAAATGTATCATTTAGCACAAACCTTTGACAAAATGTTTGAGCGATTGGAGACATCATTCGAAAGTGAAAAACAATTTACATCTGACGCATCTCATGAATTAAGAACACCAACATCTGTTATTATTTCGCAATGCGAATACGCTTTATCGCAGAGGAATAATCCGAAAGAAATGGAAGAATCGTTAGAAGTAATTTTAAGGCAATCGCGTAAAATGTCCGCGTTAATCTCGCAACTCTTATTATTAGCACGAGTTGACCAAGAAAAGCATAATACTTTTCAATTTGAATGTATCAATATGAGTGAATTAACGGAAATCGTTGTAGAAGAGCTTTCATTAATGGTTCAAGAAGCTTCGATTAATATAACAACACATATAGAGGAAGACCTGTTTATTAAAGCAGATCAAACATTGATGATGCGTTTATTAATGAATTTACTAACGAATGCGATTGCTTATAGCAAAGCGAACGGCACTGTGAATATGCAACTGTTCCGGGATGAAACCAACATAATAGGTAAAGTCTCCGATAATGGCATAGGCATCAGCGAGCAGCATATTGTGAAAATATGGGACCGCTTCTATCGAGTTGACGCAGCACGAACATCTTCAAACAATGGAAACACAGGTTTAGGATTGTCGATGGTAAAATGGATTATAGAACTACACGGAGGAGAAATTACCGTTGAAAGTGAATTAGGAGAAGGCAGTACTTTTACATTTAAACTACCAATTGAAAACCGAGCATAATGTATGCTCGGTTTTAGCTTTAGAATACAGATTGATTAAAAAGCTCTCTTCAGTCCTTATTTAAAAGTAAATACAAAAACTCCATTTTGAAAAAAAGCGATCAAAATGGAGTTACTCTTTTTAGCTATATATGAGATTTTATAAAACCATCTACTTAAATCTATTTTCCAAGTATACCATTCAACAATCTGAAATATTCTAATCAACATAGATCATGACTTTAATCAGCTCCCAACAAACTTCTGTACCCACCTAAATTTTGAGCTGGGAGTTTTACTTTCCACAAATAGTAAGAGGCTAAATATATAATGAAGCCCCAGAAATCCAAAGGTCTCTGGGGCTTCATTATATATTTAGCTCTTTTTGCTTTTTGTTTTGTTTATGTCTATGCAGCAATTTTCGACTTATGAGAGAAATCAGTAATAAGATCAGTATTAGTATGAAAAGTTGCATAAATGATAAATCAAAATATTTAGCACCTGTAACTATTAAAAGTGTAGAAATCGTACCTTTTACAATGAAAAAAATAATAATCCATAATCCGCCTTTTTTCCAGTTCATTTTTATTTTACCCTTTCCTACGTTTTAATTCTTAAATGGGACACCTTAATAGAAATCTATTATATTAATAAAAAAGTAAACTTTTTCACAAAAATCATGTCCAATTACATGTGACGACTTCATAATAAATGAAAATGATATTCAGTGTCAATTTTATTGACTATTTGAATATCTATTTATCATCTCAATCTCTTTCTACTTCGTTTCTTATAGGCAATGAACTCTTGTTTTCAAACAAAAACACCTCCATTGAATTTGCACACTAAATATGCGAATTCAAGAGGTGTTTTTTCATGTACCATCAGATAAGATTTCCTACTTTATTTATTTTTTGATACGTAGCTATTTTCTAGTACACAATAACTGGATCATTAGTGTTCAAACTATCATATACAGTTTTTGCAACATTAGGAAGAAGGTTTACACACCCGCCTGATCCCCCTGTTAAATAAGCATTATTTGCCCAGTCTTTTCGCCAGCCTGCATCATGGAATCCTTGGCCACTATTTGTGAATGGAACCCAGTAATCTACTTTAACTGCATAATCAGCTTTACCTACTGCGCTGCCTTTCAGCGTGTATGGTGTTCGTTTATATAGAACGTACCACACACCTGGTGATGTATCTTCACTCGTGCTATGTTTACCAGTTACTACATTTGTTGTGACGACTAATTTCCCATCTTTATAAATCCAAATTTGTTGATCTGCAATTGAAACTTCCGCATACGTGTCTCCGATGCCATTATTCGATGTTGTTTCATAACCGATACCTTCCTTCTCCCAACCATTTCCATGGATATTAGAAGCAGATAGCGATTTTTCACCCTTTTCAAAAGCTTGTTGAACTTGTTTTGTTTCTTTTTCAACATCTAGTGCCCAGCCGTAGCCTTGTCCTTTTACTGATATGACCGAACCGGAATGGGTTTTAAAGCTGAAATTTTTATTTAATGTTGATTTAGCATTATTAATTTCAGCAATCTTATTCTTAATGTCGCTCGCATCGATTGTAACTTTCATATCCTTTGACATAGAGGCATTTTGAATTAAATCTTTCGCTTTTAAAGGATACACTTCATTCTGCACTTTATATTCAACTGACTGCCCAAGAAGATTCTGTAGTGCTTTCTCCTCTTTTTTAACAATCGGATCGTCTTCTTTAATAGGCTGTATGTATGTAGACTTCAGATGAATTTCACTTTTATACTTCTGCTTGTCGTAATCTTTCAGTAGACTAGTAACGTCATACTGTTTTCCATCAACGCTCTTCGAAATAACAACTTTTCCTTGTTCCAGCTTCGCCATAGCATCTTGAGGCGCTTGTAGTTTTTCATTCATAGAGATGAGCTTTTCTTCTACAAGTTTTTTCATCGTTTCACTACGATACTGATCCGCCTTTTCCGGTAGCACTGAATATTTTTTTTCCTTTGAGGAAGGGAAAAATGTCCACTGGCTTTTTAATAGTTTCTTAACTTGAGGCAAATCTTTTTCCGTAAGTTCCGTTTTTGTATCTTTTTCATCTAAAATTTGTTGTTGATCAACATAGACTTTGTTTTCTAGTCCAGATGTTTTTAATTTCTGTATTGCCTGATCAGCGTTCAGACCACCGACTTTTGTGTCATTAATCGTAACATTTGAATTGAAGTGAGTTGCCTGATAATAACTCATTCCTCCAATGAGAAGTACAATTACACCAACACCCGCTGCAATAAGCTTCCAATTTGTAAAACGTTTGCTTGATCTTACTCGTTTTCTCTCAACTTCTTCAACTGATTCATTTATTGGATTATTGTTCATCAATCTTTCCCCCGTATACATTAACGTCAATCGATTTTAAACTAAAACCATTGACTAGTGTACCTTATTTTTCCTAAAATTTCATTATTTTTAAAAAGATTTTATCGCATTTAATTGATTAAATTTAGACTTTTTAATAGAAAGACACACTGAATAATCCCTTACAAGTAGTGAATCATTACAAAAAATCTGAAAAAGTTAAGTACTATTTTATTTCCCTTTGGTTCGGTTATCATTTCACTTAAAATACAAATATAATCCGTAACCTAAAAAAATTATTAATATTATAGAAATAATGAGTATTGTGTATATGACCCCTCTTAATGTTGTACTCATATAATCACCCCTCTCACGCTTCAATAATTCCATTATATAACAAATAATTCGTTGGAAGTTTAAAACATGTTTTAAACCTAAATTAAGCGAAGTAAGGGACGCCATTTGACTCCCCTTACTTCGCCTTTAAAGAACAATGAGTGAATCGCTTACTCAACCAGCTTATTAAGTAACCTTTCACTATTTTTTACACAATTGTAATTATAGTGTTTTTTGACATTTGATCATTATAAATTTAAATGGAGGTTTACTTGCCATATTTTTATGTGGCTCCACAATTTCCGTAGTTTCCATCAGTCCATATTTTCCAAAGTCTTGTTGTACCGAGTCAACATCATAAAAATACATTTTTACCCCTTCCATTATCTCGAAGTAGTCTTTACCAAGTTGTTTCCCCTTCCCAAACATTGGGGCATCTTTAGAAATAGTAGTAAAAATCATATATCCGTTTGGTTTTAACTGACTATAACAATCTTTAATAAACTTCTCTCTCTCATCCTTATTCAACAAATGAATAAGTGCATAACAAAATATACCGTCATACAGTTTGTTATCAAAAGGCATATCCGTAACTGAACCGTGGAAGAAATTAGCATTGAGTTCATTTGCCCTCGCCAATTCAATCGCCGTTTTTGAAATTTCAATACCTGTTACATGTATTCCGTTATCAATAAAAACCTTCGCATTTCTACCGTACCCAATACCAGGAATCAATATATCCTTCACTTTCTTTTCAAGGAAAATGTCCTTCGTCAAAATTGCGGAATCTGAAGGTTCAAATCCCCACATCATTTGATTTTCTATAAAACTTGCTTCCCAAAATTCTGTCATACATCAATCTCCTATATATATATATCGTTATTCACCATTGAATGTTGAAAAATCATCGCATATTCACGAAATTGTATCAAATTTCAACATTAATTTAAAACAAAAAGCATTGGATATCCAATGCTTTTTCACACTTACGCAAACAGAGATGTATTCGCATATAAAGCTGGTGAACCACCTGAATGTACGAATAAAATGTTGTCCTCTTTATTAAATTTACCTTTTCTAATTAAATCGATTAGTCCCGCTACTGCTTTACCTGTATAAACTGGGTCAAGTAAAATACCTTCAGTTTTCGCAAGTAACTGTACTGCTTCAACCATTTCTGGTGTTGGTAAAGCGTATCCTGGTCCTACATATTCATCAAAGCATGTAACTGCTTCGCGTGAAATAGAGTTTGGGATACCAACGTGAGCTGAAGTTTCATCTACAAGTTTTGCTACTTTCTCTTCTTGCTCCGCTTTTCCTCTACTTACATTTATTCCGATTACAGGAATTTTGCTTTGCGTTCCGGAAAAGCCAGTAATTAAACCAGCATGCATACCAGCGCTACCACTTACACAAACAACTGAACTGAAATCAATTCCTTGCTCAAATGACTGAGCCATAATTTCTTGCGCACAAGCAATGTATCCCATTGCACCAGTAGGATTTGATCCACCAACTGGTATTACATATGGTGTATTACCTTTTTCACTAACTTCTTTCGCTACTTTATGCATCTCTTCCATAAGATCTGCTCCGTTTGGCACAACAATTACGTTTTCAGCACCTAATAAATGATATAAGAAATAGTTTCCGTTAAAGTCTGGCTTTTCTTCTGGCTCAAGCCCTTCTTCTAACACAAGAATACATTTCATTTTTTCTTTTACCGCAGCTGCAAGTGTTAGACGGCAATGGTTTGACTGAATACCACCAGCTGTAATTAACGTATCTGCACCCTTTTCCTGTGCATCCGCAACTAGAAACTCTAACTTTCTCGTCTTATTACCGCCAGCTGTTAAACCAAGTAAATCATCTCGTTTAAAATAAATAGTTGGCCCACCAAGTGCTTCAGAAAAATTGTTTAATTTTTCAATTGGTGTATATGATTCTGTATATTTTTTTCTCGGAAATTTAGCTAAATTCATCAATAACGCTCCTTTTATACTCTTTCACAGTAAATGTAACCATACTATTATTACATGGAAAAATGATGAAGTCACCTTTCTGGATTAAAAATGTAGGGAATTTCGTTTCGGTGCATGAAATTGCATTAACGATTTTAACTTCAATACGGTACATGAAATTTATATCAGCGATTCTCAAATTATATCGACCGATACTTAAAATATATCGACTTGCCGATAAAAAACGACAAAATAAAAAGAGCCCACTCATTAAGAAGTAGGCCCTTACCAATCACTTATTTACCGAAAAACGAAGAAGCTGCGTTAATCCTGGCTCTAAATTCATTTCGCCTTTATGGCGTACGTATACAATTTTGTTCCCATCAAATTTTGGAGGATTCGCTTTATTGTACGTGTACCACTCATTCGTTCCTTCTACATTGTACTCCATATACTCTGTTGCACCAACGATTACGTTTTTACTATCATCAGCCGTTACATCTGGTGCCATTTGTGCAATTTTTGCATCACTAATTAATAAGTTCTTTATACCTTTATCACGTTTATAATCGTAAGCCGTTACGACAACATCGTTACCATATGCTTTCACTTGCAACCCTTGTTTAAAAGAAGATCCATCCGGAGCATGAATCTCGCCGCCATTTGGACCAGCTGACCTCCATCCTGTTTCAATGCCGCCCGTATTTACAACTGTAAATCCTTTTTCATCTCCGCCTGCAATTTTCTTTTTACCAGCCCAGTCTGGTAAATTTAAATCCCAGTGCGTATGGCTCGTGAAAAAGACAACTTGCGGGTAATCTTTTAATATATCGTACAATTTATCCACGTTTAAATAGTCATTTAAATACGGTGATTGTCTTGAACCAGATACAGAATCAGGTAAAACGTGGTGAGAAAAAATAAAAATCGGCTTATTTTTATCTTTTTGACTGTAGTCTTCTAAATTTTGTTTCAGCCAACCTAATTGTTCCTCACTTAAGTACACTTGATCTGACATTTTTGAATCATGGTACCTCATATATTTTTCTGTCCCTAAAAATAATAGTGGATAACCATCTAATTCTTTTTTATGGTACACCTTTTCTTGTCCGCTAAATTTCAAATATCGATTAAATAGCGTATCTTCTGCTACACCGTTTGGCCATGTACTTTGAGATAACTTTCCATCAGCTGTCCATTTCCCAGCGTAAAACTCATGGTTCCCAATAGCCGACCATACATTTTCCGGATGCTTGTTTTGGTTTAACACACGCTTCACATCATCATATTGTGATTGCTGTCCTTTTGACGTTATATCCCCATTCATAATAAGTGCTCTAGATAGCGGCGTCACTTTGTTCATATCTTTTAATACGTGATCAAAATCCGATAAATCCCCTTGAATGTCACTAATAACATTAAACATCGTCGCTGTTTTTCGTGCTTGTGCTTGTTCTTTTCCCTCAGCATTCATCGAAAACGTTGGTAATAACACTGCCATAACGGCTAACGAAGCAACTACCTTTTTCATACAATTTCTCCCCCTAATAATAAAATGTATAAACTGACATGTTCTGCTTTCTCTTAGATGCTTGCCCAATTCAAATTATAAGGAGGGATTGTAAAGATAGATGACGTTAAAAATTAATTGTTTTTTAAGAGATTTTGTCGTTTTTACACTCCTCATGGAGCTATCTTTTCAGTTAACCTACTAATATTAAATGAATGTATAGTTACGCGATAAATCGCTTCGTTTAATATGTTGTATTTTAATCTACTTTACACACTCTCAATAAAGCACTTTACCCCTTCAAATTTTCTTCATTTAATCTGAACAGCTCTTGTAAAATAAAACGTCCATCTTTTCTTATCAGTACGTCATCGAACCAAATTTCACCCCCGCCATACTCTGGCCTTTGAATGTTTACTAAATCCCAATGTATCGCTGATTTATTCCCATTATCTGCACCTTGTAACGAATCTCCAATTGCTACATGATAACTACCATTTATTTTTTCATCGAATAACGTATTATTCATTGGGTGTAATATGTAAGGATTAAAAGCTAGTGCAAATTCTCCAATATATCTTGCTCCCTCATCCGTATCAAGAATTCGATTCATTCGCTCTGTATCATTTGCATATGCCTCTATTATTTTCCCTTGTCTGACATGTAACTTTATATTTTGAAACGCATAACCTTGTTGAACAGATACTGTGTTAAACGTTATTACTCCATTTACTGAATTTTTAACAGGTGCTGTATACACTTCACCATCAGGTATATCATCCGTTCCATCTCCTTTTAAAACGCCAATTCCTTCAATTGAAAAATTCAAATCCGTACCTTCTCCAATAATCCTAACTTGCTTTGTCTTTTCCATTAATTCTTTTAATGGCTCCATTGCTTTCGACATTTTATTGTAATCTAACGTACATACATCATAATAAAATTTTTCATAAGCCTCAGTGCTCATATTCGCTTCTTGCGCAGACCCCGCATTCGGAATTCGAGTTGTCACCCATCTTGTTTTATACACTGCTTCACTATGAGCTTTTCCAAATATCTTTTGATATAACTTCATTTTTCCTGCTGGCACATCTGCTAATTCATATGCATTTCTAGGGCTACGGAGATTAATATATACTTGCATCTTACTTAAGCGGTAACATTCCCAATCTGCAAATAACTTAAATTGTTCTTCAGATCCTGATAGAATCAATTGCCTTGTAACAGAAACATCACGCATTGATACATGTGCGTATCCCCCTGCTTTTTCCACAAACTTAATAATTTCACGAACTACTGCGGGATCTATTTCAGTAACACTTTGAATCAATACTTGATCATCGGGCTGCACTTTAGTTGAATGATTGACTAGTACATCCGCTAACTTCGATAGTTCTCGCTTCATGAGACTCTTCACCCCTTTTTCATCCAAACAATAGATACACAATAAACAATTAGAAATAAAATATATTAATTCCAAACAGCCGGAATCACCGCTACACCAAAATAAAAAGTTCCTGGTAACAACCAAATGCTACAAGCAATCATAAAATCCTTTTTCCTTGCAACTGCCGCAATTACTGCTAAAAAAGAAGGAAGCAAAAACATGAAAAATACAGTGATATATAGTTCCTTATTAAGTGTTTGATTGCTGTAAGGGTTAAAATATAGAAAAACAATTGAAAGGATAAAAATGCTTACAGCCGCCACTACCCCTATATAAACATTGATTTTTTTTCATAATCCCCTACTTCCAATAGCAATTTTTTGTACTGAACGTATCTTTTGAGTTCAAAGGTTAGCTGAAACTTGTTGAAGAAAGTGTACCGCTGAATGGAGTACGACTAAGCCATACACATAAAGGAATTAATTCTTGTGCTTGATATTTACTTTTTCGTTGAACGAATCCTGTTTTTTAGCCAGGTGCTCCGCATCCCATTCACTTAAATAAGATGCGTATTCTAATTCATCTGGATTATCATGTAACATAGAAATAAACTCTAATTTATTCCCATCACAATCCAGAAAGTATACACTTGCAGCTGGCATCCACCTTTGGACAATTGGCTCTTGATTTCCTTTCCCTTGGCTTCCCACCACTTCTATTCCACGATTCTCTAACCACAATTTAGAAGACTTTAGAAATTCTAAATCTACACCAAAAGCAAAGTGTTTTATCTCAAAATCTTCAATATTATGTACTTCCCATAATCCAAGCATTTGCTTTTTACTTTCTCCTACCCAAAAGAAGGCCACCTTTCTTTTGGATAGTTTTCTTGCTAATGCTAACCCCAACTTATTTTGATAGAAATCTATCGCCTTTTCTAAATCTCTTACATGTAAATGTGTTTCATATATGTTCTGTATCATTCTGCTTATTCCTTTCTTTATTAGTTAAGTAGTTACTGTAATTCTAAATCTGAAGTATGTATAATCATTGTAATTTATCTCCATATCCAATATACCTATTTACTATTCTATCGAAATTGAAATATGATAAATCCAACTGAGGTAGTAAATTCAAATAAAAATTCTACTACTTTTGCAGGAGAAATCTCCAATACATTCAGATGAAATCATACTAAAATAATAAAAAAGCGCTATTCTTTTAGTAAGAATAGCGCTTTTGACTCTTGGAGTTAGTTAATATTTTTCAGTAAATAGGTATGTGCAATTACCCCATCACTATCAAGCTAAGTTCATACACCGTCAATTATAGTAAAGGTTGTTTCTTTTTTAAAGGCTATGTGTAAGGAATTTAACCCTCCCCCAGGAATCAAAAAATTTTTGAGGGGATGCCTACGTAATATAACATATTTACAATTACGTTGCGTTTAGGTTTAAAATGCGTATCTTTTTCATCTATATTTCAACTACCATATTTAAGTTTATAAGAGTTATGCTTTTTAAATAAAAGTAATTACTTGTTTTATAAACTCGTAACCAAAATAACCACTAAATCCGAATAGTACTATTGCGGCAAATATAGATACCCCTTTAATAAAGGTTGGATTTAGAAACCGTCTAGTAAAATGAACAAAGCTTAATAAGACCATATCATGCATAAAGATACCTAATAAAATACCTACAGCTATTAATATAAATGTTGATGTACTTGCACTACCTAATGAAGAAACTAGAACCGGCCCAAAGACCCCTATCCAAAAGACAATATTAGCCGGTGATATAGCAATCATAAAACCAGATAAATAAGCTGTTAATAAAGATTTATTAGGATCTTCTCCCTCTATGTTAACTTCTGACTTTGCTTCTTTAATACTTTCTATTCCAATAAACATTAAAAACCCAAAACCTAGTAACCACATAACTGCTTCTACCCACGGATTGGTTAATACACTAGAGAACCCTAGATAAATCAGAACTATTAAAGATAAATCTACAGTCATTCCTCCTATACCTACAAACCAACCATGTACGAAACCATTTCTCATTCCTTGTTTAGTCATTTGGACAGTCATAGCACCTGCAGGTATTGATAAAGATAAGCCTAACAATATATATGTAAAGAGTGTTACAATCATAAAAATTCTCCTATTTTAATCAATTATTATTCTTTTTATTAAATTATGCATGAAAAGGGCACTTACCTTTGATCGATTCATTACCATCTGTTATTACAGATTATTTCCATTCTCTTTTATCTGGAGCAGTCACCCAATTAGATGACCACTCTTTTGGACCATGTTCGTTAAGATATTTTAAAATACTCCAAGTACCCCTTTGTTGAAGAGCAATGCCTAAAACCCCATAAGATCCTTTACATGTTTAGCGTTCTTTTTAGATGTTAGTTTTTCAAGTAATAAAAATGCAACATCAAAAGCTGTACCTGGATTTGAAGATGTAATAATGTTTCCATCTTGAACGATTAAATCATTTTGTACTATTGCACCGAAATTCTTTAACTGCTCTTTTCGTTTACTCGTCGGATGACTGTATGTGGTGGCTTTTTTATCTGTAAGAATTCCGCTTTTTCCAAGCGCTAATGATGCGACACATATACTGGCAATAGGCTTCTGCTGGGCATAAAAATGTTGAATAACATGTAAGAATTCTCTACTATATGCATCCCGATAAAAGCCAGCTTCTTCAAAACCTCCTGGAATAGCTAATGCATCAAACTCATCTAATTGAATATCATCAACCGTTTTTTCGGGTATGACAGTAAAATTCCAAGTACAGGTTAATTTATTCCGAAGGCCAACTGTTACGACCTCAGTTGATCCATCTCCCTCCCATTTATTCCAACCTAGTACATCTGTAAATACACTAGCTTCTACTGCTTCAAATCCATCAGCTAATAATAATAAAACCTTTTTCATATCGTAAATCGCCTCCCGTTATCCTTATTTTATACAAATATATAAGGCTGATAAATAAGTTTGATAAGGATATTTGATTGTTTGGCTTTATTATATAAGGAATTTAGGTTATTCTATTTTATAAAAAAAGGTTGGATAATTTATGGATCAAATTGATAAAAAAATCGTGGGATTATTACAGTCAAATGCAAAAATTTCAATGAAGGATCTAGCAGAAGCCGTTCACTTATCTGCTCCGTCAGTAACTGAGCGAGTACGGAAGTTAGAGGAGCAAAAAATTATTGAAGGTTACCATGCACATGTTTCTCTAAAAAAAATAAACCGTCCAATTTCTGCACTTATATTGTTTAAATCAAAGGATTGTAAATCATTAGCTAACTTTTGCTATAATCATCCAGATGTACTTGAGTGTTACAGAGTAGCAGGGGAAATTAGCTATATTGTCAAATTAGCAACGTATTCTGTAGAAAGTTTAGAACAATTTATTGATGATACAATGCAATATGGTACACCATCAACGAATATCGTGTTATCTTCTTATGAAAAAAAAATAATTGCTCCCTTTATTAGTGAAAAATAAAAATACTGGCACAATCAATTAACTATTACTTACTCAATAATCCTTTAAAAATAGCCCTGATTTTTTGACTGTATAAAAATCAGGGTCTCTAATCATTTTTATCGTTTTTGGGTAACCCATTTTTATTAGCTGGGTAACGATGTGCACTTCCCCCTATATAAACATTTAAATTATTCTTCACAATCCCTCTACTTCCAATAGCAACATGCTTATTACTTCCCATCACTACACCTCATTTCCTTTTTTACAAAAAAAAGACACAGAGATCCCTCCCCATGCCTACTACTTCTCTACTTCTTCACCGCATGCACATAATGCACCGTCTCAAAAGCTTCTAAATAATCGTTTCGTCCCTCAAAATATAGTTTATTAATATCCTCTGGTGATAAGTGCTCATAAATGAGTAAGCCCGCCTTTTCTAATAGTGCTTCCATTTCGGTATAAGAAAAACACGATTTCATCGGCTCCCCGCCTATCTCAGCCATCTTTATCATATTTTCAACTCGATTGGATAATCCTTTTTCCGTAAATAAGTTTTCATCAGGGTAATCAAAAACGATAGAACTCCCTTCTGGAACCATCTCGAATAAACATTCTATTAAACTGGAAAGTTCCTCTTTTGTTAAATAGTACGTAACACCTAAAAGGCTAAAGAAAGTCTTTTTATTTTCAAATCCTTCATTTACTAATTTTTGCTTAGAGAAATCCTTAGTAAAATCCATCGAAACAAAATGAAGATTGCTTGGAATTTCTAGACCTGATTCTTTCACTCTTTGTATTTTAAACGCTTGCGTAGAAGGATGATCCACTTCAAATATTTCTATTTTATTTTCTAATTCTCGGTGTCTAAAACTAAACGTGTCTAAGCCTGCACCGAGTATGACGTATTGCTTCGCGCCTAATGCAATTTCATGTAATAGCACTCTTTCACAATATGCCGCGCGTGCCAAAGGTGTTGGTGATAATTGAACTTGTGTAATCCATTTTAAAATTTCTTTCGGATTGTCTTGAAACTGCTGTGCAATGCCTTTATTAAAAAAATGTATTCCTTGAACCATGTTCGTTTCAATATCATTACGTTCTTTTTGTGAAATAAGATCTTTAGCTACATAATCATCAAAGATTTTAGAACTATCAAATTCACTATGATACGCCCTTCCGAAAGCTGATACTAACGACGTTACACTTGCTTCACCTTTTTTCACGCACATACACTCTCCTTCATTTCCACAACAAAAATAGGGTCCCCCCTGGCCAGGAGAACCCTATTATACACTTTATTTTTACATTGTTAAATTATAGCATAAATAAGTTTTTTTGTCAAGTTTTCAGCCCGCTAACACTCCGACACTTTGTATATTCTCCGGCAGGAACATCGAAATTATATACACAATTTTCCGAATTATTTATTCATTCTTTTTTGAGCAGTATTAGTATCTTGAGATACCGGTATGTGTTCGGTAGCTCTAGATAAACCTGTTTTTGGCATATTAACATAGATTGCTTCAGAAGCACCTTTTTCTATTTGATAGGTTTCGTGAAAAACACCGACACTCCCATTATCTTTAATCTTATTATTGTACGATTTCCAAGCATATGAATGATTTTTTCCGTGAGCATAGTTTACTAATTCGTCGAATCCCTTCCAGTATTGAATTAGGATTACTTTTCTCCAACTAAATAAGAATTCTGTATGTAAGAAACCCCATTGTGGATTTTGATACAATTCTTTAATCATAGGTCCCATAGCATTAAAAACTGGTATCCACTTCCAAAATTTTAATAGGTTATTAATACGCATACCAATAATAAAAACAACAAATTCTTGATCCTTGCTATTGGCTATATGCCTGCCGTTAAAAATTTTAGCCCCCACTTTAATCCCCCTTTTTTACTGAACATAAATAATGTACAGCTCCCAAATAAACCATAACACTCCCCCCTGAATTTTCCAATTAATTTAACACAGATTATGAAAGGCCGTATTTAACAATAAAGGGTATATAGAAGCCGAAACGGACGAATGTATTTGCTGAATGAGCTGTTTAAGGAAGAGGAATATGTACGCATATTAGTTCATTTTGACATCCCAGATGATGTTCTTTATGAAAGAGTGACTCGTAGCAAGCGAAGTACAAATATATTTAGAGGTAACTATTCTAGTTTCAAAGAGGTACTCAATCGCCAACAGGCCGAATCACTGCATGAAGATGTGGTAGATCCTGTAGAAAATGAGGCTGATTATTTGTTTGTTATTCGCGATAGTAAAGATGTAAAATCTACTATAGAAGAAATTGTTCATCTTGCTGAAGATTTGTCCCCTATCCCAAAATAAGAGACTATAAGAATCACATAATCATAGATTATTATGCAAATACTTCCTCTAGGCGCCGAACATGGTATATAATAATAAAATAATCTACTTCTATATGCTCAATTTTACACAATAGAGTTCACTCATAGGAAAGAGGTACAAAAATATGAAAACAAAACAAACAATCGCTGCTTCTACACTAGCTTTAGCAATGATTGCGGGATCTACCCCTACTCATGCAGAAGTAAATGAAGCTACTCCCCAGCAAAGTACGGGAGATCGCTTAGCTGAAATTAAGCAACATAGACAAGAGTTAGATGCGAAATTACAGCAGCACAAAGAAAATGTGGATCAAACATTAAATGAACTTAACCAAGTTAAGGAAAATGTTGACACAAAGGTTAATGAACTACATGAGCGTAAACAAGTTGCTGATGAAAAAATTAACGAAATTAAACAACATAAACAAGAGTTAGATGCAAAACTTCAGCAAGACAAACAAATTGCCGAGGATAAAATCGCGGAAATTAAAGAGCATAAAAAACAAGTAGATGATAAAGTTGCTGAAATTAAAGAACATAAGCAAAATATCGATAATAAGGTTACTGAGATTAAAGAACATAAACAAACTGTCGATGAAAAAGTGAATGAAATTAAGCAACATAAAGAGAACATCGATCAGAAGGTTAATGAACTTAAGGAAGTAAAAAAACAGGTAGATGACAAATTAGCTGAGTTAAAGAAAGCGAAACAAACTGCTGAGGACAAACTTGCTGAGCTAAAAGAAAATAAGCCGAATACTGGGAACACGTTAGAGGAGCTTAAGAAAATTAAAGGCAATTTAGATAGTCTTTCCGCTAACTTAGAACTAGCTAAACAAGATGTAAAAAACAAACTAGCTGAATTACAAGAAGCTAGACAAGATTTACTAAATAAAATAAACGAAATGAAACAAGCGAAACAAACTGTTTCAGATGATTTAACAAAGAAAAAACAAGACTTAGATATTAAAATAAACGATTTTAAACATACTGAGAAAAAAATTGATGACAAATTAGCTGAGTTACATACAACAAAGCAAAATGTAGATAACAAAATTAATGAAGTATCACAATCGAAACAAACGCAAACAGACAATAACAATACTACTGTTCCAGCGAAAAACAGTGCTAGAGAACTTCCTAACGCTGGTAGTGAGCAATCAAGTAACGTGCCTTTAGGAATGTTATCTGTCTTAGGTGGACTTTTATTAGTAACACGAAATAAAATTAAAACGTTATTCTCAAAATAAAGCCATTATATCTATTTTAAAATAATCATACAAAGGCCAACTGCACATATATGTACGGTTGGCCTTTTTTCTTTATATTAACTGTCCATCTCTAAGTGTCAATATACGATCACATACATCAAGCATTCTTTCATCATGCGTAATCATAATTGCTGCTTTTTGACTTTCTTTCACTTCACGTTTCATCATTTCCACGACTTCACGTGCGCGTTTTGAGTCTAAGCTTGCAGTTGGTTCATCCGCTAATATTAAATCTGGGTTGTTCATGAAAGCACGAGTGATTGCTACCCTTTGTTTTTCCCCGCCCGATAGTTGATTTGGATAATGAGTTTTTCTTTCAGATAATCCAAATGCTGCTAGCAAGTGATCCGCACGCTTTTCCGATTCTTGTTTGCTGTCTTTTTTTAACTTTGCAATGTAAAGCAATTGTTCTTTTACATTTAAATATGGAACAAGATTTGCGAACTGGAAAATGAAGCCGATTTTTTTCAAACGAATGTCTGTCATTTCCTTTTCTGATAACTTCGTAATATTTTGCTCGCGAATGTAAATATCCCCTTTTGACGGTGATAGTAAAGCACCCGCGATTGATAATAACGTACTTTTCCCTGATCCAGAAGGACCGACGATTCCGATAAATTCTCCAGCTTTCACATCAAGCGACATCGGATGAAGGGCTGTTACTTCCGTATTCCCTTCTCCGTACACTTTACTTACTTTGTCTAATTTTAATAATGAAGTCATTACATCCCGCCTCCAATTGCTTCTAATGCATCAACTTTTAATACTTGGTATAACGAAATAAGTGTTCCTAAAATACTAATTACGATAAAGATTGCTGCATATTGTGCAATCATCGGTGTTGTTAATAAGAACGGCATACCCGCTGGTAAAATTTGTTCTAATCCTTGTACAAGAACAATACTGATTACCATCGCAACGACTGATAAGAATAACGCCTGTACGACTAAGCTATTTGCTAAATAAGAATTTTTCGTTCCAATTGCTTTTAGTACACCTAATTGCTGTGTTTTTTGCAGTGTAATTACGTAGAAGAATACACCGATTAGTAACGCAGCGATAACAAGTAAGAACGCAATGATCATCGTTAATGTTCCTTGCTCTTCTTTAAATCCTGGAATACTTTGTAGCACTTCTTTTTTGTCGATAACATGTGCATTTTTAATTTCTTTATCTGTATTAAGCGCAATTGCACTATAATCTTTTTGGTTTGGTTGTGAAATAGCGCCCCATACGTCTTCATTTACATAAACGACTGGTGTATGGCTAAACATTTGATCTTTCGTAAATCCAACGATTTTAAATTCTTTCTTTGAAACAGGATCAATAATTGTATCCCCAATATCGATTCCTTTTTCTTTAATTGATTCATCAGCAACCATTTCGTTATTTGCTGTACCTAATTTCTCACCTTTTACAATTTTCGGTTCTAAAAATGAATCACGTTCACTTGAGAAAATAGCAACATCCACTTTTTTCGAACTATCTTTCTTTTCATACGTTGAAACTTTCACACGAAACGGAACTGCCTCTTTCTCGCCTGCTTGATTTACTACGTTATCTACATCTTCTTTCTTAATTTGTGAACGAAGTAATTTATTTTCCGCATCATCCGCTAGTACAAATTTATTTGCCTCCATATTTTGAATCGATGAAGCATTATCATATGATAATCCATTTGCTAATCCTGAAATTACAAGGACTAAAAATGATAATAACACCATAATAAGTCCGATTAATCCATATCTTAATTTTGATTGTTTTAATTCACGCAGAGCTAAAAACATTTCGCTCGCTCCTTCCTATTACTTTCTATGCACTTATCATAAAAAAGAAATATGAACGGAATATGAACAGAAGATTACAGAAGAAAGATTAAATTTTCAGAAAGTATTGAAAACAAATGAAATCCTTGATACAATTCAGTCAAATAATCTTGACCGAGTAATTTAATTTGAGGAGTTGATCATTTTGAAGCCCGTGTTAACACTAACTACTTATAGCCAACTAAAAGCAATAAGCGATCCACTACGTGCCGAAATGATGATGCGTCTATGCGAACGTCCTTATACAGGACAACTGCTATCTGAAAAATTCGGCATTTCAAGGGCGAAAATTCATTATCATTTAAAAGAATTAGAGAAGAATGGCCTTATAGAAATCGTATATACAGAAGAAAAGAATGGCATCGTTCAAAAGTTTTATCAATCTGTCGCTAAAGGATTTACCCCTGCCGCGGACCTATTACCTCATTTAGAAATATTAAGCGAATCAGGTCGCCAAATCTTTTTACAAATGACGGAAAGAACGAAAAGCCATATTCTCGCTGCACCAGAAGAATCTTTTACATTACGAAATGCAAGTGAAGACCCAGCTGAGTGGAATTACGTTTCATCCTGCTGGGAATTTGATGCTACGCCAGAACAATTTCAAGTGTGGGTGAAAAAGTTTCATGAATTAATGGCTGAATTAAACGAAATCACAAAAAGTGCGGATAAAGATCCAAATAGTAAAGCTTATTATATTTCTACTACTGCACTTCAAATCGCTGAGAGAACAATGCAGCAATTTGTAAAAAAAGAAGAAAAATCGTAATGCGATTTTTTTTACATAAACGGTCAAATTTATTTTACCGAATAAATTTTTTATAAAGGAGTAGATAAAGTGGACATATTAAAAAACCGGAATTTCCTCTTACTATTTTTAGGGAGAATTTTTACAAACATAGGAGATAGTTTGTATTATGTAGCAGCGATGTGGCTCGTATATGAGCTGAGTGGTGATCCTTTTTATTCTGGATTGGCTGGTTTCCTTACATTATTACCTTCTGCATTACAATTTCTTACCGGTCCATTCGTTGATAGATGGTCAATCAAAAACACCCTTGTAATCACACAAGTCCTGCAATGCATTCTTATATTAATCATTCCTATTACACACTACTTCGATCTATTAACAGTTCAACTACTACTCATCATTATGCCCATCGTAGCCTTTATCGAACAATTCGCCTATCCCGCACAGTCAAAAGCTTTACCACTTCTACTGCATAAAACACAATTATTAAAAGGAAACTCTCTCTTTTCATTTGCGTATCAAGGCATTGACTTAATTTGTACGACCCTTTCTGGAATATTAGTAGCACTATTTGGCGCAATCACTTTATATGTAATCGACTCTTTCACATTCGCGATTACTGCGATTTTGTTTATTTCATTAAAAATGCCGACACAAACCGAAACAGGCACATCACTTTCAACAAAGCAATATTTCTCTGATTTAAAAGAAGGCTTTTCAATCGTCTTTCGTTCATTAATGGGCATCTTCTTAATCGGTTCAGTTGTCGCTAATTTTTCAATCGGTATGACGATGGCAATACTCCCTTCTTTCGCCGATTCTTTAGGAGGGGTTAAATTATACGGTTTCTTTTTAGCCGCTATATCCGCCGGTAGTTTAATTGGAGCACTATTCAGTTCATGGGTTGGTAAACATAATATTAGCCATGTCTCTATTATTAGCTTTGCGACTAGCGCTTTCTTTTGGTTTCTCTCTACGTTTGTACCGTTTCAATGGTTATCAATTTTTTTATTCGGCTTAGCTTGGATACCAATTGGTGCGACCAACATATTATTTGCGACAATTAGTCAAACTTTAATTCCAAATCAATATCTTGGACGCATCAATTCAGTCACACGAAGCATGGGTACAATCGCTATGCCGTTCGGCTCTTTAATTGGCGGTTACACCGCAAATGTATTTAGTAGCCAACTCATTTTCGCGCTCGCTAGCATCGGAATTTTATTCATTTCTCTCGTATGGCTACTTCATCCGAAATTACGTTCATTGCCGAAAGCTGATGAAATTACAGCGGATACTTTTGAGCTTCGGTTTAAGGAAGAGCGCGGGAAAGGTGCGGCTTTATAGCAGAAAGAAAATATTATCTAATCCGTAATGTGTAGTTATAATAAAATTATTTAATTTTATTATCTCAAACAAGCATAACCCCGTTCTAAATATAGGACGGGATTATGCTTGTTTAATTTTGTATGTAAGATACTTCACTTCACTAAAAAATATAACAATAAAGTTGTTTAAAAATCTAAGTTTTATTCAACAAGAGCGCCCTTTAATGGAATAACTAAAACGTTCAGTTAACGATTTGATGGCCATGCCCTCTGTATCTTCCTTAATTGAATAATTCGGCCTGTATGATAAGCATCATGAAGCATGGTGTCCAGTAATTTACCCTCAAATGAATTTTGTTCAAGCTCTTTTTCGGAAAAGGTAAAGCCTGTATCGTTGATTACCAAGTAATCGTTGATACAGGCTTTTTTAATTTTTGTTCAACTAACACATGCGTTAGTTCAATAAGATTTTATTAATCTCTGTCCTATATTCATCTTCATCAAATACGAATTGAGGTATTAAATTACATATCATAAGGTTCAAGCTTCAAAATAAATTCTTCAACATCCTTGCCTCTTGCGTTGGAAAAACCCTTATCTTCAGAGATGATTTTAAACCCGCATTTTTCCAATACCCTGATGGAGGCGAGGTTATCTTTAGCGGAACGAGCATAAAGTGGGCGTATCTTAATATACTCCAGAAACTCTGCCAACGCTAAAGTTACAATACCATGACCCCAATATTCCTTCCCAATCCAGTAGCTTACTTCGGGTTCGCCGAACTGTTCAAAGTTCGAGACGTGTCCAGTGACAATGCCATTGAATAATATAGTCTTAATTGTAATAGTCTCGTCAGCAATATTTTTTTTCCAATGGTCAAAAAATGCGTCCTTATCAGTGGGGTCTTTAGCTGTAAAAGCAGCCATATAGTTCGCCGTTGAATCTAGTTGTTGTTCGAAAAAGATAGGAAGATCTTCCTCTATGATATCTCGTAGCTTCACTTCGCTTTTGCTAATGGATTCCATATAATTGACAAGCTCCTTAACATATTTTTGAATATAAATTCTTCAAAGTTTAGAGAAATTCCTTCTTCAACTATGCCAGTTAGTTGAATTAAAAAGTTTATTTATTGGCCAATGGTATAAAGTCCAAGTTTTCATCCCTAAGATAGTACATTGTCCCATTATCTGTTTGTGCTTCTCTAATGGATACAACCTCATGCTATTTATCCTTTATTTTTTTGCTTAAGGGATATTGTCATTTAGCTACTAACTCCTTTAAATACTTAAAGTCAAGGTCCTCGCACCAAGGCTACGTCCTCCACCATAAAATAATATACCTAATATCATAGATTATCTATTATGACTATGTATTTTAAATTTATCTGTTTAGATAAAAAAAGATAGTAGGGGCATTCACCCCTTACTATCTTTACTATTGATATTTATGTATCTTTAAATATATAAGTGATGTACTTTTTTGATATTATGTGTGACATTGAATACACGTTACTACAATGATAATCATGATGTACATTCACATTTCTTCTTTTTCATTTATTTCGGAAGCTCAACCCGAACAGTCGTCCCTTCCCCTTTCGTACTATATACCGAAACGGTTCCTTGATGCAGTTCAACAATTTTCTGCACAATTGATAACCCTAAACCGCTACCTTCTACGTTTCTCGCTCTTGCTGTATCTACTTTGTAAAAACGATCAAATATACGATCCATTTCTTCTTTTTCCATACCAATTCCGTTATCTGATATAGAGATTATAACGCTAGATTCTAATTCTTCTACAACAAATTCAACGGTTCCGCCATCGTTTGAAAACTTAATGCTATTCGTAAAAATATTACTCCATACTTGATGAAGTAAGTTTTCATCACCTTTTATGACGATGTTTGGCACATCAAACTCAACAGCGATATCTTTTTCCCGCCATTTCCATTCGAGCATAAAAATGACGTCTTTAATTTGCTTTTGTAAGTGAAACTCTTTCATTTGTAGAACTTTCTCTTCTTTATCTAATGAAGCAAGCGTAAGTAACTGTTTACATAAACTAGACATCCGCTTACTTTCACCCTCAATAATTTTCAAGTAACGTTTTCTTTCCTCTTCACTCATATTCTCCGATTGTAATGTTTTCGAAAAACCTTGTATCGAAGAAAGTGGAGATTGGAATTCATGAGAAACGTTAGAAACAAACTCTTGTCTCATTTGGTCTAATTCTTTAATGCTCTTTGTCATCTTTTGAAAATTAGTCGCTAGTGTACCAATTTCATCTTTTCGATTTTCATCTAATTCGATATCATATTCACCACTTGCAATCTTTTGAGTCGCTTTCGTAAATGTTCGAATAGGACGAACAATATACCCTGCTGCAATCGCTATAAAAATGATACTTAATACAACGATGAAACCGAGTAATACCGCTAGAAAAATTCTCATCTCGCCGAATTGTTGCTGAATATCAGGGCGAATGAATAAAGCGTACTGTTTATCATCGTGTTTTAGCGGTACACCGACACTATTAATTAATTCATTATCGAAAAATCCTGTAATAAAGAGGCGCGTTGGATATGTGGAAACGCCATTAAACGTCTCACCTTGCAATACTTTATGAACGGTATCATCACTAATTGTTATCTTACGAAACGCATTCCCAATACGCTTTCCATGATTTTCGTCATCTACAATATAAATTTCATACCCTAACTTCGCAATAGACTGTAAGTATGCCTCTTTATTCTCTTGACTTTGCTTTTCATATAATGATTTTACTTCTTTAGCATACATTAAAATCTTTTCACTATTGTACGGTTTTAACTTCACTTGATAATATACGTTCGTTAATAAAAAACCGATAATACTACTAAGAAGCATAATACCGACTGTCATAAAAACAAATCTAGAATATAGTGATTTCATTTTATTTCAACTCCAACTTATAACCGAGTCCGCGTACTGTCGTAATTTGAAAATCATCTGTTCGTTTTGAAAAACGATCTCTCAGTCGCTTCACATGAACGTCAACTGTTCGTTCATCTCCTTCAAAATCCATTCCCCATACTAATTCAATTATTTCTTCTCTTGAAAAGGTTCTTCCAGGATAACTAGCAAGTTGTGATAATAATTCAAATTCCTTTAATGGAAGCAAAATCGTCTGACCGTTACACTTCACTTCAAACCCTTTTCGATCAATAGTCGTTCCGTGTAATGTAATAATATCAGCACTAAGCATTTGATAACGGCGCAATAAAGCTTTCATACGGAAAATTACTTCAGCTGGTTCAAATGGTTTTACAATATAATCGTCCGTACCAGAAATGAATCCTTTTTCTTTATCGACTAGCTGATCTTTTGCAGTTAATAAAATAACAGGTATATCATGATACTTCCGGATTTCTTCGCATAACGTATAGCCATCAACAAACGGCATCATAATGTCTACTATCGCAAGATGAATATTTTCTTTCTCTAAAACGCCTTGCGCTACCTTTCCATCTTCCGCTTCAAAAACTTTAAAGCCCTCTTTTTGTAAATGGTAATGCAATAACTCTCTAATATGTTTATCATCATCAGCTAATAAAATATGTATCATCTTCATTAAACCCTCTCTTGTTCATCCTTCTACATTCTTACATTAAGAAACAATTGTACTTTTTGCAAGAAAAAGAAAAACAAACTGCTATTAGTTTTTTTGAATAAGAGTTGATACATAATACGCTACAAGCCAACATTTTAAGATAAATAAAAAGAATCTATTTTGAAAAAAATTATTCAAAATAGATTCTCACATTTTAGTATTAAGATTATTTTAATAAAAAATAATTTCTAAGCCTTAGAAATATCAACAAATCCTTCTCCAAATACATCACGAACATCGTGTATAGCGATGAACGCAGCCGGGTCCGTAGTTTGAACAATCCGTTTTAGCTTCACTACTTCTTGCTTATTAATAACAATATAAAGAATTTCCTTCGGAGTTTTCGTGTAATAGCCATGACCTGAATACACGGTAACCCCTCTGCCCATTAAGGTAGTTACCTTCCCGGCAATTTCATTCGGGTTATCAGAAATAATCGTAATGGCTTTCTTCGGATTTAAACCTTCAATTACAAACTCCATCACTTTCGTTGCTACATATAGCATAATAATTGTTATCATCAGTTTTTCTGCACCAATGATGAAATAAGATGAAAACGCAACGATTAAATCGAAGAACAGTAGACCGTAGCTAATGCTCCACCCTAAATACTTATGCGTCATCCTTGCTAAAATCGTAGTACCTGCAGTTGTTCCGCCAACACGAATGATAAGACCAATCCCGCACCCGATAAATATTCCTCCGAAAATGGCATTTACGAGCATTTCATCTGAAGCAATCGTCCAGCCTTCTGTCAAATGAAGAAATAGCGAGTTCGTAACTACAGCGATAATCGTATAAATTGTTGTGATCTTGTTTAAAAATTTATAACCAGCTATTAACAATATTGCATTTAAAATTAAGTTGACTAAGCCTGGTGACCACTCAAATAAATAGTACGTAATAATCGTGATACCTGTTACCCCGCCCTCACCAAACTCGTTCGGGATAACAAACAAATTGACACCTAACGCAAAAAGAAATGCACCAATAATAATAAAAATAATGTCTGTCGTTCTTTTTTTCATACAGTACCTCACTTCTTATGTAAATATTTATTCTGCCATAAACTCTCACCATTATATCGTGGAATATTCAAATCGAACAGTGGTTTATTTTTATTTTAATATAGGATGATAAAACAACTTTATCCTATATCCACATGTAATTTAAAAAGTAAAACAACTGTATTTATTATGTACTACAAGTAAAGTTTTGATTTCACATGCAATTCACGCTAAAAAATGAATATGAACACTTACTCGCACAAACTTCGAATAAAAAACAAATAGGCGAAGCTATAGAATAGACTTCGCATCAAGCGTGTGAGCACAGAGATTTATATAAATTTTTATATTCATACATTACAGGAATAAATTTACTTATCTTTCTCCATATATTCTTTAATCTTTCGTTCTTCCCACTCTTTTCCGAATATCCCAAATGGAAAAGTTGTCAAACCGTGTATAACGATACCGATCCCCCAACCTCCAAGTGGATATAAAAACCATAATTTGCTTGAATCAGAGCTTATATTTATAAAAAAAAGCATTAAGTTAACTAGTATATAGACCGTTAAATGAATGTAAAACGCTTTTAAATTCTCCATCCTTTTTTTAGCTCGTAAATAAACCTCATCTCGCTCCATCCTTAAACACCTCTTTCATTATTGTATTTTTTAAACTCGCTCCGATTTAAACATCATATTCTAATCGAAAATCCCTTATTCTCAAAAAAACACAAAATAAAAAATACCCATCAAATTGTCATACACATGATAATTTGATGGGTACTGCATGATACATTTAGTTTTTACATTTATTGTTTGGAGTAAATTGCAAATAACGACTTATACTCGCCTTATTAAGACCAGATCCATACATCCTCATTATTTTCAACGTTGCTCTTTACTTCATGAACTTTTTCGATATGATCCGTTGTGTTGTAGTTAATAGAAATTCCGCCCCAGCCTACATACTTCATATCAATTTTTACTTTCTCACCCGTATTAAATACTTGTCCTTTAGTTAAGTACACTTCAATAATAGCTTTCTTCCCATTTACTGATGGATACTGCACTACAACATATTTAGTAGAACTATCTCCTTCATCTTCCATCGTTCCTACTTTTGATACTTCCCCAATTACATAATCAGGAGAACCATCTTCTTTCATGTGCATACCTAATTTATTTGACGTATTTTCAACTGTATTTGCACTCATATATTCAGTAAAATTACGCATCATAGATCCAGTAGCTTTAACCTCATCCCCTACTTTCACATTTGAAAGGGAATCTATATATACACTTACAGGCTCCTCATATTGCTTAGATTTTACGACAATTACACCGTTATCTACTTCTACTACTCGCCCTTCTAACGTCGAGAAATTCGATTCAATAGAAGCGGCACTCGCTTTTGATAGTTCTAATCCTGGTAAATTCGTTCCTGATAATGCTGCGATCCCTAAAGCACCTGCTAAAATTATTTTTTTCATACCCATATGTAACCTCTCCATTCATGATGATTATATTTTTTTGATTGGATACGACCAACCTGTAACCATTATAGTTACAGGTTATAAAAAATAGCAACCTCCTTTCGCATGCAATGTTGCATACTGTAATTTTTAAATATAAAGTTTGATAAAAAGATTTATTGTATTTTATTCATATATTCAACAATATTGTTAGGTTCATAAATAACAGCAGGTGTATTTGTTAATGGTGGCGAAATTAAATGTCATGTACTATGTTCTTCAACTCTACGGTTTGTATAGTCGTAGTTAATTACATTATGTAGGAGCGGAATTAATATGTTAATGAAACCAAAAAGATTACAGCCAGGAGATATTGTGGCGACAGTAAGTTCTTCATGGGGAGGTGCTGGTGATTCTAAGCTAAGATGGCGATATGAGCAAGGAGTAAAAAGATTAGAAGACGTCTTCGGTCTTAAGGTTGTCCCAATGCCAAATAGTTTAAAAGGTAGCGAATACCTTTACAACAACCCTGAGGCTCGTGCAGAAGATTTAATGACAGCATTTAAAGATACTCGTATTAAAGGAATTATTACGAATATTGGCGGTGAAGATAGCATCCGTTTACTTCCTTATATAGATTTTAATGTTATACGCGAAAATCCGAAAATCTTTATGGGCTACTCTGACGATACCGTTTCACATTTGTTTTGTCATAAAGCAGGAATTCCCTCTTTTTACGGTCCAGCAATCTTAACTGATTTTGCCGAAAATGTGGAGATGGATCCATATACAATTGAAATGGTGAATCGAACTCTCTTTTCAAATGAGAATATTGGCGAGATTCAACCAGCTCATGAATGGACGAGTGAGCGTTTAGAATGGATAGAGGCGAATAAGGATCAACGGCGTACGATGCAGCAAAACAATGGATATGAGCTACTTCAAGGCTCTACTACTGTACAAGGGCGTTTAATTGGTGGTTGTATGGAAGTACTGGAATTTGCAAAAGGAACGGAACTTTGGCCTAAGAAAAAACATTGGGAGAATAGTATCCTTTTCTTTGAAACTTCTGAAGACCATCCAGAACCAAGTTATATAAAGTATTGGTTACGAAATTATGCAGCGCAAGGCATTCTACAAAAAGCAAAAGGCATCATTTTTGGTAAACCAAAAGACGAAAAGTATTATGAAGAATATAAACACGAAATACTGAAAGTTATGAAAGAACATAACTTAGAAGATTTGCCGATTCTTTATAATTTAAATTTTGGCCATACCGAACCAAAGTTTATTTTACCTTACGGTGCGATGGCAGAAATTGATTGTGAAAATGAGTCTTTCTCTATTTTAGAAAGTGGTGTGGAATAAAGTGGAAATTTAAATAAGCGTGGGGGTTCCCTCCCCCATCTCAATCAAGCTTAGAGTGTTAAGAAATTATAAATGTTAGGTGTTCTAGAACATGAGGACACCTATGTCTTTGTAATTATTGAATAATCAGTTGCAGTTCGTTACGAATCACCAAAAAAAAATAAATTATCCTTTCCTAATAATTCTACAGAAAGGATAGCTTATTTTTTTGCTTTATAGGTTGTATAAAACCTTAGCTTGATATCGATGTAGCGTGACCCAAAATAGCCGATAACCTACACTAAACAAAATACCAAAATATCCCTTTAAACTGATATAATGAAATATAGAATACTATATAAAACTACAGGAGGCTATTATTGGATAAACTTTTTGATCATATGAAAACAAGGTTCATTTTAATGTGGGCTATTATCTCGTTTGTAATAATGATGTTTATTTTACCTTTATTATTCAAAGAAATTCCTAAAGATGTAAAGTTAAATATCGCTCTTATTATTTCAATTTATGCTATCCCTATGTTTTGGATTGGTTTTAAGTTTAAAAGATATAATATCTCGTTTAAAACTTACTTGTCAAAACCATCTTCCTTTTCTTTTAGAACAATTTTTGCATCAGCAATTATGACTATGCTTTTTGGATTAGGTATGTTATTGCTAATCGTGATGGTATTTTCATTACTACCAACGGACACTTCGTTAGAGGATACAAACGAAATAGTTAAAACAAAAAGCATGTGGTTTGTTTTAATGAAAGCCATAACTCTTTCTTTCATCGCTCCTATCTGTGAAGAAATTTTGTTCAGAGGCTTTATTCTTAGTCGTTTTACGTATAAATTTGGAATAAAAAAGGCAGTTATATTCTCTTCCGTCTGCTTCGGTATTTTACATTTAAATAATGTATTTGGAACCACACTATTTGGGATTATTTCTTGTTTAATGTACTTGAAAACTAAAAGTTTATTCCCTTCTATAATAGCTCACATGGTTAATAATATAATTGTAGCTTCGAGAGATATCTTTTCTGCTTTACAGTCTACAAGCACACCTTCAGCACAACCTGATTTAACTATCATTCTTTTAATATCTACTGTGCTAATAACAATTGGATTAATGTGGATTATCCCTTTTATTAAAAGGCATTCAGAACTATTAAGATATAATAGTTTACCACCATTGAAGCACACCACAACTTAATTAAAATTGTTACTATGTGAAGGATTTTTCATTTTGGGTTAATCTGTTTTCTTAGGTTGATGGACAAGGGACCATCAACCACTTTATATCCTTTTCATTCACCCCCTCTGCCTAACCATTACAGAATTATCCCAGAAAAACTCCCCTTCATTACTTCTTTTTCAAGTTGATTCCTACATGTAAATAGCGCAATAATTTTTGTGCGATTTTTTTCATCGGGTTCAAATTGTTCAATGGTTACGTCACAACGAATGGTATCACCGCTAAAGACAGGACGTAAAAATTCAAAGTCCATCTTGCGAGCTAGCACGTTATAATCACCGCCAATTTTTGTAGGCAACGTTGATGTTAAAAGTCCTTGTACAACAAATCGTCCTTGTTCATCCGGTGTAACATGATGAACACCTTCATCTTTAGATACTTCTGTAAATAAAACAACATCTTCTTTTGTAAAAGTTCGCTCAAAGGTGATTTTTTCGCCTACTTGCAATTTCATCCATACCCCTCCTCAAAAACACTTTTAAAATAAGAAAAACCGAAATTAAAAATCATTTCGGTTTTCAAAACTGTAGAAGTCTATATTTACTTTAGCGAATGAACAAACAACCCACTACGAAGTTTCGGTTCAAACCACGTTGATTTCGGCGGCATTACTTCTCCAGCGTCTGCGATTGTTAATAAATCTTCCATTGATGTCGGATATAATGCGAATGCTGCTTTGTATTCACCGCTATTCACAAGACGTTCTAGTTCTTCTAATCCGCGGATTCCGCCGACGAAATCAATGCGTGAATCTGAGCGTGGATCATGTATTTCAAGCACCTGACTTACTAAATGATCTTGTAAAATAGATACATCTAAACGCCTAACAAGATCATTCGCATCAAACGTTTCCTCTTTCACAGTGAGCTTATACCACTTCTCGTTTACATACATTCCAAATGATTTTGGCTCATTTGGTTTATACGGTGAACCCCCTGCTTCTTCCACATAAAAATATTGCGCAACTTGCTTTAAAAATTGCTCTACTGATAAGCCATTTAAATCTTTCACAACCCGGTTATAGTCCCAAATTGATAATTCATCATGAGGGAATAAAACAGATAGGAAGAAATTGAATTCCTCTTCTCCTGTGTAATTCGAATATTGCTCTCTTCGCATTAGCCCTACTTTTGCAGCTGATGCAGAGCGGTGATGTCCATCTGCAATGTACAAGTTAGGAATATCTTCAAATGCCTTTACTAAAGTGGCAATTACTTCTTCATCTGCAATCTTCCACGCAACATGCTCCACACCATCTTCTGCTGTAAATTTATAGATTGGCGCATGTTCTTCTTTCCAGCTTGCAATGAAACGTTTCACTTCTTCTTTTGTACGATACGTTAAAAAGATTGGCCCCGTATTTGCGTCACACACATCTACGTGGCGAATACGATCAAGTTCTTTTTCATGACGCGTTCTTTCATGTTTTTTAATTGTATCATCTTCATACTCGTCAATCGATGTACAAACGACAAGGCCTGACTGCGTTCTTCCTTGCATCGTCAGTTCATAAATGTAAAGCGCTGGCTCCTCATCTTGAACGAACACTTCTTCTTGTATAAATTGCTTTAAATTTTCACCCGCTTTTTCATATACGCGATCATCGTACGGTGAAAGTGCCGGGTCTAAATCAATTTCTGCTTTATCAACGTGTAAGAAAGAATATGGATTCCCTTTTACAACTTCTCTTGCCTCTTCACTATTTAATACGTCATAAGGAAAAGCTGCTACTTGTGCTGCTTTTCCTTCTACTGGACGAATAGCACGAAACGGTCGGATTTTTGCCAAGTTTCTCTCTCCTTTACACAATCATTCGAACAGCTACAACACCTGTGATTTTGCTTATATTTTCCACAATATTCTCTTTCATTATATCATCAATTCCGTTATCAATATCAATCATTGTGTACGCCCAAGAATGTTTACTACGATTAATCATATCCGCAATATTAATATGATGTTCTGCTAAACATCCTGTAATTTGTCCTACCATGTTCGGAACGTTTTGATGCATAATTGTAATTCGTTTTTTTCCAATGTACGGAAGTTCTACGTTTGGATAGTTTACTGAATTACGAATATTACCTGTCTCTAAATATTCACGTAATTGACGTGCAGCCATTACTGCACAATTTTCTTCAGATTCAGACGTAGATGCACCGAGATGAGGAGTTGCTGTTACATTTTTCATCTTTATAACATTTTCATTCGGAAAATCCGTTACGTAATGCTGAATAATCTCTTCATCTAGCGCTTTTCGAAGAGCTGTTTCATCAACAAGTGCCCCTCTTGAGAAATTGAATAGACGCATTCCTTTTTTCATCGTTTCGATCGCGTGTTCACCAATAATCCCCTTCGTTTGGTTCGTAAGAGGAATATGAAGTGTAATATAATCACATGTTGCAAAAATTTCATCTAAGCTAAACGCTCTTTGTACTTGCGTAGAAAGACGCCATGCTGTTTCAACAGATATATACGGATCGTATCCGACAACGTCCATCCCTAAAGATAACGCATCGTTCGCAACTAAAGCACCAATTGCGCCAAGACCGATAACACCTAAACGTTTCCCTGCAATTTCTGACCCAACGAATTGCTTCTTCCCAGCTTCAACAAGCTGTGGTACTTCTTCTCCATCCAACTCTTTCGTCCAGCTCACTCCGTTTATAATATTACGGGAAGACATAATAAGGCTTGCGATAATAAGTTCCTTCACTGCATTCGCATTAGCCCCTGGCGTATTAAATACTACAATCCCTTTTTCCGTACAACGCTCAACAGGAATATTATTTACACCGGCACCAGCTCTTGCAATTGCCTTTAAATCTTCGGAAAACTCTTCTTGATGTAAAGAATAGCTGCGAAGTAAAATACCATCTGGATGACCTACTTTGTCTCCAATTTCATAGCGATTCCCATCAAAAATTTGCAAACCCTTTTCCGCAATTTGATTTAACGTCTGAACACGAAACATATCCCCATCTCCCTATCTATTTTCAAGCTCAAATTCCTTCATATAGTCTACTAATTCTTGTACACCTTGGGTTGGCATCGCATTGTAAATACTAGCGCGCATACCGCCGACTGAACGATGTCCCTTTAGCGTAACGAAACCGCGCTCTTTCGATTTTTGTAAAAACTGATTGTTAAGCTCCTCTGACGGTGTTGTAAACGGAATATTCATAAGTGACCGATACGTGGGATCAACTGGTGAAGTAAACAATTTAGATTCATCTAAAAAATTGTAAAGAAGTGAAGATTTCATTCTATTTTGTTCTTCAATCGCAGATACCCCGCCTTGTTCTTTCAACCACTCTAGTACAAGTTTTGCTACATAAATACTAAAGGTTGGCGGTGTATTATATAGGGAGTTATTTTCACTGTAAGTTTCATAGTTTAACATCGTAGGACAAGTACTATTTGCACTGCCAATTAAATCTCTTTTTATAATTACAATCGTTAAACCCGCTGGCCCTAAATTCTTTTGCGCACCCGCATATATGAGACCAAACTTCGTAACATCATATTGTTCTGATAAAATATTTGAGGACATATCCGCAACGAGCGGTACTCTTTCTAAATGTGGAATATCCACATATTTTGTCCCCTCAATTGTATTGTTCGTTGTAATATGTACATAATCTAGTTCTTCACCATTTGGTAAATCATCCATTTTAGGAATCGTAGTAAACTTCTCTTTTTCAGAAGAAGCAATCACTTGTACTTCTCCTACTTTTCCGGCTTCTTGCAGCGCCTTTTTAGACCATGAACCTGTCAGTACGTACCCAGCTTTTTTATACGTACTCATTAAATTTAACGGTATCATAGAAAATTGTAATGACGCACCGCCCTGTAAAAATAAAACTTCATACTCATCAGGAATGTTCATTAATTCACGAAGTAAGCTACTTGCTTCATCAATAATACTTTGGAAATAAGAAGATCTATGGCTCATTTCCATAACAGACATGCCTGTCCCGTTATAATTTACAAGCTCCTTTTGCACTTTCTCTAAAACTGGCAAAGGGAGTATAGATGGTCCTGCTGAAAAATTATACACTCTCTCCATCACCCAGATAACCTCCCTATTTCTCATTTTTATTATTTTTTAAACTTTCTGAATTATAACCTATATACAATACACGGTCAATTTGTTTTCCGTTATTACGGCGCAAGACGCAATGGAATCGCTCGCATGTGCACCCTGCTTTTTATAAACATACAAAAAAGTGTTAAGTACATAATCGTACTTAACACTCTAGTAATTAAGTATAATAGCTACTTACTCGTAAAGAACCGATCGAAAATTTGATAAATAGCTGAAAGACCAAAGAGCCAATAAATAGTATCCACAAGCGCCGGCATAGAACCAAACCATTTCTCAACTACATTATAATCTAACGCCACAAACAACCAATTCAAACCGCCAAGAATCACCAAAATTACTGTAAGGTATGACAAAAATTTCATTATGATTGCCCCCTAGGTGATAAGATGGTGAAAGGCCTTTCACTAAAATATATGTAATAGATTCTAAAACTTACCTATTTTATAAAATTTATTTTCGATACCAGCCATTAATAACTGTCTCTGCTTCTTTACTATGTATTTGATATGAATGATTACTATCATTAGATCCGATAAACCAAATTGAAAAACCTTTAAAATATGGCTTCGCTTCTAATACATCTCGGTAAGCACGCCACCCGTTAAGTTGTACATCTTTCGAAAACACATTCGTAACATCTGGGTTCCACGGGCTTTGTAGTCCAAGTTCACGTGCTGGCACATTAAATCCACCAAAATAAACTGGCTTTCCAGTTGTTTTATGTAATGTCTCAAGTTGCTGAACGACATTTTGGCCACGATTGTATACTGTCGTCGCAAATAAGCTTTGTTTTACTTCTTCGTATGATGGATTTCTTTTTCCTGAAACTTCAAACCAACTATCAATACTTACAATGTCCACCTTTTTTAAATACGGGCGATTTATTTTCTCTTTAAATTTCGCCTCAAAAGAAGGATCCCAACTTGCAGTTAACCACCAGTTCATTTGATACAAAACATTTCCTTTATACTGCTGGCGAACAAAATTAATCGTATCATTCCAATATCCTTCTGCATATTCCATATTCACGAAATTAGAAGCGATTTTCAGCCCATAAATATTGTACTTACTTGTAATGGAATTAAAAATATCTTGTAAAACAACAGTTTTCCAATTCCAGAAGAAATCGTTAATATTACTAGGGTTCCACTCTGTTTCTCCAATATTTCCTTGCTGAATAAACGGAAACGGCTCCAATATAACTTGTATATTATGCTTTAATAATTCTTGAATTAAAATAATAGCTTGTTTCTTTTGCGCCTGATTAATTACCATATTAGCCGAATTTACATCCGAAATATCTACTTGAATAGGTACATTCACCGTATTTAAATTCAAGCGCTCTACATCTGCTAACACTTTCGCTACATTGCCTACTTCCCATACCGTTACGTTTCCTGATTTTATTTTTCCAGATTGAACAGTATTTACATCCGCCTGTATATTTCCCTGGAAACAAAAAGAAAACAACATGATACACGCTCCTAAAATACTTACTAAACTCTTACTTTTCTTCACAAGTTTCCTCCTATAATTTTTGACATACTTGCTTATTCTATACAATGTTTCACATATATTCCACAAGAATATTAATGAAATTTCATCAATAAAAATGCTATTCACCCTTTATCCATACCTTATTCATACTAACCTCCTAAAAATAGTAAGGTAAATAAAAAAGGAGCGTATTTCCGCTCCTTTTTTATCTTTTCACGATTGAAGTTATTGAATTTTTTCTGATAATCTAACCACATCTATCTTTTCTTATAAATAAATTTTTATACTCATAAATGTATCAAAAAATTTTTATCTATATTCGCTTTTTGTTTGTATTACTTTTACATTTACTTCATTCGTATTACTTTCATATCTTTGAATATTCATGATTACACCTCCATTATATTTGTATATAACATCCGCCTAATTATGATATTTGGTAAAATTCACTATTCGAGACGTAATTATTGCAGTAATTAAGATAATAATAGCGGTTATCAAGCCAGATTCTCCAATCCAAATCTCAGTTTGATATCCTGTACTTGCACGTGTGAAAGGTCCTTGAATAATGGCATTCCAAGTAGCATGGATGATAACCGAAGGCCAAATGCTACCTGTGATAAGTCGTAAATAAGCTGTAATATAACCGAATGGCACAATACAAAGATAGATACCAAGTACTGAAAGAACGACAGATGGTCCCGCTACATATAGGCCAGCAATAACAATTGGAACATGCCACGTTGCCCAAATCAATCCACTAATAAGGATGGGCCGTGAAAACTCTGCATCAACTAGCCTTGTGAGCATATAACCTCGCCACCCCATTTCTTCTCCCAAAGCTGGGATTAAGCCAAGCAAGCTTCCGAAAATGCCGCTCAATACTACTAGATAAATGAAACTGAATGGTGCCGTTACATACTGAAGTCCAAGCATATTGTAGATTGGTTCTAACATACCACCTTCGGGATGCTGAAACCCCGCAATTCCGCTCAACCAGGCGATAGAATAAGTAATTCCGCAAATAATCATAGGGATTAGCAGAGCAAAACCAATCCCCTTCCATATCTTTAAGTTACCGAGACTAAAAGATACATCTTTAAACCCTTCTTTCAGTATTATGCGAGTCAAAATAGAAGATAATGCTGGGGTAAACATATATACCACAATAAGCGGCATACTTTTCGTAATTATTACTACTACATTTAGGATAATAGAAGTAATGATTAAGATACTCAGAAATAGTTGAAGTCCTATTTTAGCACGTTGGATTTTATCTTTATTGTGGAACGATTTTGCGTGTAATCTCATTGTAATCCGCCCTTCCCTTTTCATTCACTTGTTTATCGAATTTACTTCTTGTCATTTCTACAGACACAACTTAGAATAAAAATATTTTTGTATACAGATTCATTCATCTTTAAAATCCCTCCCAAATTCATAATCTAGTTTTACTTGCGACTCATCCATGCAATTATTATTTATAAGTTGTCATAACCGATAGTACAAAAGTGTAATGATTAGCATATGACCTGTGTCAATTAACCTTATGACAATATGTAACTAGAAAATATGATATGGAATAAATAACAATTGAATTAAGGCAATTGATTCGTGCAAGTACATGAATCAATCTCGCTTTTAAAAATAATTCAATTGAGGTGGAAAAAAATGAATAAGAAAAGAATAATTGCAATGGTTAGTACAGCTTTATTAGTCACAGGATGTGTAGAAGTAGGAAAGGCTCAAACAGTAGCAGTCGAAAATTCAGGCCAATCAATCCAAAAAAATATAGTTAAATCAATACAATCACAGGCTTATCCATTAAAAACGATAGAGCCGTCAAAATCATTTGAGGATTTAAAACCACTTAAGAAAATGATTGGGAGCGCACAATATGTAGGATTAGGAGAGAATACTCATGGAAGCTCTGAAATTTTCACTATGAAGTTTCGCCTTGTGAAATATTTGGTTACTGAGATGGGTTTTACAAATTTCACAATGGAAGAAGATTGGGGAAACGGCTTAAAGCTAAATGAATATATCCAAACAGGAAAAGGAAACCCTAGGGAATTTTTAAATTATTTATATCCTACTGATGAAATTTTAGCCATGATTGAGTGGATGAAAGATTATAATGCTGATCCATCCAATAAAAAAAAGATCCAATTTATTGGGCTCGACTTAAAGGAGTTGGACCAAGGTTGCTTTAATAAAGTAATTGATTATGTAAGGCTGCATCGACCAGATTTGCTGGCAGAAGTAGAAGAAAATTATAAAGAATTGTCGGCTTTTAATGGAAGTACACAGGAATATATGGACCTTGCTCCTGAAATAAAAGAAAAGTTCAAAGCAAACGCTGAGAGAGTAGCTCGATTACTAAAAGATGAGAATAAGCAATCCAACACAGAAATAGCTTCACCCGAGTACATCTGGGCGAAAGCAACGGCAAGTGCAATAGAGAAATTTACCACAATGCTAATTCCTAACGACTATCCAAGTATGTTAAGGCTACATGAGCAATACTTGGCCGATCATGCAATGTGGGCACAAGAGACATTGGGTGGTAAAACAATGGTATGGGGACACAATATTCATATAGCTAAAGGAATTATCGATGAGAAATTATACCCTTATGTTGCGGGGCAGTATTTGAAGGAACGTTTAGACAATAATTATGTCACAATTGGCAGTACAACTACGGAGGGGAATTTCACCTTATACAACGACACAGGAGATAAGATTATAACGGATCCGATTCCACAAGATGTAAATAGTTTCAATTATACTCTCGGAAAAGTACCATATAAAATGTTTTTATTGGATAATCGTCACCTTAAAGGACCAGCAGAGAAATGGGTTAAAGCAAAAAGACCATTACTAAGTATAGGGGCACGACTCTTACCGAACGAATCGGCATACTTTGATAAGTCATTGCTTGAGCAATTTGATATTATTTTTCATATTCGAAAAACAAGTCCATCTCATATTAAATAAAAGTACAAAACAATCCCTTCTCGCATCTGCAAGAACGGGATTGTTTTATGGAGATTAATATAAGCATCTTTTTTAACCAGAAGTAGGTTACTCTCCCCTTTTTAGCATCATTTAGAAATGTCATATGACACTTTTACACTAGTGAGAATGACAAAAAAAGCAGTACAATTCGGTTATTACATAGATAGGAGCGATGAACTTTATGAAATCAAGATTCATCCAGAATGGTTATTTTTTATTGCTAACTTTCGTTACAGGATTGTTTTATTTTTGTTTTTATCTAATAGCTCTGCTATTCAGTTTCACCCTTTCATTTACGGTAATTGGGATTCCACTAGTTATACGCGTACTACAGACTACTACACCTTTTATCCAATTCGAGCGCATACAGACGAAAATTTATACAGATATTTCAACAGACTCTTATGATAGAAGTATAACAATAGATACATCGAACTGGACTCAGGTGAAATTAGTGCTTACAGATCATCGTACTTGGTCTGCTGTCTTTTGGTTAATGCAGAAATTAGTGATTGGCATTTTCAGTCTCATTAGTGCAATCATTTTTTATGTAATGCCACTTATGTTGCTGTTGGCACCACTACTGTATCAATACATCGAAATGAATATTATATTCATACAGATAGATACTTTTGCCAAGTCCCTCTTTGTAATGTTTATGGGTATAGTATTTACCGCCATAAGTATTAGAATAGTAGATGGTTTGACAAAGAAACTTGGGGGCTATACACGTAGCATGATTCGGCAACTAAATCGATAGAAGTTTGCAATCTGTGCGTAGTATCGCAGTTTTAAATTTAAAAGTATAATAGGCATGAAGGATTAAATTATAATATATGAAGTAAAAAGGTAGGCTACTTAGGGGGTAAATGACTTGTTAGATATGGTTAAGTATTGGTTTTGGTACGATTGGATTATGTTAGGGATACGTCTACTTACTAGTGTGTCTATCATCCTAGCTACATTAAGTTTTCAGGATGGGTTAACATTGCCACTTTGGATTATTATTCTTTGGGAGGTTGTTGCCTTCTCAATTCCATGGGTAGCCTTACTGTTCAATTACAAATATTACTTGTTCACAGAAATACTGCTATATGGTGGACAATGTATATATTTAACCTCATTATTTCCGGAAGCTTACAACATATTTCTTATATCAGTGTTTCTAATTGCTGTAAATAGTAAGCATTTGTCCTATTATTGGACAGCTCCAACAACAGTTTTTATAACAACTGGAATTTTCTATGCTGTTGCGCCAAGTAATAGCTATTGGACTATGGTCACCTACTATGGATTCGCTTATGTAATGGGATTCGCTTTTCATTTATTAATCGCCAATCATAAGCAAAATGAAGTAATTCGTAAACAAAACGCGGTACTTGAGCAATATATGTCTCAGATTGAACGCATTACACTGGCAGAAGAACGGAACAGGCTGTCGAGCGAGCTTCATGATACAGTTGGTCACGCTTATACTTCTATTATTATGGGGATGGAAACGTTGCGTACCGAACTTGCTACTGAGATGGGTATACAGAGGCTAGATTCTCTGCTTGAAATGGGACGTAAAAGTATTGAGGACGTGAGAGGTTACCTACATCAAATGGATTCTCCGTGTCAATCCCCTTCCTTGATTCAATCTCTACAAAATCTTGGAGCCGAATTTCAGGAGCACGCTCAGGTAAATGTAAGTTTTAGGACATTCGGAGAGGAATATCAACTATCTCAGCAAGCGAAGATCGCATTCATTCGTTGCTTACAAGAGTCCCTTACGAATGCAGTACGTCATGGCCAGGGGACTGAAATTATAGTTTCATTGCAGTTTGAACAACAATATACGAGGTTAGAAGTTCAAGATAATGGAAAAGGAAATGTAGAATGGCAGGAAGGCTTCGGTATGAATGCGATGAAAGAACGGGCAATGAATTTGCAAGGTCAATTGTCTGTATATACAAAGCCAGAGGAAGGAATGCTTGTTACATGTACCATACCGCGACAAACTGAAATAAAAGATGGACTTATTCGTTTGTTAATTGTAGATGATCAGCCATTTGTTCGGGAAAGTTTGAGGACACTACTCGATAGATATGAAGATTTAAATGTAGTCGGTTTGGCTGAGGATGGCAATCAAGCCATCGATTTGTGTGGGCGCCTTCAACCCCATGTTATACTTATGGATTTAGATATGCAGCACATGGATGGAGTCGAAGCAACCAAAAAGATTAAGCAACAATGGCCACATATCCGCGTATTGATTTTTACAACTTTTCAAGATACCGAACAGGCGTTGGAATCGCTTCGCAACGGTGCGGATGGTTTTTTACTCAAATCTATTGAAACGTTGGAGCTAGCTAATACGATCCAACTTATTCACAAAGGTGGGACACTGATTGATCAGGGAATGTCTCACAAAATATTTGAGAAGTTTGATGAGCAAAAAGAGACACCTCAATCAAAAGCAACCGCCTATGAGCTAACAGCTAGGGAGATAGAAATATTGCAGCTAGTAGCAAAAGGACTTCGATACACTACCATAGCATCAAGGTTATATTTATCGAATGGTACGGTCAGAAACTATGCTTCCACAGCTTATACAAAGTTAGGAGTCCGTAACAAAGAAGAAGCTGTTCAAAAGGCTCTAGAAATTGGAATTATTGAATAGCAAAATGTTATGCGGTGTATAAAAATGAGCAACAAAGAAAAAGAACACTTTGTGTGGTTTCTTTTGTAACAGAGTAAATAAGGCCCGTTATCGTATAAGTAAATGTTAAAACACTTACTGTTTTGTCATAATAAAATCATTGAATCTTATTCTCTAAAATACAAAAGCCTACTATCAATTTAACTGATAGTAGGCTTTTAAAATGATTTAAGAACTGGGTTATGTTCTAATTTAACAGTTTTCATCAGTGGAAATATTATCACTTCGGCTGTAAAGTTAATACTTCCCCTTCAATTCCATCTGTATTTAAAGTAGTCGTATGATACTCACCATTCACCCAATCATCTATTTGATCATGATACCAATCGCTTCTAAAATGTCCTGACTGTCCCGGCCCCACTATATGATAACCGTTTGACATATCTTTCGTATCAATGACAAATCGCCAAGAAGCTCCATGATTTACAATACCGTTATCTCCGTAATTCGCTGCTTGAACAGTAACTTGACTTCCTCCAATTGGAACTGGTTTCTCACGATTAAATGCGAGTAGTGCCAATATACTAGATGATCTCGAAATTGGATGTGTAAAAGCAAGTTGATGGTAATCGCCCCACTTCCACTCTGCAACATTCGGTCCATATTCCTTCTGTAATTTTTTCATTACATTCTCGTACGATGTATGCACAACTTTCGTGAACCCTCCGTACTTCGTAAACCAAGCGCTATTTTCTCCTGCTACTTCTTTTCGAATCAATTCATCAACTACTTGTGACTTCCCTTCAAATAACTCCATCACATCTTTCGGTATTTCTTTTGAAAATAGCGTATTCGAAATCTCTTTCATTAACAAATGGAATATTAATGGTGCAGCTTCATCTTTACTATCGTAAAAATTCCACTTTGTTAATTGTTTTACGCCTTCTTTCTCTACTTCATTTAAAGATGCTTTATTTAACTCTTTTAAAAATATAGGAGCAAATTCTTTCCCGTATAAATTTTTTTGATCCATCTGTAACTCTTCTAAATCTTTTACCGTATACTTATCCTTCTCTTGCAAAAACTCTTGAATACGCATTTGCCTGTAGGGTTGCGCCCACGTATTACTAATATGGTACGGATAATTATCATCAACAATTTTATTATTTGCAGTTGAAATAAACCCTTGTTTTGGATTTATTACTTTCGGTAGCTGATCAAACGGAATATACCCTTCCCATTCATATTCATCTGTCCATCCTGGCACTGGCAAACTACCATCACCTTTTTTACGCACTGGTATATTTCCATTCGCTTTGTAAGCAATGGTTCCATCATTTGATGCAAACACAAAGTTTTGAGTTGGTGTATGAAAATCTTGAAGAGCCGTTTCAAACTCATTCCAATCTTTCGCCTTATTCATATTTAATACAGCCTTTAATTCAGCGGAAGGCTCCAAAGCAGTCCATTTCAAAGCGAATACTGTTTTTGTTTTCTCTTTTCCTTTATCCGCAAACTCTGAAATAACTGGACCATGCCTCGTAACCGTAACGTTATACGGAATTGTTTTCCCGCCTTTTACTTTAATAGATTCATCAACAACCGTAGCCTTTTCCCATTTATCGTTATACAAAAATTCATTTTCATTATTAGGATTTCGCTTCTCAATATATAAATCTTGCACATCAGGACCTGTATTCGTAACGCCCCATGCTATTTTGTCATTGTGTCCTAATATAACGCCTGGTACTCCTGCGAAAATAACGCCACTCACATGTAAATCTTTCATTTCAAGTTGCGATTGATACCAAATAGAAGGTGTCGCAAGAGATAAATGAGGATCATCCGCTAAAATCGGCTTACCAGATACACTCTTTTCACCACTCACAACCCAGTTATTACTACCGTTAAACTCTGGTGGAATAACTGTCTTTGAAAAACTTTGTGCTACATCCACATTTGTATTTTTCAATTCAGCTAGCAATCTAGGCGCATCTTTCGGATATGTAGGAAATAGCTCATTTGCTTGCTCTTCCGGAAGATTTTTCAACGCCCAATATCGAAATGCTTGTCCGTGCCAATGTCCTCCTAAATCAAACGCCATATACTTTCCAATCGTTAAAGAGTCCACAATTGACCATTCAGCAGGTTCATAACCTAATAGAGTAAACTCCACTGGCAATTTCTTTTCGGCCTTCGCTTCACGTATAAAAGTATTCACCCCATCCGCGAATGATTGCAGGGCATATTTCGCTTCTCCATCATATTGACTAACAGATGCTTCTGCCGCTCGCCGTAAACCCAGCGTTCGAAACAATTTATCTCGATCAACAGCTGCTTCCCCTACAACTTCACTTAACATACCAGAAGCTTGTCTTCTACTTAAATCCATTTGAAACAAACGATCTTGCGCTTGTACATACCCTTGCGAGAAATATAAATCATGCGCATTTTCCGCTTTAATATGTGGTACACCTTTACTATCCCGCTTTACCGCAACAGCATGTTGTATATCCTCTAGCTTTATCGTTCCATCTATCTTTGGCATAGATCTCAGCGTATATATGTTCAAAAAAATCATAGCGCAAATAAACAAAAAAAGAACGATACTACTAGACCAAATAAAAATTCTTTTTCCCCTTTTTCGTTTCTTTTTTATGACGACTTCCATACAATCCCTCCTCTCTCAATCTATTCGCTTCTATTGTGAAAGAACCTTTTAGAAAAGAAGAAATCATTAACTTGCTCATGCTATGGATCATACAAACTGAATACTTCTCTCTTACGCACTATTTCCTTTCCTTTATTAAAGCTTACTCGTCCTTTCTTACACCAATTCCTCAAAATCCCCTTCACATAAGCAAGTGTCCCCTTATTATTTTCAAACGCAATTTTAAGTGCCTCTAGTACTTTATCTCCTGAAACTCTTTGCATCCATCCCTTTAATTCCTTCACTATATATGGAGATAAACTACTAATATTTTGTTCGTAAAACTTGTAAACTTCACTATGCGGAGTGACCTCCTCTACTATTTCTACCTCTTCCTTCTCTTGAATAATTGCTTGTTGTGAATTACTACTAACCTCTTCCTCTGGCATACCAAAATACTGAAGTAATAACGGAATCTTGCATTCTTCTTCAAGACATTTACGCAAAAACTTATGTAGGAACTCTTTACTTTTCACCATTTTCAGCTCACGTAATACACATTTCTCTATGTTCGTATTAAAAATAGGATTATAGTGTAGCCAATTTATAATGAATAACTCTTTCGTTTCCGCATCATATAAAATCTTCCCGTATTCCACAAACCGGTTCAATAACTTCTCAACAGTCTCCATACTGTAACCAGTTTCAAGCTCTGCCAAACGTTTTGGCAATATGTAAATACCACATTGCTTCGTTTTCGTATCAGTTAACAAATATATATAAAAATAACGCTCTTCTGGCGTTAAATCTAATATGAATTCATCTTGCCAAAAGTTCACCTGCACATTACGGTACACCGCCATATGTTTCCCACCTCCTTTTATTCATAAAAAGGTAAATTTCAATCCTTCAATATACATATAGGAATGAGGGCTTTGTTTTTGCATTTGAATTCCAAATTTTTTTAACTACTACAACGACGGTTTTATTTTTTCGCGCTTTTTTGTTCTTGTAGTTGTTTTTGTTTTGTTTTTTCTTAGTGATTTATTACTTGGTAGGGGCTTATAAGGGGCTTATATAGTGTTTTCATTCCTCTCTTATCCGATGCCTAATTACAAATGTCTCCAACAATCTTCATATATTGCAGACAACCATTATGATTCACCTGCTCATATTTACACGAAAATAAAAAGCACCCGTTGCCTTCGTAGACAATTCAGTGCTTTAAGGTTGAAAGTTTATAAATAAAAGTGTCTATAATCGAAATAGTTGATTGAAATACAATTCTGTTACATTTATTTTAGTAACGATAATATGATACATACCGTATTATCTACAACTGAACGTTCTGGGCGAGATTTCATTAACACCGTTAATCCAATTAATGAAGTGACTAGCGTTTGCGCCAATGCTTTAGCATTCACATCACTTTGTAATTCTCCAGACTGAATACCTTTGGCGATCAATTCTTGAAATATAACTGAAAGATACATTTGATGTTCTCTAGTCAACACTTCAAATTTTTCATTATGAGGAGAAAGCTCCACCATTGTGTTAATACAAAAACAGCCTTTATTTGATTCTTTTTTATATTCCTCTTCCACCATATTTTCAAAAAATATACGAATGGCCTCTTTTACAGATTGTTCTTTTTGAAGTTTCGTTCGAATGCTAGCTGCGTGTAAATTCGTGTATCTCCGTAACGCAGCTTCAAACAGCCCTTCTTTATCACCAAATGCTGCATATAAACTCGGTCTTTGTATTTCCATTTTAGCAGTTAGATCGCTTAATGAAGTAGCGGCGTATCCTTTTTCCCAAAAAAGTTGCATAGCAGCATCCAAAGCTTTTTCTTTATCAAATTCACGTAGTCGAGCCATTTAATCCCTCCTCTTTTTTCACCTGTTTTCTAAATTATAAATCACTTTTTTATGTACTAATCAGTATATTATATATCGTATTAAATTATAAATGATATGTCAAAAGAAACTGAATTTAATTTACAATTCACTTGACATAGCAACTTATCCTTGATTATATTTGACTTACGAAATAATATACCGTTCGGTACATTATTTTAAAAACAAAAGGAGATGATATTATGGATGCTAAAGAAAAAATGACAACTGCTCTTACACAGAATAATGATCAGTTCCAATCACCTATTAATACAATCATGCCCGGATATATAACTCTATTATTTTCAATAGCTTGCGGGATGGCTGTGGCGAATATATACTTCGCTCATCCTCTACTTGATTCTTTATCAAATGCGTTTAAGATCCACCATTCAACTATTGGTGTCGTTATTACGATTACTCAAGTTTGTTATGCACTCGGATTACTTTTATTAGTTCCACTTGGTGATTTGTTAAACCAAAAAAGACTTATTATTGTTCAAATGCTTTTATCCGTTTTCGCTTTAATTGTGGTCGGAGTCGCTCCTTCCAGTACCGTACTTTTTATAGGTATGGCCTTAGTCGGAATTCTTGCGACTGTTACGCAAACACTCGTCGCATACGCATCCATTTTAGCTAACCCAAAAGACCGTGGGCGAATAGTAGGTTTCGTCACGAGTGGTGTCGTAATAGGAATTCTACTTGCACGTACATTTGCTGGAACATTAACAGATTTAGCGGGATGGCGTTCCGTTTATCTTACCTCTGCTGTACTTATGCTCTTCGTAATTGGTTTGTTATATCGTAATTTACCTAATCTTAAACATAAAAAAACAGCTATGACCTATCCTAAATTATTACATTCCGTTCTCTTATTATTTGTAGAAGAGCGTCTCTTACGCATTCGCGGAATATTAGCATTGCTCATTTTCACTTCATTCAGTATTTTATGGACTTCATTAGTTTTACCTCTAAGTGCTGCACCATATAATCTATCACATACAGCTATCGGAGCATTTGGTCTTGCTGGAGTTGCTGGTGCATTAGCTGCCACTAAAGCAGGACAACTTGCTGATCGCGGATTCGGAGAGAGAACTACTGGCATAGCCTTATCCTTATTATTACTTTCATGGCTCCTAATTAAATTAATGAACCATTCTCTATTCCTACTAGTTATCGGTGTTATCCTTTTAGATTTAGCTGTGCAAGCTGTACATGTCACGAACCAAAGCATACTTTTCACAGTGCGTCCAGAAGCGAGAAGTCGCCTCACTGCCAGTTACATGATTTTTTATTCTATCGGCAGTGCAACAGGTGCAATTCTTTCAACAAACATTTATGCAAGCTACGGATGGAACGGAGTTTGTATATTAGGTGCATCCGTTAGTGCTTGTGCTCTTTTATTTTGGGCAATGACCTTACGGCGATCATCACAACTAAAAGAAGAATAATTCATTTATATATTTTTTAATACGTATTTTTCTACAAGATTATAGAATACCATTTACTTTTTAAAATAAATCAACGGCATTTTCATATTAAAAATGCCGTTGATTTCAAATTTTATGTATGCGATTCGCCATGTCATGATAATAGATCATATACTAGCAAAATACATCTATTACAAATTACCTTTAACTTTTCTAACAATCTCGTTTATCGTATTTCGATCAAACTTGTCACTAATTTCGTATGGCTCACGATCTCCTACTAATTGTACGCCTACGATGTCGTTGCGGTCCTTACCGTATTGCACTTCAATAATAGATCCGCGCTCTATTTGTTTCCAAATGTAACCTGCTTCATCTTTATTATCTAAAATAATACAGTCCTCAATATTTTCATCGATCCCAATTAACTTGTTATCATCCATATACCCAATCTCGTATTGTTGACGTTCTTTCGCTTTGCCGCTTACTAATATACCTTTGCTACCATATGAGTAATCCATATAGTCCTTTTTCTCCGCTTGTACCGCTTTCGGCTCTTGTACTTCAGTTTTTTCAGTAGTCCCACAACCAATAATAAGACCGATTGGCATAACTGCAGTTAATACTACTCTAGTAAATTTCTTTATCATTTATAACTAACCTCACGTGATTAAGTTTTAGTTTCATTTATCGCTTTATTAAAGGATAACATGGCAACGCGAAGAAAAAGCCAAACAAAAAATATTATTTACATTTCCCACTTATATAAGGGACTAGGCCGTTTAAACCTAGTCCCTACATTAACTTTAACTTTTCTTTACATGCTTAATGATGCTTCATCCTTATTTCTTTACTATACCCTGTACAACTTATGTGTTAGAAACTTCTTCTTTCATTTTATCCCGCTATTTGTGGGCAGTAAGACTCCCACCTCAAAATTCGGCTGGAGCAAAGAAGTTAGGTGGGAGAATAACTGCCCGTAAACGCCCGATTGGTGTAGGCTAATAATCAGTGGGGGATGCCCCCCACTGATTAAAGTTTCACTTTATATACCCTATCTCTTTTCTCATCACTTTTGACAAAAACCAGCTTTCCTTCTTTAACAAAACCTTCTAATAGTAAGCATACTTGTCCATATGCTTTCGGCTTATTCGTAGTGAATCTTTCATCGGGTATTTTACCAGCTCGTATTAATTGTTCACATAGCTCAAGTGCACTTATTTCTTCAGAATTAAATAATCCCAATATATCTTGTTGCAATGGCGATAAAAGTACTGGTATCTCAGCTACCTCCACCGTTTCTTTTTCCTCTTCAAATAAATCTTCAAATGAAATTTGATTCATTACATCTTTTCCTTTCTGATAATGAATTTGCTTAACATGAACTGAATCTTATATGTACTAGAACTTTTAAATTTAGTTATTGTTATGTAGTCCTTACCTCTTTACATAAATTTTATAACTCATATGCATCATTTTAAGTAGTATGTTTCAATTATACCAAATATACGTTCTATCATCTATTGTAGAATTCGTTATTGCAGAAATGAAAGCAATGGTGAACATCATCTGATTTGTTAGTTGCACAAAACATGTAACAAATCTATACTCATCTTTTAGTTTGTCAGCCACTTCTATAAAAGTAAGACTAGAGCCACCTAACCCATGTAAACAAAAGATAACCGGATTTTTCTTATTACCCCATTCTGTGATGTGTACTTTCTTATGTCGATTATTAACAAAATATCTCTTCACCCTATTCAGCTCCTAAAATATTTTCCCTACACCAACTATTTCATCTTAACAAAATTTGTAAGATGCTAACAAATAAAAACACTACCAATCGCAGTGTTTGGGCTACCTCCACATGTCTATCAAGCTAAGAAAAGCTAACATCCAAAACAAAAAAGATGGCGAGGTTAATATTGTAGCATCTGGAAAGTAGGCAGTCTCTAAAGCCTAGTTAAGCAGATACAGTAAGCAAGTATTCTATGTTACGAATGAAAAAGAATCTGATATGAATATCAGATCCTTTTTCACTGCTTCTTTTATAAATTTAATTTCTTGATACATATATCTTTTCACACGATAACTGGTTCATACGTGCTCAAATTATCATACACCGTTTTCGCAATACTAGGAGGAAGGTTAATACTTCCACCAGATATGGCTTTTTAATAGAATCCAAGTGTATTTTTATTTGCTAGACTTAATTTTTTCGCAATACTCTTCTAAAGTTAACCCTTTTTCTTTTAGATAAACAGCAACTTCTTTTCCTACGTAACGATAGTGCCATGGCTCATACTTAATGCCAGTAATATTCTCTTTATCTTTTGGATAGCGGAGAATAAACCCATACTCTGCAGCATTCTTATCTAACCATTTGAATGCATCGGTAGTTTCAAATTTTGCATTTAAATCTTCTACAGTATTCTGCCATTCAACTGAAATAATGTCTAATGCTAATCCAGTATGATGTTCACTTGCGCCAGGATACTGAAGATATTCCAATGCCTTAGCACTAGCCTCTTTATCCGACAAACCTTGAGATTTATAGCTTTTAACTGAAGCATCATAATACGTTTGTTGTAATTTTATAGCTCGATAACTTGATCTTAAATAAAGATTGATCCCCTCTTTTTTTGCAGCTGTTACCATATCCTGATAGGAAGTTGCAATTCTGCTATCGATTTTCATATTTGGCTTAGCATTTTGGGTAATACTTGTTAATTCAATTCCTAGTTCCTTTGGTAACATATGCTCTCTATTTACAAGGATAATTCTCCAATCATTAAGATCAGAGATAGGTAAAACATCTTTTTTATTCGCATTTATCTCATTTTTATTTTTATCGTTATTATTAGTAGTTTCCTGAGATGTTTGCTTTCCACTACAAGCAGCAAGGCTCCATCCCAATGTCAATACCAATGCTAAAATTATAAATTTTTTAATTGTATCTCATTCCCTTTTTGTTTATTAGTCTTTATACCAATTTCCCAACACATCTCTAGGAATATCCTTGAAATCCTTCAAAGAAACGGGACCTACAAATTTTTTAATCCCATGATTTTTAGAATTTTCATTCGAATAATCTTTTAAAAATTGAATTTTAAATTGTTTCTTACCATCAGCATAGTCGGTTACTGTCGGTACGAGTGCCGCTTGTCGTATACCAAAAGTTTTATCTTCATACTTAACAAATTGTATATAGGATAATCCTCCAACCAATGTTTCTAATTTTTCTTGAGCAGAAATAAGATTTCCAAGAGAATAATAGATTAGCGTTTGATGTCCATCTTTATTTTGTTTCCACTCAATTGGTTGAATTACATGTGGATGATTTCCAATTACTACATCTACACCTAAATCTGTTAAATATTGAGCAACTTCTTTTTGTTGTTTTGAAGGTGTAGTGGTATATTCAACTCCCCAATGCACCATAACAATCACCATATCAGAACTACTCTTTGCCTTTTCCACATCATTTTGTATCGCTTTTTTATCAATTAAATTTAATGCCCAAGACTTATCAGCTGGAATTTTAATTCCATTCGTACCATATGTATAATTAAGTAAAGCAAAACGAATCCCATTTTTTGTAATCGTTTTTATTTCATTGCGCTCGTTTTGACTCTCATTAATGCCTACCGGGATAACATCCGGATATTTCTTCCAGTATTCTCTTGTATTCGCAACACCTTTAATACCCATATCCATAGCGTGATTTGTCGCTTGAGTCACTATATTGAATCCAGTATCCACTAAAGATTGACCCACTTCTTCAGGTGTATTGAAAGTAGGATATCCCTGTACTTTTAAATTATTTCCTGCAATCGGGGTCTCCTGGTTCACTATAGCAAGATCACTTGATTTAACAGCTTTTTTGATATTTTCATAAATATAGTTATAATCATATGAACCGTCTTTTTGTTTGCCATCTTTAATTACTGCGTCATGGTATAAATTATCACCCGTTGCTAATAAATTCACAACCGATTTTACTTTTTTATCTTCCGTAAAATTAGGAGACTGTTGGATAGGACTTTTATCTACCCAATTTGGTGCTTTTAATGATGTATCTATATTGGATTGAGCCGGTGGTAATGAAGCTTTAGATGTCTTAACATCTGTATTACCACAAGCGGTTAAAAGCACTAAAAAAATAAGACATAATAAAAAAAACTTTTTACTTCTCTGTAAAGTATCTAACATGTGATCCTCTTTTCTGTTTTATTACTTATAACCAGTTCTAACAAATCATTCTTTAAAACAACGTATTTTGGCTTTACCCTTAATTATGGAAGGACACTTTGTTACATTTGCTTTGGAATATACGGATAATCATTTTCCATTCTCTAGCAATCTATCAATTCCATCAGAATTGATAGATTGCTAGAAAAACATGATCCATCAGGATGTCGACTAGATTCTAATCAATCCTCCAGATATTGAGTTTCATATACCTGTTCCAATTGCAGTAACTGATTTAATCTAAACAAGATAGGAGAATAGTTCATATAGCCTCTTCTCTTGCTTTACGTTCGTGAGTGGCTCCAAAAAGAGGGGATCGTTGCTGTAACCCCCTTTAAATATTATGGAAGCTTTGTAACTAATTTCTTTACGTTAAGCGACAAATATTATACCGATAAAAACAAGTAAGACCCAAGAACTTATTTTACCAATATACAAAAAAAGTAGCAATCTTTTCTACGCCCTATATAAAGAAGCCAATTAGGAGAAATGCAAAAGGAAATGGCATTTTATATGTATCGTACTCTGAATTGCACATAATTTTTAGCAAAAACAATAAATACATAATTCCCCGTTTGTTTTCTATGAATTTCCGCAAAAAAAATAGAGGTAGTACCGACATTGGTACCAACCCCTCATCCAATCATTTCAATATAATTTCACGCTTTCTTCAGTGAAAATAGAATATAGATTTTTTCAATTTCATGCGATTCTTCTAATACCCACGAAGTTTGATTTAAAATCTTCTGTAACCCTTCCAATCCAAGATACCTAATTTGCACACCAATAAACTCCGTAAATCCAAGGTATCCCGGATTTACATGCGCTCGGTCGAAAATTAATAAACCCGTGACACGGGCATCCGCTGGGGAATTTTCAAAGAAACGGTTTAAATTCTCAATGATATCTGAATCCGAACCATACTCGAAAAGCCCCCCTTCCGATGAACAGAGCTGAATCCAACCTGAATGTTCCAAGCTCATTTTTAATAATGAATCCGGTTGGCTCCAGTTATAATGAGTTGTATTAAGAGTTATATCAAGACCATGGAATCGTTCCCCCTACTGCTTCAAGACACCCATACACCTTTTCGCGAAATTAGGGCCGTAAGTATCAATATCTAAAATATTAATCTCAATCTTTCGTCCCTTAAGTAATTCCGGGTCTGATTCCTGTATTAAAATCAAAGTATTGATACTGTCCGTAGCAGCACCACCAGCTATATTAAAAAAACAAAGACCCCGTTCAGGGAATTGCTTAAGCTGAGGAAACAAAATTTCCGACTGGTGTCTGCAAAGATCCCTCAGCCTAATCCGAAGTCCCATAAAAGAAGTTTGCTTCACCGCCCACTTGTCCCGAAAGCCTAATTTTATCCCCTTACTTAAACCAGGGCCTAGTTTGTACAGTAAAGTACGCATACCGCTAAGATAGGAATCATCAACATTCGGCATTTTCACAAAGATATTTTGAATAAAGCTAGGCATCTTTTTTAACGATTCAATGCTCCGGGCTGATTTGAGGCAATTCAAATGATACGCCTGTTCATCAATACTTTCATTAAAAAGGGGATGAGTGATATCCAGCACCGGCAATTGAATTTCATCCTCAAAAACCGCATAGAGGATTCGCTGATTTTGATTTACTTCCATATTTTGAACTCCACCTCGCTTAAGCGATCAATTTCGAACTAACTAAAATACAAAGCTAGTATAATTCTGCTCTTCCAGAAAGATTTAAAGTTGCGGTTGTATTTACTTGCCATTCCGCACCGAACACAAAAAATGATACGTATTTATAGTATGCTTTTTGATATTACACTTTTCTTCTTGACGACAAAATTGATGGAATACAGATTAACGAGCACTCGGCTAATTCACCTATTTTCCCCTGCAAATTTTTAGTTTTAATTTATTATATTCGCTCTCCAATCCATGTCCGGCCAACTAGTTTCTTTTCGTTCTTCCTAGAAAATATCCATTCATTCTATTCAATTCCTCATCTTCCTATTCCTTCATTGGTCAATAAAAAAACAAGCCATCCAACTCACAAAGACTGAATTGGATGGCTCTATACGATAAAGAGAATTTATTATTTGTATTACTTCAATTTACCCTCAAAAACAATTTTTCTACCACACGGTTCAACTTCTGTTTTTCCGTCTTTCTTTACTTCATGAAAGATTGGCTCTTCCATGCGACGAGACGGTGCATATCCTTCTTGTTCCATACGCGCTAAGCAGTCTGTAATCGTTTCGTTTTCTAGTACTTCAAATTTTTTCTTATTAGGTTGTTTTGTCATGCCCTAACCTACTTTCTATTTTTCTTGATGCGAATTGATTCTTCATGTAGACCATATATACCATTGCGAGAATTCCCATTATAATCATAACCGCAATAAAAAAGCTTGTATACTGTATTTTTTCTATAAATACGCCTCCTAATACAGGTCCCATAATACTTCCTATACTAAAGGCGATTCCGGATAATATATTACCTGCTGGTAGTAAGTGTCTCGGTAATAAATCTGTCATAAATCCAAGCCCTAGTGAGAAGCATGAGCCAATGACCATACCTGCTATAAGCATACATGCAAAGACAATCCAGTAATATTGATCAAATACTGCCGCAAGTAAGAAAATGCCTGTACTTATGCTAAACGTCCACGTTAAAATACGGTCTCTTCCGTATTTATCACTTAATATACCGAGCGGGATTTGTGTAATAATGCCCCCAACTGCGAATGCTGGTAATAAGAAGGAAACTTCCGATACAGACCACCCTTTTCGAAGTGCGTATACTGGTAAGTTACTATTTAGCATCGCTTCAAGCACACCGTATGCGAGCGGACCAATTAGTGCAATCCAAGCTAATCCAACGACTTGTTTATAACGAGAAAAGGATGATTCACTTTCAGTTTTTGCCTCATCTTGTGCTGGAAATGCATTTTTCGTTGGGAGTAGTAAGAGCCAACCTATTAAACAAAGTATAGTAGATACGATAAATGGTGTCGCAAGACCGTACTGAACAGTGCTTGCTAAATACGGACCAACTGCGAAACCAATTCCGAAGAATACACCGTATATCGATACTTGTCTACCTATTTTACTAGGATCTGACGTTGTCGTAATCCACGTTTGCGTTCCGACATGGAGCATATGATCTCCAACACCAACTAGGAACCTAAGAATAAACCATACCCAAAATGAAAATGTTTGTGTAAAAAAGAATAATGAAATAATAACGAGAAACCCACCAATTACGATAATTGGTTTCATTCCAAACTTTTGCATCGGTTTTTCAAGAAACGGTGAAATAAATAATATCCCAATGTATAATGCCGTCGCATGAATACCGTTAATACTTGAACTAACCCCTTCTTGTTCAAAAATCATTGCGATGGCAGGTAAGAGCATCCCTTGTGACAAACCCGAGATTGCTACAATCCCAACCATAATCCAAAATGTAAAACGCATTGACATCCCTTATCTCTCCCTTTTGTAATTCACCACACTCATTATATATTGTTTACTGTGGAATAAGAAAGAACTAGTGGCTGAAATAATTTTGGTTTTCCCACAAAAAAGAAGCTAGATACATTTCATCTAACTTCTTCCTCAACCTACTTATCTTCTAACCAATCCTCAACATGTTTTATAAACACATCTAAACAATCAATAAACGGTGAATGCCCGCAATCTTCTAACACCTTCAACTCCGCATTTGGCAAATGTTTCGCTAATTCCTCACCAACTACTTGTGGTACGACATAATCGCGGTCACCTTGTATGACGAGTGTTGGAGCTTTAATATGATGAATTTGCTTATTTCCCTCTACAACCCCGTTATGTTCATCCGAAATATTAAATGTAATGAGCGCATAATTCACATCTACGAAATTACGTTGCGTTAACATATCATCTAAATACTTTTCATAACGATTCGGTTCAGGTTGATTATGTGTATATATTAATAGATTCCATACTGTACGGTAATATAATTTATTCATATTTTTTATCGCATCTAGCACTGGAGCAATTTGTACGGGATCTTGCGCGATTTCTTCTTTCGTTTTTACTAAACTTGATACGATCGGTTGCCCGTTAATATCTTTTTTAAAAATTGGATATCCCTTCATTCCCACTGATTCTACTAAAATCAACTTTTCGACAAATGTTGGATGATTCGCTGTAAATTGCATCGCAACACCACCGCCCATTGACCAGCCCATTAATGAAAATTTTTCTAGTTTTAATTGATCGATAAATAGTTTTACATCTCTTGCAAAGTCTTGTAATGAATCTATCGATTGATTATATGTTGATTGGCCAAATCCTCTTAAATCAAGAGCGTAAATATGGTATTGATCTTGCAACTTTTCAATAACTAAATCCCAGTGTTGTGACGATGTCATGTTCCCGTGAATGAGTACAAGAATTTCTGTATTTTGCCTTCCAACTTCCTGATACGCAATCGTTTCTCCGTTCGATAGTGAAACAAACTCCATTGTTGCAGGCTTAATCATCACAAGTTCCCCCCATTCTTTTAATAGAAAGAAAATTCTTTACTTAATTAAAGAATACCATGTAGAATGTACGTTCTCAATACAAAATCTATACGAAATTTCCACATAAAACAACATGTCTATTACTAGACAAGTAAAATAAAAAGGTATATAGTTAGCTAGGTAACTAATTTGAAAGGATCAAAATACATGGACGAAAAACAACATTTTTTTCACATTGTCAGTCAAACTTCTCGTAAGTTTACGAAGAAATTTAATGAACGTGTATCTCCAACAGGATTATTTAGTGCGCAATGGGCTGTTATTTTCCGCATTAATCAAACTGGATCTTGTACCCAAACAGAATTATGTCAGTATTTAAATGTTGAATCCCCAACGATGACCCGCACGTTAACACGTATGGAAACGATGGGCTGGATTATTCGGACGGAAGGAAAAGATCGCCGTGAAAAGTTGATTTCCTTATCGGAAACAGCAATAGAAATGATTCCAGTATGGCAAGAAGAAGTTGATTCCTTTGAAGAAAAGACGCTAGAAGGTATTAAAGAAGAAGACTTACATGAAGCTTTTCAATTGTTACAACAAATTATCAAAAATTTAGATCATTAATTTGGAGGGATGACGATGCAAAGTGAAAAACTTTGGACGAAGGATTTCCTCGGAACTTGTTTTAGTAGTCTGTTTCTCTTTTTAACATTTTACATGCTTATGACTACTCTGCCTGTCTATGTTATAGACAGCCTAAAAGGAAAACCTGAGGAAATTGGTTTAGTTGCAACTGTTTTTCTTATTTCATCTGTTTTATGTAGACCATTCACAGGAAAATGGCTCGATGATTTAGGAAGAAAGAAAATATTATTTATTTCACTTTCACTATTTTTAGCCGCTACTGTTATGTATTTCGGTACGCAAAGTTTATTTTTATTACTTGCCCTTCGCTTCTTACATGGTATTGGATTCGGAATGGCAACAACAGCAACTGGAACAATTGTAACTGATGTAGCACCAGCTCATAGACGCGGTGAAGCACTTGCTTATTACGGCGTATTTATGAGTCTACCGATGGTAATTGGTCCTTTTTTAGGTTTAACAATTATTTCTCATTTTTCATTTACTGTACTATTTATCGTGTGTTCAGTATTTTCATTACTCGCATTTTTATTAGGATTACTAGTCAATATTCCGCATGAAAAACCAGTAAGTAAACAAACACGTGAAAAAATGAAATGGAAAGACTTAATTGAACCATCTTCTATTCCGATCGCTCTGACAGGATTTGTTTTAGCCTTTTCTTATAGTGGCATTTTATCCTTTATTCCTATTTATGCGAAAGAACTCGGTTTAAGCGAAATTGCAAGTTACTTCTTTATTCTATACGCACTTGTTGTTGTAATCTCTCGTCCATTTACAGGAAAAATATTTGATCGTTTCGGTGAAAATGTACTTATTTATCCAGCTATCATTATTTTCACAATTGGGATGTTCATTTTAAGCCAAGCGCAAACTTCATTTTGGTTCCTTGGCGCAGGTATGTTAATCGGTTTAGGATACGGAACATTAATTCCAAGTTTCCAAACGATTGCAATTTCTGCCGCTCCAAACCATCGACGTGGTTCTGCGACAGCTACTTACTTCTCGTTCTTTGATAGCGGCATTGGCTTTGGTTCTTTCATTTTAGGTATAGTCGCTGCCAAATCAAGTTATCATAATATGTATTTTATCGCAGCTATTATCGTTGCGTTCACTTTACTTCTATATTATGGATTACACGGACGAAAACAAAAATTCAAGAAACAAAGTACAGACGGAAAAATATCTGCTTAACGTTCATAAGGAAAGTAAACTTACCCGTTTACTTTCCTTATTTTGTATTTATTTTAAGACGAGCGTATACTTATAATAGAAACTAAAGGAGGTACATGCATGAATGTAAAGAAATCTCCCCTGCTATTACTGTTACTAGTATTACTATTCGTAGTTACAGGGCTTGGGTTTACTTTTTTTAAAAATAATAAAACGACCCCCACTAAAGCAAATGTCACAAAAGAAAACTGGTTAGACGATCCTTACTTACGCTGGTCGTATACACATATGAAAGAATTCACTTTAATAAATGAAGTAAAAAACATCCCTGACCAAGTTGCTCCCTTCCCTACCGCGTTACAAAACTTAGACGATTTTGCTGTGGAGCGTAGATTTGGAAATACGACTCCTCTAAAAAAACTTTTAGACGAAAACAAAACAGATGCTTTTGTCGTTGTACAGAATGGTCAACTTGTTTATGAACGATATTTCAATGGATATAACGAGAGTGAACCTCATGGAATGGCATCGTTAGCAAAGGTATTTACTGGTGCAATTATACAATCTCTCGCTGAAGAAAATCGAATTGATGTAGAAAAAACAGCTGACACTTACATAAAAGAATTAAAAAATACACCGTTTGGTAAAGCAACACTTCAACAATTAATGGACATGCAAGTTTCCGCTGAATACCCTACTCACGGATATATGCAGCTAGGACTAGAAAATCAAGATGCACAACTATATTTAGCTAGTAATATTTTACCCCGAGGTAAAAATTACGAGGGGCCTATGAAAATTTATGATATGTTACTAGAAGCAGAAGAAACTGCACCACCCGGTTCCTCTTTTTCTTACAATAACGGATCAACAGAAACACTCGCTTGGATTATCCGAACAATCACAGGAAAATCATTAGCTGAAAATGTAAGCGAGCGAATTTGGTCTCAAATTGGTATGGAAGAAGACGCTTATTACGTTACAGATGAAACAAAAGTAGAACAAGCAAGCGCTGGTTTAAATGCAACTGCTAGAGATATGGCGAGGTTCGGGCAATTACTTTTAAATAATGGTCAATATAATGGAAAACAAATCGTCCCTTCTTCTATTACAGAAAGTGTGAAAAATGTACAAGAAGGTGAGCTCGCAATTGGTCGTGGTGCTTCCATTTCTTATCATAATCAATGGTGGATTCCGCACAATGAACAAGGTGCTTTCGAAGTGTTAGGCAGTTACGGACAAACTCTTTACATCGATCCGAAAGCAAGTATGGTAATCGTCCACTTCTCTTCTAACGCTGCGCCTAGTAATGAAATCCATTCGGTTTATTCCGATATGTATATTGATATTGCACATCATTTGGAGAAGCTTCCACAGTAGTGGAGGCTTTTTTTATTTACCCAAATCCTATTCCAGTTAGTACTTGGTTAGTAGGAGTTGCCGAAAGAATTACTATTTAAGCCACGCGTAAACCCCATTTATATTGATAATATTTTAGTAATTTGAAAACACTAGTGCTTAGGAAAGGAGGGATTACGAATGTCTGTGAAAAAGCTATTAACTGGATTAATCATTTCACTTGCGATGATTGTAGTTATTACTACTTTAGGATCACTCCGCGTATTGGCCGAATCCGACGTTGTGAGACAGCCTATTGAGGTTGAATTGAATGATGATTACTTTAATCCGAGTATCATCACTGTTCCGGTTGGGAAAACGACGACGTTGCTATTGAAAAACAAAGGAAATAGAGAACATACCTTTACGGTGAAAAAACTCGGAATTGACGCCGAAGTCCCGTCAGGAAAAGAAATAACAATTACCGTAAAACCTGAAACTCCCGGTACATATGAACTAATATGTCGGTTCCACTACTTGAAAGGAATGGATGGAAAAGTAATAGTCCAATAACGAGCGGTACCGGTCGATCCTTACTTTTTGATAAAGTGAAACTTAAATTCGTGGGGGTATCCATCCCCCACAGATTATGAGCTCTCACTAATCAGTTTTTTACTGGTAGCATAAAATCGTTACATTTTCATAGCGTATGAAATTTGTGTTTTGATGGTGCTATCCCATCGCCATCAAGTTAAGCTTATATAAGTTTAACTTTACGTAGAATTTTTTCTTTTTTCTAAAGGTCCAGTGTAAGTTCTTTAAAGATTTGCATACTAAATAAACCCTATTGGGTTTCAATTTTTTTGATTATGCTACATGATTGTGAGACATAGTAAAGTCATATACGACGCCTAAGATATCAAAGACTGTTTTCTTCTTGTACCGGTGAGATTTTCTCCCGTGTAAAAGATCATGAGAATAGCACTCAAAAATCAATTCTTGGATTCAGCACTCAATCATTAGAAGAGGCTATTTTATAATAATCATCCCCAAAAAAAAGAAACGAACAAAAATGTTCGTTTCTTTTTTTTGTGTTTAATGCTCAAGAAAACTTATAACCGCATAAGTATATAGAACGACTAGAGCAAAGGCACATATTCCCATAATTATAATCGCCAGTGCGCTTTTCTCTTGTCTAAACCCTATAATTCCAAGAATAAATGCACTCCACATTGTTACCTTAAGCATTGTAGAAAGGTTGGGAATTGAATATCCACTCAACCAGGTAGAGAAACTTACAATTACGGAAAAAGAGAACAAAGTTAGAACAATAGATAATATATTAATGTGCTTCCCATACTTCAGTTGCATTTCGCTACCCCCTTTTCTTTTCATTAGTGAATAATAGGTAGATGGCTATATTTTTATTCTATTCTAAATTTTCTTAAAAATCCACAACGAAAAGAAGAGGTTGTCCCAAAAGTCGCTGAATAGTTACTTTTAGGTAACCTCTTTTCTTTATTTTTTACTTTCCTGTAGTTTAGAGATACTTGCTTCTTTTTCAGGTAACGTATCAACAAAATCCTTTTGAGATTTTAATAAGTCAGATTGTTGTATCCAAGCCATAAGATCATCTAAAGATTTACGGGCTTCTTTTACATCGCCAGTAATACGATTCATGTTCAACTTATTAAATTTAACTAAAATTTCTTGTTGAATCTCACCTTGCAATGCATTGGCTTGCTTTGTTAATTCTTTATTTTCATCACTTTTTTCCTTTTGAACATTATTCATAGCTTTCCCGATTTCATGTTTATCAAAAGCATCTTGCGCTTTCTTTAAATTTTTGGTTTGTTCTAACTTACTTTTAATCTTCTTATCATCCTTCAACTTCAAAGCCTCTTGACAATTCTTTATAGCTTCGCTATATTTTTTATCCTTAATGTTCTTATCAGCTTTTGATGTATAATCTTCAAAGGAATTACTACTACAAGCTGCCAGTAGCAAGATGAATGCTAGAATTAACCCATAAAACTTAACATTTTTCATAGAACCTATGCCTCCCCTTCTATATGCATATACTTATATCATTACAATTTCTGTAAAAATCGAAAGGGATACATATGTTATCAATTTGATAAATATTCTGTTGGAGGCATTATGTATCATTTATTATCTTTTTCGGTAGACTGAATATATTCAAAGAAATCCGGTGGTTCTTCCATTGCTTCTTTTTTAAATTTTTCAAGTTCTTCACGTTCACGCAGAGACAATTTTTCTAGTTGGAGTACCACCCCATCACCATCAAGCTAAGAAATGCAAATACCCCCAAAACGAAAATTTTATTATTTTACAGTTATTTACGGGAATTCAGATCATTCAACTTAAAATAACTGTTAGTTTCCCAAATAATCAATATCTGATTTTATCTAATAGGTTTACAGAGGGTTATGTAAGGACACTATGCGTTAATATAATACTTCGCGACTTCTTTTATCGTAGTTTACCTGGAAAAGCTCTTCTCTACTTGGCGGTGGTGGGGGCTTTTTCTTATACACTTTTACTTTTTTAATTCTTTTAGCGTTACATCCCTAAAGAACTTTGAATAAGGTTTGTCGCTATCGTTTATCTATGGGATGCTATTTAATCTTTTAATAAATCTTCGTCTAAAAAGAGTTCGATGTCATCTAAATTTACACTTTCTTTTCTTTCATGAATTGAAAATTTTAAAATAAATTCTTCAAATGAGTTTGCTATAAGATAATAATATTCTTTTCCATCTTCGTTTATTGTTTCACCTTCATGATACCAATAATAAATTTTACCCCTGTATTTATTTTTTAAGCCTATACATATTAAATCTCCCCCGTCTGCATCTGCAATAGGCATTACACTACTTCCTAAAATATCCTTATAAGTTTGAATGATTGATTCAATTTCATAGGCATCACTAGTAATACCATAAAAGCCACCTATCGAGTCAAAACCATCCTTGGGAGTTACAGGGGTAACTTCAATTGGCTGGTACATTCTATTATCCTTAATAAAACACCCTCCATATTCAAGCAAAAACTCTTTGTAGTCTAATGGTAAATCTACACCATATATTCGTTTAATTGTTTCGATTGACTTATATGCATCTTCTTTTTTTGATACTACCATTTCCGAATCAATTATTTCATTTAATACTTGCTTTATTATTTTTTTCATTTTATTTTCCTCCTCTTAAATCTGATGCTGAACCTATATGTGGTATATTAGCATGTAAATCTGTTGGAATTAACTCAATTTCAGTAGAACTTTTATGGTGAGGTGTTAACCTTTTTTCTTTTAACCAGGTCTTTCCTTGATTCTTTGATTTAAAGTATACGCATAGGTAAATAGAGAAGAATGGAGGATTCTTACCTAACATCCTATATTTATATTTGAGTAGTATTTGGAAGATGTGAGTAAATACCATCAATATGAGGTTGTAGCTGATTTCTCGAATATAAAAACCTATATTGATAATTGTAGTGACCCTACACTAAAAGCACAGGTAAATGCTAGTACTATTGTGGTGATTATAGCAAATTAAAAGCACAAATTGGAGAGATAGCTCCAGGTTTTGGGACAATAAAAGGGGGAACACAAATACAACTTCCTTTAACAGTCGAACAATTAGAAGGATTGAAACAAATAAAATAAGGAGGATAATTTTAATATGACAAGAGATGAGGCAAAACGAATCCTATCAGAAGAAGGATTAAAATATTATAACTGGTTTCATGAAAAAGATGTGGATCCGGATGAGGTTCTAATTTATAAAGAGGATAATAAGTGGGTTATTTGTGCAACTGATGAGAGAGCGAGTATTGTAGAAACCTCAATTGCTCATTATGGTAATGAAGAAGAGGCATTAGATGATTTTATTAAACGAGTAAGATTGGAAAAAATATTAAAGCCATGAAGATAAAAGGTTGAGTTAATTTTTTTTGAATATAGTTAAAAAGCAGTAACCCGAAATTAATTTCAGGCTACTGCTTTTTAAGTTAGTCCTGGGGTCTCGCCACATTGCTAGCAAGCTAACAAAAAGAAATCCCCTCAAAGTGAAAAAAATACGTTATTCTTTCTGTAGAATCATAGGAAAGGATGGCGTTTTTTGCTTTATGGGTAGTGCAAAAACTTAGCTTTATAGCGATGGGACGGAATCCCTATAAAGATTTTTAATGTAATAAAATACGTTTATGTTACTATTGAATATTTCATCTCCTATTCCTTTGCTAAATGCCATTTAATGATATGTCCAGCGTGTGTAAGACCTCCTCCAAACCCATAGAGTAAGAGAGTGTCCCCGTTTTTCACCTTTCCTTCGTTCATACCTATGTCTAATGCCAATGGAATGGAGACGGAAGAAGTATTCCCCATGTATGTTACACTCGTTAATGTTTTATCCAGTGGGACACCTGATTTTTCACATATAGATTCAATCATTCGCAAATTAGCACTATGTGGAACAAACCAGTTCACCTCATCCAGTTGTAACTCTGCTTGACATAACAATTCTTTAATACCAATTGGTAGTGTCCGTGCTGCCCACTTATATACTTCTCTTCCATTTTGAACTATCTTCCCATGTGTTTTTAAAGGATTTCCAAACATGGTAGTAGATAAATTTTTACGATATACATGCATACCCCCTTCCCCATTTGTCCCAATATGGGTAGCTATAAAGCTAGACACTTCTTCATCTTTCTCTACTAAAACAGCTGCGGCTCCATCTCCAAATAAGATACATGTAGTTCGATCTGTATAGTCTGTAATCTTAGATAAGGTTTCTGTCGTTACAATTAAAATCTTGCGATGAAGACCAGATGTAATTAAACCATTCGCCAGATGTAATCCATATGTAAAACCAGCACAAGTAGCATTGAAATCAACAGCGCCTGTATGCTGAATATTAAAATGCTCTTGTATTTGGCAGGCTACACTTGGAAAAGTGTAGTCAGGCGTAGTTGTTGAAACGAGAATACAATCCACGTCGACAAGACTTTTATGATAACGTTCCACTAAGTTTTCAATAGCTTTAAAAGCTAATGTAGAGGCATATTCGTTATCACCAGCAATTCTTCTTTCCTTCATCCCAGTTCTTTGTACAATCCATGCATCATTTGTATCTACTAGTTTTTCTAAATCATCATTGGTCAGCTTTTTTTCAGGTACATAGGTACCAATAGCTGTAATTCTTGCTTTTGATTGCATACATTTATCCTCCTTTACTATTTTTACACTTAATTATATAATCAAATAATAGTACCAGGTGCTAATTATTGTGAATATTCGAACATGCTATTTTAGGGAATTAAACTAACTAAAATATCTAGCTATGGTATAAAGGAGAGAAATTCATGTTCAATATTCAACAAATTAAAGAAATTATTCCCCATCGTTACCCCCTATCGGATCATTGAATTAGAAGAAGGAAAGCGTGCAGTTTGGCTCAAAAATGTTGTGACTAATCAAGGGTTTTTTACCGGTTGTTTTTCTGGCTATTCAGTTATTACCAACATCCTTATTGTAGATGCCCTTTTAACATGAATAAAAAAAGTAGAAGTTTATTAAAAAATTTTTTGGAGAAGAACAATGCTAAAACCCTGTATTAATGGAGAAATAAAAGAAATTTAGAATAATTTAAAGGGAGAAGAGTGATGATTGATATTTTAAAGATTTTTGCGGCCTTAGTTTTGGGCTACCTTTTAGGCAGCCTTAATACAGCGGTGATTGTAGGGAGAATATACGGAAAGGACATAAGAAGCCATGGAAGCAAAAGCGCCGGGCTTACCAATACTCTGAGAGTACTTGGGAAATCTGCTGCGGTGTTTGTTCTTGCGGGAGATATATTAAAAGGGATAATTGCCTGTTATATAGGCTTGTTCCTTAGCGTTTACTTTTATTCGGGAGAGGCTAAAGATTGCGTAAGCCTTTTAGCGGCAGGCGCAGGGGCGGTTATAGGGCATAACTGGCCGGTATATTTTGGGTTTAAAGGGGGCAAGGGAGCACTTACAGCAGTGGCTGTGCTGTTTATGGTTGACTGGGTTATGGCCCTTTTATGCCTTGGCTTTTTTGTGATAATAGTAGCTTTAACCCGTTATGTCTCTTTAGGTACAATATGTGCTACATTGCTTATTGCGGTTATTTCATTTATTCCTGTTTTTGGGAATACCGTATATTTTTATATATTTGCATTCCTAATGGCGTTTATGGTTATTTTCAGGCATATGGAAAATATAAAAAGGCTGCTTTCAGGAACAGAAAATAAACTTATTTTTCTGCGGCGTTGAGCATGTCGTCAAAATAGAAAAAAATTGGGGTTAGTTAACCGTTTAAGGGGTACGGCAACGATTCTTTACTTTTGGAGCCACTCAGGAAAAATGTACTTTATGGCGTACCGCCACATGCCTATCAACCTAACAGAACAGGTTGCCCCAAAAACGATAAAAATGAACTTCGGTGCTAAAACAACACAAAATTTTCGTTTAGGGGGTACTTTAAAATCTTAGCTTGATAGCGATGTGGTGCTACCCCACCACCATCAACTTAATATTTTGAAGTATCCCCAAAATGATAAAAATAAACTTCTTTCTATAAATGACACAAATTTTTCATTTTGGGGGCATTATAAAATTTAAACTTGATAGCGATGTGGTAATACCCGTTTAGAACGATATCTTTGCCCTAAAAAAAATCGAACCATAAATTTGCCGGCAAGCTTATGGTTCGATTTAAATTATTTACTTTTAGTAACTACTCAGCCCCTCTATGAAAAAAAGCCAGAAAAGCATCTTTTTAAATGGGCGAGAGGGACTGGCCATGCATAGAAGCGGTCAGGGCCTTTTCCTGCCACGCGTAAAGCTTTAAAACAAAGAAAGGCAGCGAGGTGTAGGTCCATTTTTATCTTCATGGCTGGAATTATACTCCTTACCAAACTTCTAAATGAAATGTATAGCTGAATAGTTACCTTATTTTTCAAAAAAACATTCTGACTATTTCTTTTTCACTTCTTCTACAAATTCCCATGTCTCTCCGTTATCTTTTGATTGATAAAGTGCACTACTATCGCCATTGTAGTCTCCATCTGCCCCTTGTCCCACTAACATATTAAAAACCCCATCTTTCTCATATGGCATACTAGGAGAATCAAAAGGACTTATTGTGGACTGTGTATGATCTAATTTGACTTCATGCGGCGGATATTCTACCTTTTTGAAAGATACCCCCCCATCATCTGTGCGATATAACTCTCCCTCATTACCAGAAGGTCTAACTGCTCCTAAAAACCCAAGTTTATCATTTATAAAAGTGATTCCTGATACACTACCAATCCCCCTATTAAATGGGTCTGGATTGATAACCTCCCATGTTTCCCCTTCATCACTAGTCTTGCTTAATGAATAAAAGGCGCTCCCTAATGCTTTATCTGTCATATTTAGTTTATAACCAACTTCTTTTGATAGGAAAAACTGTTCTTTTTCATTCTTTAAATCTTGTTGTTTCTTCTCTTTAGGCCTATCTTCATTTGGAGGCGTCTTTGATTTACTCCAACTTGCGTCACATATTAAGTTATATCTAGCAGGTACTAGCTCTTTCTCTTTTCCAGGGACAAATATAGATACAGTATATCCAATGATTTCAGAAGCTGCTTCTTTAAGACTCTGCCCCTTACCATCCTCAGTAATATTAATAATTCCCTCTGTATTGGATCCCCAATTTCTTTTTCCATAATAAATCAACCCATACTTACTTTCATTCCACTTTCTAACCGTTTGCTTAACTGGAATCGCCTTAACCGTTTTAATTAAAGGTTCTACTAATTTATCATCATCATAATCAGGCTTTGCATACCCGTCTCGTATTATAGTAATATCTTCTGATTTCTTCTTATTATAAGAGATTAAATAAGTTTCTTCTTTCCCATCAACATTTTTCCCATAAACAAATGTATCAAACGCTGTGATTGTTCCATCTGAATGAAATGTAAGATCAAAATCAGTTGCCATATACAATTTCTTTGGCAAAGGATGTTTTTTATTTATATCTTCAAAAATACCTTCTACTCCAGATTCATATATATTATTATGTTTAAGTTTAACTGACCTTTCATGTTTTAACCTTTCTATAAACCATGCCAATTTGCCATTGTAATTTATTGCACTTTTATAAATCTGCATCCCATAAAATGATGTAATTGCAACAATAATGATAATAGAAATGGATCTCCATGCTATTGAATTAGTTAATTTTTTAGATTCATATTCTCTATTTTTTATCACCTGCATTGTAGTAAATGTAGTCATGGATATAAAAAGCACTATACATAATAACAAAATATAAATATTATAATTCATCCTTCCGTACTTACAGTATAAGGCTAACTCATAACAAAAAATGCCGTATACAATTATTAGTATTGGATTTGTTACTAATGACAGAAGTAACCTTTTTGCATTTTCCCTAAATATAGAAATCACTCCTAATTACATGAATTACTGATATTAAGTATACTTTATTGTAAAGTAACAAAAAAGCTATTTAATCTTGCCGCCAAAAATACAATAGACATCTGTCTATGTAAATGGCAGTTGTCTATTAAAGCCGTTTAAAAATCTAGTTGTTTCATAGACAATGGATTTTTGAGTGAATACTAAAGTTGCTTCATTTGGGAGCCAAATAATGAAAATGAACCCTCATAATAAACATAACAAATAGAGTATTTGCATTTAAACTCTATAAAACTCAAATGTATTTTTTTCTAGACATATTGCTTCATCGGAATTTTTGATAATAATATCAAAACATTGACTGTATGGATGCATAAACACTTCGTACTGAATCCGACGTTCTGCATGAGACCGCCTTAAATAATTGATATCGGCTCCCCTTTCAGCAATATCGCGGCTAGACCTTCTCATTAATTCTGTTTCACCATCTGCATAGAAGTAAATTTTTAAATCAAATAAATCGGGATTAATAAATGCGACACTCATTCCTTCTACAATCATTAGTTGAATAACCTAAGGCTGCTTCGGTAGCCATTTTTTTGTACCAACTGGCAGTTTAGTTTTCAATATGTGAAAAGGGATTTCTAAGTGATTAATTGAATATATATTTATTGTTTACTAATTTTTGAGAGGCCCCATTATGGGAGATAAACTTTACTGTATTGCTATCAAGTTCTTAATGAAGAAAGACTAAGAGCTTCGCACGGTTCTGTAATAACTTATAGTAATGCTGTGACGGGATCTCCTGTTAGTGAGATAGGGTGTTTTTTAATTTATTTATCATAATAACGTACCACGAAATTGCAACTCTCGTCCTCAAGAATTATTTCTTTTGGGTGAAAGTTTTTTTATTATATAAGTTTCATTCTGTCATAATTTAAAGTTTTCGAGAGGAGAAATGATATGAATTCTATTTTATTAGATGTTCCGTTACAAATAGAAACAGACAGACTAATTCTTCGAGCACCACTTCAAGCTGGTGACGGGAATGTCGTACACCAAGCTATTAAGGATTCAATTAATGAGTTAAAACAATGGTTGCTTTTATTCCAGTCAATCCCTACTGTTGAAGAAACGGAAATTATCCTGAGAAATGCCCATATAGATTTTTTAAAAAGAGAAAGCTTTCGCTATCTTATCTATCATAAGGATACTAATGATTTTATTGGAACTGCTAGCCTTCACGGAATTAATTGGAAGATTTCTAAATGTGAAATTGGATACTGGATTAACACGCAATTTAGTGGCAATGGATATATGACAGAGGTAGTAAGTGAGTTAACAAACCTTGGATTTCAGTTACTCAAATTTAGAAGGATTGAAATAAGATGTGAATCTACTAACACTAAAAGTCGTATGATCCCTGAAAAATTAGGTTTTGGGCTTGAAGGGATATTACAGAATTTACGATACGGGAAAGCCCACGCAGGACTTTAGTCCGTCTTTAGACGTGGGATGAAAGCATCGTTTTTGCATAGCAAAACATGGTATACTTTATTCATAGTCATGCAAAAGACTCTAAAACGACTGTTCTCTGAAAATAGAATACATATGAGGTTGGGGTAGCCAATTCTTCTACTCCTTAAAATGTATTAAGTCGTCATGCAAAAGACGTAAAAACATTTGAGAACGAACAATCTGTACGGTATGGTCACAGTACCGTAGCCCACGAACCTATATGGTCTGTTGTGGGAGTGGTGATGGCACACCGCAATCTTGCACGTCAGCGATACCAGAAATGGACTTCGCCTTTGGTAGCAAGAATCCCACTGACGTTAGTCAGCTGGCCCCTTTAGGGGTGGGAGTGTAAAGTAATGAAGATCTTTCAGCTGACAGTAAAAAACTAACTGATACCTGCATCTATGCAAAGATAAATTAGATTAAAAGTTTAATACTCAATTGAGTATGTTTACACAGTTTATTCCCCTTCTAATCCGTTATTATGATTTGTTTAGAACTATAGTACATCAATATGTTTAAAATGAAATGTACTGAACTGGTATATTCTATTAAAACAAGAAGATTTACTTCTCATATTAATAACATCAGTATTATATGCAAATGTTACAATCATTTTATAAATAAATTACTTTATAAAGTTATAAAATTGGGACCGTACATATTAGACCTATCTAAAATGTACGGTCCTTTTGTTTACTAGTACTTATCTAACCTAAAGATAAGTATGTGGTCCTTTTACAATTTGAATTTCTTTGTAAGCTTCTTATATTTTCTATATGAACGTCTAACAATGTTTAACATGAAATACGGTACTTTAACAGGGAAAGGCAATTTATAAATGAAAGGCAAGTAAAAGGTGAAATATGCCTTTTCTAAGTCTCTCCACTTACTATCTTCTTTTGTTTTTAAGAAATCAGATACATCGACTACATATCCCCTTCCGTTTTCCATCATCACATTTTTTCCGTGAACATCACAAGGAGTTAATCCTTGCTCCCTTGCATACTCTATAGCTTCATTGATATCAAGGATTACCTGCTTAGGAATCTTAATCCCCTTATGAATAGCATCGTATAAGGTAATTTCTTTTAAACGTTTCAATACTATGAAATTTTCTCCTTTATACATAAGCTTCGAATAAGAAGGATGATTTCCGATTCTTCGGTATACTTCTGACTCTTTTTCAATTCCTTCTCCTTCTCGCGCGTAAACTTTCACTACCCAATCTTTGTATTCTTTGTGCATAAATACTGCGGCATAATTACCTGTCCCTAAACACTTCCAAAGTCTAGGAATATCTTTAACTACTATAGGCTCGAATTCATCCTCACTTCTTATGCTTACCTCTTTTAATAATTCGTCCTTTATCAATCTCACAAAACTATTTATACTCATCATTTCCACTCCGGTTTTGCTACAAGGGGTACTACCCCATACCCATCAAGTTAAAAAGTACCTTCTTTCCTAATACGAAAAAAATGAGCAGACTTCACTAAGTAACTAACTTTAGCGAAATAAAATTTTCATTTAGGGGGGTACTTCAAAACCTTAAAATGGATATTCTACGCAAATATATATTATTGATACAATAAGTTATGTTAACTTCACATGATTATATTATACAAAAACTCAGCAAATACCGTTACAAAAAGTGTACAAGCCATATCTACTCTCTCTAAATAGTTTATTGCGAATCTATTTTAAGGAGAATTCTTACATCACAATTTCATAAATCTAAGGTTTCAAACTATTCATTACGAAAAAAAGACCGTATTACTACGGTCTTTTTCTCGCTCTTATGCAAACACTATGACTGTGTAACTTTATTAGAAACAAGTAGTTTTTCAATACATATAGGTAACATGTCTAATAACGTTTCAAATGCATAATTTACGTCCAGACGCTCCGTCCATTGATGTGCATCTTTTCCTACTGGTCCCATATTTAATACTGGAACGTCAAACTCTTCTAATTCCTCTAGTGGAATCGAATAACCTTTATCCCATAATGGCATATTGTCTACGAGAGAACTCATTGAATCCAATGGGTTTTGTAAGCCCACATAGCTTAAATCTGAAATTCCGCCAAAATAATTTTGGTTTTCAAATGTAATGCTATGATTATAGTGGGCATACTTTTCCATTTCTACAACTACCTCTTTAATTAAAGGATTGTTGCGTGAACTCACAGCTGGATAGTATGGCGGTGCAAAGAAAAGTACAATCATTGGAGCCTTTTCTTTACATAAGATAGCTAATTTGTCTACTAAATCAATAGTTACCGCACGATCATCTTTATCTTCTCTATTTTTTATAATATCGGATTGAATTTCATCTATTTTTCCTTGCCCATGTTGTTCAATTGCATAAGCAATAAGCTCTTCATACGTTAATACATATACTTTAAGATTAGGCGGTATGAACGGATTATGCTTAGAAAAATGATACGCTCGCTCCTCATACGATTCTTCAATTTTCTCTGCTACTTTCGTTACTTTTTGGCGTAACAATGAAACTACATCTGTCATCGTTTTTTCTAGTAAAAACAAATTAAATAATGTGACTGCACGATGAGGAATTTGTACAGAATAATCCTCCTTTAAGTCTCTTTGAAGCAAGTTAGTTGGTGGAGGACTCGCTTCACCATCTACAATATCGCAAAGGTCAGTATTCAACTCTAATTCAGCTGTTAATAATGCAGCCATATAACTCCCATTTAATCCTGCAAAAGGTTCGCCTACATGTGTCTCTTTTCCATAGCAAAGGAAACCAGGTAACACCTTACCAATAGAACCAGTATAAATATACTTATTTTGGTCACCAGGATGCCTTGAAAACATAGACTCTGAATTTAGGACCGTTTTATACTCTAAGTCATGTTCTCTTGCTAAGTCTAATAATCTTGGAACAGCGGCTCTCATCCCTACAGAGTTCACTTCTTCATCTGGAACAGCCAATAAAAGAACATTCCCATCAAATCTTCCTTCACAAGCTTGCTCAACCATCGCCATTTGTAAGGCTAGACCACATTTCATGTCCATCGTTCCTCTACCAAAGAGCCAATCTCCTTGTTCAATATCTTCACGTACATGATCTGGTAGCTCATCTTTATGAGAATAAAACATAGATGTTAATTTTTTAGGGTTAAATGCATCTTCTTTCCACACTCCGTAATCTTGTACATCTACAACATCAAAGTGACTAACAAGAATTACAGTATTTTTTGTACTATCACTTTTCTTTACTAGAGCTGTAACAAAATATCGTCCATCCCCCGTCAGATTTTTTTGCAAATGATGCGGATTTTGTTTGAAATACTGTAAGTCAGATAGTTGTTCTACAACAAAGTCTGGCAATATAACTTCAGCTTCTGAACCTGTAATACTAGGAATTTCAACAAGATTGCTTAATAATTGAACCAATTGTTCTTTAGATTGCCACTTTGACATATAAATCCCCCTATTTTTCCGCATTATGAAATTCATTTCCAATATATGAATAAAAAATGACGACAGCTATCAAAATTATAATTTTGCCGTTTGGCAAGCTTATGGTTCTTTTTGTTTGCGGCAAAAATATGCTTCCAGGATTTGAAGAATATTTTTAATATCGCTTTTAAATAAAATCACTGTTTTTATTTAAAAGCGCGATGTTTTGCCCCTTTGGATCTGTTTATCTAAAGAGATGTTTTTATAGTGAAAAGAAGATCTGAACTGAAAGGCGGATTAAGAAACTGCTGAGTAGCAATAAAGTTACTCCACTAAAGGGCCAGATTGTTGAGGAACGTTTTCAGGAAATTAGATTATTCGAGTTTGAATATATCATTGAGATTATGAAGGTTTTTTACTTAAACTGACGGGGCAGTAATACTCAATTAAAAATAATGGTAAAGTTAGCGAAAAGAAGAAGGATTGAAAATTGTATAGATTCATTCATTGTAATACATTTTAAGTTTTTGTGTGGCGAGGTATTTGAGAAGTAAGAATGATTTCATCAAAAAAACATTGAAGCTCCAACGGGTTTTTATATGACTATTTTTCCAGACCCAATTTAACATCACAAATTACAAATAAACATTCTATACTTTTGGTTAGATTTTTTATATAGTTTGATTGACAGCAAAACCTAAGAAAAGGGGTGTTATTCATTGAGAATCACTTGTCACCTTGATCAATCTGATTTACAGGAGTATATGCAAAAAGTCTTTGATACCAGTTATTTGGTTTCTAGTGTAACGAAAATGCATGGCGGTGCACAAAAGGTAGTCTATAAGATTGATTGCAGCAATGGATTTTCCTGCGTTCTGTATGTTTGGGATCTTACCATGAATTATTTTCAAGAAGAAATAGCAAACCGAGATATACATGAGCACTCCTATAGTAGTGATTTATTTGAATTAAATAACAAGTATTTAATTCAACAAGGAATTCAAACTCCCCTTCTATATGATCTGAATAAGGAAAGAAACCGTCATCCTTATGATTATGCTCTCGTTGAATATGTAAATGGACAAAAGGCAGAAGTTTATTTTCAACATTCCGATTCATATGTTAAAGATAAAGTGTTTCAGCGGATAGGAGATATGCTGGCAGACATGCATGCCAACGAGAGACTTACTCATGGGAAAGTGAATCAAAGTGGGATCAACACGGAAAAATGTCATCACTTGCAAATGAAGAATGCAAAAAGAGATTTAGATTACGCATGCCAACATATTGACAGCATCAGGGCTAGTCATAGCAATCTACTCGATACATTGTACGAGCTTGAATCAAAAATTGAAACAAGAAGTCGTTATGGATTTATACATGGGGAACTCGGCCCCGATCATGTATTAATTAATAACAAACTAGAACCTTATTTGATTGATATCGAAGGAGCCGAGTTCTTTGATATTGAGTATGAGCACAGTTTTTTGCAGTTTCGATATGGGGATTATTATCGATATTTAAAGAATGATACTCTCGACCCCAACAGGATGTTATTCTATCGATTCCATCATCATATATCCTTAACTTCAGGCGGGTTGAGATTGCTTCACAGAGGATTTCCGAATCAACAATTTGCAAAAGATCTAACCGATTACCATTCCCGTTGTGCACTGCGTTTTATTGAAGGTTGAACTTATGTCATTAAAAATTTAAAGATAGACAGGAGTTAAATACAATGATAAAAGGTTTCGGAGGAATATTTTGGAGAACTAAAAATCTTGATGTTATAAAAAAATGGTACAGTGAAGTGTTGAAAATTGAAATAGAAAATTGGAACGGGACTGTGATTAAACCCGAATTAGGAACTGAGACTATCTTTTCTTTCTTCACTGAAAATGACAATTATTTCCCAACAGAACAACAAGTGATGTTGAATTTCCAAGTACATAATCTAAACGAGACTATTCAGCATCTTGAACATATTGGTGTACCTCTTGAAAAGAAAGAAGAGATTAATGAATTTGGAAAGTTTATTTGGATTAAAGATCCTGAAGGGCGATTGATCGAACTTTGGGAGAAATAGCCGGTTGTAATCATTTGCTATTAAGCTAACAGATGCTTTAGTTCAATAAGGTAAATAAAAAAAGTGCATCTCCGTTTATTAGACACAGTCTAACAATCGGAGGTGCACTTTTTTAATCTAAATTAATACTTTTAATAAAATCAAAATGATTTTCATCAGCTAATTTATCGATATAACCTGTTATATACAGATTTGCTTTAGATACTTCTGTATTCTTAAACTCAGAATAAAAATCAGGAGAAAATGATACTTCTAAAACAATACTATCCCCAGGTTTAATATTTAACTTATTACCTTTAGCTAACACTCTAAATGGATTTGTTGTTTGGCCAGAAACAGTAGGTGATTTAGGAAATGAAAACATAACATTATTTTATACAATAATATAATCGGTATTATTAGTCATTTTTATTTTATAAGATATTTCAGTGTTCATATTAAGATTTTTAGAAATTAATTCATACACTATTCCATTTTCAACATCTGCTTGTTTAAAAGTAATATTATTTTTACTAGAACAAGCACTCAAAATAAAAAACAAAACCAATATGATTATTCCATATTCTTTTTTCATTGATCTATTACCACCTATCAGTAAACACTATATCCTCTTTGGATTGTCATAACATTTGAAACGTACGTAACACTAGTAATACTCTAAAAGCTAGAATTAGAACCGATAATGACAGTAGCGTCCAGTTCCTTGTTTCTAGCGACTTTTGTGCTAAGCCCAGCACCAGCAAAGATTTCAAAGGCCCGGGGTGCCTGAACTTCGCTCGTCTCTATCAAAAGATGTCCATCCAAAGCTAACCAGAGTAAAGCATCTTCTGCTACTCTTCGCAGAATGTTAAGACCATCTTCTCCTCCGTCAAGCGTTACATTTGGTTCATATAGGCGTGCCTTCCGGGGGAGAAACTTTATTATTTCAGTAGGAACGTAAGGTACGTTCGCAACTAGGATATTTACATGGCCCTTAAGTGAGTCTGGTAGAGCTTTATACAAGTCACCTTCAAAAGCACGACCGCCAAAATTCGTTACATTGCGGCTAGCGCATTGTACTGCGATAGGGTCAATGTCAACAGAATACAATTCAACTCGTCCCAAAGCTGCTGCCAGTGCGGCACCCACCGCACCTGATTCACAACATAGATCAACAATGATATCGCTAGAACGCGACAGGACCTCTGTTTGATGAACAAGGAACTCGGTACGTTTACGCGGTACAAAAACGCCTCGATCCACTTCTATTCGTAGACCACAAAACTCCGTGTATCCAACAACGTATTCCAGAGGTAAACCGTTGACTCGCATTTCTACCATTTTCATAAGGTCCTCTGGAGTTAGTGCCTCTGACATAAGTAACCGGGTCTCATCTTCTGCAAAAACACAACCGGCACTTCGAAGCTTGCTAACTATATATTTTTCCATTTTCATATCCAAAAATAAATTTGTTTTATTCTCTATATTATCTCACCACTTTTGATAAAGTTTGTTTGTAATTCAGAGTTCGTTAAAAATAGCTAATATCCTTTTTCAATAATCTGATTCTTACATAAACTGTCATTTGATGGGCATATTCGTTCTATGACCATCTCTTTCCCTTGTATATAGAGCATTCTTTTCAATTTCTGTTTTCGTTTATATCTAATTAACAGAGATATAAACGAAAACACATATTTTTACACTATTTCGATTTATATATACAAACTATATTTTTAACGTTTTGGGCTATTTGCTTTGCTTAAGTTGATTTGCATAGATACTACCCCTCTTTGAAATATTTCAGTTCAAAATGAAATAACATTTCAACATAGACTATTAATCTACCTAGACATTATGACAACTACCTTAGATATCTGAATTTTCTATACATTAAAGGTTATCACCTAAACAACCTCGAATATTGTAATAAACATACATAACATAAGGAGGTTGATCTATTTTGTTTCGTTCATTTACAAATGGATGTGTTGCTCTTGTGCAGCGTTTCTTACCAGAACCGTTTATTTTATCATGTTTATTAACTGTTTTCGTTATCTTCTTCGGCATGTTTGCAACGCACCAAACACCGGTCGAAATGATTACACATTGGGGCAATGGAATTTGGGGACTTCTCGCCTTTTCTATGCAAATGGCTCTTGTACTCGTGACAGGATCTGCATTAGCAAACGCTCCTCTTATTAAAAAAGGATTAACGAGAGCAGCGAAATTACCGAAAACAAATGGACAAGGTATTATTGCTATTTCAATCGTAAGTTTACTAGGAGCATACATAAACTGGGGATTTGGTATTGTTGTATCGGTTTTATATGCAAAAGAAGTGGCCAGACAGTTAGAAGGATTAGATTATAGGTTAGCAATTGCTTCTTCCTACTCTGGATTTCTCATTTGGCATGCAGGCCTTTCTGCTTCTATCCCTCTTACGTTAGCAACAGGAGGCGAAACGTTAATCAAAACGACCGCTGGGAGTATTAAAGAAGCGATTCCAATAACAGAAACGTTATTCTCGCCATACGCTCTCGTTCCGGTTATTATCTTTCTCGTTACGATGCCTCTTATTAACCGAGCAATGCATCCAGATGAAAAGCATACAATTACTGTAGACCCTATCGTGTTCCATGAAGAGGCTGCCGCTCAAGAAGTGGAGCAAAATACGTTCGCTGAAAAAATGGAAAATAGCATAATTATTACACTTTGTATTGGATTATTAGGTCTTATTTATATTTTCAACTACTTTTATACGAAAGGCTTTAACCTTACACTTGATATCGTTATTTTCATGTTATTGATTGCGGGTCTTATTTTCCACCGTACTCCGATTCAATATATTCGCGCTTTCTCTGACTCAACTAAGAGTGCTTCAGGCATTTTACTTCAGTTTCCGTTCTATGCTGGAATTATGGGGATGATGATTGGAGTAAATAGTGAAGGGCTTTCGCTTGGAGGAGCTATTTCTACTTTCTTTATTAGCATTTCAAATGAAACCACATTCCCGCTCTTTACATTTTTAAGTGCTGGCATTGTAAATATTTTCGTTCCATCTGGAGGCGGTCAATGGGCAGTGCAAGCACCAATTATGATTCCAGCTGGCGCTGAACTTGGTGTACCTGCCGCGAAAACAGCGATGGCAATTGCATGGGGCGATGCTTGGACAAATTTAATTCAACCTTTCTGGGCATTACCGGCATTAGCGATAGCTGGTTTAGGCGCGCGTGATATTATGGGATTTTGTGTTGTTAACTTACTATATGCAGGATTTATCATTAGTCTATGTTTCTTATTTATTTAAACGAAAAGCTAGTTTTATACTAGCTTTTTTATATAATAAATCATTCGTTATCTATACAGCTTATTACCTTCCTCCACTCTACCTCTGCATGATTTAATGCTTCATATGTAAACAAATCTTCACATACTTTTTCAATCATATGAGGATTGTTCTTAAGGAAATTCCACTGCAATACTTTAGGAAGAAAATATGTTCCATATTCTTTACTTCCCTTTATTACCTCATCAACTTCTCTTTCACAAATCCCTCTTATTAAATAATCATTTCTTAATTGTATCTGAATTTGTTTTAACGTTTCACTACACTTCTTCAATTGGACTAAACACTTAATATACGTACGAAAAAGTTCGTCATCATACTTACAGCACTTTATAATACGATCGATTTCATTCATAATGTACGAGCCGCTTCTTCTATTTGTAACAGCCATTTTTCACGCTTCGTTACTTTACTCGTTTTCACAGATTGAAAAGCAGAACGTTTTATATTGCGAATACCACAAAAACGCAAAACCCCTCTTTTCATCATAATCCAATCCGCTGATCGATATAATAGTGCTACGTACCATAACGGTGAGTCTAACGTATTAATAACCCACGCCTTCTTACCTTTAAATAAGCCTTTCGGTAATGCCCCCTCATATTTATAAGCAAATCCAGCTACAAAAATACGATCGATAAATCCTTTTAAAATAGCAGGCATGCCCCACCACCATATCGGATATATGAAAAGAAGAATATCCGCCTTCTGCACTAATTCTCTATATCGCTTCGTCTCTTCTTCATTTAGTAAATCACGTCTTTTCTTCTCTTCATTAAATACAAGCACTGGATCAAATTGTTCTTTATATAAATCAAGTAGCGTAACAGAATGATTTGTTTCCTCAAGTCCTTTTTGCACATGCTCTAAAATTACCCCATTAAAGCTTGAAGGATTAGGATGAGCGTATATAATTAGTACGTTCACTACAAAACAACTCCCTCTTTAGTTAAAGTTTCCCCTTCTTTAACATCTTCTCTACGATTTGCACATTTTTCGAACTTTGTAACAAACGATTTAATACTGTTAGTAACTCTTCTTTTTCTAAACCGTTCAGTTTCTCTTTAACCGTACTCTCACCAGCACCTTGAATTTCATACACAACTGCCGCCATATGTTTACAATAATTTTCGTACGGACACTCGCAACTACTTTCTGCAAAATCTTCAAGATCAATAACCACTTCATAATTTCCTGCATTACCAGTCACAAAAGCAAATACTTTATTATCATGTACTTCAACATCTTCTACATGTCCCTCTTCATAATATTCATAACCTCTATCAACAATATATTTCGGAATATACCTATGTAGTTCTTTTAATAAATATGCGTACATAACAACACCTCTTCCTTTAATTCCCTTTTGACTTCCAAAATCCTGCATGTTATTCTAATAACTGTCAAGTAGCGAGTCTACGTGACAAAACGACTGACACCTATTCGGCGGAGGTGTCTCTTTTCATTTGCAGCCGATATGAAGTGCCTCTTTCAGGCACATTCAATCTTTGACACTACACACTCAACACCATTCCCTTGTATCAGGCTGCTTTAGCAGTCTTTTACGCTACATACTTCAAAAAAAAGAGAGCTCAGCTCCCTTTTCCCGCCTTATAAAATACCCCTTTTTCAGCATAGCGATATTCATCATCAGCTAAAGTAATTTTCCCATCCAGTTTGAGTTCATCTAATAGTCTTGATAAATAAAATTGATGTAACATTTTTTTAGTGAATTTTCCTTCATGATGCGAAACGATATGTTCTTGAATATCTAACAATGATATTGGCTTATCTTGCTCTATCATATATTCATAAACTGTACTACGCAGTTTTACGTATTTTTCGAGTGTCACAGTACTTCGCAACCCCTTTCTTCTTAATATAAATTTTCGTAATCGGTTTTTTTGCAACAAAAAAACCTCTCCGATAAGAAGAAGTTACGTATATCTTCGTCTTATCTCCCAGAACAAATATGTTCTGCTGGAATTAGCACCTGCATCGCGGTTGCTGGGTTTCATCGGGCCAGTCCCTCCACCTCTCTGGATAAGAAAATATTCACTTTAAATTTAACTATACGTAATTTTATTATAATTGTCAAATAAATATAAAAAATTATATTTTCTTATTTATTGTTCATACTACAAAAAGATGTACAAAAGGAGGCTACTACTTTGAAAAAGAATGCTCGTGGATACGTACAAGATTCTTTTCATTCCTTACAAGAAGCGAAACATTGTTTAGAAGATGCATTACAGACTGTTGAAGAAGATTTTAATCGCGCACGTATTGAACAATCCCTTTACGCTGTAGAGCAAGCTCTTCAACGTTGCGATTACACCGTTCACATTTTAGAACAAGAATGAAAACTTCCCATCAAAAGATGGGAAGTTTTTTTCAAATGGCATACTTCATCATTATTACCGTTATTATTAAAAAATATACAGAATTAACAATTTCTAAAATCCCTACTTTTAATATAGAAATCTTTTTGCCATACAACATAATGGCCCGAATTACACTTGGTACAAATATGAGTGAACACCATGGATTTATAGCAAATACAATTACCGTTAATACAATATGGTATCCCCAAGATATAAAACGATACTTCGGATTGTTTTTTTCACGAATCATCGTTTTCACATAAAACGTACTTCCTAAAAAATATAGAAATGAAATAAGCGCAATGAATAATGCTGTTTTATCTATGAATTTCACGGAGAAATAATAACTGATTAAGCCGCCTATACAAAACACTATAATCGCACAAATATCATTTAGTAATGCTCGTTCATTTTTTTGACGAGCGTAATACATATTTACAATAAACAATGGAATCATTAATACTGCGAATAAAAGAATTCGCCATTCATATAATAAAGAAATCATCCCAAATATAAATGCAATGATAAAATAAACAATTGCAGCGTGTAGAAATTCTTTTTTTCGTCTTTGCCTTATGTACATGAGAAATGGATAAGTGGCTAGATAGATAAAGAACCAGGCTAAAAACAGTGGGATATGATAAAAAGTAGGTTTACCAAGTAATACACTTAATAGAAATGGTATGACAAGCATCGCCCATGCTCCATGTTGCTTCGGAATAACTAACTTCATTAACTATACACCTCCCTCTTGAAAATAATTCTCACCTACTATTATACAAATAATTTCATATAATAACGGATATATATTGAATCTATTTTTTGACAATAAAAAATGCTTCTTACAATATGTAAGAAGCATGAAAGAGGCAAACGAATATGTAAGTCGCGACCCTACCTTATATGAGTATGCTTTTCTATGTCACGTTATGCTCATCTAATATACCGTATTTCTTTTTAAATCTTGTGAGGATCGTAATCCATGACGTACTAAATAACAGAAGGAAAATAACATTCGATATCGCATGACTAAGATCGAAAGAAAAACTTGCGACATAGTAAGCAATAACTGTTTCCCACGTTGCTTCCTGTATAAAACCAAGAAGACCCCAAAAATTCATAATCCAGCCAAATAGAAATCCAACGGCAAATCCGTACAACAGTCTTCCCCACAGTTTTTTCATTAAAAATGTATTACGTAATAGTCCAGCTATAAACCCGATCATGCCCCAAGAGAACATTTGCCACGGAGTCCACGGACCTTGTCCTAAAAAAATATTAGATACAATGGCAGCCGTTGCCCCAATCATAAAGCCAGTTTCACTTCCAAAAACAATTGCAGAAACGATAATGACAAAAGAAGTCGGTTGTACACTTGGTAAAATAGAAAATGGTACCCGGCTAACCGCTGCAATCGCCGCTAACACAGCAACGATAACAATTTCACGTGAAACAAACGCCTTCCTTTCAAAACGAATATAGAAAGGTAACATAATGACAGCTAATAAAAACAAACTACTTACCATGTAATACCCGTCCATAATAAAAGTCGTAAAGAGTAGTGTACATATTACAACGGCAAAAATAAATATTATAAATGCAACATATCGTTTGGACACGCTTCGTACACATCCTCCCACGTTAATGCAAACGGCAACTCTCTACGGATGAATCGATTAATAGATGTTGTATAAAAGAAGTTACCACTAAAGAACTCTTTCGGTGCATCATTCATAATGACTTTCCCGTCAAATAACATCATACATTGATCAACGTATTTCGCTGCAAACTCAATATCGTGCGTTGCCATTACAATAGTTGTACCTTCTTTTTGCAACTGTTTAAATAGCTCTCCAACTCTTTCCTTTTTCCATGGATCTAGTCCCTTTGTCGGCTCATCCAGTAATAATAAAGTTGGCTTTGACAATAAAGTTGTACATAATGCGAGTAGTTGTTGCTCTCCCCCGCTACAATCATGTGGATGGCGCTCTTTAAGTGAATCTAACCAGAACTTTTTCAACATTTCTTCTGCTATTACTTTTCCCTCTTCTCCATATAATTCACGCGCGCGCTCATAAACCTCTTCCCACACTGTATCAAATGTAAAATGATAATACGGGTGTTGTGATACGTACCCTATACTTTTAAATCGTTCTTTCGAATCAATTTTATGTATCATTTTTCCATTCCACTTTACCTTACCTCTTCTAGCTTTTTGCAATCCTACTAAAATCGTTAACAGCGTAGACTTCCCGGTTCCGTTTTTCCCAACTAGAGCTGTCCATTTTCCCTTTTCGATGTTCACTGTTAAATCGCGTAAAATAAGTGGACTACTTTTTTCATATTGAAAAGATATATGTTCTGCACTTAAAATTACTTCTTGCTTTTCACATTGTTCTACTTGCCCATTCCTATATGATATCGCTGAAAAATCATTCATTTTCATTTGTGCTTCTCGCACTGTAAATGGAATCTCTTTCACATTCCACTCTAAAAACAATCTTGGAATTTGCGGAATGAATGGACGAAACTTTTCTACTTCCCACATGTTCGCTATCACACTTTTAGAAGTACCATCATAAATGATTCTGCCATTATCCATACAAACAACGCGTGTTGCGAGCGGTATAACTTCATCTAAACGATGTTCACTTAAAATAATCGTAATTCCAAGTTCTTCATTAATACGCTTTAACAATCCTAAAAACTCTTTCGCAGCAATCGGATCTAGCTGCGCTGTCGGTTCATCCAGTAATAGTAGCTTCGGCTGCATAACTAATACTGCTGCTAAATTTACTAGTTGTTTTTGACCACCAGATAACGTATGAACAGATTGGTGCAATAAATCTTGAAATCCTAAAAAGCTAAGGAGTTCCGCTATTCTTTTTTGAATAATATGTGATGGTAACCCAATATTTTCTAAAGAGAATGCTAGTTCTTGAATAACTGTATCCATTACGAGCTGATTTTCTGGATTTTGAAATACCATACCAATTTCTTGTGCAGATAATAAATCTGGTACATCTTCTAATAAAGCACCATCGTAATATGTATGCCCAGAACGCGTGCCAATTGGAAGTAACTCCTTTTTAAAATGTTTCAATAAAGTTGTCTTCCCAGAGCCGGAACCGCCAGCAAGTACTATAAATTCTCCTTTTTGAATAGAAAGAGAAATATGCTGTAACGCTTCTTCATTTTCATCAGTATATATAAATGATAATTTTTTTATTTCTGCATGCGCCACCATATCCATTCCGATACGATAAACTTAACTAAATCTATACAATTTAATCAAATTTACACAAGTTAGTGCTTCATCGTGTTCTCGCAACCCCGAAGGGACGAGGGGTATAACACTCCACACGAGGCAGTATCGTTACCTCCTATTATCAAGCATTTATTTTACCCATCTTGATAAATTTATCGAAGCATTTACATCCCTATCGTGATGGCTATTGCACCCAACACAACACCACTCACGTATTTTTAAACTCCACTGTCCTTCTGGTTGAACTGAATGGTCGTATTTTACTCCACAACTTGAGCAAATCTTGCTTGAGGCGAACCATTTATCAGCTTTTACATACTCAATGCCATACTTCTCACACTTGTATGATAAACATTGAAAGAAGAAGTTTAATTTTTGAAATGAAAATGCTTTCGATAGTTTTTTGTTTTTTAACAGGTTTGAGATATATAAGTCTTCCACAACAATCCTCATTGGTTTGGTTTTCACCAATTTAGCTGTTGCTTGATGGATATGGTTATTTCGGATATTCGTAATTTTCCTAGATAACCGAAGGTGCTCAGTTTTAGCTTTTTCATATCCGGCATATTGAAATTTCACACCTTTTTTAGATCTCCTAGACATATCTCTTTGCGCTGACTTTTTCCTTTTCAAAAGTTTTTTAACCTTAGCATCTTTGTTTATATTTCGTTCTTTCGTACCATTAGAAGCTACAAACAACTCTTTTAAACCAACGTCCACACCAATCGACTCATTGGTTAGTTCTTGTGGTTCGAATTCTTCTTTGAACCCTACACTAATCCACCAGTGACGACCATCAAATGTAACTCTTGGATTTGATGGTTTTTTGTTTCTTGGTAGTTGTTGGCTTGTTTTCACTTCTCCAATAGACTGAATATCAACTACTTTCTTTCCTATAATCAGTCTTTCATAACTGGCATAAAATCCTTGGATTAAATCTTTTTTGGTTTTATAAGAAGTGTGATAGCCATTTTTGTACTTTTTGAACGAATTTTTTCGCGCCTTGTCAAAATCTTTTGAAGCCTGTTTGGGAACTTGTGCGTTGATGTCATTTAACCACTCATATCGCTTTCGCTTCTTGATCTTTGTAAATCATTTCTGTAAATCTAACTGTGAAACAGATTTTCCAAATAGCTTATAATATCTATCACTCATTCTTTTACAATAGTTATAAGCAAACCTTGAAGCTCCAGCATGATTTCGAAGCACTTTTTCTTGTTCAGGCGTTGGAATCAGTCTGACTTTCTTCGCCAATATCATCAGAAGTCAACTCCTTGATTATCTGTTTGGTCTTTTTAGAGCGCTTGCCTTGAAGTTTACAACTAAATACTGTAATGATTTGAACAAGGTCTTCTACGACCTCCTGTTCTTCTGTTTTAGCAGTATTGTCAATTACTTCAATCGCTGTTCCATGTAGTTGACAGATCTTTTCAACCAACTCATAACCGAACCTCACAAGTCTATCTTTGTGCATGACAACAATTTTTTCAACCTCATTGTTCTCAATGCGTTCAATTAACTTGTTAAAGCCTTTTTTCTTATAGTTGATTCCAGAACCAATATCTTCGATAATTTCAAATTGATAACCTCGCGCGATAAGATAATTGCTTCATTCTATCGACTTGTCTTTCTAGGTCGTTTTTTTGACTCGAAGAACTGACTCTACAATAGCCAATTACTGTGCGATTATTTGGGCGCTCCCCTTTTAGATAATGAAAGATTTGTTCTTCTGAATAGTAGCGTGTTCCACCAGCAGTCACCTTTTCAGGTACTAATTCACCGCTTTTGTGCATTCTCCTAAGACTACTAGGATGCAAACCTGTTAATTCCGATACTTGACTAACTCGTAAAAATTTCATTATTATTCTCACCTCATTGGATTCACCATAGAACATACGTTCAGTAGATTCAACGAGATTTGATAGATTTAATTAAATTTATCTTGTTCAACTAAGGGCGCAAGTCCTTAGCCAGTTCTCTTATGAACTTCTCATGTTTTCACATGAGCGCAGACTATATGTTTATCTCTTTAGAGATAGAGGATTTTTCCATCACCATAGGCTTGTGATGTACTCTCGTCAGTTATACGAGATAGTCGTTGAACGTTCATCTTATCAATTTTAACTTAGATGATTCGATGCGGAAGACCCATTGTTCTAGTGTTTAGGATTTAACCTTGCACCATCTGATTGATTTTTTCTGCTTTCGCAACATTCACGCTCACCATTTCTAGCCACGTTGTAGTTCAATCAGCTTTAGGGATTGCCCGCAGTTAACCCTCACTACTAGCCAATCACTTGACTAGCAGGGCTTACTGCTATATTTAATTAACTTTAGTTATAATTGATTAAATAAATCGTAACAGTTAGTTACCCTTCCTTCCATTACAATCGGTAAACTAATAAACATCATAAATAGGAAAAACATAATTCCATCGTATTGCTGGAACAGTATTGATTCCACTTTCGGATAGATGATCAATTTCCCTCCGCCATAATAACTAAATATGAATGAGGATATAAATAGAATACTTAAATAACTTAGCGTGTACCAATCGCGTCTTTCCATTCTATACCTAATATAAGTCGTACGTTTCGTTACACCAAATCCACGAGCTTGCATAGAATCTGCTGTTTGTAGTGCATCTTCTAACGAACAAACTAATAACACTTGCAGTAATTTCATTCCATTTTTTATACGCTCAATGAGTGAACCTGAATCTAATTGTACACCTTTCGTTTTTTGGACAAGTGTAATTTTCTTTAACCGCCTAATAAACAAAGGAACAAATCGCACTGTAATCATCGTTAACAATGCAACTTTCGGTGAAATTCTTGAAAACAAATATAAAAATTTATGACTCGAAATAATATCGTTATAAGAAGCAAATGTAAACATAATTGCAACTAATAATAATCCCATAACAAGTCCATACATACAAGCCTCAAGCTTAATCCGGCTATCTCCTAAATAAAATAACGTAGTCGCTCCTCTATGTGTTAATAAAGAGTTAAATAAAATAACCATCAGAAAGAATACGATAGTACTAGGTAGCATCTTTCTGATTTTCTCACCATTTCCCTGTACTATATTTAAGATTACTATTAGTATAATCGCTCCAATTAAAAAAAGAGGATGAAGACACATCATACATAGTATCATCACCCCAATATAATAGAAAAAATTCACAAAAGGATGTAAAGAAGAAAAATTTATTTTCATAGTCCTTTACCGAAGATCCTTTCTTAATTTAGTATACATACACCCATTCAACTGTATCTCCTGGTTTAACTGTAACTACACCAGCACTACGGTTCGGAAATGCACCGTTCACACGGTATTTCCAACCACTTGTATCACTTATATCTTTTTCGTATAAATCATTAATCCCTTTTACGTAAACATCACCTTTAGATCCACTCGCATCAACATCTAATCCTGTACTCTTTAGCACACTATATACAGTAGCACCTTCCTGTACATCTACCTTTTTCGCACCTAATAAGTACCCTTCATTTCCTTTTACCGAGATAGTGACTTGTTTCGCTTTAGGTACTGGTACTGGATCTGGATCTGGATCTGGTGGTGGTACCGGTGTTGGCGGAGCTGGTACATTATTGTTCTCTTCTGGATTTTTCTTTTGTTCCTGCTTTGGTGTTTCTTTTGGCTGATTAACAACCTTTGCTTCTTCTTTTACTTCTGGCGCTTTCGGCTGCTGGGGTTTCTCTTCTTGTACTTTTTGTTGCTCTGGTTGTTTATTTGCAGCAGGCTGTTCCCTTGGTTTCTCTTCTTTCTTTACTTCAGGCTGTTCCTGCGCTTTTTCTTCTTTCGGTTTCTCTTCTACTTTTTGTTCTTGTTTATCTTTCTGCTCTTCTTGTGGTTTTTGTTCCGGTTCAGCTTGCTTCTCTTCCGGTTTCGGTACATCTTTTTGTTCTTCCTGCTTCGCTACTTCTTTTTGCTCTTCTAGCTTCGGTTCTACCTTCTTCTCAGGTTTTACAGCCGTTTCTTCACATCCGGCTAATAATCCCAATGAAAGAATTAAAGAAATGAACCATTTCATCTTACTCATGCTGCCCCTCACCTTTCATAATAAAATTAGGAGCAAATGATTGCTCCTAATTTTTGTTAAGCTGCTTTACGTCTCCATAATACATATGCAGAAGCGATACATAATACACCCATACCTACTTGTGTTGCTGCACTATGAGAAGATGCTCCTGTTTGTGGTAATTGATTCTTATTCTTGTTTGTTTCTTTATTAACTCGTTCGTTATCTACAACAACTTTTAGATTTTCATCTTTTGGTTGTTTTTGTAACTCTTCTTGTTGTTTCGGCTGTTCTACAACTTCTTTTTCTTCTACAGTTGTCTCTGGCTCTACAATTGGTTTCGTATCGATTTCATTCTCTACTACATTTGACCAATCATAAATCGATTTTCCAAGATCTTCAAACTGAAGTAACGCTAAAAATGCTTGCTCTGTAGCCATTCCGCTACCTTTTTGATCACTCGGTAACCATTTGAACTCACCATTTGGAAGCTGGTATGACATTAAATTTTGTACTGCTTTATTAAGACGATCTTGATCTACATCTTTAACTAGCGATAGTCCAATAATTGCTTGTGCAGTACTATTAGAATTCTCTTGTCCATCAGCGGCAAAACCACCATTACCTAGCTGCTGCTTGTATAAATAATCAACAGCTTTTTGAATAGCTGGCTTTACATCTGCTTGATCTTGATAAGGAGCTAATGCTGCTAATACCATACTTGTTACATCAACGTTACTAGCACTTTCTTTACTACTTGAACTATCATATGTCCAGCCACCGTCTGTATGCTGGGCTTGTAAAAGTGCTTGTACTAAAGCAGCTCGATTCCATTTTGCTTCGGCCGGAATCTCATATTTCTTTGTATCTAATGCAAGTAATGTAAATGCGTATCCTGTAACGGAATTCACTTTATCTGATTCAAATAAATTTTGTACTAAATTTTGTCCCTCTACCTTTGTAGGATCTACATTCATTGCATTCATCATAATAATCGTTCTAGCTAAATCTGTTGCTGAAAAACGATTTAAACGCTTCTTAACCTTTTCAGCTACTGGCTTAACATAGTTTATTTTCGTTTCAAGCGGAACATTTACACCTGAACGAGCAAGTCCAATCGCAACCCAATCACTACCAATTCCATCTTGTAACATCTTTTCTGATGTTTTAGAAATCGCTTCGTTTAATTGTGCTGCTGGAATTTCGACTTTCTCTTGCTTTGGTTGTTCTGTTACTTTATCTTCTGGTTTACCATCTGGTTTTTCTGTTTTCGGTTCTTCTGGCTTACCATCTGGCTTTTCTGTTTTCGGTTCTTCTGGCTTACCATCTGGCTTTTCTGTTTTCGGTTCCTCTGGTTTACCATCTGGTTTTTCTGTTTTCGGTTCTTCTGGTTTTGGCTCTTCTACAGTTTTACAAGTGCCAAATTTATCTAACGTTTGTTGCAACGTTTGTTGACTCATATTGCTCCAGTCTGCAACGTAACGAAATGCAACAACATCCCCAGACTCTAATTTATAACTATCCGCACCAACTTCTGCAGATTTATCATTTACATCATACAACCAACCGCTCGTTGCTCCGGCCATTAATCCATCGATGCCCTTTATATACGTTCCAAATGACATACTTTCAGATGTTACTTTGTCACCCATAACTTTTTGTAGCAAACTAAAAGCTGTTTCTCCATCTTCAATGGAAACTTCTTTCGGACATAACATAATTCCTTTTTGTGATTCACCAATAATTGCAAGTTTCGCTGTCTTTCCTTCAGCAAACGTAATATGTACTGTATTCGCAAAAGAAACAAATACAAGTGCAACTGCCATTAATGATGTAAGCAGCCATTTCTTTAACATTGCCATCCCAAAATTCCCTCCCTTTACTAACATTCACACAAAAAAAGACCCTTTAAGGGTATGCGGTTGACACTCTCTTTTTGTAAGTGTCGAACAAAAATGTACAACACCTCCTACCCGCATTAACGAGCAGTAAGACCCCCACCTCAAATTCAACGAAAGCAAAGAAGTTAGGTAGGGATCAACTGCCCGTAAATGCCCGATTGGTGAAGGCTAATAATCAGTGGGATGAACAAAATCCCCACTGATTAAAATTTCACTTTATCGTAAATACGATAAACCTATACATTCTACAAATTTTGATTTTCTGTATTATTTTACTATTGACAAAGAATTTTGTCCATGATTTATCGGATTTATTTTCTAAGAATAATAGCTTAATAGCCTTCCATTATTAGAAGTCATCCCTCACTATGTAAGCTTTTATCACTAACAATAATTCCATCTTCATCTACATAAACATATTCATTCGGTTTCCATTCAACTTCACCAAATTGCACCGGAATATTTCTTTCTCCTTTTCCTTCTTTTACACTTCTATTTGGCATTGTCCCTAACGCTACAATACCAATATTAATATTTTTTAATTCACTAGAATCACGAACATACCCATTTACAATAATTCCTGCTAAGTTTCTTTCTTCCGCAATAGCTGCCAAATTATCACCGAGTAACGCACAATTTTTAGAAGCTCCGCCATCAACAACTAATACTGTACCTTCCGGCAGTGTTTGTAACCCCTCTTTTACTAGTACATTATCATCCTTCACTTTTACCGTTGCGATTTTCCCATAGAATTATTTTTTCTTCCCGAAAGACCGAAAAGACTGGCGACATATTTGTAATTCCTTTTCAAATTCATCACATAGATCCGTAGTTTTCCACATCTCTTTCCCTCCTTTCTTTTCCTTTTATATTACATATTCTTGGATTTTTTTCGTTTCCCTGTCTAATGCTGCAACAATTTGTATGTGCAGAAAAAGGATAGAAAAACTATTGCCTTAAGAAGCCACCTTTATTATAATCTATTTCACAGATAAATTTCAGAATATTAAAAATTAACCAGGTGAAAAAGGAGGGGTTTTATGCAATTACAGACCGAGGTAAAAAAACAGCCGAGTAAACGAAAGTTTAAAATGCCTGACGCGTACGTACTACTATTTTTTATCGCCTTACTTTGCGCCATTGCTACATATTTCGTTCCTGCTGGAGAATTTAAAAGAGTTACAAACGGTACTGTTACAACGACAATACCAGGAAGTTATCATTCTGTTCCACAATCGCCGGTAGGGTTTGTTTCTTTTTTTACCGCTATTGAAAAAGGGATGACACTTGCTGCTCCGATCATCTTTTTAATTTTATTTACAGGTGGAGCTATTGCGATTCTTGAAAAAACAGGTGCTCTTGACGGTTTAATCTATCATGTAATTAACAAATTTCGGAATCAGCAATTACTTTTCATTTGTATTGTCGCCGCACTCTTTTCTATTCTCGGAACGACTGGTATTATCGTGAACTCAGTTATCGGCTTTATCCCCATCGGCATCATCGTTGCACGCACATTAAAATGGGACGCTATCGTCGGCGTAGCAATTATTTATTTAGGCACTTATGCTGGTTTTAATGCTACTATTTTATCTCCCTCACCTTTAGGCATTTCACAAAAAATCGCAGAACTCCCGATGTTTTCAGGAATTGGTTTACGTACGGCAATTTATATCTCTTTTTTAATTGCTACCGTTTTGTATATTAATTGGTATGTAAAACGCTTAAAAAAATTGAATAAAGGAAGCATACTCGGAGATAACTGGTTTCCAAGTAATGCTCTTTCAAGTGAGAAAGAAACAGAGAAAACAGAAGTTCCTTGGACAATACGTCATAAATTAATTTTACTCGTTTCAGCTTTATCATTAATTGCATTTTTAATAGGCGCTTTTCGTCTACATTGGACGGACGCAGAAATGACCGCTACTTTTATTTTCATAGCAATTGCAGCAGGAATCATAGGTGGCATGAAAGCAAACGATATCGCTTCTACTTTTCTAGCGGGCTGCCAAAATCTCATATACGGTGCTTTGATCGTCGGAATGGCTCGTTGTATTTCAGTCATTTTAGAACAAGGCAAATTACTTGATACAATTGTTAATCAGCTAGCACAGTCTCTCGAAGGACATAGCCCTGTATTTGGCGTTCTCGGCATGTATGTAAGTAGTGCCGCATTACATTTCCTCATTTCATCCGGGACAGGAGAATCTGTTATTTTCATTCCGATATTAGCTCCATTAGCCGATTTCATGCATATTACACGCCAAGTTACAGTACAGGCTGTTATGCTTGGAGAAGGTGTAGTGAACTGCCTCAATCCAACTTCCGGTGTTTTAATGGGCGTTCTCGCAGCGAGCGGCATTTCTTATGGAAAATGGATTCGCTTCATGGCTCCACTTGCATTCATTTGGTTTATCATTGGACTTATTTTTCTTATTGTTGGCGTGAATATTGAGTGGGGACCGTATTAAAAGACTCATATTATACTTAACTTAATAAAATATCTATTCTATTCTCCAATCCTATAAAAATCACTTATTCTAGTATAGATATAAACAGGGATTGATCATAGTGATCAATCCCTTCTCTCAAAGTAAAATACCTTTAAATATTTTAATTCCAAATTTTATTTACCCATTCTGGATGATCAATAAAAGGATTACGATTATGTTGATATTTCGTAAAAATCACTTCATTACGCTTTCGCTCTAAATCATCTACCGGGTCTTGTTCATTCCATTTTAGTAAAACGGATAGTTTACCCATGTACGGATCTTTATTGTTATTCACCTTTTCATTTAATTCTAAGTCTATTTCGCCGTTGTCTCCTTCATAACGAACAGCCATGTAAAATAGCATTCTAGCGATATCTCCTTTTACACTATCACGAGGTTCCCAAGAATCACTATCGTACTTACATTCTGTCGCTTCTGAATGATTCACACCACCATTATCAAAATCCAGATTTCCACGTGAGCTATTTACAGATACATCCGTCGCTCTTAAATGATGCAAATCTGTTCCAGCTCCTGCAGTCGTTCCAAAATCACCGTGAGATTTTGCCCAAACATGCTCTCGGTTCCAATTATCAACTCCTGAACCATTCGTAAGTTTCCCTTGCGAACGCCCAGTATATAAGAGTATCACATTGTTTTTATTATTTGGATCTTCATCAGTATCTCTTAGTGCTTCCCAAACCGCACTGTATGATAACTTTGTATGATCATCAATAATATTATGAAGTTCCTTCTTTAATTCTAAACCCGTTTTTCCTATTGCGTTATTATAATATGTATCATCATAGCTTTTTACAGTAATCTCTTGTGGTGATGCAGAAGCTACTTCACCGTGTATGATATCTGTGAATGATAGAGATGCAGTACCTAAAATAAAAAATGAAGATAGTGTAACCATAGCAAGCTTTGTATTTCGAAACTTCATATACCCATTTCCCCTTTAAAATATAATTTGAAGCTATTAACTAAAAAATGCTTTCTAACCCCCAAAAACTTTTAGAAAGCCATACCCATCCTTTTCTTTTTATTTAATACAAAACTCTATTGATTCTGTATTATTTCCACACTTTTTGTTTATCTACTTTTCACAAGGAATATCCTTCTCTAGTAAAGATTATTAAAATATTCTTTACAATTAAAAAGTAGTTTAATGTTAACTTATAAATTTCAATTTTTTTATGCAATTATGCATATTTGATAAATCGTTCGACTTTTCTTTTTTCTATAACTGTCTTTATTTTTTGGTGTAAAACCCTTCTTCCTCTGAAAAATAAGTACAAAAATAGATTGGATACCATGTAAGGAACCAATCTATTTTAATTAAAGAAATTTTGGTAATTCTGAGTTCACAACACATTGTGCAGTAATGATAACATTTTTATATTGAGACAGAACTACTACTATTTATTTGGTATCGAATCTATATACTTTTTAACTACTTCATATACATATTCTTGATTTGCCGCCGCTGTATTTGGATTGTATTTTCCGCCGTTTGTTTTATTGTTAGATAATACGCGAATCCCTAAAAATGGTACGTCATAAGATTTTGCAATTTGCGCCGCTGCAGCACCTTCCATTTCTTCTACAGATGTACCGTATTTTGTATGGAACCACTTAATTCTATCAACTTCATTATTCCAAACGTCTGCTGAACCTATAGTACCTTCCACCACTTTACCTTTTGTATATTTATCTTTCACTGCATTAGCTGCTGCAAGTAAATCCTTATCTCCCTCATAGTATCGGATTTTCTCAGCATTTGGATCTTCTCCTGCACTTCCTTCAGAAGCCATTAAGTCCATAGATATCCATTTTGCCGGTTCAATCCCTTGGTTCTCATCCATATTTGTTGTTTTTAATGACCCTATATTCGCGACTTGTTTTCCTAAAACAATATCAAATACGTTTAAATTAGGATCATGTCCACCTGATGTTCCTTGGTTAATAATCGCTATAGGCTTATATTTTTCAATAGCCACTGCTGTAGCGGCTGCTGTATTTTCCATTCCTTTACCTGTTTTCGCAACGATTACAGGATAATTGTCTACAGTTCCTTTATAAAATACGAAACTCCCAGATTTTTCTTCTTTCACATTTTTTAACCTTTTTGCAAATTTTTCAGCTTCTATTGGCATTGGGCCTTGAATTAAAATAGGGTTTTGATTACTTTTTGCCTCAGCTACTTGTTTTGGACTAGCATTACATCCTGCAAGTATTGCGAATGACAATGCGATAGTAGTTGCTAGGGCACCATATTTTTTTAACAGATTTTTCTTCATAAATAATCTCTCCTCTTTCTCTTGTTGTTTTCTATACTCGAGGTTTTGGTCCAAAGAAAAAAGCTCTAGAAATTGTAGAAGAATCTCTACTTTCTAGAACTACGGTAGTCAAAGTTAATTAAGCAAAAGATGAGGCCATTGCTAAATTATAGATCGGTAGCGTCTCAATACACCGAACGACCGAATACTTTAACCCGTAGTCCAGTTCTTTCATTGGGAACTAGGTAGAAACGCTCGGACCATATTACCGAGTATATACGAGTGATGTTATTTAAAATTATTATATTGGTAATATAACAAACTATTAGTGTATACGCAATCTGAAAGTTAACATTTTTAATAAAAATAATAAGAATGTTCGCTTTTACAACTTAGATAGTTAGGATTTATCATCCCTAAATGGATAACGACGCTAAAAAACTCATAACCCATATACTAAACTAGATTAACCTACAACAACCGATCTTTTACAGACAATTACTCTCCCTTCCAACTTCCTCACCTTCGCCTAATATTGAGCTGAGAGTCTTACTGCCCGCATATTGCGAGATAAAACGCGCATCTATCCAATTCACAATTATTTCTTCCAACTCTGGATGAAGCAGCTTATCTGCACTTTCCGCATAAATCTTTTTAAATTCTAACGCTTTAAAATCACCTTCAAAATATTTTAAGGTATGATCCATATTTTTTATTACATGTACTTCGGAATCACCTTTAACATAATCACCAATTCGCTTCGCTTTTTCAGGATCTGTCTGAAAGTCTTTATCACCAGCAATTGCTAGTACTGGACATTTTACTTTCATTAAATCTTTATAAATGTCATGCTGAAAATGCTCTCTAAGCCATTTTGCATTCATTGGCTTAAAACCAATTTTAACAATATCTTTTTTGGAGTTTATCATTTTCTCTGTTGCTTTTTGCGCCTGCTTTTCTCCCCGTTTCTCAATATTGAGAAGACGCATTAACTTTCCTTTTATTCCTTTTTGCTCTTTTAACTCTTTATAAATAATCTCTCTTTGTCTTTTAGTAGCTTCTTCTAACGATTCCGCAGCTCCTGTAAGAAGTATGAGTCCATTAACTGGTGTTCTTGCGTTTACTACAGTCGCTAACATACACCCTTCACTATGACCAGCTAAAATGATATTTTCCGGATCAACAAATGGTTGCTCTTTCAAATACGCAATAACAGCTTCTATATCGGATACTAAATCCCACATCCCAGCTTTCATAAATTCACCCCTACTTGCTCCAACACCACGTTTATCAAAACGTAATGTAACTACTCCGAGGTTTGTAATTAGATGTGCCAAGTCTTTATACATATTCCCTTTCATATTCAGTGGCACTATCGTTCCATCACGATCAACTTCTCCAGATCCAGCGATAATGACAACAGCAGCATACTTCCCGTCAGCTTTCGGTTTAGTAATCGTACCGCGCAAAGTAAATTCACTATTTATCGCTACTTCATATTCATCAAAAGTCATTATATTTATCCTCCCTCTATTCTTTTATATCCAATTTAAACTTCAAACTCGCTATTATATTTTTGTACTCTCTTACATCTTTCATCGATGCGAAAATCGGGTTCTCTGCAATACCTTGTAGCATGCTTCGCTTTATAATATCCTCATTTCTAACCGTTTTAGCGCCAAGCGGAAATTCTGCAAACCATCCATCAATCGCATCAAAATATGAATCGCCGTGTAAATGCAGGCTATTTACTGTAAAGCTATCCGCACAAACTGCTGCATACTTCCGTAGCATTTCTAATGAACCTTCAAAATTTTCTTGCATGCAATATACTTGTGCAGCAGCATAGTATACTTTTAAAGTCATATTAGGATGTAGTTTTTCTATTTCATACATGTCTATTAACATGAAAGCTCTATTTAAAATTACCTCTACCTTTTCAGCGTTTGAGGCATTTACTACTACATAATTCGGTATTGTCGCAACGAGTTGTATTAAATGTTGATACATACTAATTTGCATCATTTCATTCGCCTTCTCAGTATTTCCAAGCATTTGATACGCCTTCGCGATTAGATCTTCCTCTGGAAAGTTAGGACGTATCGTTTCGCCAAGTAATTGAAGCACCTCATTTGGTCTATTGAGTATAAGATAGCAAGTTGCTTGAAACGATACCGCCTCTTTCACAAGAGAAACATCTTCACTTTCTTCCTGCACTCGGCTAAAGAGATACATTGCCTCTTCTAAAATTTCAGTTCTTTTATCCGTATCCTCTGTTAACATATGGTGGTTAATAAAAAGTAGCCCCATTTGAAGTAATAATGGAAAACAAGAATAATATTTTTTAATCATTTCTCTGCACTCCATCATTACTTCATCAAACGGTTCTTCACTAAAAGCTTCCGCTAGTCTATGATATAAATTTTTAATATCTTCCTGTTCCATTTGTGGTGTATAACAGATTAATTCATCTATACTTATGTTAAAGTACGATGCTAACAGTGGTAAAAATGTAATATCCGGATAACTCTGCCCCGTCTCCCATTTGGAGACAGATGCCTTCGTAATACCGATATACGTCGCTAACTCTTCCTGTGTAATTCCCTTTTCTTTTCTCTTATCCGCAATGATTTTATGAATATGAATCTCTCTCACTGTATCACCTCATACTTTTATTATATGTTCTTTATTCCACATAAAATATGGATTTAGAGTCGACTTTCGTTAACAAAATCAACTGTTAGGAAACATCTCTCTAACATAAAAAGAAGCTCCAAATTTTATTATATTTAGGTCATAGATGTTAAACTTAATAAAATCAAAGGCAGGAACATATTTGATATGTTCCTGCCTTTGATTTGTGAGGTACCGACACATAGCCATCTAGCTAAGATTTTGAAGTGCTTCAAAATCAAAAATTTCATCTCACCACAGTTTTCTATGAGAATCCAGTGAACAGCTTATTTACATAATTTTCGAAAGTGGAAGTTATTTTTCTTAAATAATAATATGTTTTTCTTGAAAATTAGAAGTAAAGCCTCCTACGTGAACATCTGTAATATTATTAAAATCAGTTGATACATTTACAATAATCTCTGAAGGCTGATCCATTACATATCCTTGCTCAAAAGTGAAGGTATTATGTTTTTTAAAATTTTTATTTTGTTTTATTAAATAACATGCTAGTGCTGCATTTGATGTACCAGTGGCACTTTCTTCTGGAACATTAAACAAAGGTGCAAAGTTTCTGCAATGAGCTGTAGAATTATATAGTGTTTCCAGTGTAAATACATGATAACCAATTACATTATATTTCTTACTTATTTCAGCAATCCTCTTCATATCAGGAATAATCTTTAACAAGTCTGAAAGTTTTCTGACAGGTATAATAATATCGTGTAAACCTGTAGATACGATTTGAATAGGCATATCAGGTATTAGTTGTTCTTCATCTAGATTTAAAGATTCAATAATTTCTTTACAAGGAAGTGTTGTAAGAAAATCAGGGAGATTTTGTTGTAAAGATATCATTTTATTTTCGTCAATTTTTACGTTAAGCATCCCCGCTTTAGTCTTTATTGTATACACTTTTGAATTTATTTCTTTCATTTGGGCTAATAAGGAAAAAGTGGCAATTGTAGCATGTCCACATATGGCAACTTCTTCATTTGGTGTAAAATATTTAATTTCGTAATCTGAATTTACAGAAGGAAGTACAAAGGCAGTTTCGGAGAAATTTAGTTTGTTTGCAATAGCTTGCATATCTTTTGTTGTAAGATCCTTTGTGTCTAAAACAACCCCAGCTGGATTCCCACCTTTTGTATTTTTAGTGAAGGCGTTTAACATATATGTTTTAATCTTCAATCCAATCACTTCTTTCCCTTTTTTCCCAGTATATCATGTTGTAGATATAAAAAGTGACATGTACATTCCATACATCCCTAATTAACATAACGTCCTATTATCGGGACTCAATGTATTTAGAAAATTATTAAAAGTCCTTCAGATTGTTTAACTGGAGGACTTAAGTGATTTTGAGTTGCAAGAGGTTTTATTTTTTCTCACTAATTTTAAGCCGTTTTGCATTTATGAAAAATGCGCTTCCAATTGTGAATATAACGGAAGAGATATACATTGTTATCCCTGAGTATTTATTATCAAACATTGTAATATTAAGTAAATTAATGAACATCATCAATATAAGTGATATGTACAATCCATTAATATATTTCACTTATGCCCCTCCTTTACTTTTTTTCTTTTTCATCTCTTTTTTTCGGTAACCTCTATGTGATAAATAGTGGTTTCTAAAGGTATTATTTAGAATACACTTCCCTTATTTTACCATTTAAGAGAGATGATATGTTGTTTGATTTTAGTTGCATATTGTATACATGATCAGTTAACGTAACGTCTCATTATCGGTAGCAAGGAAAAAGGAGAACCCTGCACTCACAAGGGAACCTTCTTTTTTAGTTCTATGAATCTATACATTTTTTTATACATTCCTATCCTGGCACGGTTTTAGGGCTCTTGTTTGTTACTGGATTAGCCAAAAAACTGTATAAAATCTTGCATGATTTTAGTTAGCGTAGGGTTTTTCCAAAATACTGGCATCCCCCAATATGTGCTTTCTTATGGGTATTTCTTGAACCCTCATTAAAACACTCTCCCGTCCTTTGTCTATCTTTAAAAGTAACTCTGCTTGTTTATTTAAAGTCCTTGCAACGAGGCATTGTACTCCTCCTAGAGCCAAACAAATGATTAAAATTACACATCCATATTATACTGATTAAACTAAAAATTCAATCTCTTTTCATTTCATTCATTATGTAAATAAAAAAGGATAATCCGCCCTCATAATGGACTAACTATCCTATAAATTATTATCTGAATTTAATAAAACTAGAACTTCTTCCTCTATGTATATTTACTTCGTTACCTCACCAAACTGCGCTCTCGTCACTTTCGCCAAGTCATCAACTTTCAGCTCAATTTGTATACCGATTTTCCCGCCGCTTACTATCATCGTTTCAAGTATTTGTGCGCTCTCATCAATGCATGTAGAAAATAACTTCTTCATTCCGACCGGTGAACAACCGCCGCGAATATACCCTGAAACTTTCGTAATATCTTTAACAGGAATCATTTCAATCTTCTTTTCACTTACTGCTTTTGCGGCTGCTTTTAAATTTAGTTCCTCATCTACTGGAATGATAAAAACATGATAATTTTTACTATTCCCTTGAGCGATTAACGTTTTATATACTTCTCTCACTTCTCGTCCAATTTTCTCGGCAACTGATACGCCATCAATTTTCCCATCGTCCGGATCATATGACATCATGGAATATTCAATTTTTTCTTTATCTAATATTCGCATCGCATTTGTTTTATCTTTTTTCATAGTGTTCTCCTTAAAAAGTTATTTCATATTATTAAGTTTTCTTTTATTATACACTCTTTTCAATTTCTCCTACATAACTTCACGTATTCTCCAAAACTGAAAATATTGATATTTCTAAATTCATCTGATATAATTTGGAAAAACTTATGTTAAGGAGAGATTTGTAATGCGAACTTTTAATACTTCTTTCCAACTTCATCATCATACGTAACGCCGTGTATCCGAAGAAAAATTTTTCTTCGTGGGTACAGGGCTATTCCTGTTGACCCACGAAGCGTTCATAAAGCTATGTGGGTATTTTTATACCTGCATAGCTTTTTTTAATTTAAAAGAGGAGTGATTATAGTGGAAATGAAAAATGTAAAAGGAACAAAAGACTATTTACCAGAGGAACAAGTACTGCGAAATAAAATTAAAAGAGCATGTGAAGATACGTTTGAGCGATATGGATGTAAACCTTTAGAAACTCCAACGTTAAATATGTATGAACTTATGTCATACAAGTACGGCGGTGGTGATGAGATTTTAAAAGAAATATATACGCTTAAGGATCAAGGAAAACGCGACCTTGCCTTACGTTACGATTTAACAATTCCATTCGCAAAAGTTGTCGCGATGAACCCAAATATCCGCCTTCCTTTTAAACGATATGAAATTGGAAAAGTATTTCGAGATGGGCCAATTAAACAAGGAAGATTCCGTGAGTTCATTCAATGTGACGTTGATATAGTCGGTGTAGAATCAGTCATGGCGGAAGCTGAACTCATGAGCATGGCGTTTGAACTATTCCGAACGTTAAACTTAGAAGTAACGATTCAATATAATAATCGAAAATTATTAAATGGTATTCTCCAGTCTATTAACATCCCTACCGAATTAACGAGTGACGTAATTTTATCATTGGATAAAATCGAAAAGATTGGGATTGATGGTGTACGAAAAGATGTATTGGAGCGCGGGATTACTGTAGAAATGGCCGATACCATATGTAATACTGTTTTATCTTGCCTAAAGCTCCCTATTGCCGACTTTAAAGACACTTTCAATAATACACTTGTCGCCGATGGAGTAGAGGAGCTACAACAACTACAGCAATACTTACTCGCTCTCGGAATAAATGAAAATACGATATTCAATCCGTTTTTAGCAAGAGGACTCACAATGTATACAGGCACTGTGTATGAAATCTTTCTAAAAGACGCTAGCATTACATCTAGCATCGGTAGCGGTGGTCGATACGATAATATCATCGGAGCATTCCGTGGTGATAATATGAACTATCCAACAGTCGGTATTTCATTCGGATTAGATGTCATTTATACAGCTCTATCACAGAAAGCAACAACATCATCTACAGCAGATCTTTTTATCATTCCACTCGGGACAGAATTACAATGTTTACAAATCGCCCAGCAATTGCGTTCTACTACTTCCTTAAAAATCGAACTTGAACTAGCCGGACGTAAATTGAAACGTGCCCTTAATTATGCCAATAAAGAAAATATCCCGTATGTACTAATAATTGGTGAAGAGGAACTATCTACAGAAACAGTTGTATTGCGTAATATGAAGGAAGGTACTGAAGTGAAGATTCCCCTCTCTTCCTTGGAAAATAACACATTTAATAACTATATATAATAAGCGCCACCCTCATTTGGGTGGTTTTTCTAGTGAAGAAATAAAGTGAAGGCTTTTACTGCCCACAAATAGCGGGATTAAAAACCATTTAGTTTACATAATATAATTATCGATTGATATAAATATGATTTTCAACCATATAAAAAAAAGAGGGCAAATATGCATCTCCCTCTTTTTGTCTAACTCTTTTTATTATTATTCTTGTTCTTGCTCGTCCATAATCTTCTCGAACGCCGCAGATACTTTTTCAAATTCCTCGTCATTCTCTATGTATGAGAATTCATTATCTTCTTCTATTTTTAAAAAGAAGATATCAATGTCTTCCTCAGTTTCTGTTTGAATGTCTTCTACAAAGGCAACCGCAATGTATTCTGCACCTTCGACATCCATCGCTCCAAGCACTTCAACTTCCTGTTCTTCATTATTCTCATCGGTAAGACTAAAAATTTCGCCTACTTCAATTGCTTCCATATTCATTCTCCTCCTATCATACTCTAAAAAATAAAACGTTCAAATTGCACACTTACTAACATATCTTTCCATAAAAAAGTTGAATTCATACAGAAAGAACAACAAATTCTTGCTGATTCAGCAAAAGTATTCAACTATAAGGATATCATTTATGAATAGGAATGAACATATTTTAAATGAGATAATTGGATTAATTAATTTAAAATCCTTCTTTAGATTTCCGAAAGACCTCCATGTCCCATAATGATTCTTTCATATAGGCAGATGGAATGCCACCTTTCAATCTGTAAGTAAATACTAAAATAGCACCTCCTATCCTGATTCCTTTCCGTACGTTTTTAGGATGAGAGATAAATCCTTCTATATAAACTAAAGAGACTTATGCAGCAATTCCAATACATCTTTCATCGCAAAAGGACCGTCTTTTTTTACATGCTCAGCGAATTCAGAAACGAGACGTAACGTTTTCACACTTTCGATTGGATGATCTCCTGACGCACTTTCAGCAGAAAGCATAACAGCATTCGTCCCGTCCCATACAGCTTGAAATACATCTGTCACCTCAGCTCTTGTAGGAATAGAATGATCTACCATAGATTGAAGCATTTGTGTCGCTGTAATGACATATGTATTCGTTCGATTGCACTCACGAATCATCATTTTTTGTAACAGTGGAATAAATTGATACGGCAATTCCACACCTAAATCTCCCCTTGCAATCATAATGCCATCCGCTTCTTTGCATATGTCTTGAAAATTCTCGATTGCTTCCAGCGTTTCTATTTTTGCAATTAAATTTGGGGAAGTTTCTTTATGTTCATGTATAAAACTTCGTATTTCCTTTATATGACTAGGTTTTCGAACGAAAGAACACGCAATAAAATCAACTTCCTCTTCTAGAAGAAATTGAATATCTTTTTTATCTTTCTCCGTAATAGCTGGCAAACTAACAATTGTACCTGGTAAGTTCACCCCTTTATGAGAGGAAATATTGCCACCTGTTTTTATTCTTGTTTCTATTTTTTCCGAACTTATCTTTTCAACGATTAACTCAACTTCTCCATCATTAATAAGAATTCTACTTCCAACTTTTACGTCATTCGCAATCCCCACATAATCAACACTTGCTTCTTCTTTATTCCCTTGCACTGGATTGGTATATAAAGTAAATAACTCCCCTGCTTCAAGTGTAATTTGTTCTTCTTTCATTTCACCCAATCTTATTTTAGGACCTTGTACATCCCCTAGAATTTTAATAGAATCGTCTAACGATTTTACTAAACGAATGATGTCTTTATGACTTTCATGCGTACCATGTGATAAATTTAACCGAACAATTTTCATACCATTGTTTATTAACTGCGCTAACGTTTCATCATTATTACTCGCTGGCCCAATTGTACAAACTCGATCAATTGTCATGTCCCCACCATCCTTTTTTAAATGTTTCCCATAAAATAAAGAGAAGATTCTTTTTATAGGAAAGACCGTGTAACTAAGGGTGCAAAGAGGTTTTATTTGAAGAGAATATTTTGCTGAAGAAATAGCTTTAATTTAACTTTTTGTGCCCAACATTTTGACTCAATCGTTATTGTTAGTTTCGTTGCAATGGGGTACTACTAATAATAAATCTTGTTTACATACGAACGTTAGATTGGGATATCGAAAACGACCTATGGAGGAACCACAATGACTACTCTTCGAAAAAAAATAATGGGACTAACATTAGCGGGAACGGTAGCACTATTTACATTAGCAACAGGAATCATAATGAACGATAATGAGGTAAAAGCTGAGGTAAAAAAAGCAGGAAAGCAACCTAAAAATGTGATTTTCATGGTTATAGATGGGACAAGTTCTTCTGCTACAACATTAGCCCGGTGGTACAAAGGTTCACCTCTTGCGCTAGATCAAATTGTATCCGGAGGTGTTCGTACATACTCAGCAGAATCGGCTATTACGGACTCTGCACCAGCAGCCACAGCTTTAGCGACAGGAAATAAATCAAATTCAGGCTACGTGGGCGTATTACCTTCTGTTGTGAATTCACCTGGCTTAGAACCAGTGAAAGAAGAATGCAAGTTTCGTCCAGTTGCCAACGTCTTAGAAGGCGCAAAACGTTCCGGCCGCGCGACAGGAATCATTGCTACATCAGAAATTCAACATGCTACTCCGGCTAGTTTCTCTGCCCACCACGTTAACCGTAAAGATTTCGAAGTACTTGGTGAACAGCAAGTGTATCAAAATATAGAAGTTGTATTAGGTGGTGGAAAAGCAGCACTTCAGCCTACGACAAGCAACGGAATTCGTAAAGACAACGAAGATTTAGTAAAAGTGATACAAGACAAAGGGTACGACTTTGTCGAAACAAAAGATGCGTTATTAAACTCCAAATCAAATAAAATCTGGGGTTCTTTCTCTAATACTGCCCTTGCGTTCGATATGGATCGTAGAATAACCAATCCTAAGCAGCCAACTCTTTCCCAGATGACGAGAAAAGCAATTCAAACATTATCAAAAGATAAAGATGGTTTCTTCTTATTTGTAGAAGGTAGTAAGGCAGATTGGGCAGCACATGCAAATGATCCAATCGGGATGATTAGCGATGTATTGGCATTTGATGATGCAGTTACAGAAGCATTAGAATTTGCGAAGAAAGACGGTAACACTATGGTCATTGCTTTAGCGGATCATGGTAATAGCGGTATTTCCATTGGTAACAGCAATACCACAAAAGGCTATGATACTACACCAGTATCAGCTTACATTGCCCCACTGAAAAAGGCGAAAATGACACTTGAAGGTGCTACAAATAAACTAAAAGATGATTTATCTAATATAAAAGAGGTCGCTGCTCTTTACGGTTTAGACGACCTAACTGAGGATGAAAGAGAAAAGTTAAACGCTGCACATAAGAAAGCTGATGTAGGTCCAATCCTTACTAAATTATTGGCCAACCGTGCGAACATCGGTTTTACAACTGGTGGTCATACGGGTGAAGATGTATTCTTATACTCTTACGGTCCTCAAAAGCCATACGGTTTAGTCCAAAATACAGACGTTGCGAAAATAATGGCCAAAGCAATGGGCTTTCAATTAGGAGAATTATCTAAGAAATTATTCTTAGATGCTGAAACATCCTTTAAACAAATTGGTGCAACTGTAACGATTGACAAAAAAGATGTACGAAACCCGGTGCTTGTAGTAAAACGCAATAATACGGCGGCCAAATTGTTTGTTAATAAAAACATTATCTATATTGGTGGGAAAGATTATGAATTAGGAGGCATCGTTGTAGAAAGCAACGGGAAATTCTATGTCCCTGAAAAAGCAATTCAACTATTCACAAAGCATTCTCGCTAAATTTAAAAACAGACATAAAAAAACGCTATCCTTTCTATAGAAAGGGTAGCGTTTTTTTCGTTATATGGATACAAATTTATCTTATTAAATCCATTCAACAATAGTATCCATAGTTTGTCTTGTTTTATTAAATTTTGGTTCTCCTTTACGGTATCCGAATGCAACCATAACTGATACCTCAAGATTATCATCTTTTAAAATTCCTTCTTGACGAAGTAAAGAATCTACTTTTTCTTTATCGAATCCTTCCATTGGACAAGAATCAATACCGATTTGAGCTGCACTAGTCATCATATTAGCTAAAACAATATAAGATTGCTTTGATGACCAATCAAATACAGCACGTTCGGAGTCTAACAATTTAAAATCCGATTCTTGGAATTTTTTGAAGAATTCATATCTCATTTGTTGGGCTTCTTCAGGCAATCCAATAATATCTTTCATCATGTGCTGAATATACTCTGCATCATAGTGCATATCTTTGATGTTTCTTGAAAGAACAATGACAAAATGACTTGCTGTTGAAAGTTGCCCACCTGCTCCCCATGAATATGGTAATAGTTTTTCTCTTAATTCTTTATTTTGTACCACAATAAATTTCCAAGGCTCATATCCAAAAGAAGAAGGAGATAATCTTCCTGTTTCTAAAATAAATTTAAAATCATCTTCTGAAATTTTCTTCATAGGATCAAATTCTTTACATGCATGTCTAAAGTTAAAAGCTTCTATAATTTTTTGTTTTGTGTTAGTCATAAAAAATCCTCTTTTCATTAATTTATTACTCAACTAAATTATATTTTTTAAGTATCAACGTTACAAGTACGCACATTTATGTGCTATAGTATCAAAAAAGATACTATTGTTAAGGGAGAGTCTTTTTATGATTAGTTCAAAAGAAGATGATGTAAATTATCCATTTTTAAATAAATATTCTTGTCCAGTAGAAGCTATGGTCGAGGTTATTGGCGGAAAATGGAAAGGTGTTATTCTTTATCATTTATTAGATGGTAAGAAACGATTTAATGAATTAAAAAGATTAAAACCTAATATCACCCAAAGAATGTTAACACTTCAACTTAGAGAACTTGAAGCAGATGGCATCGTACATCGGGAGGTATATCGTGAAGTGCCCCCTAAAGTAGAATATTCGTTAACTGAACTTGGCGAGTCATTACGTCCAATTATCCTTTTAATGATGGAATGGGCGACTAATAATATGGAGCAGGTTTTGGAAAGTAGAGATAACAATAAATAGTATTTAAAACCTGTAATTAGCCATTACAAACAACTCAAAAAAGATTGCCTCTTAGTATACAGGCGATTTTTTTTGAGTAAAAGGATTATTTTATTTAACTTTTTGTCAATATGTTGCGTTATTTGTAAATTATTGCTTACTTTTGTAAAACATAATATTTATCTATTAATCTATTCACCTTAATTGGTTGTTATGTGTTTGAGAGCAAATCTCAATTAAAAACCATAAGGAGTGTTTGTCTTGAAAAAATTCTTAGCTATCCCTGTAATTGCTGCATCTCTTATCGGCTTAGGTCAAACTTCAACATTCGCGGCAACCGAAGAAACAAAGGTAAGTCCTGCAAGTACTGAGTCTAATCAAGTGCAACTTCCACCAGTTCAATATGCTTTAGAGGCTAATGAAGAATTCGCTTTTTACGGTTCAGGAATTTACAAATTTCACCATGAAGGCGGGAAGGATCTAAGAGTTTTCCTTAAAAATATTGGTAATGAAACTTTCAGTTATGATTTATATAATTCTAAAGGTGGATGGTTATCAAACGGAAAGTTAACACCTGGACAACAAACTATTAATGAATTTAGTACTGAGTGGTCTGATTGGCTTCCTAATGGTAAATACCAGATTGTATTTAAAAATAACAGTGGTGCATTTTCTAAAGTCAAAATTGCTGCAAGAGCACTAGACGAGTTTGAAAAATAGTACTTTTGGAATAATATTACCGATTGGAGCAGTTAGCTTTTGCTAGCTGCTCTTCTATTCTTTTCGTATTGTTGCTGCCATAAAGTATGGAGGACCATTCTTTCCATATTTCATTACCTCGTCAATATCCTGCAATTGTTGGATACCTTCCTCATCGTTACGATCACCAGGAATAATAATTGATGTGCAATATAATGGTGTAACTGACTCCTCATCATATGGCGACTCTTCAGCGAGATAAAACTGAGCTACCATTGGAAGTTCTTCTCTTTTACAGATTTCAAGAATCTGCTGCATTAACGGTGCAATTTCTTCATCATAAACTTCCTCTTTATCGTACATATCAATCCATTCCCCTTTTCTACAAAATGAAATTTTTGTAGAAAATAATGAACTTTAAAAACTACTAAATTGCAAATATAAATACAAGGGAGCGTTTTATATGACTTCCTATCAAAAAATATCTTTAATAGTTATCACTCTTTTTTATCATTGTGATGTTCCTTTTAAATGAAGTCTTTATTTCTTAACACCCAACGAGAATGTACAACAAACTAAAAAGGCCTACTCACACGAGTAGGCTTTTGAAACTATGAAAGCTTCGTTAATAATTGATTTAAATCTTTTTTCGTTTTCGTCGTTAATGACTTCATTTTATTAATATCGATCTTTTCTTTCTCCGCTCCTACAATTAACGGATACATACTTTGGCCAATTGTTTTATATTCAGTCGGATGTGATGCTTCTAACTCTTTTTCAATGACATCCCACTTCTCATTAATTTGTTTTCCAAGTTTATTAACTGTTTCTAATTTAGGATTTGCAGCTAATTGCTTGTCCAAGCTTTCAATTAATGTAACGACTTCTTTTACATTTGTTTTCACAGCGACGCTTTTCTTCGGATCTTTCGTTGTTTTTCCGTTATTGTTTGTACTTGTACTTTGATCTGTTGTTTTTCCGTTGTTGTTTGTACTTGTACTTTGATCTGTTGTTTTTCCGCTAGTAGTTTGATCATTCGTTTTTCCTGTCGTTTCTTTTTCTTTTGTTGTTTTGCCGTTACTTTCTGTTCCTGATGATTCCTTTGTATTTTTTGCATCCTTATCTGTTTTTTCATTCGAAGAAGTATTTGTGTCTTTTTCAGTATCTTTCGTTGTTTTTGACGCTTCATCTGCACTTGTCGTTTTCGATTGCTCTTCATTTTGTGCAGTTGCCTGATCCTTCTTCGCTGCATCTTTATCTGTGGAGGTACTACAAGCTGCCATTGTAAGCATTGTACCAATTGCTACTGATGCGATAGCGACCTTTTTCATTTTCATAAAAATCCCCCTATGTTTACAATTTTATCCTTCTCTTTACGATTCTATTTCCCCTTAAAAAATCCCTTTTCATACGAATCACCATCTTTCCGACAGTAATCTTCATAATAATACGTACAAAAAACGATAAATTCATTTTAATATTCGAGTTTTTTCTACTACATTTTCCTCCTCTGTAGCAAAAGAAAAAGAGTATGTTGTCACATGAAGATTTACAATCTACAAATGACAACATACTCCCCTATCAATTTTTTATCTTTCTTGACATTTTATTTATACAAAAAACAAAATAATTACTAATTTTTTTATTTCTCAACAATTGTTAACATAATATTTTTATGAATAACCACCGTTCGAATGAATGACTTGCCCAGTAACCCACTTCGCTTCTTCACTTACTAAAAAAGCAATTAAGCGTGCCGCATCCACCGGTTCTCCAACTCTTCCTTGCGGGAATTTCCATACTAAATGATGCTGTAATTCCTCTGTAATCCATCCTGTATTCGTCGGTCCTGGATCAACAGCATTGACTGTAATCCCCTTCTCCATAGCAACTGGTGCAACTGACTTTGTAAATGCTTCTATTGCTCCTTTCGTTGCTACGTATGCTAGTTCATCTGGCATCGGGCCTAATGACTGCCCAGAAGTAAGATTTATAATACTTCCACTCGTTTTAAGTGAAAAATGTTTAATAAATAATGAACTTAATAGCATAGGAGCACGAACATTAACCGTATAATGTTTATCTAGCTGTTCTACATCTAACTCTTCAATTTTCGTATGAGTAGAATACGCCGCATTATTAATAAGAATAGATGGATCCCCTAAACGTTCTGATACCATATACAATACACGATTAGGCGAATAAGACTGCGATAAGTTTATTTCTGCCATTTCACATCGAACGCCGTAACTTTCAATTTCCTTTTTCAACAAAAAGGGCTCTTGATCATTCATTCTCCATGGCATCGCTTTATCATACCGAGGCCAGTACGTGAAAAAAATGTCTATCCCATTTTGAGCAAGCACCTTGCATACAGCTGCACCAATTCCATTCAGACGAGTTGCCCCTGTTACAATTGCTATTTTCTTCACCTTTTCTCCTCCATCTATGGATAAATCCCCTGCACGAATACAGAGGATCTACCTTTTTAATTAATATTTGACAATATACGCTCAGCGCCTAATTTTAAAATTTTAATAAAGATATAATTTACAATCGTAAACATTACAAATAAAACGATAAACATAATCCAAAGTCCTACTTGAAGGAAGAAGTATAATACACTTACACCCGCTACAATAACTAAAGCTATTAAAATATTAGCTAAAAAATTCCACAAAGTTGTATATCGACTTTTAAATAATTTCTGTTCTGTATCCCAATGAATATCTGCAGTTTGTGCATCCCAGCGTGTACCGATTAAATTAATTAACAATAAACCGTTCGCACTTAGTAAGAACCAAAGTATCATGAAGACTGGCGAAATACCTGCTACAACTGCCATTGTAATACCGAATACTCCTAAAATGACTACATTAATTAACCAGGCCGTTATCGCTTTCGCAAAAAAGATATCCGAAGCCTTTACTGGTAAGTAACGATTCACAAACCAAGAGCTTCCATCTCGTGAGAATGACGTTGTTGCAATAACGTTACTCCCCATTAAAAATAAGGATGCACAAAGGCCCACACCAATTGCGAAACCTGCTGATTCTGGATTATCAATATACCCTGTAATCCATTTTAAATTTCCATCTTGTACAAACAAAACAAAGAACAGCATAATTGGCATAACGAAAGTTTGCACAATACAATTTAAGAAAAATTGTGGCGTACGGAATAACGTTTTAAATTCTTTTTTCACATATGCTTTTAAATGAGAACTTTGTACTGTTGATTTCTGTAAACCTTCTGCTGAAATTACCTCTTTCTTTGCTGTACTCGTTGAAAGTCCAATAACCCCTTTTAAATATGTACGCTCTGCAATGTAATAAAACAAACCGAAAAATGCGATAGAAATAAGAATGTATATTAGTACGTATAATATTCCCTTCCACGATGCATTTTCTACTAATCCCATTGCACCAAAATATGTAGTTGGAAAATAATTTGTCATTTGTATGAAAAGGGAGGATTGATTATTTGTAAGATAATTCGCAACTGAATCTCCAGCTCCAGATACTGCACTTTTATTTCTCCATTGCATAAATACATTGATTCCGACGATAAATAGTATACTTACGATTCCAATAAATATACTTCCTCGATCTTTATTTTTCGCTATATTCGTATACCTCATAATAATTGTCATAATTAACGAAGCTAAAACTAGCGGAATGATCGGGAAGAATAAGTAAATGACAATCATATAAATGTAATATGTAATGAAAGCACCACTCTTTAAACCGTAAGTAATAAAGATAGGCAATAAAATAAACGAGCTCATTACGTATTGTGTAATTAACACTGTAAAGAACTTTGCCGAAATAATTTGCGCTGGTTTTAACGGTAACGGTAGCAACATTTCAACATCATTACTATAGTAAAACACTGTTAAAATGTTCATAATACTCATCAAAAATACCCATATACTAGCAACTGCTAATCCCATCGCAATAACAATTCCTGGATCCTGTCCGAGGTGTATCATTCCTGCATATATTCCATGGGTCATCGAACCGAATATTAAAAAACCTACAAATAAAATGGCTGCAAATGAAAATAAATACGCCCATCTTTTCTTTTTATCTGTTATGAAATCTGCATAATTTAATTTCAATAATACTTTCGTTAACGTCCAAATTTTACTCATTGCCCGTCATCTCCAAGAACATTTTTTCAAGTGATTCATTGGATTCAAAATGATCTCTCATTTCATTTAAATTCCCTTTAAACTGAAGATTTCCCTTATTAATAATCGCGACGCGGTCACATATTTTTTCAGCTACTTCTAATACGTGTGTCGAGAAAAATACAATCTTCCCTTTATCAGCATGTTCTCTCATCATTTCTTTTAAAATATATGCAGATTTCGGATCAAGACCTGTTAACGGTTCATCTAAAATCCACACATCTGGTTCATGTACAAGCACACCGATAATAACAATCTTTTGTCTCATACCGTGTGAATAACTTTGAATTTGATCAGATAAAGCATTGTACAGATCAAACTTCTTCGCTAATGACTCTATTCGTTCTTGTCTTACTTCCTTCGGTACTTCATACATATCAGCCATAAAGTTTAAATATTCAATCCCTTTTAATCGTAAAAACATATCCGGGCTATCTGGAACATAGCCAAATGTTTTCTTCGCTTCCATCGGATTTTTCATAATATCTTTACCGTTGATTGTAATGGTTCCTTTGTCCACCCCATGAATACCAGTAATCATCTTAATTGTCGTTGATTTACCCGCACCATTCGGTCCTAAAAACCCAAAGATTTCTCCGCTCGGTACAGATAAACTTAAATCTTTTACTGCATAGTTAGATCCATTATAACTTTTTGACACATTCAAAATTTCGATCATTACATCCAATCCTTTCCTTAATTACCAATTAACTATATTAACATTATAGCATACTTATATTTTTAGATTTTTATATTTTTCAGTTTTTTCAACCTTTAAAATAAATATAAATTCCTAATCCAACGATTAAAACAACGGCTAGTATTATATAAATCATCGTAAGTCGTTTAATATTTCCTGTTGTCGCTTTACTATAATTCGCATCACCATTTCGCCCAATTAACACCGTTCCAATTACAGTAATAACTACAAGTAATATAACAATCATTATCCCAGTTAACATTTCTTCCTCCCCCTCCTTACATCCATTTTACGATATTTCCCTTTTTATTTTACAGAATATTTAACCTTTTTTACTATTATTATGAAATAAATCGTAAAACTATTATTACTATGAATTTCCATATGTGATATATTTATAACATATAGTGATTTATCCCGCATTAACTGACAGTAAGACTCCCACCTCAAAATTCGGCTGGAGCAAAGAAGTTAGGTGGGAGCCCTGCTGCCCGTAAACGCCCGATTGGTGAAGGCTAATAATCAGTGGGGGATGAACACCCCCCACTGATTAAAGTTTCACTTTATTTCTAACATCGAAAGGAGAATCTATCATAAAAACGACTTGGATAAAATATTTAGGATTTCTCGGTTTCTTTGGGTTTCTCGGATTTTTTTATGAAAAAGGATTGTTTACTATGTTTTGTTTTTTCTCCTTTTTCACGACGTATAGAAAAGTTCATCACGATGAGCTTTTTGAACAAATTGTCAATAAATCTTGCCGCAACGCCTTTATCGTTACGTTATTAACTACCGCTATCATTATGTTTATTGAAATGTTATTTCCGAATCCTACACTACAAGAGATTGATATTGCTCTTATTTTCAGCACACTCATTCTTACATTCGGATTCTCTATCTTCTTTTACGATAAACCAGTTGATGAAATGGAAGATGCACCATGGCGTTCGTAACGAAGATAAAAGAATATCGTGCCAAAGTACATATGACGCAGGAAGATTTAGCGAAAAAGGTTGGTGTACGTCGTGAAACGATTAGCCATCTTGAAAAAGGAAAGTATAACCCTTCCTTACAGCTTGCTCACGATATAGCGAGGGCACTACATAGTACGATTGATGAGGTTTTTATTTTTGAAGATTAATAAAGAGCACCAAGTTTAATATATAAGACTGAATCTACAGTAATAAAAGGTATACTACACGATGACGCATGTTGTTTAACAATGTAGTTTTAAGGTGTATCAACACTTTGCTTGATACGCCTATTTTTATGGTTTTTATCACTACATTCATCAAAGTGACCAGTATGTTGCAACGAAAATACCGTACTTTTTCCAGAACCACATAAAAAATACCAGTATTCTTTCCATGAAGAATACCGGTACTTCTCATTTATCCCACTATTTACGGGCAATAAGACCCCCACTGATTAAAGTTTCACTTTATCACCCATACAAAACCGCATGAAATACGCCTAACAGTAAGTATTGATCCTCTATATAATCCTCATCATATACATTCATCTCGATGTAATACATATCTTCCTCAAGACGAATATTCCAATCTGCGATTACATAGCCCTTTCGTAATAGCTTTCCAATCCCAAGTGAATTTTTGTGAACAACATATTCTTCTGTCTTATATGTAAAAGTAAATAAGAAATTTGCATCCAATAACTTTCCGTCACATACAAGTATTTCATGCTCTGCATCATTATTATCGATGTACGTTACTAAAATCCTTCTTTGACGCTGCCTACTTACATCCTTTGCAATGACGCGAATATTGTTCTTACTATCCTTTATTTCATAAATGATATTACTACCGACTTTCGGAATGAAGTCTAGCACTTTCATCAACGTATTTTTATAATAGCCCCGTACTGCGCCTACTCCTTCGCTTCCATTGTAAACCTCTATCGAAGTCGTATCCGCTTTACTATCACACAGTCGTTTATAAGAAAGCTGCATCATTCGCTCTCCTCTTAAGTACTGATCAAATGTCACAGGATATTCTATCACACGCAGTTCCTTATTTAGTTCATACAAATAGCGTTGAACGCTCTCTACTAATGTTGTAGTTGATATACGCTCTTGAAGTTCAAATTGCTGCCAACTGGAAAAAACTCTCCACTGATCTTCCTCTTCATATACGAATCCGAGAATTACTTCCTCACGGTCACTCGTTTCATAATTCAATTGTTCTTTCTGCCCATGTTGAACTTGTTCCATCCACTGTCCTAAATAAATGCCAAGCTCTGCAACCTTCATGCATGACTTCTGAAAAAATACGCTGTCACCCACACAAATCGTTAAATCCCCTTCGATAAAGCCATTTGCATAAGCAACATACCGTGCCTCATCCTTCTTTGGAATAGCCTTGTCTAACTCAAATAAAAACGTTAACATCCTTCACTCACCTCTAGTTGTTACACAGCTCATACATGACATCGCATCACTCTGAGAAACTATGTATATATGAATATTTAATTATCGAATTATAACACGTGAAAGACCTTAGTATAGTAGCGCTATTTTTGCTTCGCGAACTCCCTCATAATAGAATAACTATCCTTTTATTATTTTTTTCTTGACTTAGAGTTCACTCTAATTATTATAATCAACTCATAGTTCATTCACAATAAAATCAATTGGATAAAATTCAGGAGGGATCGGAAAAGCTAAAATCAAAAGTGGCTGACATTAACGCAGACCTGAATGTTGTCATTCGAACCTTTGATTTATCTGTTAATACAATTGTACATTAAGGTACTAATCAAATAAAAACCTACGATTTCCTGTACGTTAAGAAGTCAGTGATTCTTGCCTTATTTTACTTTCTCTTAATAGTCGTAAAGCTTCTATAATTTATTTAGTACATATAAAAAAGACGGAATCATAAAATCAGCAAATTAGAAAATAAAACAGGATGGGAGTCAGTTATTATGGAGCAATCAAATAAAGCATTTAGCCAGGCATTAGTAAAATCTTTAAGAGGAGAACGAGGACATCTTCCCATCAAGAATGCTTTGTCGGATATAGACGTGGCGCTTGCGGGAAAACGCAGAGAGGAACTGCCTTATTCTATTTATCAATTAGTGAAACACATGACCTATTGGCAAGATTTTCTCTTATTATCCGCTCAGGGGAAGAAGCCTGCATTGCCTGCCCATGTAAAAGAGAGCTGGCCTGAAGAAGAATGCCCTGGCAGTGAGGAAGAGTGGCAACAGATTATTCAGTATTTTCTTCAAGGGATTGAACAGGCATGCACGATCGCCCAAACTGTTCAATTGGACAAAACATTGGAGGAATGGCCTGGTGAAACCCCTGGCGGTGTTCTACGGAATATTGCATCTCATAACTCCTACCATTTAGGAGAAATTGTGCTGATTCGCAGATTATTTAGTGCTTGGCCACCGCCAACAGGCGGATATCCGGTCTAAACAAGGAAAGGGTTCCACCCCATGCCCATTAACTTAAGATTTTGAATTACACCCAAAACGAAATTTTTACCACTTTACAGTTATTTATGAGAATTAAATTCATTTTTTTCATTACTGGGGAACAAACATTTTTTAAACTTGATGGAGATAGGGTATAAAAATACAAATTTCATCTCCGAAAAAAATAAAAAAACGATTGCTTGGATCCTAAGAGGCAATCGTTTCTTTTTAGCTGTTTGTAATGACCAATTACAAACAGCTAAATATATTATTTAGTGTTATTTTTGTTTTTTTTCAGTAAAATTTTTTTGACTTGATACCATCTTTTTTTGTTCCATATCATAGTATATGAACTTATATGAACGATTTTTCAAATATATCTACCGTAACTTAATATATATCAACTAATCGAAAAATCTTAACTCTATTAAAATGAAACTACCTTTTCTTCCGCCACTTCCGCAATTTCTAAAATTTGTAGCAGGTTCTCCACTTCATAGGTCGGCTTAACGCCTGCCGTATTTTCTTTCAGACTCGGATTATACCAACACGTATCAATACCGTAATCTTCTCCGCCTTTCATATCAGAAGTTAGCGAGTCTCCAACCATTAGTACACTTGATTTATCAGTAATCCCAAGCTTTTCAAACGCATAATCAAAAATCTCACGCACTGGTTTTTGATGGCCGACTTCTTCAGAAATAATAATATAATCAAAGAAGTTACATAAAGGCGAATTTCCAATTCTAGATTGTTGCACTTTTGTATATCCATTCGTAATGATACCTAACTTGCAGTCTTGAAGGTTCTCACATAATTGCACTGCACCATCTATAAGATGTACTTCTTTTCCTAAGTTTTCAAGGTATACGTCACTAAAATGCTGCGCGTCTACTTCTATATTATGAAGAGCAAATAATTGTCTAAATCGATCTACCGCTAATTCACTTAGCGTAATCATTTTATTCTCTAAATCTCTCCATAATCCATTACTAATCTCTTTATAACTTGCAAGATAATTATTATACCCTGTAGGCATGCCAAATTGTACAAACGCGTTATGTAATGCGTTTCTTTCTGTTTCAGGGAAATCTAATAATGTATCGTCTACGTCGAATAGTATTACTTTGTATTTCATGATGTTCGCCTCAATTCCTATATTCTCATAGCTTAATTATAGCAACAATAATAAAAGGAGCCTAATCCAATCAGCCTCCCTCCTCATTATTTATCCCGCATTAACGCCCGATTGGTGAAGGCTAATAATCAGTGGGGATGCCCCCCCACTGATTAAAGTTTCACTTTATCTTCTAGCAATAACACTTTCATTTCCTCTAACGATTCTTTCGTAAAGCCAAGAGCTTTTTCAGCGTATGCTTCCACTGATCCATATTGCTTTTTAACTTCATCAATCGCAGCTTGTAAATACTCAGCACGTGCTTCAAACATTGCACCTAATATTGCTCTACTTTCGTCGTTCTGTAATTTCGCACCTAAAAAGGCCATCATTTTTTCATTTAACTTTTCACGGAAACCGTTACTTAGTAAGTAGTCTTCCATTACTGTTTTTTCCGGTACACCTAGTAAAAGTAATAATAATGCTGAGCCAAATCCTGTACGGTCTTTTCCAGCTGTACAGTGGTTTACTAACGGTAAGTTTTCCGGGTTTTGCGCTAAGTTTAAGAAGCTCACGAATGCTTCATTACCACTTACGAAATCTTGATTCATTTTCACAAGATACTCGCCTGGTTTCCCTAACATAGAAAGGTCACCAACTTGGAAAAATTCATTTATATTCAAGTCTTTCGCCAAGTCTTGCATAACTGGTAAGCATACTTGGCGAGCGCCTGTAATATCTGGATTTGGCTTATGTTTCACTTCAAAATCTGTACGGTAATCACAAATTAACTTTAAGCCCGACTTCTGTAAATACTCGATATCCCATTCTGTTAATCCTGCTAATTCTTCAGAACGATACAATTTACCCCATTTTACTTTACGGCCTTCAGTCGTTTCATATCCTCCCATATCACGGAAGTTAAACGCACCTTGTAATGGCAATCTACGCTCAGCTACTGTCACTGCTTGTCCATTACTTCCTACTAGTCTAAAATATGGACGCTCATTTTCACTCGGGTTTTCAATTGTACATGCTGAATCCCCACTTACTGTTACAAGTAATTCTCCATTTTCTTCAATATGATTTGGTGAAGTACTCCAATAAATACGAACTTCTTCTATATTATTTTCCCACTTTATATGTAACGTATTATCTTCATTTCGTTCTACAGTTGCTTGTAGCCAATTTCTTTGTTGCTTCATACTTTCACCAACGCTTTCTTCGTATAGTCTAATCCTTCTCTATTGTATTATAGGAACGCTTACTTTGTCGTTTCGATTTTTCTTTTTATCTTACAAACATGCAAAAAGTTCTTTTACTTGTTCATAAGTTGTACACGGATTCCCGCTAAATGAGTTCGAGAGAGTAAGCCATCCATCCTTCTAAAACCTTCTCACATATCGCTCAGTAGAGCTCAGCTGCTGACATCCGTTCTTTTCAAAGACATCCTTCATCCACTCGTTTTGTACATTTGTCTCGCCAATATAATAAGATGCGCCTATTTCTTTTAAGACAAACATTGCCCCTGTAAAGAATGCTGCTTCATACCCTTTATTTCGCATATTTGGAGCGACTGCGAAATACATAAGTTTTCCTTCTTCTAACGTACCTCTTTCAATATGCGGGATTACAATTCCTATTGGCTCTTCATCGATACTTGCTGTTAAACAATGTTCTTTCCATTGCCCACCTATTTCTTGTAGCATCGTATTTACAAATTGATCATAATCGATTTGTTCTCCCGTCACTTCATTCCACAGTGAATAAAAAGCGTCTTCGCCCATCTCTTCAATAAGCTTAAAATCAATATCACTTTTTATATCTTCCACTTCATATATATCCTTAAATACAATCATGTTTTCAGTAATATATTCAAATGAATACGTTTCGAAACATTTCTTATACACATCATAATTTGGGCTTTTTGAAGAAATCTCAAATTGAAATTCTTCTATTCCATCTTTTTCAGCTTCAGCAACGCAATATTGCATTATCTCTTCTAATTGCTCTTCTGTAAAAACCTCTGCATCATTTTCTTTTATCATTATAGAAGAAGCATTTTTTCTTATTTTAAAATGTTTTTCTAACTGTTCTATAGTCATCATATACTTCCCTCATCTATGTCATACTCGAATTTCTACTTGTTCTCCTTGCATGAGCAGGATTGTCCTTGAATATATAGAATACTAGAAAACATCGCATCTTTAAAGTGCGGAGGAGGTTCTCCATTGGATATTACAGCGCTGCAACAACAGTTAGAGCTTATACAACAAAATGACTATACGCAACTGCAACATATAGATATTAATGAGTTAACGCTCAATATGCTTCAGTATATCGGAACAACTGATAGTTACGTTCGTTACCAACTTATATATAAATGTTTTGCACATTTCATTCATCATGAATTCCTTATGGATGATCAGTTGAAATTACTTCTACAAACTTGTTTAAGTGATGAGTATTTATATTGTGACATTCACTCCCCACTTACAGATGGGGTTTTCACTCGTTCTTATACTGTTTCGTTACTTGCATTAATACTCCAATTCGCTAACTCGCACTACTTTTTTACAGAGGAGGATATCGAAGAAATAAAAAACAAACTCATTACATACACAAACTTAGAAATGGATTTTCGAGGCTATATTGAAAATAAAGGATGGGCTCATTGTCTTGCCCACGTATCTGATGCCTTTTCTGAAATTGTTCACAATTCCTATACGACCTTTGAATGGTACGAGGAATTAATTCATTGTTTATTAAATAAAATTTTCATCCCATCGGATCTTTTTCATAATAATGAAGATGAACGAATTGTTACACCGTTACTATCTATGCTATATCATGACTTCCCACAAGATGAGTTAATTTCAATTATTTATAAAAAAATAAAAAGGCTTCCTCAAATTAGAAAACGCCTTTCCCTTAATGAGTATTGTATTTTATGCGCAAACATTAAAATCTTTTTACGCACATTATTTTTTAGAACAAAAGATGATCATAACTTAGCATTTACAGCACGTAAAACAGAAAAAATTTTAAAAGAACTGCCTAATTATTATTAAATATAAGGAGAAGAAATATGGGCTATATTGAAGACATGAGAAATCTAGTAGGAAATCATCCACTCATTTTAATCGGATCACACGCCATTATATTGAATGAGAAAAATGAAATATTATTGCAGCTCCGTACAGATTTTAATCGCTGGGGCATTATTGGTGGCGCCTTAGAATATAACGAAACGTTAGAAGACGCTTTACAACGAGAAGTATATGAAGAAACTGGACTTATCATTAAAAATCCAGAACTATTCCGTACATACTCAGGACCTGATTTCTTTCAAATCTATCCAAACGGCGATCAAGTACATGGTGTACTCGTTGTTTATATTTGCCGCGAATTCAATGGTGAACTTGTATGCGACCAAACGGAATCGAAAGAACTACGCTTCTTTCCGCTAGATGAGTTACCTAGTAATCTTCCTCCTGTTATTGAGAAGATTATTACTGACTTTCGGAAGTCGAATTGAACTATTAATATAGCCAAGATGGAATTCATCTTGACTATATTTTTATTTATTATCCTTATTTAACTCTTGTACAATATCCCTTTTTCCTATTTTATTAGCAAAAGGGATAAAAATAATAAGGACTATTCCGAACATCCCCGCTATTACCGTTACGATAAGTTTGAAATCAAAAAATAAAGGTGTACGATCTATTATACTTACCATATAGGTTAATAATATTCCTATAACAACCCCTAGTATGATTCCAATAAGTACATATAAATTAACTTGCGTCAAAATAATTTGTACAATACCCTTTTTATTAACTGTTATTGCTCGTAAAATAGCAAACTCTTTTCTTTTAGATTGAATATTATTTATAAGTGTATTACACACCCCTAATGTTACACTAAGCAAAATTACTACAATAACAACGATGAAGATGGACCACCTTTGCTGAAACATTAAATTAGATTGTTTTAACGATTGAGTATAACTATTTATTTTTAATTGTGGATATTGACCTTTCAATTTCTTTAATTGTTCCAACGTCTCTCTCTCATTATTTGAGCTAATAAATGCACGCTCAAAAACTGTATAATCTTGTTTATATGTTACATTACTCCAATCCATGAGTACCGAAGGAGAATTCGGTAGCTCGTTAACAATTAACCCAACTTCTACCTTACTAGTCGCTCTAACTTTTTGTTCCTGTTCTGAAAATAGACCTAATTGAACGATATCGCCTACATGAAGTTTATACCGTCCCGCTAACTCTTCTGTAACAATTATACTATTCTCCAAATTTGCAGGTACTTCTGGCAGTAATCCTTGCTTTTCCATTTCCTTTAAATCACCTAAATTATAGTCAAAAGTAATATAATTTTTACCTTGCTTTAATTCTGCCAGTGAATTCGTACTAATTGTACTAGCTCCTTTTATACTACTTATTTCTTTAAATATATTTTGTATATGAGGTGAGGTAATGGTTAAATCATTATTCAAACGATTTTCCACAACAATATGTGTTGGAAATTCTCGTTTTAAATATCTTTCATTATTTTTCTGCATTGTTTTAAAAATAGTGGAACCAAAGACAACTATCACCATCATCGTACTTATCATTAAGATAACAAATGTATTTTTCCTTACTTGCGGAATTACATTTTTAATAGCAACAAATGTGTTCCTTCCAAATATTTTTTTCATCATAGGTAGGCATAATTCTAATATCGAAGAAAGATAAATAGGAAATAAAACATACACTCCTAAAACAAGAAATATAGATCCTATTACTATCACTATCGCCTGCATATCTCCAGTATTTGCTACAAATCCACCTAAAACAGTTAAAAATATGCTACTAATTAAAAGGAATTTCCCCATAATACTGCGTGTTTTTTTATTAGAAAAGTCGGATTCTTCATTTTCACGCATAAGCTTTACTGGCAATATTGTCGAACTTCTGTATGACGGATATAACATAAACAGTTCGATGAAAAAGATACTACAAATCATTGTTACAATTGCTATTTTAAAGTCAAAACTCATCGAATTAATTTGAAAATCAAATAAATGCTCTAGCCAACTTTGTAAAAAACGGGTACTTATTACAGCTAGTAACAAACCAAATATTCCACCAAAGAAATTAATTACACTACATTGAATAAATATAACTTTAAACATTTGTTTCGTTGTTGCTCCCATTGATCGCATAATAGCAAATTGGCTTTTATATTTATATAAAAACACTTCAAAATTAGACATTAATAATAACGAAGTAATAATAAGTATTAATACAGATAAAACAACTATAAAAATATGTAATGACGCTAAGTTACTTTTTAAAAACTCGTCTTCCTCCGCAATATCGATTCTTAATTCTTTGTCTATTTTATGAATTTGACTAGACAATGCTAGCACATCTGCATTCGCTTTTGCTTTTATCAACACATAAGTAGCCTCATTGTATTTACCCGTTTTTTCATATACGTGCTGTTTCACTGCACCTTCCGATAAAACAAGTATATCTGGAGCTGAACCTCCAGCTTCTATATCAGGTAAAACTTCTTTTACTACATAAGATTTATTTTCTATTTCAATCTTTTCTCCAACTTTTACTTGTAAAGTTTCCGCTAATCCATGATTTAATGTTACTTCCTCATTCGATAGATTTTTAGAGAAGTGATATCGACTTTTAGATAACGAATCATTTTGAACACCTACTGTATAAATAGCTGTATTCAATTTATTCACTTGCAAATGATTTACTAATACTTTTGACATGTATTCAATATTTTCTTGTTCCTTAATATTTTGTAGTAAAGATTTATCCATCAATTTATTTTGATCAGGGTTATATCCAACAGATAAATCCATATCTCCATATAATTTTTTAACTTCATTTATAACAGACTGTTTCGCATGGCTCGAAAATACAATCATCGTAACAATTAGAGAAACAGTCAACATAACGCTAACTATAGAGGAGATAGCAGTAAATTTATTCGTCTTAAAAAAGCGTAAACCTAATCCTCGTACTGATTTTATCATTTTGATTTCTCCATTAATCTTTTAAATTTATCTAAAATGATATTTATATCATTTACTCCATGAGAACACGTATAATCATCAACAACTTCTCCATCATGAAAGAAAAGAACCCGATCTGCATACGTAGCAATGTGAGGATCATGAGTAACAAGAATCATACTTTGATTGAATCTTTGTTTCATATCGACCAGTACTCGTAAAATATCATTAGACGTATTGAAATCTAAATTTCCCGTAGGCTCATCTGCAAGAACAATTGGAGGAGATGTTATTAACGCCCTACCAATTGCAACACGTTGTTGTTGCCCCCCAGAAAGCTGAACTGGTCGATGATTTCTCCAATTTACTAAACCAAGAACATCTAATATTTTATTTGTTTTTTCTCGTATCTCCTCTTCTGAATCAGCTGATAATATGAGGGGTAACGCAATATTATCTTCTACAGATAAATCCTTTAATAAATGAAATGCCTGAAATATGAATCCTATGTTATCCCGCCTGTACTCCGTCGCATATGGTTCAACAAACATATTTTTAGGACCTTCACCATTTACATATACGACTCCCTCATCAGGCTTGTCTAAAGCACCAAGTATATTAAGTAATGTACTCTTCCCAGACCCACTCGTCCCCATTACGGCAAGAAGTTCTCCTTTATTTAACTCCAAAGATACATTTTGTAAGGCTCTAACATTTGTATCTACACTCTCATAAGTCTTACTTAAACCTTGAACTGCTAACACAATTTCACTCATCTTTATTCACCTCAACATTATTAAATGCTATTTCCTCCATTAGATTAACTTGAATTAAAATTTTTTCTTTTAGATTACTAGGTGGTATAATTTCTGTTCCTATTTGAAATAACAACATTTTTAATTCGAGAATTGCATCCATTTCTATCCCTCCCTTAATCTATATTGGTAACAAATTTAAATTTCGTTCGATTTTTTTATAAAAAAATAAGGGAACGCTTAACGTTCCCTCTCAAATCCAATCCGTTTTTTTATTTCTGCTAAATTTACCTTCGCGATTTCTCTTGCCCGCTCAGCACCTTTTTCTAACGCTTCGTATAATAAATTTGGCTCATTCATATACATCTCATATTTTTCCCGAGGTCCGGCTAATTCACGGTCTACAACGCGAAACAACTCTTTTTTCACATCGCCCCATCCAATGCCAGTTTCATACTTTTCACGCATTGACTGCATTTCATTTTCTGCCGCAAACTCTTTATAAATCATAAATAACGTTTCCAATTCTTTCGGTTCATTTGGAAGTGAAGAATCGGTTTTGATTTTAAATATTAACTTTCGTAGCTTTTCTTGCTCTGCAAATAACGGGATCACATTTCCGTAACTTTTACTCATTTTTCTTCCATCAAGACCAGGTAATATTGCACCTTCTTCTTGTATGACATACTCCGGAAGTGTAAATGTCGTGCCGAATGTATGATTAAAATACGTCGCAATATCACGCGCAATTTCAATATGCTGAATTTGATCTTTTCCAACTGGTACATGAGTAGCTTGAAATAGTAATATGTCAGCTGCCATTAAAATCGGATACGTATATAATCCCATATTCACACCTGCATCAATTTCTAATCCCGTTTCTTTATTTTGCTCTACCTTCGCCTTATAAGCATGGGCACGGTTCATAAGCCCTTTCGGAGTTAGACAAGCTAATATCCAAGCTAATTCTAGAATTTCCGGCACTTCCGTTTGTCAGTAAAAAATAACATCTTCTCCAAGCCCAAGTGATAACCAAGTAGCTGCTACCTCTTTCGTATAACTACTGAACTTTGCTGGATCATGCACAGCATTTAACGCATGATAATCAGCTATAAAGTACAATGCTTTTCCTTCATTATTTTTTGACATTTGCAATGCAGGTTTAATTGCACCAATATAATTTCCTAAATGCGGATAACCTGTCGGCTTAATTCCTGTTAACATAATTTTCTCGCTCATCCTAACTCCTCCTTTCTCAAAATAAAAAGAGCCCCTCATCCTAAAAAAAGGACGAGAGACTCCCGCGGTACCACCTTAATTAGCTATATTATAGCTCACTTCAACTTCTTAACGTGAAGTAACCGTCTTCGCCTACTCATTTCAGCTAGAAGCTCCAGAGCCCATTCCATATTCATCACTTACTGATTCCCACCAAATATCAGCTCTCTGAAAAGTTGTGAATATGTACTCTTCTCTTTCATTGCTTTTTAGTTATTTTTTACAGTTTATCACATTCCCTTTCCAATTAAACCCTAATTTTCTGTTTTATATAGCAGGAATTTTCACCTTGATTGTCTAATAATATATAGGTTTGCAGAAATACTCGAAACAACTTTGGAGGTTTTTTCATGGTAAAATATATATCCATTTTAGGTTCAACAGGATCCATTGGCACATCTGCATTAGATGTCGTTTCCGCTCATCCTGAACATTTTAAAATCGTCGGTTTAACCGCAAATTATAATATCGATCTTCTCGAAAAGCAAATCGAATCGTTTCAGCCTCGTATTGTAAGCGTAGCGACAAAAGAATTAGCGGACACATTACGTTCTCGTATTTCAACAAATACAAAAATTACATATGGAACTGATGGTTTAATTGAAGTATCTACCCATCCTGATACAAATCTTGTATTAAGTTCAGTTGTCGGTGTTTCAGGTTTACTCCCAACAATTGAAGCATTAAAGGCGAAGAAAGATATCGCTATCGCTAACAAAGAAACTTTAGTTGCAGCTGGACATATTGTCACCGAACTAGCGAAACAAAACGGATGCCGCCTAATTCCAGTTGATAGTGAACATTCAGCCATTTTCCAATGTTTAAATGGGGAAAATAATAAGGAAATCGAAAAATTAATTGTTACAGCTTCTGGCGGCGCTTTTCGTGATAAAACACGTGAAGAAATGAAAACATTACAAGCGAAGGATGCTTTAAAACACCCAAACTGGTTAATGGGCGCAAAACTAACGATAGATTCTGCCACGTTAATGAATAAAGGGTTTGAAGTGATGGAAGCTAAGTGGCTATTCGATATTCCTTATGAAAAAATTGATGTTATGATTCATAAAGAAAGTATCATTCACTCTTTAGTGGAATTTATTGATGGATCAGTCATGGCACAACTCGGTGCTCCTGATATGAGAATGCCGATTCAATATGCGTTTCACTACCCTACTCGACTACCTTCATCCTATGAAAAATTAAATTTATTAGAAATTGGTAGTTTGCATTTTGAAAAACCAAATTTAGAGAAGTTCCCCTGTCTACAATATGCATTTGAATGTGGAAAAATTGGCGGTACAACTCCAGCCGTATTAAATGCAGCGAACGAAATTGCAAATGCACTATTTCTTAAAAATGAAATTGCATTTTTCGATATCGAAAAAACAATTTACAATACAGTTGAAGCTCATCATAACGTAAAAGATCCTTCACTCGATGATATATTAGAAGCTGATCAATGGGCACGCCAATACGCAAATCAATTGTTAATGAAAAAGAGCTAAAACAGGTTTCTCTGTTTTAGCTCTTTTTTCACGTATTCAACTTCACAAATCTATAACCGTGCGTAACTAAAACTTTTAATATCGCATATCCTGGAATTGCTAAAATAATCCCCATAATTCCAAATAAATTTCCCGCAGTTAAAATGATAAATATAATAGTAATCGGGTGTATATCTAACTTTTTCCCCATGACTTGCGGAGAAATAAATTTACCTTCTGCTAATTGTACAATCATCATAACGATAATTACTTTTAACACCATTGATGGCGAGTCGATAAATGCGATAATTAAAGCTGGTGTAATTGCAATGATTGGTCCTACGTACGGAACGATATTTACAATCATCGCTAAAATAGCAAGTAGTACCGCATATTTAATACCAATAATAAGATAACCGATTAATAGCATAATACCGATAAATAAACTAACAATAATTTGTCCTCTAATATACGAACTAATCGCATAATGCATATCATCTAGTATTCTCTTCGCAGCTGGTTGTCTTTGCTCTGAAATAAACTTCAAAAAGTGATTCGGTAATTGCTCACCATCTTTTAAAAGATAGAACAATATAAACGGAACCATGACAAATGTTAAAACAACTTCTGTAAGTGTACTTAAAAATCCAGTTACATTTCCTGTTACTGATGATAATGATTTTGTAAAGTTCATTGTAGAATCTTTTACGATATTAGCAAAATCAATATTTAAACTTTCCTGCATTCTACCAATTACATTACTTTCTCCAAATTTACGTGCTGCCCTTTCGATTTCATGCCCGAAATATGGCAAGTTATCTATTAAAGCATTTACTTGATCTTTAATAATTGGAATAACCGTGACCGCAAGAAAAACAAATAATCCAAGAACAATTATATATATCGAGGCAATTGACACAATTCTCGACACACCTTTTCTTTCTAAAAGAGAAACGAATGGATGCAATATATAAAATAGTACTCCCGCTAATAATACTGGGAAAAAGATTGTTTTTAAAAATACGACGAACGGTGTAAAGACGAATGATATTTTTGTAAGTAATAATATATTTACAAACAGCAACGCGAATCCAAGTAGTACAGCTAAATAATTTTGTTCTTTAAAAAACTTTTTCAACTTATCTCTTTTTCTTATATTTACTTTCTCCAAGTGTACCACCTCTCTAATTAGGAAAAGCCCTAAAAGGGCTTTATAAAACAATCAGTAATAGCCTTTATTTTCTTGCAGCTTTTACTACAAATGATACAATAAGAATTAACACAATTGCACCTAATAATGCTGGTACGACATGAATCCCACCAAACGATGGCCCAAAAGATCCAAATAATCTACTACCTAACCAAGCTCCTAGTAAACCAGCAATTATATTTCCAAACATACCAGCTGGAAAATTTTTACCCGTTATAGAACTAGCAATTATACCTATAATAGCACCAACTATTAATGTGATAATCCATCCCATTTCTAGTCCTCCATTTCTATTATAGTTTGTATGATCAAATACAAGAGTAGCAAAACTCTTATATAAGATTTCAAATTCGTTTACACTAACCATATCCTACTATAGAAATAAACGTAAGAATAATATATGTATGGAGATACATATATTATATGCAAAAAAGAAAAATATTGTCAAACTTACCCAAAAATCAATTATGTTAATATACCATATTCAAAGGAGGCTTCCTTATCTATGATTCATAAGTTACTTTCCAGTTCTCATGAGGTAGCAGTATCTATTTTACAAGTTCAAATTCCAGCTTATAAAGTTGAAGCAGACTACTTAAATAGTACTGCCATACCCCGTTTATATGATACTGTAAACGATATTCAAAGTTGCGCTGAAACATTCTATGGATATTTTTCTGAAAATAGACTTGTCGGTTTTATTTCTTTTGTACAAGAAGAACAACTAATGGATATCCACAGGCTAGTTGTATCGCCCGATTTTTTTCAAAAAGGAATTGCAACGAAACTCCTAAGTTATATATTTAACATGTTCCCTTCTTCCATGACATACATTGTACAAACGGGTAAAGCGAATACCCCTGCTATTGCATTATATAAAAAACACGGATTCATTGAAGTAACAAATACAGAACTCCCTGATGGTCTAGTTCTTACAAAACTTAAAAAAACAGAAAAAATAAAACAGTTTGACTTATCTGTTTATTTATGTTATTTTTTACTTTATAAAACCTTTTGCTGAGTCCAAATTTTGGAGCGGGGGAACCATTTTTGTAGCAATGCTACTTGGGGCGAATCTTTTTTAAGTAGGGAAACTCTCACTTCCCGAGTCCGACAGCTAACCTCGTAAGCGTAATGGGAGAGGAAGGTGCTTTTTGCCTATGTTACACAGTATGCCTCCTTAACTATAAAATGTGGAATCGATATCATTTTAGAGACCTATATTTATAGAAAAGGAGAGATGTATTATGTTACGTTTATCTGATCACGCAATAAAAATGATGGAGCAAAGACTTCGACTCGAACAACATCGCACATATCAAGCAAATAAAGTTGTAGATAACTTACATCACAAATACTTTTTCCAACATATTTTTCAACCAAAAAGATAAAGAAATTGTTCATTTAACATCCAAAACACAAGGTGTGTCTAAAAAGACATCCCTTGTGTTTTTATATTTCCTGTGCTTTTTATAATATCCTCACTACATTTAAACTTGCCGTAATTGTCCCTGCTATAGTGGTCACATGCCCAACAGCTAATGGGCCATTTTGTAATACAAACGTTGAATTTGCACTCGCTACATTCACAAGAAGTGTATTTGAAATGGCTGGCTCTAGTACTACAGTTGATGTCGTTACATTTTGTATAAAACTCCCTGTTACTTGTGTTCCATTTAATAGTAATCTTACAGATACTACTTCATTCCCACCATTTGCACTTCCTTGAAAATAGTAGCTTACTAAATAGATTCCTGGCGTCGATACTGTAACAGTTGTAGCACTAGTTAAAGATACGCCAGCTCCATATACAGTTGATCCCGAATTAATTGGAATGTTGGCATTTGCCGCAATTGTGCTTGTTGATGTAGAAAAGAAGTACCCACCACCTGTTGATATAGCAGATGATCCAGTTGCTCCAGTTATCCCTTGTATTCCTTGGATTCCAGTCGGTCCAGTTGCACCAGTCACTCCCGTCGGACCGGTTGCTCCTGTTGATCCGCTCACCCCTTGTGGACCTTGGATTCCTTGGATTCCTTGGATTCCTTGAGGACCGGTTGCTCCTGTTGGACCAGTTATCCCTTGTGGACCTTGGATTCCTTGGGGGCCTTGAAGACCCGTTTCTCCCGCCTGGCCGGTTGCTCCGGTTGGACCGGTTACTCCTTGTGGACCTTGAATTCCTTGTGGACCTTAAGGACCAGTTGCTCCCGTCGGACCGGTTTGACCTGTTGAACCACTATTACCAGTAGGACCCGTTTCTCCTATAAGCGGAAGAGGCAGTGCCACTCCAAATTTTTTGCACTTTCTATGATGACGCACAACAATCCCCCTTCCCCAAAATAATTACACCTTTTATATGAAATGCATTTTCATATGAAAAGTACACATCTGACCTCAATTTTTAAAAAATAAAGAAGCCTATCATTTCATCTGTTTGAAATGATAGGCTTCTTTTTATAAAACACTTTACTTTCTCACCTTAATAATAAAAGTAGTTGGCACTATTCTAGCTTTATATAAAGAATAATATTTCGTAGAAGGTTCAGCTATTTCTTCATCAAATGCACGAGACGGTTCAGGCTCTTCTATTCTCTCAATTGTAAATCCCGCTCTATTTAACTCATTTATGTATGTACTTATTTTTCTCTTATATAATGTCGCTTGCACATTTTCTCCTTTAAATGTTTCAAACGTAATAGGCGTTTCCTCATGATAAGAAGACTTTAAAGCAATTTCTTCTGTACCATACTGTAAGTTTGAATATACGGGATGCTCCCAGCTAAAAATAAAACTTCCTCCTGGCTTTAAGTATGAATAAATCAATTCCAACGTTTTTCCTAAATCTGAAGTCCAACCTAATGCATAAATGGAATATGCAATATCAAAATACCCTTTCGGAATATCTCCTTCTTCTTCCATTGCTCCGCATATTAACTTTAGATTCCAACTCTTTAACGTTTCTTTCGCTGTTTTAATTTGTTCACTTGAAAGATCAAGACCCCATACTTCCTCTGCCCCATGTTCTGCCATATATTGCAACGAATGCCCACTTCCACATCCAATATCAAGAACCTTTTTATTTCTGATTGAATCAAACAAATGAATCTCATCTTCAGACGCTGTATACGGACCATATTCCGGTAAACAATCCACTTGAAAGAAATAAGGTGCAACTGTATCCCAACACTTTTTATTTAAAGCTAACATTTGTGTACCTTTCATATTCTACATCCCCCCATCCAATTTTCTTCCCCTAATATAAATTACACATTATAACTTGATCTCCCTTTTCTTTTCGCTCGGTAGTTTTTCACTTTTGCGATCGTTCCGCACGCTCTTCCTCCTTCTTCTCCAGCATACATACCGCACCATCTTTTACTTCCATTACGCGAATGATCATAAAAGACCCAGTGGCAATCCGGACATGCTTTTAACCTTCCCCACAAATTTTCTTGAATCGCTATTAAAACAACGCTTAATATTTTTGTATACACATTCTCTTCGTGTATTGGTTCATATGTAATACCTTTCATATCTTCCTTTACATGTACTTGAAATGGGTATTTTTCTAACCACTTTTGCAACGATCCTTCCCCTTCAATTGTTAGCCGAATGTCTTCTCGAAAACGTTTCAATTCATCTATCGTATGAAAAAGAAACTCTTTATGAAAATGTTTTTTCATAAATTGCTTTATATCACCTTCTGTTTGCAACAAATCAATTGGCTCTCTCGTATCATTTGGTATTCTCCATGTATTTAAAAATCCCCGAATATATTCTAATTCATTTGGTGCGTTCTGATTCAATTCCATTCACCTTTTTCTTAAAATTTACTTTTTTCTAACTTTATGTATAATTATAATATAAAATCGTTAACCACTAATTAATTTTACTGGTTACAAAATTAGGAGGAGTTCTATGAAAATTTTCTCAATACCGATACGTTTCATGCTTATTGCTTCATTTTTCATGTCTTTTGGTTATTTTGCGGTATATGCCTTTTTAGCTATTTATCTATTAAATTTTCTCCACTTTTCAGCGATGCAAGTAGGAACAGTTTTAACAGTTATGACAATCACATCTCGAATTATCCCTTTATTCTCAGGGCTAATCGCGGATAAAACAGGTTATATCATTATGATGATAGCCGGATTATTTTTAAGAGGAATCGGATTTATAGCCTTAGGAATATGCTCTGATTTCTATACAATTTCTATTTCTTCCGCACTTATCGGTTTTGGGACTGCATTTTATGAACCTGCTGCTCGCGCCATATTCGGCTCACAACCAGCTCATATGAGAAAAAGTTTATTTACATACTTAAACCTTAGTTTTAATTGCGGTGCGATAATCGGACCAATTGCAGGAGGTTTCTTACTCTTACTCAATCCGATATATGCTTTCTCTCTAACAGGATCTCTTATGCTGTTATTCTCTCTTATCTTTTACTTGCTTAAAAATCACTTCCAAGTCTCTACTGAAAACACGTCTATTACATTAGGAATACAGGCAATCTTTCAAAATAAAACCTTTCTTTTATTTTCATTTATTATGATTTTCTTCTACATTATGTTTACTCAGCTTACTGTCGCACTTCCACTTCATATGAAAAACATTAGTCATAGCAACCAGCTCGCTACACTAGTTATTACGATAAATGCAATAACAGGCGTCATATTTATGGTATTATTCCGGAAACTCTTTCATAAATACAACACACTTTCTATTATTAAATACGGTGTTTTATTAATGGGTATTTCCTTTTTACTCATTCCTTTATTCCAACATCCATATTGGCTATTTATTTGTGTAATTTTATTTACAATCGGTGAAACGCTCGTATTACCTAACGCTGATATCGCTATTGCAAATTACAGTAACGAATCGTATACAGCTACTTATTTCGGATTTTATCAACTATCACTCGCATTTGGTTTTATCGTTGGTAATTATACCGGTACATCGTTTACATCGAACTTAAACGGAATGTATGCACCTTGGCTTATTTTCGGTACATTTGGACTTATCGGCTTTATTGCATTACATATTTTAAATACTAAAAAACTTATTTCTAAAAAACATGAATCCCTATGTAAAGATACAAAACACCTTTAAAAAATTACAATTTTCAAGAATTAGGAAATGCGAATTTACAATAATAAACGTATCTTTCAATACGATAAAAAACATAAAATCCTGAAGCTATCCCTTAAAGTAAATATACACCTGTTACATTTTACATATTATGGTATAATATTGTCAGATTAATAGCTATTTATCTATGTTCCACACTAACGGTCTAGGAATGACAAATCAAAAGGTTTTTAAATTAGGGGGGATCTTGTGAAAAAGATAAAAGGATTTAGCCTTCTTCTATTCATCCTAATCACATTATACGGATGTTCAACTATAGTAGAACAGTCTTTAGAAACTGGAAACGGCAGTATTGAATTATTAACACCCACGATTACAACAAAAGATAATAAATTAGAAATTAAGACCGAGGGCATTGATGAAAATAAAGTGACTTTTATTTATGTAGCCAATAAAAAAGTATTGGAACAAAAAATAAATAATGGTGAATCCTACAGACTTAACATTAAAGATATCGAACACGCTCATAGGACGGACTACAAGCCAAGAGTTCAACTTTTGCAAACGAAAGATGATAACGAAGATGGAGACATGACAACCTTTAAACAAGTTAGATATACAGTTGAAAAAAATTAATTTTATAATTATTTCATTTAAATGTAACGAACGTAAATATACTTTTAACAGAGGGTAAATATAAGAGGTGCTAATATGAAAAGACGATGGATTTTTTGGTGGATTGGTAACATATTTTGTATTACCATTTTTGGGATATTGGCAGCTATCATTTGGCTAAGAGAGGTTGATGGTACTGGTGTTACTCAAACACCCGAGCTGAAATTAGTAGCATTTATCGTTTTATTAATTGCATTTATATTACCGATAATTATTCAAGCTATATGGCTAATTGTTAATTTGAGAAAGAGCAATAAAAAATAATCATACATAACTTTAAATTTTTTTAGAATTATACGAGAAATTATTTTTTTAAAAAAGAGAGGAATCTTTTTTAAAATAGATTCCTCTCTTTTACATTTTCGTATTCATATAGGATTATGGTTATAAACTTATTTTAAGCCATACTACTCCCTTTTTCTTACGATGCATGTTCATCTTTCTTCTTCTTCAACAACGCTCTCTTCTTCATCGCCTTCGTTAAGTATCCACCTTTAAACGAACGAATTTCATAAGAAGACATAAACGCTTTCGGTGCGATTTCATTAATAATTTCCAAAAGTTCTTTCTCTCTAGAGCGCTTTGCAACGATATCTAAGCGATAACGTATAGAATTTATTCCTTCACCTTCAAATACCGTAACACCGAATCCAGAGTGACGTAATTCATCTACTAATTCATTACAACGGTCTAGTAAACTAACTTGATACGTAATATAACCAATTGCTAATTTATTCTCTATATAACCGCCTAATAAAAGTCCCGTACTAAAGCCAATGACATAGGCAACGATGTTCATCCAATTTGATAAATCTTGAAACACAATACCTAAACTGACAATGTAAATAGCTCCTTCTAACAATCCAACACCAGCAGCGGATCTTGTTTGATTCTTTACAAGCAAAATCGTACGGATTGTTAAAATTGGAACATAAATAATTTGAAGCACAAAAATAAGTAACGCTTGTAACATTGGTATCCACCTCTTTCAAAAAGTCTTTTGTCATGATAACATACATAAGCTTTAGAAATCGATGGGTTTTTAAATTTTTTTTAATTTTTTTTCATACTATTGAAATGCCTCAAAAATAAGCGTATTATGTTTGGCGTAAATTCGATAAGTACCAGTAATTCACTCGTATTATATCATTTATTTTTAAACCCAAAAAAGGAACCTGATTAGGTCCCTTTCCTCATAACCCTATGTTTTTCGAAGCTTGTTCTCTTTGCTTCTCTTCTTCTTTTACTAACTGCATATTTGCATAGGCTAAATTCGCAATCATTAAAAAGTGTCCACCTAATATTCCAGTACCAAATGCCCACATTTCCATTTCATGCTCAATTTCATACATAATGATAGCCCCTAATATTGCGGCTGCAAATCGGTTTAAAACTCCTAATCCAGGAGCCTTTTCTTTCATCACGATACTTCTTCCTAATTTCTCCACTCTGCGAGCTAATAGCCAAAGACAATATGCGCTAACTGCTAAACCAATACCGAATCCTGTCACTTGTTTCCCAAACGGAGTAACCGCCCACATTAGTAGTAAACCACTAAAGATCGTATACAATTGTAATCGATATACACGTAAGGCTACTTGAATCAAAATATCCGCTCCTAATTTCACATTTTATTATGTGTCAGAAGAAAAGCAGCAACTTACACAGTTGCTGCTTTCTCTTGTTCTTGTTCCATTTTTTGAATTTCAACACGTTTAATTTGATAAGCATCTTTTTCTAACACTTTAAATTCATAGCCTTCTGCTTCAACGTATTGTCCTTCTTCGATTTCATGATTTTGCATCATAATCCATCCACCGATTGTATCCACATCGTCTTCTTCAATGTGTAATCCAAACAAATCTTTTACTTCTGAGATAAGCACTTTTCCATCAACAATTTTATGATACTCGTTCACATGTTGAATTGGTGGTGCTTCATCTTCATCATATTCATCACGAATTTCGCCGACGATTTCCTCCAATATATCTTCAAGCGTTACAATTCCAGCTGTTCCTCCGTACTCATCATATAAAACAGCCATTGGAATTCGCTTCTTCTGCATTTGCAGTAATAAATCATGAATTGGAGTCGTTTCCATAACTTCAATAATCGGACGCATATACGTGCGAATCGATGATAAATCTTCTTGATCGTTGTTCATATATCGAATAAAGAAATCTTTTACGTTGACCATACCGATAATATCATCTTTATCTTCTCCAAAAATCGGATAACGTGTGTATCGTTCATTTTGGATTACTTTCATGTGTTCTTCTACTGAATCTTCAAGATAGAAACCAACGATTTCTGTACGCGGTACCATTATCTCTTTCGCGATGCGATTATCAAATTCAAAGATATTATTTACATACTTGTATTCAGCTTGATTAATTTCGCCACTTTCATAGCTATCCGAAAGAATAAGACGTAATTCTTCTTCTGTATGAGCTACTTCATGTTCAGAAGCTGGTTTCAAACCGAATAAACCAGTTATAACACGAGCTGAACCGTTCAATACCCAAATAAATGGATACATGATTTTATAGAACATCATTAACGGAGTTGCCAATAACAACGTTACTTTTTCAGCCTTTTGAATTGCCAGCGTTTTCGGAGCTAATTCCCCTACTACAACGTGTAAATATGTCATTAGCATAAAAGCAAGACCAAAAGTTAATACTGATGAAATAGAAGGATTTATGTTCCATTTCTCAAATAACGGGTGTAATAACTTTTCGATTGTCGGTTCACCTAACCAACCTAATCCCATCGCTGTAACTGTAATACCTAATTGACAAGCAGATAAATATTCATCTAAATTTGTTGTTACCTTTTTCGCTGCTAATGCGCCGCGTTTCCCTTCCGCAACAAGCTGATCAATGCGACTTGAACGTACCTTAACAATCGCAAACTCTGCTGCTACGAAAAATCCAGTAAATGCGATTAAAATCGCAACCATGACTAAATTAAATATTTCCAATGAATCCCCTTAGTTAAAAAACTAAGGTGTCCACCTCCTGTATACTATAATGTTTTCTTATTTGTTCGTTAGAAAACATAGCCCGATACAAAAATTAAAGAGGTCGGATTTCACTTATTCTATAATAATAGAGCAAGTGTCTGTATTAAAGCTGTCGTTTGACCAGATAAAGATTTCGATATTTTTTCACGTTGTGAATCAGTCAATTCATCTAAAAGAGGCTTTAACTCTGTTAGTTCTGCTTCTAATCTATGAATATGGTCTGTCACTTCATTCACATGTTTCGAAACGTGTTCATTGATACCGAGCAGCTTCTTCTCCTCGATCTTCTCTTTAATCTCACAAAGCGGCATATGCATTTCTTTGCACTTCTCAATAAATTGTAATGTCTCAAATGCTGTTTCGTCGTAATAGCGATAATTAGATTGAGATCGCTCCGCTTTTAAGATTCCTAGATTCGTATAATAATCAATCGTTCGTTTCGACACGTGAGCCATGAGAGCCAACTGTCCGATTCGATACACCTTCCCAACGATCTTCCCCCCTTGTTTATATTACTACCATCATACAATACATAAACTGTACAGTCAAACGTGACGGTTTATCATTCATAATTTATACAAAATTTATCGTCTCATCTTATACAATCTAATCTATTAATTTAATTATATAATAAAATACTTAAATTCAAAAAACCAAAACGAACGAAATATAACTATGAAATTTCCCGTTCCTTTCTAATTTAAGTACATATCATAATAACATCGATATCAAATTTTTTTTATAATTAGGAGGAAAAAATGAAAGCTGTTATTCTTGCAGGTGGATACGGAACAAGGATTGGGGAAGAAACTCATTTAAAACCAAAACCTATGATTGAAATTGGAACAAAGCCTATTCTATGGCACATTATGAGTTTGTATAGTCATTACGGCATTACTGAGTTTATTATTTGCTTAGGCTATAAAGGATATGCAATTAAAGAATTCTTTCTAAATTACAACTTACACATGTCCGATTTCACGATACATTTAAGCGACAATACAATTACTAACCATTCTCATCGTATAGAACCATGGACAATTACACTGATTGATACCGGTCTAAATACCGAAACAGGTGGACGAGTTAAGAAAATACAAAATTTCGTCGGGGACGAACCTTTCTGCCTCACTTATGGCGATGGATTAAGTAATATAAATATAAAAGAACTGATGGCATTTCATAAAAAACACAGCAAAATAGCTACTGTTACTGCCGTACAACCTCCAGGCAGATTTGGTTCTCTCGTATTAGATAAACAGTCTGTAACATCCTTTCAAGAGAAACCATTAGGTGATGGCGGATGGGTTAACGGTGGATTTTTCGTTTTAAATCCTGATATTTTCAATTACATTAGTGGAGATAAGTCTGTTTTTGAAACAGACACTTTAGTTCAGTTAGTAAACAAAAACGAATTGGCCGCATATCAACATACTGGTTTTTGGCATCCAATGGATACATTGCGCGATAAAAATAAATTAGTCGAGCTATGGGAAAGTAATAACGCTCCGTGGAAGGTTTGGTAATATGGCTTCATCATCTTTTTGGAATAAGAAAAAAGTATTTATTACAGGACATACTGGCTTTAAAGGCTCATGGCTTACTCTTTTTTTAACTTCATTAGGTGCAGAAGTAGTTGGCTATTCTTCTCACCCCCCATCCACCCCTAACCTTTTTGAACAATGTAACGTATCAAAAGAGTGCATAACAATTAAAGGCGATATTACAGATTACGATTCTTTATTCCATGCCCTGAAACAACATAACCCTGACATACTATTTCATTTAGCAGCTCAGCCAATCGTCACCACTTCATACAAAAATCCTATCGAAACATTTAAAACGAATGTTTTAGGTACTGTTCACGTATTAGAAGCGGCAAAGCATATAGAAAGTATACGTGGCATCATTAATGTTACAAGTGATAAATGCTATGAAAATGATGGGAGCGGTAACCGGGCATTCGTGGAAACTGACCGACTAGGAGGTTTCGACCCTTATAGTGCTAGTAAAGCTTGTGCTGAACTAGTTGCAACATCATATCAAAAATCATTCTTCCACACTAACACTCTGAAACTTGCCTCAGTAAGAGCAGGTAACGTCATCGGCGGCGGTGATTGGGCAGAAGACCGATTATTCCCAGATATCATTCGTGCATATTTACAAGATAATACATTAAATATTAGAAACAAAAACGCTATTCGCCCATGGCAACACGTATTAGATCCTTTACATGGCTATATTCTATTAGCTGAAAACCTTTCGAAAGACGCCGAATATGCAGCAGCTTGGAATTTCGGCCCGATGAATGAACTTAACAGAACCGTTCATGATGTCATTCAATCTATAATAAAATTATGGAATCAACCACTAACAATCCTTTCCCCTCATACAAATACTCTTTATGAATCACCTATTTTAACACTTGATAGTACAAAAGCAGTAAATAAACTCGGTTGGACTCCTAAATTATCAACAGATCATTCTATCGCTTGGACTGTTGATTGGTACAAAAAATATGCATCTGGTCAAAATATGGAATCTTTCACGCGACAACAAATCGATGCATTCAAAAATTTATAAGGGGGCTATAAAATGGAACAGAAAAAATGCCGTTTTTGCCACTCATTACTCACAAATACTTTTTTAGATTTAGGCGTTTCTCCTCTCGCTAACTCATTTGTAGCTCCAGAACACTCATATAAAATGGAGCCATTTTATCCGCTGCACACGTTTGTTTGTAACTCTTGTTTACTTGTACAATTAGATGAATTTGAATCTCCGCACAATATTTTTCATGACTATTTATACTTTAGCTCTTATTCCTCCAGTTGGCTACTACACGCTAAGCAATATGTAGAAATGGCGATTAAGCGTTTCAACTTAACAAACCATTCGAAAGTGATTGAAATCGCAAGTAACGATGGATACTTATTACAATACTTCCAAAAAGAAAACATCAATACTACTGGAATTGAACCAGCGAAAAACGTAGCAGAAATCGCTATCCAAAAAGGAATTCCTACTGAAGTGAATTTTTTCAGCAATGACTTAGCAAAAAAGTTACCACAAGCTGATTTAATCGTCGCAAATAACGTATTAGCACATGTTCCAAACTTGCATGATTTTGTCGCCGGTTTAAAAACGTTATTAAAGCAAGATGGCACGATAACAATTGAATTCCCTCACTTATTAAACCTCATATCCTTTAAACAGTTTGACACAATCTATCATGAGCACTTCTCTTACTTCTCTCTTATAAGTCTTCAAAAAGTTTTAGCTTATCATCATTTGAAAATTGTTGATGTAGAAGAGCTTTCAACGCACGGTGGTTCATTGCGTATTTTTGTAAACCATCACAGTGACTCATCCACTATCCATTCCAGTGTTACAAATATAATCCAAAAAGAAGTAGATCACGGGCTAGATACATTAGATTGCTATCTCCTTTTTTCTGAACGCATAGAACAATTGAAAATAAGTATTTTAAAGTTTTTTATCGAAGCAAAAGCTTTAGACAAACAAATTATCGGTTACGGCGCTCCTGCTAAAGGAAACACCCTTTTAAATTATTGCGGGATAGGAAAAGAGTTTCTAAATTATACAGTAGATAAAAACCCTCACAAACAAAATCTCCTTCTACCAGGAACCCGCATTCCAATACAATCTCCTGAAGAAATAAAACGTACAAAACCTAATTACATTCTCATACTTCCTTGGAATTTGAAAGACGAAATTATGAAAGAATGCTCTTTCATTCGTGAATGGGGCGGCAAATTTTTAGTAACGATTCCAGAAGTTGAGGTGATTGAGCCATGAAAAAAATCCTTGTAACAGGCGGTAGTGGATGGATTGGTAAATATGTTGTAAATTCCCTTATACAAAAGGGCTATGAAGTGCACGCCACCTACAATACAAATAAGCCTTCTCACCTTTCTTGCCATTGGCATAAAGTAAACTTACTTTGCGATGAAGAAGTAAAAAAACTCATTTACGACATGAAGCCTAGTCATCTCATTCATTTAGCTTGGGAAGCAGTGCCACCAGCGTGTTATGTATCTATTAATAATTACTATTGGCTTACATCCAGTATCTCATTAATTCAACACTTCACAACGTGCGGCGGAAAGCGAGTCATCGTTGCCGGTACTGGCGCAGAATATGAATGGTTTAACGGCGTATTATTTGAAGATTCACCGCTTCTTTCCTATAAAACCCCGTATTCATTATGTAAAAACGCACTACATTCCTGGCTACAATCATACGCTGGGCAAACCGGCCTCAGCATGTGTTGGAGCCGCATTTTTCATATGTATGGCCCTCACGAACAAGGGAATCGACTCGTTTCTAACATTATCACGTCCTTATTAAAAAATGAGGAAGCACTATGTACACATGGAAAACAATTAAGAGATTTCCTCCATGTGAGTGACGTCGCTGATGCTCTCGTAACAGTATTAGAACGCAATGTTACAGGCACAATCAATATCGCTTCTGGTCAATCTGTACAAATTAAAGAATTAGCTTCTATCATTGCTAAAAAAATAGGAAAAGAAAATTTAATTAAACTAGGTGCGATTCCTTTCTCTAAAGATGAACCTTTATTCGTCGGTGTTAATGTAGAACGTTTAAAAACTGAAGTAAACTGGAAACCGACGTACAATCTAAATACTGGAATCGAAGAAACAATTTTATGGTGGGAATCATTTATAAAAAAGCATAACGATACGCAGCACTAAAACGTAAATCCTTCGTCTCTCTCGCTAATTCCTTATACCATTCTTCTAATCTTTCAGGTGTAATAATGTGATGTGTCCCCATTCCTGCATGCTTACTACCTTCAGAAAGAGTCGGACCAATTTGTAATTTCCTCTTCCTCATCGCATCGTTCCACGGACTAAATCCAAACCATGCAATACAAGCAAGAGGTGGGTAATTCATAAATTCATGTGCAGTTAAATGCCTTCCAACAGTGTAGCTTCCATGTTCATTATTATGAATGAATCTACCTCTTCTCCATAATCTCCAATCTTCCGGTAAGTAACCGTGAAATCGCTGTTTCATTAAAGGTATTCCAAAGTTAAGTTCCGGATAATTATAGTTAAGATCATCGACCATAATAAGCCCTTCCAGCCAATACATCCTCTCTCCCAATTCATTTAGTGATTTCCAAAACTGATTTTTATCTTGCACACAAAGAAACTCAGTCGTATTTAAAATCATTTTCCAACCTTCTACTTCTTGTTCCACCCTCATCACTTCATGGTCTGTCGCTAATGCATCAAACTCTGGATTTGTAGAATCTCGCACTTCCCAATGCGGTGCGAATTTTTTGCAAATTTCGACTGAACGATCTGTAGAACCTTTATTAATTAAAATACCATGATCAAACAGTTTCGTATGATGCATAAGCCACCACGGTAATAAATACTCTTCATTGTAAAAATGAGAAATAACGGTTGTAGTTATAATAATCTCCTCCTCTTTCTCTATTAATCTACTTTTTCATCCTACTCTTAATATACTTATCAGTTATGTAATTGGTTTCTTTTATTTTTAAAATATGTTTTTCTACCATATACTATGCTTTCTTCGACAACCACCATTTTCTAAAGAATCAACTCCGTACAATTAACATCCCAATAAACTGAAAATTAAGTTATAATATCATTATAAAATTATGAAGGAGGAATGCGCTCATGTACTACAACACTTCATTCGAAAACGATCAACCTGTAGTCCGTCTATAATCTAAGACGGGCATTCATATAACTAGTGCACTATGCCTCGTCTTAGGGAATAAATCATAACCCTAAAAATAGACGGAGGTAATTCAAATGAAACAAACAATTTTAGGAGCTATATGTTTATCTCTAGCAGCAAGTATATGGGGCGGTATGTACGTCGTTAGTAAATACGTACTCGACTTTATCCCGCCACTTACACTCGTTTGGCTACGTTTTATTATCGCTTTTGTTGTTTTATATGTGATTTTGAAAATAACTGAAAAAAAGCAAAAGAAAAAAGTACCCATCCACAAAAAAGATTGGCTATTATTTGCTTGGATTGGATTCATCGGGTATTTCATTTCAATCACATGTCAATTTATCGGAACGAAATTATCCGATGCTCATACAGGCTCCTTAGTGACATCAGCTACACCTGCATTTATGGTTATATTTGCAGCGTTCATTTTAAAAGAGAAACTAACTACTCGTAGACTTTTATCAACTATAATAGCGACAATCGGTGTCATTATCGTTATCGGATGGGATATTGAAATCGGCTCCTATTTTATCGGTACAATCATTTTAGTTGGAGCCGCTATTACGTGGGCTTTACTGTCCATTTATGTAAAAATCGCTTCCGCTCGATTTTCATCTTTAATTATTACAACGTACGCAATATTCTTTTCACTCTTTTTCATTACACCTTTTATGGTATGGGAACTCCAATCAAGTCCTATTGAACATATAAACATGTACGTATTATTAGGCGTACTCTATTTAGGAATTGTCTCAACCGCAGGTGCATTTTTTCTTTGGAATAAAGGGTTAGAATTAATGGATGCTAGCATTGGCTCATTATTTTTCTTCTTTCAACCTATCGTCGGTTCAATACTTGGCTGGCTCCTATTAAATGAGACGTTAAGTAGTAACTTTTTCATTGGTGGTATCCTTATTATATGTAGCGTTATAATTACTACTTTTGAAAAGAGAACGTAGTATAAAAAACAGGTAGAGACTTAGTCTCTGCCTGTTCGCATAATTGGGTCTTGGTCGTGAAAACCAATGCAAATTGGTATATTACTTTGCAAACCACTACGTGCATTGATAAAACTACACACTGTTCTTGCGATTAAATATAGAGTAATACCTACAGCCTTTTTATCTGAATCAAAGCCATTTTCACCATAAATATCAGCTAGCTCTCCTAAAGATGGTCCTTCTATTTCATCCGTCCAATCACTGGCCCAATCATCATCCTCTACTTCAAGAAACATGTAATCGTCACAAACATAGAACTGACTATCCCACTCATTATCAAGATCATATTCAAAATAAATTGCTTTTACCTCTTCACTTGCAGTAATTTCTAAAGCTTCTTTCAAACCTATCCTCATACTTTCCCTGTATGAATCTAATGGAATCAATTTAATTCGCTCCGCATCCTCACTTGACGCTAGTGTGCGACAAATATCATAATACTTCGATTCTATTTGAGATACCGATAACGAAAATACGGCTTCCTGCATTTCCTCTAAATACTGAAAAATATCCAAACTATTTCACTCCATACTCTTTACGTAGTCCAATGAACTGGACGAGACAACACTTTCGGTAATTTCGTATATTTGTCCCCTTTCGCCGCATTAATTTGCACTTGCGTAAGAAAAATACTATTTGTAAAATCTGTCCCGCGAATATCTGCATCTCGCAAATCTGCTCCGATGAGATCCGCTCCCCTTAAATTTGCATCTCGTAAATTAGCCGCAATAAGATAAGCTCCTCTTAAATTTGCTCCTTGTAAATCCCTCTTTTTAAGGTTAGCTCCCATAAGATCTGCTCCGCGGTGACTGATTCGTTTTTTACGTGCAACATTCATTTCCTTCCATACTAATTCACTCGTCTCTAAAAGGAGAATGTTCACTTCTGCACGGTGTAATGGCACATTTACTTCCATTAACTCATCTGAACTTAAATTAGAAAGACGCTCTGTCTCTTCAATTGCTTCCTTCAGCTCTTTATGAATTGTCTGCGTCGCCTTTAATAGAATAGCTTCCTTCAAATACCAAAGCATTTCATGAAGCTGATGCATAACCGGAAAAGCATCATACATTTCTCTCGCATGCTCGGCATCTGTCCGCCAATCAATTCCTTTAAACGTAACTTGAGAAATCTTTTGTCCAGCACCGAAACATTCAAATACTGTACAACCTTTATAGCCTTTTCCTCTAAGATCTCTATGTATACTACATTTATAATCTGATTGTAGATTTGTACAAGGTTTACCACCATCTTTATTCACCGCAAAATCTACTGATGCTGCAAACGGTAATGCTACACAACATAATCCAAAACATTTTTCACAATCCGCTTTTAAACTATTGTAATTTACATCCTCTTCTACACGAAAATAGTCGTTATGATTAGTCAAAATATATACCCCCTGTTGTCTTTTGACTATTTCATAATATTCCAACTGCACTAAATAATCAATTTTAAAACAAATGGACCTATTTCATTTCAAACAACAACATAATCCGTCTATTTCTTTTCATTTAAAAAGGACACCCACTACAATATTAATTATAATTAAATTAAGAACTTTCAAATAACGAGGAGGATTACGATGGCATTAGAAATGAAAACAAACTGTCAAATTTGCGACCATTCCCTTCAGCCTGATTCTGAAGCATACATATGCGTGTATGAATGTACATTTTGTGCACCATGTACAGAGGAAAGACAAAACGTTTGCCCAAATTGTGGCGGCGAGTTAGTACGTAGACCGAAAAAGAAATAATAAAAAGGCAAAAACGAACAGGAATATGTTCATTTTCGCCTTTTTATTTAACCATTAAAATTACTTCTATTATTGATTTAAATGATTTTTAACTGCCCTTATAACCAACTCATGATCTACTTCTGGTGGTAATCCTGAGACGGTTATCATTCCAATAACCCCTACGTTTTTTATTTGGATAGGAAAACATCCACCAAACGCAGCATATTCCGAGCCATCTAAACGGTATTTTTCATGATATGGAATTCCGCTTATTTCACTTTCTATCTGCATATAATACGAACTATGATTATGCAGGGAAACGACCCGTTTTTTACGCTCAATCCATTTCGTATTTTCCTCAGTTGTCCCTGTCATCTTGAAATGAAATAATTGCACACCATTTTTGGTTATATCAACAGCAATCAACTTTCCCTCTCGCTTTGCTGTTTCAACGATAAATAAACCTAATTGCAAGGCATCTTCATTTGTAAAAGAGGAAAATTGAAGTGTTTCCTCCTCTATTAATATTTGTTTACTTATTTCACTCAAATTTGAAGTACTCATATCTTTAACCTCCCTAATTGTCTTATACCACATTGACATTTTTTAGAATTACCAGACTCTATAGTACCGTAACGCTTGTTTTCTTCTTACTGGTGCTATTATGAATTATATTTAACACATTAAAAATGTATGTTCTTTAAAGTGCTATAGATACTAAACATTTAGTACAAGAATTGTCTACTTCCTTGATTAATTAAAATATAGTAAGGTGTTTGCATTTTTACAGTGCTACAATGTCCTTGCGAAAAGATACTATATTTTACTCGTGTGAATACCGAAAAAGCCAAATTAATACACGCGAATTCATTACAAGAAATACAAAAAAGCAAAGCGCCCACGCTTTGCTTCCTACAAAATCCCTTTTAACTTTTCACAAATTAACTTCGCTAAATATTCATAACCTTGTGGTCCGAAGTGTAAACCGTCTTTTTCATCATCTTCTACAAATCTCTTATAATCCTTTTCTTGAATCATTTCAGCGTACAAATTGAGAAAATGACTTCCTGTTTCTTTCGCCACTTCCTCAACCACGTCTGCATATTGACCGAGTACTTCATTCGTTCTATTATGTTGCCTTGCTTCATCAACTGGTGCAGGACTAATAAGTAATACTTTTTCTGGTGAGATCGTATTTACAATTCCCTCTAAATTTTCTTTGTACGACTGTAATGGAACTGGATCAAATAATACCGAATCATTCGTACCGATAAAAACTGTTACAAAGTCTGGTTCATGCGATAATACATCCTCTTCAATCCTTTGTAGTACATCGAGCGTATTATCACCCGGAATACCTGCATTAACCACTTTCCAATTTGGAAACATCTCTTGCAAACGTGGTGTTAACCTCGGCGTTCCATCAAAAAATGTTTCATCAGCTGTAATACTATCGCCAAAGCATACTAACGTTTTCATTAATCTAGCACTCCTTTTACGTATGAAACAACTTTCCTTCTATCGCTTTCACATATCTTTCCGCAGAACGTTCAACTGCCTCATTTGCATTTTCTTTTACTACTCGGTGAAAGGCGTTATATAGACGATTAAATTGTAACGGCTTCACTCGATTCGCCATCTCTTCCACTTTCCTTGCTGGTAGTGGAATTAAGTTCGGATAACTATACATGAAACTCACCCACCGCCCATCCGCTACAACTTGAATAATATCACCTGTTAATAATATACCTTTCCCATCATTTCCTTCTTCCCAATGTAATACAGAACCGCCACTAAAATGCCCTCCGAGACGATGCACAGTAATTCCATCTGCTAATTGTAAAGACTCACCAGTCCAATAAATAATACGACTACTCGGGCGCATAACCCACTCTTTATCGTTTTCATGTATATAAATTGGTACATCGAACGTTTCTGCCCATTCTACTTGCGTTGAATAATAATGCGGATGCGACAGTGCAATCGCATCTAATCCGCCCCACTCTTTTATCTTCTCAATCGTCGTTTCATCTAAATAAGTAATACAATCCCACAGCAAACGATATGACTCTGTTTTTACTACAAATGCCGTCTGACCGATCGCAAATTCTGGTTTTGTCGTAATACTATAAAGCCCATTTTCTTCTTCTATAATTTCATTTTTATATGTATCACTCGTTTGCAAGTTTTCTAAAGTTGTCCATGACTGCCCTTTCGGATTAACATATTGTCTCTCCTCATCACAAATAACACAACTTACCGGTTCTTCCACACTCGCTGCATACTGTACTCCGCACGTTGTACAAACGAAATTATTCATAGTTATTCCCCTATCCCTTTAATTTTTTATTAAGCTGATATTTGTTGATCGTTTTCTGCTTTTTTATTTTCAAGTGATACGCTTATAAGAGTAATAAAGTAGACAACTGTAACCGCCATAGGAATTACAATAAATCCTTTTCCCGCAAAAAGAATCCCACATACTGACGTTACTAATACAGTTCCTACTGATAAAAAACCATAACTTTTACTTTCATAAATCCATACATATGGTAAAAAATGAACACCTATTAACATCGCTACTACAAAAGGTAACCACTCCGGAAATTGAAAATATGCAAGTAATACAAACGGGATATTCAATACATTTATCCCACCAATTACTCCAGCTAAAGTCCCTAGCGGGTTTCCTTTCGCAAACATGTCAATTTTTAATATAGCAGCTATCATTAAGCCGAAAGGAAACACACAGCCCATACCAATTAAATATACCCACACAACTTGCCTTTCTGAAAGAAGAACACCAGTTATGCTCGCTACAATCCAAAATAAAAGACCAGCTATTATAACAGGAAATCCCTTCTTCGTTTTTTGTGCTAAATCTCTTTTTGCTTCTGAAATGTTCATTTCACTATCTCCCCCTCCCAATATTTGTGCTATCAAGTCGTCTCAATTTCGCCCATCCAATAACGCCAAGCTTCTAAGTAATCTTCTAAATCTTTTGGGTGGTGTCTTAAGCATGTATCGATACGCAAATATAAACCTATTACTAGTTCTTCATATAAATCTCGGTCCCTTTTACGAAATACACATTGTTTCATCACATACTGAATGGTCTCTTTCGTCAAATCTTCTGGTGTTGAACAGAACGCGTAAATTAAATCGTATATAGGATCTCCTAGTACTGGTAATGGATCAATTACTCCATACAGCTCATTCTCTTGGAATATAAAATTATGAAATCCGAAATCACCATGTAATAAAAATGGCTGATTTATTCCAGTCCCCCTATTTGGACTATTCGCTAGTTTAAGAACAATTCTATACTCTTCCTCACTTATGTAACGTCTTACATTTTCATAAGCTTCCATCACATTTGCCGTTAAAAATTCATTCCAAGATTGAACCGGACTTTCTTTCCATCCCCAGCCTTCTGCCCCTGGAACCATTTTATACTTATTGACAACTTCTTTTACAAGTGTACGAAGCGTACTTCGTTTATATCCTTGTTTACACAAAGTATTACCTTCAAGGAAAGAATACACGAAATATGTATGTAAAGGTTCCTTATACAAAAGCTTTGAAAATAAACTATTCTCCTCATAAAATGAGAGAAAATTAGCTTCTTCACGTATTACTTCCGCTTCATTCAGCTTTACTACATATTTTTCGTCCAACAAATATACAGTACTTGTCGTTCCTCCGTTCAACGCTTTTACGCTATTTGGATCATGTGAAATAACTTTCTCCTTAACTAGTTGTGCAGCAATTATTGAAATGTCCATTCTCTCACCCTTTAATTCCGAAGATTCCCCCAATTCGAAAGACAACTTTACTATTATTTGACAATCGCAAGAGAATCCCTTCTAACATCTTAATATTGCAGAAATTAATTTTCATTTTATCAAAACGGCTTCCTTCAAGATTTCATCATATAATTCATTCCATTTATAATGATACGCTGCACTCTCTTCTACTCTAACAAACATCCTTTTATCGGATTCATACTCACCGTCAAACTTATGCACTTCATTAATCTCCATCCGGTAGAACGGCTGATACCCTACTTTTGGATACGGACTATTTTCATTCCAATTTGGATTATCACTATGGTCAACGATAATATATCCAAATAAAGTACATTCTCCTTTTACATAACCTTCTTCCCACGCTTCTCTTTTAAAACATTCTTCTGGTAGTTCCCCTTCTTCTATATGCCCACCAGGAAAGTCCCAACCACGCTGCTCATGGTCTATCAGTAAAACCTTATTATTATTATGAAAACAAAAACCGTGAACACTCGTGATTCTTTCGTATTCTGGCAATATACAATCTTTTTTCCACGTTAACCTCACTTTTGATTCCCCATAATTTGCGCATATAGTTACCATTTCCCTCACTCCAAATGCTCTTCATTTAATCTAATAATCTCTATTGCACGATCTCTTTCTTTTAACTTACGAGCCAAACTTCCTACACCAAATACTTCTGTAAATGTGTGGCTTCCTACAATCAAATTGATGCCTTTAAATTTCGCATGTTGCACTGTATATAATGTTTTTTCTCCCGTTATGTACGTATCACAACCTTTTTCTAGCGCACGCTCAATAAGGTTTGTATTGTTTCCTGCACCTGTTAATATCGCAATCCGTTTTACTGGCCTGTCATGATTTTTCCAGCTCTTCACTTTCTCTTCCATTCTCTCTTCAAGTTTTTCAACTAAATTTGAAAACGGAATCGCTTCTTTATATTCTCCTATTCCCGGTAGCTCTTCTTCCTCATACGTGGAATATTCCAGTATTGTATCTATCCCAATTTCATTAAATAACGACGTACACGTGCCAAACTTTACAAAATCTAACGGCAAATGAATCCAAAAATGATTCATTTCATATTCTTTTAATTTCTCAATACAAGCCTCTTCCATACCGAATAGAAAACTCCACGGTGCATGATGTGTAACTATCATATCGACACCATTTCTATACGCTTCTTCAATTGTTTCTAGCGTCAAATTTGTCGTGTAACCTATTTTGTGAAATTCCTCTTTACTAATGTGAGTGAAGCCATACTCGTCATCACCGTATTTATTAAGATGCTCTTCAAAAAGTGATGTAATATGTTCTTTGAACTGCGTTATATTCATTTTCATTTCTCCTTTCATTTACTTTTATATTTCAAAAATAAGGAAATACTATTTAACGACGTTACATACATATAGGAGGACAATATGAAACCTGAATTTTTAAAAGCTATACATGAAGCGATTGGAAATGTTGAGCATATTCATATAGAAGAAAGTGGTGCAGATAGTTTACTCATTCATCACGATGATGCACAGCAATTAAAACAAGTTGCTGAAACGTTAGAAAACAATAATTTCCGCTCTACTATTAGAACAGCTGGGGATGCTTCGTATATTGAAGTGTTGAACAGGTAAGAAGAAGTCCCGGTTATATACTGGGCTTCATTCTTTTATATTGAAATTTCAAACTCTTTCACATATACCGCTGTTCCAGCAATATCAATTTGTAAGTTATCATTTTCTACATCTTTCGTTACATAAACCATTACACGACCATCTTTATTTATTTCCTGTCCTTGCTCAACGATTAACTCCAGTTCATGGTCAAAATCTTTCTCCAAATACGTCGCATAATACGCTCCCATTACACCTGAAGCTGTTCCTGTCACTGGATCTTCAATCGTTCCAGAATGAGGTGATGAAATACGTTTATGTTCTTCATTTACCTATCTCCTAACCCTTTTTAAATAATTTATAATAACTCTCTATCTCCGTTTTTATCACACAATTATTTCTCCAAAATATCCTCTGCATCTTTTCATTTGAAGTATGTGTGCTTCCGATGTAATAAGTAGCCCCCATTTCCTTTAACATATGTAAAGATTGAAGATGCAGTTGGGAAGCAATTCCTTTCCCGCGATAATAAGGCATTACCCCAAAGTAAAATAAACGTCCTTCACTTTCTGTTCCAGGCTCTATATGCGGTATGGACAAACCAATCGGCTCATTTTTATCATAAAAAACAATGCATGACTTTTCCCAACCTTTACCTAACTCTGTTTGCACTGAATGCAAATGTTCATCGACATTCAGAATTGACGGTCGATTTCCTGATTCCAACATACATTGCTCCCAAATGCATGTGAATTCTCTTTCCGATAATGTCCCTTCTTCTATCGAGCGATATGTATATTGTTTTTCAAGCGCCTCTATATTGTTCAACTCTCTACACACTTCTATCTTTGTCGCGTACAAATCAAAGCCCTCATCAAGTAACACTTGTACACTTGCGTTATAACTACTAAACCTTTTGTTTAATACAATACTCGCTCTTTTTAACTCCCAGTTAAAACAAACTTCTTCAAATCTACTTACCTTTTCTTTGTAAGTTTGTGCGCTATAAAAAACATCTTCTTCTATTTCTTCAATCGTTACTGCATTTGGTAAACCATTTAATACTTTTCTCGAAGGACCAAATAAATTTTGAACAACTGTAAGATCGTACTTCACCACTTTATTTCACCTACACCCGGCTCAATAAACTTCCCTGAAACCTTCTCATTTGAATCTATTACCCAATCATATATATTTTGTGCTCCTTCAGCCGGAGTCATATTCGCATCAAAGGCACCAATGTCAGTCTTTAATTTTCCAGGGTGAATTGCGGTTACACGAATTCCTTTATTCTCAAACTCTTGTTGTAAGCAGAGCGTTAACATATTTTGTGCGGCTTTAGCAATTCGATATGAATATGAGAACTTACCTTGTGGAAACTCTTTGTTCGCCATTTTATGCAATGAACCTAATCGAGAGGACACATTTATTATTCTCGGATGATCCGATTTAGCTAAAGTCACATATGTACCTTTTACAGCTCGAATTACACCTAAGCAATGAATATTAAATAAGTCCGTTAACTCTTCTGAATTTGTATGTAAAACCTCAGTCTCCTTCCCAGTAATGCCAGCGTTATTTATAACTAGATCAATATACTCTGTATATTCCTCAAGCTGCTTTTTAATTTGCTCCGTACTCTCATCAATCGATAAGTCTGCTAATATAGGAAAACATCTAGAAGAAAACATCTGTTTTAACTGTTCTATCGCTTCCACACTTCTAACTAGCGGATAAACAATATGTCCATTTTCATGAAACACTTTCACTAACTGTAACCCTAATCCACGATTTCCACCTGTAATAAGTACCCTCATATACTCATCTCCTTATTTTTATAATAAATAAGAAAATCTACCCACCTACCATTTTCCTGCGAAAATGCTTCCCTCTTACATTCAAAGGAAAATCCGGCTCTTTCCGCAAGACGAACGGATGGCTCATTATCAACATGTATATGTAATTCGATTCTATGAAATTGAAGACTATTAAAAAATAACGGTAGTGCAGATTTTACACTTTCTACTCCGTATCCATTTTTCCAATATTGATTATGAATAGAATAACCCATCATTGCCCATTGATAATCCATACGTAAAATTTTAATAAGCTCTAGTTTTCCAATATTCGCTCCATCTTTTTTTCGGAATATGCCTAATACGTACATTTCATCCCGTCGTGCCGCCTCATCAAATCCTCTTATCCATTCCGTAAACCATTCTTTCGTTGAAGACGACATGTCATGATAGCCATCATCGTATTTATATTGAGATGGTAACCTCTTATTGAATCCATCTAACCAACTTTCATAATCCTCTTTTTGAAATGGACGAATAATCAGTCTCTCTGTCTCTACTTGTAATAGTGGCAGCTTCATTTATATCTCTTCCTTTAATCGTTAATTGAATATTCTTTATTATCTTACACAAAATACAAAATCTAGTAAATCATTATGTTTTTTATAAACAAAAATCCAGTTATGCTTTTTACATAACTGGATTCTTCATTATTTAATAACCTTTTATTTTACAAGAAAAACATCCCTTAATTCCCTCTTCAACACTTTCCCTAAAGCGTTTTTCGGTAATTCGTCCATAAATACAACTTCTGGTATTTTATAGCTTGCTAGTTTTTCTTTACAATGCTGAATAATCTCTTCTTCTGTTAAAGACGTTTGAATGTCCTTTACAATGTAAGCTGTTGGAACCTCCCCCCAAAAGTCATTTGGAATCCCAACTACTGCAACTTCTAAAACGCCATTTATTTCATGAATTACATCTTCTACTTGATCTGGATATACGTTGTCACCACCGCGTACGATAACGTCTTTATATCTTCCCATAATATGTAGAAATCCATCATCATCTATCATACCGGCATCACCCATGTTAAACCAATTATCTTTTACTACCTTCTTTGTTGCCTCTTCATTATTCCAATATCCTTTAAACATGTACGGGCTTTTCACGTGAATTTCTCCAACTTCATTTGTTGTTAGCTCATCACCTGTTTCTGGATGAACAATTTTCAGCTCTACATGTTTCAAAGTTTTCCCTACAGAAGACATTTTTTCTTTTCCCATATTTGGATGCCAAGAAGTTACTACCCAACCTTCTGTACTCCCATAACCTTGCACCATATATATTCCTTTTTCCATATATTTTTGGATAAGTGTTTCTGGCACTTTTGTACCACCACTTTGCGCTACTTTAAAGGTCGAAATGTTGCGCTCTTTATTATCTAATTCATCAAGCATGTAACTATAAACAGCTGGGAACGCAAGCATTGTAGTAATTTTCTCTTCTTCAATCTTATCCCAAATAAGAGTAGGATTCGAATCAGCTAAAAAGACCATCGTAACGCCATGATAAATACAATTTAAAATAGAAAGCACGCCACTCATATGAAACAATGGGTGCACTGATAAAAAGCGTTCACCTGCTGGAATTTCTCTTTGCCCCGCAATTTCAGTAAAATAATGATGTAAGTTTTTATGACCAATTACACATGCTTTTGCCTGTCCAGTCGTTCCTGAAGTAAATAAGTAAATGGCATCATCATCTTCATGAACTTCCACATTCGGCTCTGTTATTGGCTGTTTCTTTAATTTTAATTCAAATAAGCCAAACCCTTCTTTTGTCGTCTCAATTACATAAGGAATTTCTTTAACTCCATTAATCTTTAATACAACTTCACTAAATTCATCATCAATAACTAATACTTTTAATCTCGCTTCTTTTACAATCGATTCTAATTCATAAGCAGTAAGCTGATGATTAAGCGGAATAAATACCGCTCCAATTTTTAAGCTTGCCATCATAACGCTTGGAAACGGATGATTATTTTTGCATAGAATTCCTATACGATCCCCTCTTTTCACACCGGTATGTAACAAATAATGTGCAAGCTGATTTACTCGTTCATTATACTGCTGAAACGAATACCTTTTCTCTCCACCGATAAGCGCTTCCAAATTTGGTGACTGCATTGCTCTTTTTTGTAATAATTGTCGCATCGTTCTCAAGTAAAACTCCCCTTTATATATGTTAGGATTTTATTTTATCAGATTAACTATTAATTTACTAAAGATTAAACTTAGTGAATTTAAATGAAGTGAATCTTTAGTCGATGTGAGGTGTTCATCCCGACTGATTATTAGTCCACACCTTACGGGCGGTTAATGCGGGATAAACAAAAATAGCCATCTACTTAACAAGTAAATGGCTATTTCTCCTTATATATTAGAATACTCCTTATTCATCACATATTTCACATACTCAGGTGCACTTTTGTCAATCTCTTCATCACTGATTTCATATTCCGCACCATATAAATAAAATGATGGTATAAATTCCATTCCTGTATATAAGCTCGTAGCGTGGAATGGTTTCGTTAATTCATCCATTGTAATTCCGCTATTTTTATAATCTTTTTCTAACCCACCTATAGAAATAGCTACACCAAATTCTTTCCCCTTCACTTTATCCCCTTTTGATCCGTAGGCAAATCCATATGTTAATACATCATCGAACCATTTTTTTAATAATGGTGGTGAGCTATACCAGTAGAGTGGAAATTGGAATATATATCGGTCGTGCTCTACTAACAGCTTTTGTTCTTCTTCAATATTAAATTCCCAATTTGGTGCCACTTTATATAATTCATGCACCGTTATTTCATCTGGATATTTCTCAAGTTCTTCTACCCATCTTTTATTAATTCGAGACTTTTCAATATCAGGATGTGCTACAATTACAAGTGTTTTCATATATTTTCTTCCCCCTTATAAATAATTCAAACGCTTTAGTATTAGTATGAATGGGTCACATATAATTGAAAAGTACGTACTTTAAAGTGCTATAGGAACCTTAAAGTACCTTTGGAGGTGTTATATGAATCAAAATGATAATTGCCCAATCGCAACGACACTCGACGTGATCGGTGGAAAATGGAAAATTCATATTTTATGTGTTTTGGCGGATGGAAAAATGCGAACAAATGAAATAAAACGAGAAATTCCAAACATTACACAAAAAGTTCTCACACAGCAACTTCGGCAACTTGAGGCTGATGGGATTATCCATCGTACTGTATATCAAGAAGTACCACCAAAGGTTGAGTACACAATAAGCGAACATGGAAAATCTTTAATGCAAATTATGGATGAACTATTTGAATGGGGAAAAGACCATCAGATCAAAAGATTACATGACTAAAAAAACTACCAAATTCTTTACATACTAGTGGGAATGGCACATCACTATCAAGCTAACAAAAAGACCCTAATAAGAAAACTTTCATTTTTATAATCCATTTAAACTTTAGCTTGATAGTGATACGGCAAGACCCTAATAAAGAAATGTATTAAACAAATTAAAAACAACAACACATACGACTAATGTTAATAAGAAAATTATAGTCGCTGAATTGCTTACTTAATTTTGAAATCTAAACAGTTACCCTTTAAGCCAAGCTTAATAATATCGCTTTTGTACGATTATCTGTTACCTCATAATAAATTTCTAATCCTTTCCGAGTACCTGTAACGACTTTAGTAGCTTTTAGTTTAGATAAATGTTGACTAATTGTACTTTGAGGCATTTGTAATGTTTCATACATTGTCGTTACGTTAATAGGACCTTTTGCAAGCATTATTTTTACTAATGATAAACGGACAGGATGTGCTAATACCTTCAATACTTCAGTGATTTCTTCATACATTTCTTTCATATTTTTTCTCCCCTTTTATATAAACATTAATGATATCCATATATATAATTCGAAAGGATATACGATTTTATGTCCGTCATTTTAAAAAAATGTTAAAAAATATCTTCAGATGGAAGGAATCTCCCCTCCGTTCAATATTCTATAGATTTTTCTTTCACTAAATATTATGTGGTAGGAGCTTTCCTTACTGAGACCCTCTGCCATTGTTCTCTTGCTGATGTCCATTATTCCCTTGGGACCCTCTGCCGTTGTTCCCTTGCTGATTCCCATTATTCCCTTGCGATTCTCTTCCGTTGTTCCCTTGACCATTCCCATTATTCCCTTGCGATTCTCTTCCGTTATTCTCTTGCTGATGCCCATTATTCCCTTGGGATCCTCTACCGTTGTTTTCTTGCTGGTGTCCATTATTTTCTTTTTGTGGACCTCTACCGTTGTTTTCTTGCTGGTGTCCATTATTTTCTTTTTGTGGACCTCTACCGTTGTTTTCTTGCTGATGTCCATTATTCCCTTGCGATTCTCTTCCGTTGTTCCCTTGCTGGTTTCCATTATTCCCTTGGGACCCTCTGCCTTTGTTTCCTTGCCCATTTCCATTATTTCCTTGTGACTCTCTGCCGTTGTTTCCTTGCCCATTTCCATTATTTCCTTGTGACCCTCTGCCGTTGTTTCCTTGCCCATTCCCATTATTTCCTTGTGATCCTCTTCCGTTGTTCTCTTGCTGATTCCCATTATTTTCTTTTATTTGCTTCGGTTGTTGTTCCTTAGATTGCTTTTGTTCTATATGCTCTTTCTTCTCGTTGCTTTCTTCTTTTACAGGAGATGCGTCCGATGATGCATCAGAAGATGACTTTTGTTGTTCTTGATTAGACGGAGGTGCAGGTGGAGTAAGCGATTTTTGCTTCTCATTCTCTTGTTTTATATAAACGCCCGTTCCAATCCCTGCTTTCTTGGCATCCTCCCGCATTTGCATCGTACTGCTTTGATATTCAACTGTAATATGTTTTATCTCATACTCTTTCTTTAATTCCTGCATAACCTTTTCCAACTGTGGTTCTAACGACTTGTCCTTTGTAACAGCTGTTAGCATAACTTGCTTATCATTCGTTAAGTACTTATCCCCTTGACTCTGCTTTATAATAGTACGTATTACGTCTTGCAGATGCTTATTTTCCCACCCTTTCATTTCTTTTAAAATACGCCTTCCATCATCATTACAAGCTCGCAAATCTATAACACGAAGATCCTTTGTTACGCTCACCTCTAAACTTGGATTTATATCAACTGAGACATAAGCAAATACTTTTTCTTCCGGTTGGTTGTAGAAAAACAGCAACACACATAGAAAACAAGTAACAAGTAATGATGCAGGCTTTAAGAAAGAAGGGATTGAAAAACGCGGTGCTCTTTGCTCTTGTTCGTTAAACGAGATTTCCTCTCCAATCATGTAAGAGTGTACTTTTCTTTTAAACGTAATAAACTCTCCATTTGGAGTTAAAACAACTACGTTATGTTTCTTTATATCCATCACAATTCCTTTATTCATCATGCTTCTCCCCTCTTATATAATCCAGAATATATGTATAGTTGTTTGCAAAGATAATACACATCGCAATAATGTATTTTCGATGTCGCTCCAACGTTTTACGACTTACCCTAACACGTGGTTCAATATGTTTAAGGGGTAACTTTTTCTTTCGGAACAGCTCTTCCATCATTTTCTCGTCTTTTATAATAATCTTTACAATTTCTATTAAGTGCTCACGCGTATCACGATGCTTAGGGGATTCCTTAGCAAGCTCTGAAAATGTGATTTTAAACTCAGCTAGCACACTTTGAAAATGAAGAATTTCCTCCTTACGGTTACTATTTTCCATCTCTTTCATATACTCCGTAAGCGATACTTGTATTTCTAATATTTCCTCTTGCTTATCTTCTTTTAAAAAGACAAGATTATGCTTAGACTCCTTGCGTATATAGTCAATTACATCTCTTTTTATAAGAAGATCAGCAAACGCTAGAAAAGATTTTCCTTTTTTATATGAATACTGTTCAATTGCTTCGTTAAACGCAAACAATCCAATACTATATTCATCATCCTGTTCTGTAATGTACCTGCGGCAGACAGACGAGATTGATTTTCTAATAAACGGCTGATACTGTATGATAAAAGCTTCCTTATCTCCTCCGTTGTTTTGTATGTTAAATACGATATCTTCTATTTTCGTTTTTTTTAAGATTTTCATTACTAAACTCAACACTAGTAATCTCCCTGCCTCCTTCTGCTTCAAATAGCAAAATGGCCACTAAACAAGTGACCATTTAACCACATTTTCTTAGTACTTTTCTTTGGGCTTGTCTTCTTGCTGGTGCTCATATTTTTCGAGGCCGACTTTTTATATGACTATTTTTTCCACTTGTACTAAAGTGAAGTCTGTATTTTGTATTACTTTCTTGTTTTCTTTTGCAATACCACTTGTTCTTCTTGCTCTTTTCTATTTTAGCTGCAATCTTTGAATAACTCTTCGCTATATTTTTGGTAATTTTAGCTTTTTCTTCTACTTATATATATTCGAAGGAACAAATAATTTTATGGGGGTCAAAAAAATATTTTTATAAAATAGTTATTTTTTCAAAAATAAAAACCATCAATTGGAAGAAACTCGTTATAACTCCTCCTTATGGTAATTCCTTTGTAAACCTTTTTATTTAAATGTATAATTGTATTAAAAGCCTAAAATTTCAGAATCGGAGGGCAGCGTCATGAAAAGTTTTGGTACGTTAGTAATCTCTACCGTCATTTCAGCAGGCTTAGTGTATTATAATATCGATTCCTTTTATAATAAATTTACATCCGGGAATACATATTACTGGGTAAACGGTATCCTAGCTGCTGGATTCCTTATATCCTTAATTATCAACATAAAAGATATCATCAAGAAAAACTACACAACTTCTGAATCAAATTAAGGAGCCTATTATGGTTCCTTTTTCTATGCAAAATAAAAAAGCAGCTGTTAAGCTACTTTGAATTCTTCTTATCCCCAAATGAAATGATATATATATTCTCCCGTTACACGTTCATTAATTCCAGCGATCCTAGCGAATCTCATTAAGTCCGCCCCTTGAAGAAAATACACCGAGATCGTAACTGGTACTTGTGACCACATGAATTGATAAAGCTCATTCACTCTCTGATTCGTCGAAACGATTAAATCATTTACAGGTCCATGATTCCATGCAGAGGTTTGAACTGAAGTGAACGGAAGGTCTTTCCCATTAACCACTATTCTTACCACACTTTGAGTTATGTCCACAACAATCCCCTCCACCATTACAAAATTTAAGCCTGTTTCTATACTCATATTCTTGATTAATAATAAATGTTTAAGGCAAACCCCTATTTTCATTTCTACTCAAAAACAATTTAAATGATTCTTCTTTATTTCTCAATATAAGGAGCCTTGGATTTTCATTAAAACTCCTGTAGTATATGAACAAAGAGTAAGGTAAGAGTTACTCTTTGCCATTTTAGGAAAGGTTCTGTTGGAAACAACAGGACCTTTTTTCGTAAAGAGATGGTTTTGTTTAATTTCTCACCACTAACCACAAAAAAATATCTTATAATCGTTATATACTAAATTAAAATAATGGATTAGGAGTAGATCAAATGCCAGTTACACTAGAACTTATTCTTTTCATTCTTCTAGCAATTAGCGCTATTGGCTATTTAGCAAAAGAATTTCAAAAAACTAGGAAAAGAACACTTGGAATTTCACTAGAATTCTTGGTTCTCTTCTGGTCAATATGGAGAATATCGACTATCATAATCTGATTTGTAAAACATGAATTCCTTCGAATAAAAATCAATATTATGTCCATAATGTTGATAGGCTGTATGCCAAAATCCATTTAGTTTTCTCTGTATCTCCTTGTATTGAGCAGTTAGTTTTTGCTAGCTGCTCTTTTATTTATGAAAAAAGATAAATTTTTTTATAATGATTCTTCTTTATTTCTCAATATAAGGAGCCTTGGATTTTCATTAAAACTCCTGTAGTATATGAACAAAGAGTAAGGTAAGAGTTACTCTTTGCCATTTTAGGAAAGGTTCTGTTGGAAACAGCAGAACCTTTTTTCGTGATTTAAAGGTACTAAGACAAAATGAAATATTTACCATGAAGGTAATTGTTAAATATTTTACGCTTATATAGTATAATGGGATAGTTATTGTGTATTGGCATTAAGAGGAGCGTCCTGATTAAGCGCTTCTCTTTTTTTATAAAATAGCTCCAAATTACTTGGACACATTTACCAGTTTATTCAACACAAATATCATGTTAAAATCCCTTGTGAATACGACATAACTCAACTTGGTGAAGCCCTGTAATATTTCCTGTAGGGCTTCTTTTTTTACAAGCAGTTATTTCATTAAGCTGACTACCTTGTTGTGCAAAATAACGATTTTGTTCACTTTTTTGATACATTTATAAAACATTCATATGTTATCTTCAGTAAGTTCTATTTCCTTTATAATATTGTGTGAAGTATACCAACGAACGAAGCCTAAAAAACTCTAATGAAGTGATGAAAAAAACCTAATTTCTCTACAAAACATTGAGAAATTAGGCTTTTTAATAGAAAAAGTAGCATTCATAAACAATGAATACAGTTTAACTCTTCAATTCTATTTTCACAGATTCATATATTCTTCTAAAGTCAGTTTTTCCTTATATATATTTTCAGCAATATCTCCTACATAGCGAATATGCCAAGGTTCATATGCATAACCCGTAATACTTTCCTTCCCCTTAGGATAACGAATGATAAACCCTGCACGATGCGCGTTTTCTTTCAGCCATTTTCCTTCCTTCGTATTCGCAAAGGATAGCTCTAGTTCATTGTTCGCACTTTTAGAAGAAACATCCATCGTTAGCCCTGTTTGATGTTCGCTATGCCCTGGCTTTGCAGAGAAGCGATCCGTATGCTCTTGCCCTTTCTTTTTAACATTGTTGGCATACAGACCTTTTTGATACTCATAGGAACGAAATCCTGAAACAGCATTCAACTGGATCCCATCTTGCTTAGCTAAAAGGAATAGTTTTTCTAACGCTTCCGCTGCTTCTTTACGAAGATGACTCTTTTCTACCGTTCCACTAAATGAGAACGGTACATTTGGTACAACTAAATCCTCTGGCATATAGTCTTCGGGTAAACCATATTCCTTATTTACTACAGCCTGTATACTAGCAAAGGAACTTGCTATCTTATTTGAAGTCCCATTTTGCTTACTATTTTTTTCTTTATTTATGGAGTTTTCACTAGTTTCATGGTTTGTCTTATATGGTTCTTTACCAATAGATATATTGGTGTAAATGATAAAGATACCTAGCATTACTACTATACAAGTTAAGGTTCCTACTAATTTAAGTCTCATCATTCATTTCCTTCCTGCAACTCCTACTGTTACTCATTCATCATACTTCAACCATATCAAATCCATATTAATTCCTTGTGAACTTTTCTTCATAACGCATTCCTTAATAGATTGATAGTATATCCTCCCGTTCTTTTGATACCCTTAAAATATCAGCTCTATTTATACATGTAGAAAAATAATCTAAAGATTTGTATAATAAGATATGAAGTGTAGCATTCTGTTATAGAAAGGTCTTGGTATAATGCTAGGCATTGATGTCAAAAAAACAAAAGAGGAGCTAATTATTTCATGGCAATTTGCGGAGGTCACGATTCCATTACGTGATGTGATTGAGGTTACCGAAGATGCTACCTATGCGGGTGTTGAAGAACCAAGTGCAATCCGTATCGGAACAGCATATGGGACAACTGATCGTATATTAATTAAAACTGTAAAACAAAATTATGTATTATTTACTACGAATAAAGTGTCGATTTTAAACGCAATTCACGCGTAACAATGAGTAGATAAACGCGCTTAAACAAAGTTCAAGTGAAATAAAAAGGTGCAAAGTCATAGAATTGACTTCGCACCTTTTTCTATATTTGTGAGGGTAGCATGTAATTGATGCCGCAGAAATTGGGATGCAAAATTGCATCTTTAATTCAGATATATTAATAATAAAGATGAACTGCTCAACATTTTTCTTTTAAGTTAGTATTTCAAACCCTAGCTACCTAAAGAACTCAAGTAAACGTATCTTAAATCCTTTTAAGTGGCACAAAAAGCGTCTATGTAGGCGCTTTTTGTATAAGAAAACACCTTATATGCATAAGGTGTTTTCTTATTTCATCTATCTAGAACTTCTCTATTTGAACTGTAAAATGTGGCTTGAATTTTACTTCGATTGTTTTGTTTTCTACGCCGCCTTGGACATATAATGAGTCATTACGGGTATAGATTCGTTTCGCCGAATGTATCTTGGTTTCAAATATGCATTTATTTTTGTAATACAATTGTAATTCAACAGTTTCCTCGTAATAACACATAATCATTACTAATTCAAATCCTAATTTATCTATTTTATTATATCTATATGCACCTGCACCAGGAATAAAATAATCTTCTGGTTCACTCTCGAATATTTCTAATAATTCGTATTCATCATATTGAATATTCATTTTAACAACTCCTTTCGTGAATGGGCTCAATCTACTTTATTTATAATATTCACGATTTATTAGGTACAACGGAAACAACATCGCCACTATCATTCAATACGACTCTAACATCTTTCCCATCGTATTGCCATAGACCAGGTTTATTTCCTGGTTTTTTAGTATCATGCTTAATTGTTTCTTCTACTACGCTTGGTGTTACACCTCGCGGATCAACTTTTTTTAATTCCTCCATATATTCTTTTGATCCGAATGTGTAACCATTCCTTTCAGCTCTTTCACGTGCACGCTTCGTAAGTTCTGCCCGAACCTGAATTGTATCAGGTGCCATTCTTTCAAGAGCATGTTCAGTATACTTACGCCCATCAATGACCCCTCCGCCTCTTGGCATACTCCATCCAATCTCTTCAGTTACCTTTGATACTTTTCCTAAATCCTTCGCTTTTTGTTCTAACTCACCATATTTACCGAATACACGTCCAATAACTTTAGGAGCCCCACCAAAAACAGTAGAAACGGTTCCCCATACATAGTCGTTTTTGTCATACTCTCTATTAGTGAAATATTCTTTGCCGTTAATGAGTTGTAGCCCTTGTTTGATTTGCCCAATAACTGGAATGAAATCAAGTGACATCGATCCAAGTTCATTTGTACGCTTCTGTTCTGCCAAAAACTCTTCCATTTTTTCAGGTGGTACACCAAAATCTTTGAGGCGAGTAGATAAACCATCCATGTTTCCAACATTTTTAGCTATATTAGACGTATCTATTTTATAGCCTGAAATCTTATAGCAGAGTCCATAATGTTATTGGCAGCATCTAATCCAGACATGATATCTGTATGCAAGGTTGGGAATGCTTGTTGAGCTTCTGCAACATGCGTTGAGCCACTATTAATTAGTCCATCAGCCATTACCGCTTGTTTATGAAGTGATGCCCCAGCTTTTTGTATGGTAGAAAACTTGGCTTGGAGCAACGGAATTAACGATTAAACACCGAGCAGCTGCTGACTGTTTTGCTGTCCTGGAATTATTACAACAACTCAAAAATAAGCAAATAGATTAAAATACTGTAAATAGGACTAAATTATTAACATAAAAAATAAGCACATCTTGTAAAAAAACAGATGTGCTTATTTTTTAATTTTTATGCATTTTTACGTTTTAGGAAAATCACTCCACCAACAATTAACAATAATGCACCTGCAGCCATAGAGATCCAACTTGTAAGGTCAGCACCTGTTTGGGGTAACCATCCAATTTTAGATTGAATTTCTTTCTTAGGTTGTGGTTGCTCTTTTACTTGCTCTTTAGGTTGCTCTGGTGTTGGAATATTTTTATCTTGATTCGGCTGTTCTGGTTTAGGTTGTTCCGGTTTTACCTCTTTGAATTTCACTGTTTGTCCCTTATCTTCAAATTCAGCGTGAATAGCTACTAAAATATTATCTTGATACAGTTCTTCAAATACTACTACTTCTTTACCTTGTAATGCAGAAGCATTAAATGTGAAATCTAATGTGATAGAACCATTTTTTTCTTTTGCAGTAAACTTAGATTCTACTGTTACTTCTTTATCATCAACTAATAATGGTTTGTTTGTTGCTTTATCCATTAGTTTGCCTTTTACAACGTACTCTTTACCCACGATTAAGTCTTTGTATTCCACTTTATCTTGGATTGTTACAGATTTAGAAGCGTCTAACTCTTTAGAACCATCAGCTTTGTTTGTAGCTGTTGTTTTAATGGAAGGCTCTACAAATCGAACTGTTTGACCTACATCGTTAATGTCAGCGTGAGTTGCAATTACTTGACCTTCATGCAATAAGTCTTCAAACACAACTACTTCTCTTCCTTGCTGTTCAGCACCAACGAAAGTAAAGTCTAATGTTACAAAACCATTCTTTTCTTTTGCAATGAACTTAGTCTCTGCTGTTATTTCTTTACCATCAATTAATAATGGTTTGTTAATAGCTTTGTTCATTAATTTACCTTTTACAGTGTACTCTTTACCTACAACTAAGTTAGTATACTCTACTTTATCTTGAATAGTGATAGAATCCTTTGAATGAATCTCTTTTCCATCATCAGCTTTGTTTGTAGCAGTTGTTTTTACTGATGGCTTAACGAACTTAACTGTTTGACCTTTATCATTGATATCAGCATGTATAGTAATAACTTTTCCGTCTTTCAGTAACTCTTCGAATACTACTACTTCTTTTTCTTCTAAACCAGTTGCATCAAAAGTGAAATCTAGTGTAATAGAACCATTTGCTTCTTTTGGTGTAAACTTAGTTTCAGCAGTTACTTCTTTACCATTTACAACTAATAGTTTATTAGTCTCTTTATCCATTAATTTACCTTTTAAAGTGTACTCTTTACCTACTTGTAGGTCTTTGTATTCCACTTTATCTTGGATTGTTACAGACTTAGAAGTGTGCATTTCTTTTGTACCATCGGTTTTATCAGTAGCTGTTGTTTTTACTGATGGAATCTTTTCATCTTTGACAATATGTTTAATTATTTGACCATTCTCTTTGATCTCAAAAGAGAATATTTCTTCATTCAATACATAACCTTTTGGTGCAACAGTTTCTTTATATGTGTATTTTCCAAATGGTAACTTTTCAAACTTCGCGATACCTTTATCGTCTGTTTTCCCTTTAACTACTTCTTTTCCTGCTTCATTATAAATAGTAAACTCTGCATTCGGAAGCTTATTGTTTCCATCAGCTACATCAACTTTTGTAATTTCTAGATCACCTTTGATAAGATGATTAACTGCTAATAGCTCAATAATTTTTCCGTGTTCCTTTATTTCGAACACAATTGGTTCTGTAATAAGAACGTAACCATTTGGAGAAGCCTTTTCTACAAATGAATATTTACCATACGCTAAATCTTTGACGTTAACTTCACCATTTTTATCTGTCTTATATTCCCCAATTACTTTCCCGCTTGCATCTTTTAGCTCGAATACTGCACCTTCTAATTTTTTACTGATATCTTCATTATCTACTTTTAGTAATTTCACACTACCTTTCACTTCTGTATTTTCCACGGTAAAAGTAAGTGTTTTATTGTGCTCTTTAATTTCAAAAGGATACTTTGTTTTATTTCCAATATATCCATTAGGTGTTTTTGTCTCTAAGAAATAATATTTACCATACGTAAGACCATCAACATTTGCAATTCCATTTTCTTTTGTTACTACTTTTTTCACTTCTTTTCCATCTTCAGTAAAGACCGTGAATTCAACATTAGGTAACATCTTACCTGAATCACTAAGTTTTTTTATTTCGATGTTACCTTTTACTTTGTTGTTTACTACTTGAACAGCTCCTATTTCCCCTGTCTTAACTTCAATAGTTTGTGGTTTATCACCTGAAACATAACCTGTTGGTGCTTTAATTTCTTTTACTGTGTAGGTACCAATTGGTAGGTTATTTAATTCTGCAGTACCATCAGCACCCGTCGTGATTTTTCCAACTGATTCATTATTTGCATTAAAGACTTCAAATACTGCACCAGCTAATATTTCTCCATTTTCCCCAACCTTTTTAATTTTTAAAGAACCAGCAGCTTCCCAATTTACTGCAAGGTCACTACTAAGCTTTTCCTCATTTCTTTCTAGTAGCACTGTAGCATTCTGGACAGTATCAGTACCGCGGTAAGCAATTGCTTGAACTTTTGTTAAGTTAGCAGCAACACTTAGATTAAATTCGCCTGTTTTTGTATCTTTAGGAATCTGGATACGGAATTTTTCCCCAACTGAAAGTTGATCTTTCACTTCTCCATTTTCACTAACAATTTTTACTCCATTAGGTGCTTTTTTCGCAACTACCTTATAAGAACCACTTTTAGCATTTGTTTGTACTGTGTAAAGGTTTGTTTCAAAAAACTCACCCTTTAATTCTGCCTTTTGCTTTTCAGCAGGAATCACATTCATAAAAATATCTTGAGTATCTTCACTTGTATTTGCAGCATTAATAATTGTCTTAGCCGCTTTTTCAACATTTTTATTTTCATGCTTTAATTCATTTACATCAAGTTGACCTAATGCATTCCAAACCGCAAGCTGAGTTGCATAATGTGCTTCATTCTTATTAGCTACTCCCAGTTGTTCTACACTTTTTTGTGGGAAACCATTTGATAGAACCCTATATACTACATTATCTGTTTTCCCCATTTCAGGAAGATCTTCACCATTTGGTGATTTTAAGCCAAGAGTTAAACAATAAGCAATTTGACCGCTTGAATTTTTAATAATTTCAGTTCGAATGTACTTACCTAAACTGTTGCTATAACTCCAGTTCATTGAATACTTTTCATGCGTCATAACCTCCGCATTTGCCTTCGGTAGAAAGACATTAAAGAATAATGCTAGTACTGATAATAATGCAAAAACTCTTTTAACAACTCTTCTCCCCAATTTTAAAACCTCCCTAGATAAAATGAATCCGATGTATTATTCAAATATTTAAAATAATCACAACGAAGATATTTCATATTATAAGACATAAAGTTACAAATATTATATTATTTTTACAAATTATTCATTTTCTCAACATCCACTATAAATTATAATATTAAAACATTTTATTTCACAAAAGTAACAATATTAGGATGCCTTAACAAAATAAGAAACTTGGTAAAATACTAGAATAACGGTAGTTGGAGTACGGAAACGATTCTTCGCATGAAGGACCACTACAAAGATATTTTCAAATTGAATATATGTATTAATAATGAAATTTTATTGCATTTACACCTGCAATGTTTATATAAAAGATAGTAAATTATGTTTTTATAGGATTTTTTCTATTAGTTTACTGGAAATTTGCATTATTATGTGACAATAAATATCATTGTATTTAATATAAAATGATATAAAAAAAGGGGTACGCAGATAATTATCGGAACTTTCAATCGATTAATTATACTAAAATTAGTATTAAGAATATTAGTAAAAAAGTAACAACGTTATTACAAAGTTCGAATATTGGTCTAAGTACCCTAGCATCTTAATGGTAACCTCTTGAATACTTTTACGTTTTTAAATAAATTAAAATAACAAAAAAATAATAATTTTTAATTTTTTCTTTGTAATTTAATAAGTTGCATGTTAATATGGCGAAGGTTATAAAATGGATTTCGCCATACACAATGTTTTTTCGGAATATTCACTCCAGAGAAACGTAACTATTTCAGTAATTTGCTTCATCTTTTACCTATACAAGGGCTACTTTCAATTTTTTTGTTCATAAGTAAAAGTAACTTTTTATTCTATCTTCCTCATCGATTTTAATATAAATGGTAAAAAAGCACTTTTTCAAGTGCCCTTCCTTTTCTTTTTTAAAGATAGAAAATCTAATAAAATCAAACACCTAGATTAAACACATACATAATCCTACTTACAAACTCTTAGAGAGGTATAAACTATGGGAATTCCTACACTATTATTAAATACATTTATTATTATTATTTGTATCCTTAGTTACCAAGTATTTTGGCTAGAACATAAAGAAAAAATGGCATGTAATAATATATTAATTTCTGTACTTTCCTCCATTGCAGTTATTTTTTGTATGACTTTTCCTTTTCATTTACACGCTGGGTTCATTTATGATTTACGTTTTATTCCCATTATATTAGTTTTTCTATATGGAAATACAAAGAGCATTTTTTGTATTGGAGTTTTATATCTTTCTTATAGATTTTACTTAGGTGGAAGCGGAGTCTTCCCATCATTTATTATCTTTACTGTTATTTCTGTTATTACAATCATGTTTCGTTACTTGTCACCTACTTATTTCAAGGAAAAGAAGATATTATTAAGTATTCTACTTATTTTGATATGTACAACTTCCCTTTCTATCTGCGGTATTGTAACGCAAATAAATACAGGTGGTAAAATTGACTCTACTCTCATTGAATTTTTATTCAATTATATAATCATAAATATTTTCACAGTATTATTATCAGTTTATTTAATAGAAGGAATGATCGAGAAATATAAAATAAAAGAAAGAATGCAAAGAGCAGAAAAATTTTATATAGCTAGCGAACTAGCTGCATCGATTGCGCATGAAATTCATAATCCACTGACCACGGTACGTGGATTCACTCAATTACTAAATGAAGATGAGAGTGCTAAGATGTCTCAAGATAAGTACTTAGAAATTATGTTACTTGAAATGCAGCAAATACAATCTACTATTAATAACTATTTATCTTTAACCAAACCACAAAACATTATAAAAGAGGAACTAGATATTAATTACATATTAAATCAAGTGAAAGATAATATTTCACCACTCGCTCTTTCATATAATGTTGAAATAAAACAGCATATTACAACAGATTCCCTTTACATAAATGCTAATACTGAAAAATTAAAAATATGTCTAACCAACATCATACAAAATGGAATTGAGGCTATGAAAAATGGTGGCGTATTACAAATAAATATACAAAAAATAAAAGGTAATATTGTAATTGATATTATTGATACAGGAATAGGAATGTCTTCCCAACAAATAAAACGTATTGCCTTGCCATTTTATTCAACAACAGAAAAAGGCACTGGGCTTGGTACTATGATTGCTTACAGTATTATTAAAGAATTAAACGGAGATATAGAGATAGAAAGTGAACTAGGAAAAGGAACACACTTTTCTATCACTATCCCCTGCTAATATAATAGAAGATTTATTTAAATGATATTATTTTGTAGCTAATATAACCATATAAAAAGAAGACGTAACTATTCGTCCTCTTTTTATATGGTTCTGGTGCAAAAATGTTAGTTAGAAACATAGAGTAGCAATTTCACAATTTATTCACAAGTACCGTTAAGCGCAAGTTTACGTTAAGTATGCTATTTGCATAATAATGTTTTCAAGAAAAAAGTAGCTGTACTTTTGTGCAGCTACCTTTTTATGCAATAAATCAGTAATAGATATTCGAGCTGCAATAAATGCCCCTTTTATACTTTGAAATGTAATTTGCAAACTACAATTTGACATAATTCTAATAGTATGGGACGTATATTTCTCCATAAAAGCAACTTATTTTTATCTCTTTTAAACAATTTATCATATTATTTTCATCTAATTAGGCACAGAAACATTTTGCAAAATCTTACTACTTTTAGGAAAAACGTTTTTAGGGTACATTTTAAAATAGCTCTTTTTCTTTGAAATGTTTCTGTGCTTAATATTTAAAATATCTTATGTCAAAATTTTCCGCAACAAATATGTTAAATTATTCATAATTATATATAATACGGAATATTAAAGTTAAATATTCCGTATTATACTCTATTAAATATAGCGTATTTAATTTATTAGTAATTAATTTATTAGTCTAAGTATGAATTATAAAGTATATTCGTTTAAAATTGTCACAATATAATTTTATATTCGACGTTTTTAATTACTCGTGAAACATTTGCAAATGTTTTAACCGTTATGTATAAGGTAAATATCCCCTCTAAATATAAGATTTACTTAATTTAGATTCTTTCTCTCATAGTTGTAATGTCGAAAAAAGTCGAATTTTTATATTTTTTCTTTATTTTCTAGTTGTAAACGTTTTATTTTCATGTTACCATCTTAATCAAACATTAGATGGTAATAAAACTTAAAGTATTTCTTTCCCTTAGAGACATATAAACGTTCGGTAATACCATGAAAATAAGGCCAAAGAAATATGAGTTACCTGATAAAAGATTTAATAGGATTTTTACCACTTTAATTTTCTGTTAATTCAGAATGTAACACTTTAACATTTTGTCCCTAAACAAAATTTAAATTTTAGTTTGGTAAACTCAAAAAGCTAAATCACCCACCCAAATTAATAAATGATATATCCTGTTATATCTAGCGATCAGTCATGAGAAATAGATTTCTTCCTAAGAAAACTTAGCCCATTAATAAAAAGTGTCTAAATTTCTATCTTTATTACCATCTATTGTTGATAACATATTTACCAACTATAAAAAAGAGCCTATTGAAGGTTCTTTTTATTATAATCATTAGCACTTCAATTATTGATAATCATTGGTGTTGAATCTTTATTCCCTCACCTTATATAGCTTTCTTTTATTAACACTTGAAGACTTATTGAGGTACGGTTCTGATTTTAATTTTTTTATTTTTAAGCGACTAATTTCCGAATGATGGGCCATCCACAGTTTTATATCTAATAAAGAAAGAATTATATCTGTTTCAAGTGATATTTTGCTTACCTCCTTCTCTCTTATGGGTTATGTAGATAATATATCTCTTGAATCTAGAGCCTTTAGAACACATAATAGATACCCTAAAAAATGGACTTTATTTTATCTTTATCTTATCTTTACCTTATCTTTAAATTTTTCTATTAAACTTAGCATTTAGAAAAAAATTTTCGAGTCTAAAAAAGCTGGGAAATAGAGAATTATTGAATTTTTTTAATAACCAGCCACCATTGAAAATAGGGTTTCTTGTAAAAGGAGGAGTAATATTTGAAGAATAAGAGAAAAGTACAAACTATTATATTATTCTTTATTAGTATTTTAGGGTTAGGAACAATAATCGGGATACTATATTTTAATGACAAAACCAATACTCAAAAAAATAAAGCGTTTGCTACCGAGGAACGTTTATTGCAATATGAGCCCATCATGAAAAAAGAATTAGAAAAATATAATTTGGGAGAAAAAACAGCAATTTTACTAGGAATTATGTACCACGAGAGTAGGGGTGAGGGCAACGACCCTATGCAATCTTCCGAATCACTTGGATTAAAGCCAAATGAAATCCAAGAGATAAACTTGAGCATTAAACAAGGGGTAAAGCACTTTGTTCAAATGTATAGATATGGAGAAGAAAAAGGTGTTAGCATGGATACAATTATCCAAAGCTATAATATGGGGCCAGGCTATATTGATTTTATTGCCAATCAAGAAGCTAAACAACACTCGGAAGATACAGCTAAACAGTTTTCTAAGTTGAAAGTTGATCAGAATCCAGCTACATACACTTGTGGTGGAAATAAACAAAATTTTAGATATCCATATTGTTACGGTGATTTCACATATACAACAAAAGTGAATGAAAAAGCAAAACTTATTGAAGAACGCCTCCAAAAAAATTAAAATTGTATATATTTGTTTGAAGGAGTTTTCCATTTACTTTTATATGGTTTTTCATCAACTTTTATCCCCTCTTACCATCTAAATGTATATATACAACTATCGTATCATATTTCAATTTAAATACGGCTCTAGTTACATATTTCGCAAGAAATCTATTCAGAATATAAATAAAATCACCATTTTACATGAAATAGTATCCACTTAGCGAATTCATTAGGCATAAAAATAAATGTAGATTCAATAAAAAGAGAGTACCCTCGCTATTGGTGCTCTCAATGTGAATTGGGGTTTATCCTGAGCATTGAATAGGACACGAAGAACTCGTCCTGTTACATAATATTATGCTTGTCTATATTATAATGTGCAATAAAAAAAGCACCCTCGCCCAGGCGCCAAGAGATACATATACGTTGAGGTAACTAACACGTTAGAAAAGGCCCTTCCATATCATTGTATGATTATCAATTATCTTTATACCTAGCAGACTCATTAAATACGTTTAATGTATCATTTCTATTAGTTTAACCATGCCTAATGTCATCCAATTCATTCATGGTTAGTATTCTAAATAGACCAACGATGTATTATAATACTTTATATATCCAAGGAGGTTTACTATGCTTAATTTTCATAAAACATTCCCCATCTTAGGATTCTTTTGTTTTTTATATAGGTTTATCGGCATCATCTTTTTATTACTATTCCTTAGCGTGTAGTAACAACGCGTATAAATATATGTTTAATGTGTGATTTCTATTATCGGCTTTGTTAACTAACACTTAAATTATTTTAACAGCCTTTTGTTTAATTCCCACAAAGCTTTTTTGTTACTATCCCATTTTAAAAGCGTTACGGCTTCCTCAAAGCACAGCCATTTATAATTGAAGTGTTCTTTAGATAATTTAATATTTTTTGTAGGAACTTTAACTCCAAAAGAAAATTCTTTTATTACATAAACATCTTCTCCCCAAAGAAATTCACCAACTACATCCTCTACTGGTAGTGAAGACACAGAATCTAGTTTTATATATGGACATTCTCTTATAATACCAGCCTCTTCAAACGCTTCCCGTTTTGCTGATTCAATATGAGTCTCACCATCTTCTCCACCACCAGCTATTCCTTGCCAATAACCATAATCACTTCGATTAAAAATGCCATATTGAATGGAATCATCAGTTTTTATATAAGGAAATATCAATACTTGATACGGCGCTCTCATTGCTTAACCTCCTCTCGAAAAAATATGAACAATTTATTCACTAACTTGCTATTTTAGTAAATAAAGAGCCAACATCAAAATTCTACATTAATAATGCAGGTTTATGGTATCGGCTCTCCATTTTTTAAGAATTTTATTTTTCATAAATAGGTTTACTCTTAACGTGATAAAAACCTGCTTATTTCTTATTTAATTTGCTTAGCGTGTTTTTTTTCGAAATGCTGGCGGTATCACATGTTGACTAACCAGTCCAAATAGTCCCTAAAACGGTCGTTTAAGGAACTTTATTTATATCTATCAAAACTGACTGAAATATGTTTAAAATTCAGTTCAAAAACTCATTACCAAAAACTAAGTTTTATATCAAACATCACATACCGTTTATGGAACACTCTTAATGTACGGAAAACCAAGTTTTTTAAATAAAAAATTCCTTAGCGTACGAAATTCGCGTTATGTTGGCGGGACCCCATCGCCATCAAGTTAAGGTTTTGAAGTACCCCCTAAACGAAAAAATTCTTTCTCTATAGGGGCACCATATCAAAAAAGAAAATTGTAAGTTTAGACACATTTTAGATACAAAATAACCGATTCCTTATACGTTAAGGGACCGGTTATTTATTTTCCTACTTTTTTAGGGAGGTTTTTCTCGTAATGGTCTTAAATGATTGATTTAAGGTTATAAACTTAAATCATAAATAAAAGATAGAGTAAAAACTATATAAGAAATAAATGTAACGAAAACAAGAAAACATATAAACTGAGCATTAGATACATATTGTCCTATTCTTTTTTTCATTTTAATTAGTATTATTTTTCAGATGTGAAGTATCAATTTGAATTTCACCTTTCCAAGATCCAATTACTTTTCCAATTCTATTTATATTTACATCTAAAGTAAGGGGCTGTTTAAAATCGTCTCTTCCCTCAGAAACTATAACAAATGTAGCAACACCTTCGGGTTTATCATTATCACGAATACCTACATCATTTAATTTTTTACCTGCTGCCATAAGTTCAAAAGGAAGACGGTCATCTGAATCATGGATAAATGATAGTCTCCCTTCATGTTTAATCTCAGGGTTTCCCTCTTGTTGCCCATTAATTTTACCATCACTTTCGAGCTCTAATCCTGATGTATCAAATTCAAATGGTACTAAACTTCCGTCAGCTTTTTCCATTCTATAATGAACTGATATACGTGAATCTGCGATATATAATTCTTTGAAATGTACAGTAATACCTTGATCTGTAATTTTTTCATCAATAGGAATATATTTACCATTCTTCATCATATCTTGTGTGACACCATTTTCATCTTGTATTCCTTCATTTACAACTTTATCATTTGTAATTGCATCAGAAAAATATGAGGCAACATTTGTAGCCGCTACTTGTACTTGTGGAATCATTGCTGTTGTGAAAAGTGCTGCTGCAGCTACTGCTGTATACATGAAACGTTTTGATTTTTTACTCATGTTTGTAAAGAGTCCCTTCTTCTGTTGTTTTTTGTGATTTATATTAGAAACATTGTCTAGCTTGGAACGACTTTCAAATGTTTTCCATGCTTGTTCTATATCAATTTTGATTTCTTGTGGTGAATTTGCAGATTCTTCATCTAGCATTACGTTCTCCCATTGATTTAATTTACTGATTTCTACTAATAAATCTTGGCATGCTTCACATGTATCTAGGTGCTTTGTGAATTCCTTTCTTATATCATGAGAAAGTTCTCCATCAATATATGTTTGAATAAATCCGATATCATAACATTTCATTTGTTATGCCTCCTCCATTTGTTTATAAATCTTGCGAAATTTCATTTTGGCTCGAACCAATAATGTTCCAATAGAAGATATTTCAATTTGAAGTATTTCTGCAATTTCTTTATATTGAAAACCAGAGAATTTCATTAGTAAAAGGGTTCGTTCTCGATCATTCATTTTATTTAGTATCGTTTGTACCTTTGTAATTTCTTCTTTTCTTATCCAATCATCGTCTAATGATGAAACATTTTGTACTTCATGGTATTGTATTTCTTTATCAATCTTCGCTTGTTGCCTTTTTTCAGATCGCAAATGGTTATAAGCTACATAAGTAGAAGATTTAATCAACCATCCAGGTATGTTTTCAATTACTTTCCAGTCGCTACGATATAATTGTAAAAACACTTCTTGTGCTAACTCTTCAGCGATAGATTGATCTTTAACAATCCATATAATCTGTTTCACAGCATAAGCATAGTACTGCTTAAATAAATCTTCAAAAGGCATATCAGAAGCATGACTTTCCTCATTTTCTATGGTTAACATGTTAGTTTAAACCTCACTTTCAATTTGATGCCTGTATTATAGAGAAACCAGAAAAACGGATTTTGTGACAGTTTTTCTGGTTATTTTTTTATTATGTACTAAAAAAAGCATTCATCTGATTAAAAGATAAATGCAAAAAGGGAAATGAAAACATAAAACTATAACTCTTTCAGTAGTTTTCTATTAATGGGGTACCGCCACATCGCTATCAAGCTAATAAAAAGAAATGCCCCCTAGAATGAAAAAAACGCCATCCTTTCCTATGATTCTACAGAAAGAATAACGTATTTTTTCATTTTAGGGGAATAATTAATCTCTTAAGTTGATGAGCATGCAGCAAGCCCCTTTAAAGGTAATATTGCGGTACCAGGCTGCCCTCTATACTGAAAAGGTAATATCACAACTCAAACTGCTATATTTATTTCCTGTCGAATACACTCTTTTTTATTAGCACGTTTCCATAAATATATGGTGTAGAAGAATAAAATTGCAATAATAACATATGCAAAAAGCGACGAGGCTTGAACATTCCCCATAAAATTAAAGAAATTATTAAAAGTGTGGAAAGTAATGGTGATAATAATTGATTGCTTATTTACGATAAGTAAGGACAGAACAAGTCCAACTAAAAATGCATATATGATTTGTAAAATGGTATCTTCAATAGACTGCCCACCAATTAGTTGTAATAAATGGGTGAGACCAAACAAAAAACTCGAAATCAAAACTGATTTTTTTATCCCCTTTGAAAACAACATTTTGAGCATAAATCCACGAAAAAAGATTTCCTCAATAAATGCAACAACAAAAAATTGCATGATAAACATAAAAAATAAGTCAGATACCGATGTTGTGTTTAATCCTTTATTACCAAGTAGTATTACTAATAGAACAATCACTAATGGGGAATTTAATAAAATGGTATTCTTCATTGAATTATTTAACTTAATATCAAAGAAATAGAATTTCCACTTGTTCTTTATTGTTAAATATATTAAAATTCCCACTGCTAAAGGAACAAGTCCAATAAATTGTAATACTGGACTGGATGGCTTAGTAATAGTTTGATAGGCCCCGTTAAGCGTGTAAAAAATCATTAATAAAAATTCTAACCCAATAATTTTTAAAACAATATTCTGATTTACCTTCATCTAGAATCCTCCCCTATTTATCGATTTGAGCATTTTTCTTTTGGATTACTGCACTGTTACTATTTATAGATTAATAGTAACTTATTAATTCATCAAATAATTTACTGATATTTCAAAAAATATAACATAAAACACTTTATTATCCTCATGATAAGGTAAACAAATACCTCAAACGAGAAAATTGATCTCTTCAAATTGAAAATATATAAAATTCCTTTTTGGGGGTTTTATATATTTTTTTAGTTGATGGCGATGTGGTGAGACCCCATAAAGAAAAGACACCCATATAAGAGTGTCTTTTCCAATAGTTTTTTAGCAGAAGCAACTGCATCCGATAATGATTAATAAAATAAATAATACAACAAGTAAAGCAAATCCTCCAGCAAAACCGCAGCCTTCGCCGCAACTACCACCATATCCCATAATAATATTTCCTCCTTTAGATAAGAGGGTGAAACTAGGGTTCATTCCATGTATTTTAACGGGTTCACTTTACCTTATGTTTTTACGCCTGAATTGAGCAGGTCCTAAAAAAAGACGCCATAAGGCGTCCCCCACAATTGGGTAGATAAGGTTTAGTTTTCCAATTTAAAGAAAGTATGTATCACACCTTGAGAGTATATCATAATATCTGTTAAATTTAATATTCTATGCATTATTACATAAAAAAAGACACCCTAAGGTGCCGGTGCCTTCCTCCGACTTGAACCACTTTAATTTAATAATATGTATTGGACATTAAGTAAACACGTCCTATAAAACAGAATCATTTATTTTCAACAGATTGTTAGTGTACAAATACAAGAGAATCGAGATCGTTTGTTTGGCTAGATTAAAGCAACGCCACACCTATATGGTTGAGATGTGTTACGCCTTCTAATCGGAGAATCAGCTTTATAGAACGTGTCCACAATTTATATTTTACTACATGTAATATTTATTTTATGTAATTTTTACAAATATGTATAATTACATAAAATTTACGAGAAAAAGAGCGTATACTTTGATATTGTGTAATAAAGATAAGGCCCACCTACGGAAATAGGTGGGTTTTTTGTTGGGCATTACTATCTCATTGCACAAAAGGGAATTTGCATTAAAATAATATCATATTCTTAGAGTTCTTATATTGAGAAAAAAGACACTCTTATGAGTACCCTTCTTTTAGTAACCGAATCCGCCGCTACCGCCGCCCCAACAACTACATCCTATAATGATTAACAGGATGAATAGAACGATCAGTAAAGCAAATCCGCCACCTAACTGTCTACGCTTAAAGACTAAAGTTACCTTTCTCCAAGACTCGCTACGAGCGAATGGCTAGTTCTTACTCGACGAGAATCCCACCCGTTATATGATACGACCTAGGCTCGGCCGCACACCTGCCTCGTTAGTTAATATGAAAATGAAACCCAATGTCTTTCAGGCGAAAGTATAATCTTGGCTTGGAAATATACAACTGTTTGGACATAAAAAAGACCATCGAAATGATGGTCTTGCAAACTGTAGACAAATGCATAAAATAACGAATGAACCTTTCTCTGAACACTTACTTTACTTCTTTCATAAATAGTCTAACGTTTTCAGCGATTTCTTTGAATTTGGTATGGTGTAAATAATGTGATCCATCCATGGTTACTACTTTTCCATGTACCGAGTCTTTGATCTGCCCTTCATGCAGAGGTATCCATCCTGCTACATCTTCATTATTCGCTTGTACAAAGAGAAGAAGTGGAAGATATTTAGGGAAGATTAAACCTTGAGCCCCTTTAAAATTAGACGAAATATGATCCATCTCATTCAAGGTTGTCTCATTATACATGTTTTTATTCGAAATCATTTTCATTTGCTCTACGGTTTTTTCATCAAATGCCAGTCCAGCATAGGGGTCAGCACTGATTTTCATAGCCAATCTTAAGAGACCTGATTTTTTGAGATATGCAAACGTTTTTAATGGGAAATTAATATCCATACCCGGTTGTGTTGCAACACTGCTATCGATTCCGACAAATGCAGTCACCTCGTTTGGATATTTGTTCACATAATCAATTCCATAAATGCCTGTAATGGAGTGGCCCATGAACATGTATCTGTTAATATTAAGCTGCTGTAGAGCTTCATGAACTTCACTTACCATATTCTCCGTGGTTCGCTCTTTTACAGTTTCATCACTTAATCCATAACCGAAAGGCTCTACCGCAACAACTTTGTAAAATGGAGATAATTCATCGATAAGAAACTTAAAATCAAGCCCTGGAGTAGCTGTTCCATAACCAGGCAGGAGCACGATCGTTTCCTCGCCCTCGCCTTGAATTAACACATTCATGTTTTTCCCGTCTACAGATACGTGCTGACCGTAGGGCACTATTCGTTTTTGCTCCGAATGACTACTCATCACATTTACGATATAAACAATACCTAAAAAAAGTACAATGGCTAGAACGATTGCTCCTATGATTTTAAGTAAGATGTTTCGCACTTTCTTTATTTTCATTCCACTCAGCGTTTTCTTTTCCTCTTGTTGTGTCACTGTCATCTTCTCCTGTCCTGATCTGTTTGCCTTCCTTCATGTGCCTGTAATGAAAACTTAACCAATGAAGATGTACTCACCATGACGACAATATGAACTGAATATGAACTGCCAAAAAAATGCTACGGCTCTATATACAAGTAAGCTTGCATATGAGTCGTAGCATAGAGAATGAATCTAACTAATCTGTTGGTGTAGTGATTGGCAAGGTGACAATGAAGGTCGTTCCTTGACCAAGTTCACTTTTCACTCGGATGTCACCTTGATGAAGCAACACGATCTGTTTAACGATAGCGAGTCCCATACCACTTCCATCATACTTACGACTGTGGGAACGATCGGCCTTAAAAAAACGCTCGAATATACGCTTCTGGTCGTCAAGGTGAATACCAATACCAGTGTCGGATATTAGGATTGTGACGTTTTTGATATCTTGTTTGATGCTTACGTTAATCACGCCGGTATCCTCGGAAAATTTGATGCTATTTCTGAGGATATTCGTCCATACCTGATTTAACAGGTCATGATCAGCCGTTACTTTAACTGTCTGTAAATCAAGCTCGAAATGTATATCGCGAGCAGACCATTGTGGCTGGAGCGCCACAATGGTCCGTCGGATTTGTTCATCGAGGCTGAGCGTGACGAGCCGCAGTTGCTTTGACTGCGATTCAAGAAAACTCAGCTTTAACAGGTTATCGCTCATTTTGGACATCCTTTTCGCTTCAGCGATGATAATATCAAGATAACGGCTTCGTTCGTATTCTGAAAGGTCAACTTGCTTAAGCACTAGAGCATAACCGGATATCGAAGTGAGCGGAGACTGAACCTCGTGCGACACGTTCGTTACGAATTCCCTGCGCATCTGCTCAAGTTGCTGCAGATCGTGCATCATTTCTTCGAAGCTGCGAGCCAAAGTACCCAGCTCACTCGTTTGCTTAATATTCAACTTGACGTTGAAATCTCCAGATGCTATCCGCCTGGTCGCTTTTGTCAGCTTTTTTATCGGTCTTACCAGGAATACAGAGGCAACTAGAATCAATAAGCTTCCTGCAATCAACGAACATGTTGCAAAGACCAATGCCCACTTTGTGACAAAAGAGGCTGAAGGAGGGGCGAGCGCTTCCAAAAATATCGCTTTCGTTCCCATTTCCGTTTTCAACGGCAACCCTAAGAGGACCGTGGCAATACCATTAGGAGTGTCCTGAACAACACCTCCATCTAATACTTTCTTTAGTTGCTCCATCGTCACAGGCGCAGGTTTGTGTCCGTGAAGTTTACCGTAAGACTTGAACTGACCCGTTGCTTCATAAATTCGAATATAATAAGAATCGAGCTGCTTCATTTCACTTACGAACAAGTCCGCTTCACGTAACGGAAAGGTCTTGTAAATCCGGACGATGTCTTGGCCAAAGTTACGTGAGTTGATTTGAGCGTTTTCGTTCAATTTATCTTCGAATATCCAAGTTGACACCAAAAAAGAAATGATCGTGCCCCCGATGATGGAGACTAAAAATGTCAGGACAACACGTATATATAAGGATCTGATCATTCATAAACCTCAAGCCGATACCCAAGCCCGCGCACCGTTTCGATCCGAAAATCGGGTGTTGTCGCGAACCGTTCACGCAGCCGTTTAATATGTACGTCTACCGTTCGATCATCTCCGGCGTAATCGATACCCCAAATCTGATCGATCAACTGCACGCGCGTATAGACTTGTCCGGGTGTTCCAGCGAGCTTATACAGCAATTCGAACTCCTTTAGCGGCAACGTAAGCGACTCCGTCCCTTTCATCACCTTATAGGTCTGTCGATCAAGGATGACGTTCCCTAAATGGATCGTCTGCGTGGAGCCAATCTTGTATCGTTTGAGTAGTGCCCTAACACGAACCGTCAACTCTAACGGATCGAATGGTTTGGTTAAATAATCGTCCGTCCCAAGTTCGAAACCTTTCACTTTCTCCCATGTTTCTCCTCTCGCAGTCAGCATAAGTAAAGGTAGATCAGGATTGGCTCTTCGGAGCTCCTTGCTTAACGTCCAACCATCCATAATCGGCATCATAATGTCAAGTACGACAAGATCGACATTCGTTGAGATGTAGACGGCCAGTGCTTCCTTGCCATCCGCTGCTTCAGCTGTTGCGAATCCATCGTTGCGTAGAAATAAACAGACGAGTTCGCGAATGTTCGCATCGTCGTCAGCAACTAGTATAGTAGGCATCGGTTCCCTCTTCCCCCTGTTTTCCACCGCATTATTTCAAGCAATTATTATACTATAAATTAACACGTATGTTGATTAACCAAAGTAATACAGTTTCTTGATTTATCGACCTGTAGAATTCAAGTGTTTCTTTCAAACTAATTTGCCACTCAATTGACAAGGCTTCACAAAGAAACAGGCGTGTGAAACCTGCAAATGACAAGCGTTTATTTTGTCTTTTGGCCTTGTGCACGAAGAAATTTCAGCAAAGCATAGGCAATTAATTATAGCTGTGAATAACTGATTGAACAACGCATTGGATGTTGTGCCAAACAATACGGAAACGTTCAAATTCAGCTAAATCCAGCGGAAAAATGATTCAATTGCCCAGCGCTATTTTTACATGGCGGCGATTCCTTCGGACAGATAGATTGGTAGAACGCATATTCCCCAAACTACTCCAGTAATTACACCATCTGAAATAACACGCCCCATACCCACTAATTATTTTTCATCAAATGCGTAAATGGCGTATCAACTTTGATTGCACATTCGTTCCAAATCAATACTTGTTAATTTAAGTGAATTCCACCATAAAGATTCATATAGGTTTAGTAATTAGTCAAAGTTATTAGGGTATTCTGTCGTATAATTTATATATTACCATATAATTACCTCCTGATTTTTTTATATTATAGTTCTACATCAACACATAATATATAACTTTTTCTCATTGCTTATTGAACTAATCTGCTCCGTTCAAGAAGAACCCTATCAGTTTAAATAACTCAGATTTTGGCAAAATTAAATTGATTCAAATGATACCCACCTTTTAGTAATCTCAGAAAATTTCTTAGTCGCGAGTGAGGTTGGTTTTCTTATAGCTAATCCAATAGTTCGATAGCTATCACTTTCAAGTGGAATGGCTGCAAAAGAAATTTTTGATGTCGGTATAATCATTTCTGGCAATATACTAATTCCTAGATTATTCTCCACCATGGAGATCACTGAGTATTCATTCATATTTTCGAATCGAATATTGGGGCTAACTTTATTCTCCCTAAATATTTTTTGAATATCATCATAACACTGATATGTTGGCATAATAAAAGGTACATTTTCTATTTGTTGCATTGATACTTGGTTTTCCTTACATAATGGGGATTGGTTAGATACAACACATAAAAGTCGATCCCTCTTCAATTGTACGATTTCAAAGGATTTTTCAAATGATTCAAAGTAAGTATCATTATTAATAAATCCACAATCTAATCTCCCGTTTTGTAACCAATTCTCAACCTCAGCATAGTTTCCTTCCAGTAATTCGATTTCAATATTTGGAAACTTTTCCTCCATTTTTTTAAGAATACCAGGAATCCAGTTTTTAGAAATACTCGAAAAAACCCCCACTCTTACTGTTCCTTTTTGGAACCCATTGATAGCGGCTACTTCCTGCTTCAGCATGTTGTTATAGTATAAAATTTTCCGAACGGTAATTAAAAGCTCCTCTGCATTTTTGGTCAATGTTAAAGTAGAGTGATTACGAATAAATAAAGGAAAGGAAAACTCTTTTTCCAAACTGCTAATTGCATGACTTACAGCAGATTGGGTGAAACCTAACACTTCTGCAGCTTTTGTAAAACTATTGAGTTCTGCCACTTTGTTAAATATTTCATATTTTGTTAAAGTCACTATGGTCCTCCTCATGAATTTTATTCATGTCTCCATTATATTTCTTCGTTTTATTTAATGCCATTACCAACATACAATAAGTGCATGCTCTATTATATGACCCTTGACAAGGGATGTATTTTTTATGGAAGGATGAAGTGAAATGCAAAAAATTTTAGTTACAGGTGCTGCAGGTAAAATTGGCCAAGATGTTACAAGATTCCTAGATAAGCAAGGGAATTACCAGTTACGGCTAGCAGATATTAACTTATCTGCTTTAGAAACTTTTAAAGATACAAATCATGAAATCGTATATTTAGATGTTTCTGATTTAGCTGCTTGTCAAGAATTTACGAAAGGTATAGATATAGTTATACACTTGGCAGGTAATCCTTCGCCAAATGCTGATTTTTATGGCTCCTTATTAGAAAATCATATAAAGGGAACCTATAATATTTTTAGAGCTGCTAGCGATAATAATGTATCCAAAGTGATAGTTGCTTCCAGTGCTCAAACAATTGAAGGCTATCCTTTGGATTATCAACCACATGCTTATTCACCCACGAGACCCAAAAATATGTACGGGGTAAGTAAGTGTTTTGCAGAGGCTGTTGCTTCTTATTTTGCTTATGAAGAAGGGTTACAAAGTCTTGCTATTCGTATAGGTGCATATGATGATTATAATCCATATGGTAAACCACTAACAGCTAGAGATATGAGTGCATACTTAAGCCCAGAAGATTTTATGGACCTTCTCTTAAAGTCGATGACGGCAAAGAACTTACCTCCATTTTCAATTTTACATGGTGTATCTAACAACAGGTTTAAACGAATTGATATTGAAGGAACAAGAAAGTTAGTTGGTTATAGCCCAAGTTCTGATGCTTTTGTACTAAGTGGTATTAAGTTTTTTGATTCTTGATAAAGGCATATCTAGAAAAGAGATTATATTATTGTTATTTAGCTTTTATTTGTTCTATTTTCAATAGCTACAGTTTCTATAATCATAAATATTCCAATTTTCCCAGATAGAGCACACTATTCTTCTGTCTCATTTGTGGAACAACTCTATTGTCACCACTAGTTCCACAGATGTTCTTTTCCTTTTCAACATAATGGGGGAGCACCACATGCCCATCAAGCTAACCAAGTAAATTACTAGATACGAAATGATTCTTGTTTCAAAACTAGCAAGTGATAAAAAAGTAGGCATGCTAAAGAAGCCTATTAAAATGCGATTTTTTCGCTAGGCAGCTTGTCTATGCTTCACCGTCGTTTTATACACAATCCCTAGAATATCAAAGACGGTCATCTTCTTATACCTATGACATTTACGACCGTTTTTTTTGAGCAGCTGATAAAGGCGATGCAGAATTTTTAAAAGCTCTTCTGTGCCAACGGCTATCGCTTGAAACAGTAAAGGAAAGTAATCTTTAATCATATAAATCGCTTTGTATTCACTCAGCTCCTGCTTTTTCTTTTCAAGCAGAAACTGTCGCATTTGAAACATTGTAGAAGAACAGAGGAGAATGCCCATGAGTTGTCCATATAAATGGCACTCTAGGCGTTCCCTTTTAATATTTTTACATTCATCAATTTCAAAGAATGACTTCCACGTTTTAAACAAAATTTCAATCTGCCAACGAAGTGAATATAATGAATGCACGTAGTTCGTCGGTACTTCTTCTAGCGACGTGTTCGTGATATATACATTCATGCCCATTAAACGTTTACTTTTATCCTTCATGACAATGCCTTTCTTCTTTTCACGTATCGCTTGGTTTTTCAGGCGTGTTTGCGTTTGATCATCGGTTAAACGATGGATAATAACACATACTGGAAGTTTCTGGTTTTGGCCAATGTATACCTCGGGGATTTCTATCGTTTCACCAGGGATTAGACCAGACATCATTTGTGTCATATCAAGTTGGATATATTCTGTCTGCTTTTTTAACGTACCATTGTTGAAGTATTCTGGTTCAGGGTTCTTGATATAAATGCGTGTATTCAACTTCAACCTCGAGATATAATAAGCCTTTTTATCATGAATGGTTTGTAAGTCTCCTAATCAAAGTAACCAAGATCACGTAAACACAAATCGCCCGCTTCTACGGTTTCAAGGCAGATAGTACCGTATGTTTTATCATTATTCTTTCCTGGTCCAAGCTGCACGTTAAGAAATTGACCACTAAGTAAATCATATTCCAATTGGATTTTCACGCCTGCGGTATTACTACTCCCACCTGAACCTTGATAGTCAGTGGCGAAATGGTCAGGCAGTTGAAACACTGTTGCATCTAAAATACGGATACGATTGAAAGTAGAGATCACGTGTGCAGAAAGTGAGTGGTTTGAACAGAGTTTTTGTGTGAGAAGAGAAGTAAAGACTTCTCGAAGAAATGCGACAGCTGCTGGATTAAAGCGTTGATTCAGTCCTTCTGAGCTCATAAGTACCCCAGTGGAAACTTCTAACTGACTGCACAATTGTGTAAGTGATGTGCTAGCAATTTCTTGGCTGATCCATACGCAAAGGGCAATGAGTTCGTTGGCTTGATACTTGCTAGATCGCTGTACAAAGCCAACTTGTTTGGCGATATCTTGTAGGAATACTGGAGATAAAAAGTATTGTAGCTCTTGTGCGAAAAGATTCAGTTCATTTGAAATGATAGGATTCATCAAAAACGCTATCCTTTCTGTATATTTCTACAAAAAGAATAGCGTTTTTTTCGTTTTATGGATACAATTTTTTAGCTTGATGGCGATGTGGTGCTACCCCATACCCATCAACTTAAGAAATTATTAAAGGTTGCTACAAAAAGACTATATATTTCGCTCCTCATACTCAAAGGGTTCTTTGCACGAGTAAATTTTATGAAAAAATCCCATATACGGAATATCGTCTTCCAAGCATTTTATGCGATATGACAACTCTTCATCGCATTCCGGTTCTTGACCATTGTTCCGCATACAGTCGAATTCCTCTATAATAGATTCCATGAGGTTTACCTTGATAAATAAGGGTAACTTTTCTAACATCGCATTTTCAATTTTGGTCTCAGATTTGTATCCTGCGAGGACTACTTCAAAATAATTATCCATAAACTTTTTACGTTTATCCGCATCTGGTTCAAATTGTATCCAACCCATTCCGTTTGTCCAGAGACTTGCAAGGTCAAACATATACCAACAGTAACATGAATTATCGAAATCATATACGGTTATTTGCCCCGTATCAAAATCTATCGAATAATTCCCATCGTTGTAATCAAAATGGACCATACCGAAAGACTCACTGTTCCTGTCCAATCCTTCTAAGGTTTTAAGGAGCTGTATCATCTTCTCCTTAAGTAGCGATAACGAGTCAGGTATAAGTTTATCGACATATTCGGCATTATACTTTTCAGAAAAACTATTCCGGTGGTGGACAGGAGTATACCCCTTTGATATTTGGTGCAGTTTTCCTAGGGATTTACCACAATTATAATAATACTCGGAGATCGGAACTCCTTCCCGGTACCTATAATTATTTTCCACAAGCATTTTTCCTTTTGCCTTTTTAAATAGACAGATAAAAAAGGTATGATTATTATAGATAATCTCTTCCAGCAGTTTCCCCTTCTTAGAGCTGATTACATCCGATACACTTCCTCCATGCTTGAATAAATACCTGATGTACTCAACTTCTCCCAGAAAATCTTCTTGGCTTCTGTCATTTAAAAAGGAGATTCTAAGTATCTTGGCATCAGTGCCCTCTTTCTCACAGGTATAAACGACATTACGCCCTCCGGTATGTGCCTTAACCGGCTTGACTTCATAGCCTTGCAACCCGTACAAGTTTGATACTAATGGAAGTAAATATGCATCACCGATTCTAATAACCTCGTTATGGGTCATAATACCTACACTCATAAATCGACGTCCCCCGCTTCCTTATTTTTCCTTGCATTATTATCATATTGTGAATAGGGAAATTTCACAATTATTTTATTTGCTTTGGGGAACGATGAATTCCCTAAGTTGATGGGTATGGGGTCGCACCACATCGCCATCAAGCTAAAATTTTATAGCACCCCCAGAACGAAATTTTGTACTAACTTGTAACAAAAAAGCTCATTTTTTCGTTTTGGGGTAATTCTGAATTCTTAAGTTGATGGGCATGGGATAGCACCATCAAAACGCGAATTTCGTACGCTAAGCAAAATTTCATAAGAAAAAGAAACTGTTTTGATTAGTTTATTTAAAACTTTTTTCAAAATCGTTTCTTTTTATTAGTTATCTATTTTGAATTAAACGAACATTTTTAGTGCTGCATTATTTCTTGATTACAATGGATAATTTATAGTTTGCATACTTGTTTAAATCCATCAAAAATTGATCTAATGATTCATTAGATGGAAATCTGCATTCAAGAAGATAACAACCTTCCCCACTAATTTTATAGTTATTTATGATGTGTTTCTCATATGTTTTAATAAATGAAAGATACGGTTGATGATGTGTATCTTTTATATAGATATTAATAAAAGCATACATAAAGCAACCTAATTTAACTTGATTTACTTTAATGCTATAACCTTCAATTACCCCATTATCCTCTAATTTAGCAACTCTAGATGCGGCGGCTTGTCCTGTCAAATGAACTTTCTCTCCTAATTCTTTCATAGTGATACGACTATTTCCAGATAATTCTTCTAATATTCGCATGTCTGTATGATCCAGCATAAAATCAAATCCTTTCAAAAAAGTATAAAAATCTTTATGTAAATGAATTGCTTTTTAATAAGTTTGTTAATGCTAAAAATTGTGCTGATGACAAAATTTTTGGAAATAGCTCAGCACATTTACTTAAAAAAGAATAAAGTGACTCTTTTTCTCCACACATTATTTTAAATGAATCTTTATATTTTCTTCAATTGAAATGTGGTTTAGCTTAATTAATACTCATGAACACAAAAACATGTTGGGTCTTTCAAAATTCAAGTCAAACTACAAAAACACTTGATTTTATCTATGTAAATATATATTGCAAGTGTTATAGAATATACGTAAGTTACTAAACAAAAATAAAAGGAAGTGTAAATATGAAGATCACACAAATTAGGAATGCAACGATCGTTGTAGAATATGCAGGAAAAAAGTTTTTAATAGATCCAATGTTAGCTGAGAAAGGTACTTACTCACCTTTTCCAAATTCACCAAGACAAGATCAAAATAATCCTTTAGTTAGCTTACCAGTATCCGTTGAAAATATTATTAATAATATAGATGCTGTCATTTTGACTCATTTGCATTTAGATCACTTTGATGAGGCAGCTCAAAGAATATTGCCAAAAGATATAAAAATGTTTATACAAAATGAAGAGGATGCTACAGAAGTTAGAAACGCCGGTTTTCAAAATGTGGAGGTTTTACAAGAGGATACAGTCTTTGAGAATATCCAATTAATCAAAACAAAAGGCGAACACGGAAGAGGAGAAATTTTAAAACTTACTGGTTTAGTGTGTGGCTTTGTCTTCAAGCACTCAACTGAGCAATCATTGTATGTAGCTGGGGATACAGTATGGTACGACGCTGTCCAAGAAGTGATTGATACACATAAACCAGAAATCATTGTAGTAAATGCTGGAGATAACCAATTCTTTGAAGGTGGTTCTCTTGTCATGGGGAAAGATGATGTTTATGAAGTGTATAAGGCTGCTCCCAACGCAAAAATTATTGCTGTTCATATGGAAGCTATAAACCATTGGGCATTGTCTAGAGAAGAATTAAAGAGCTTTATTCATGAAAAAGGAATCACGTCTAATGTGTTAATACCAGACGATGGTGAATCTTACACGTTTTAGGTAAAGAAACACACAGCAATCTTAGCTAAACATGAGATCCGTAAAGGGTCTCATTAATTATTTTAAAAGCCGATTATTCTGAAGTGCACCCCGATTGTTAGACACAGTCTAACAATCGGGGTGCACTTCAACGGTACTCTAAGAGAATAATTGGCTTTTTACTGTTAAGTTGTTTGTAGTGATCGTAGGGAGTCTAATGATGCAATTTCTTTTATACTAAATCGGTATTTTCCTAGAATATTAATGTGTTCCCATTCTAATGGAGAAATATATTTCAATAATTCTTCATTAAGATGGGAATTACATAACTCAACTTTCGCACCTATAAAATAAGCGGGGAGATTTAGCTATATTGAATTTAGAGTCTATCAATTGTGTACTGTACAACTTGAGTAAAATGAAAAACACCTCGATCCTTGGTATAGTGAGATTACCTAGAAATCACTACCACAGAAGAGGTGCCTTAACTACAATAGCTCAAAATAACCAATATCATCAACTACCAAAAGAACTTAATTCTATTTTTTCCGAGCTTGAAATGAAGATCCAGCTAAGGATGCAGTCTATCGCTTCTTATAAACGGTGCCAATGTTCAATTGGCTCCCTTTCCTGCTGCTGTTTAGTATGAATGCGATTAAAAAAGTAACTCGACTTACGAAAAAAACCGCTCCAAAGTTTTGATTGTGCTTATCATCGTAACCGCAGTAAAAAAGTTGAATTGCTAGCACACTATTTTGAAACCTTGGTTAACTATTCCAACTTTGAAGTATTTCCTGTTTTTAATCAATGAGTAAGGGGCAAAATTCAAAGTATATGGTGGCACTATTTGTACTTCTTTCTGTAATCTCTACTCATCGAATAAATTTAGAGCTATCACTCATGCCTTCAGTTGAACACCCCGATGACTGAACTAAGATAAGTTATGGATGAAGCGCCCGTGCCATCGCATCAAAATAATTCTGACTGGCACGCTGACTCACTTCGGCTTCAGGCACAAGCACTTCAAAGCAATGGAAGCAGCCGGGGTAGAGATGAAATTCAACATCTACTCCTGCTTGTGCAAGTCGTGTTACATATTCAATAATTTCATCTCGGAATAAATCGAGTTGACCTACACATGTATAAGTTGGCGGTAGTCCTGCTAAGTTGTCTGCTCTCGAAGGTACGGCATAGGGAGATGATTCGTTAGTATCGTTCTTCTTTCCCAAGTACATATTCCAAGCCGTTAAATTGTTTGATCTATTCCATGTTGCATTGTCTTCTATAATCTCATAGCTTGATGATGTTATGTTGTGGCTATCAAGCATCGGATACAGCGGCATCTGAAAAATAATAGATGGACCTCCTTTATCACGAGCCATTAACGCAAGTGCCGCTGTTAGTCCACCGCCTCCACTTGCACCGGCGATCGCAACTCGATTCACATCAATTCCAAGCGAGTCTGCCTCATTTGTCATCCAAACCAAGCATGCATAACAATCTTCAATAGCCGCTGGATAAGGATGTTCGGGCGCAAGTCGATAATCGACAGACACAACAACGCATTCAGCAGTCTGAACAAAGCGTTCACACAAAACATCGTCCATATCAGGGTGGCCCATTACGTATCCACCACCGTGAATCCACAGCATAGCTGGAAGTTTATCAAGATTTTTCTCAACGGGTTCGTAAATTTCAACTAACATATCGCCGGCTGCGCCAGGAATCATTCGCTTGGTCATGTGTACAAGCTCTGATTTTTCCAAATGTGGATTCGACAAGAGACTTCGACTCGCCTCCAAATCCCCCTCTAATTGAAAGCCTGGAAATTGTGAGAAAGCCTGTTTTAATTCTGGTAATACTCGACTGTCAATTTTCATATAAATTCCTCCAATTAAATAATGGAACTTGATGCAATCCTTATGGAATAATTAACGGAATAGATGTGTCTCCTGTTCTCCTTCAACTTCCCATTTGGCAATTTCCTCTCTTACACGAGGGGCAACTTCTGTTCCAAGCAATTCTATGGCACGCATGACTTGATCATGTGGCATGGTACTTAATGGTACATACATCATAAAGCGTGTAATCCCTACATGCTTACGAAGATGTATGATTTTTTCGGCGACTGTATCTGGATCACCAACATACAACGCCCCTTCAAAACTTCGTGCAGCATCAAAGCTGGAACGATCATAATAAGGCCACCCCCGCTCTTTACCAAGTTTATTCATGCCTGCCTGAGTGGAAGGGAAAAATGTATCTGCTGCCAATTCCGTATTCTCTCCAACAAATCCAATTGAATGAGATCCCACCTGAAGTTTTGATACATCATGACCAGCGTGAGCCGCCGCTTTCTTATATAGCTGTACAATTCGTGCAAAGTGCATTGGGCTACCACCAATAATCGCCAGCATAAGTGGTAATCCCAGAAAACCGGCACGGATAGCAGATTCCTGATTCCCACCGCTACCAACCCATATCGGTAAAGGATTTTGAACAGGTCTTGGATACACACCTAAATTATTGATTGCTGGTCTATGTCCGCCTTCCCAAGTCACTTTTTCGGACTGACGTATTTTGAGCAGTAGGTCCAAATGTTCTTCAAACAGTTCTTCATAGTCTTTCAAGTTATAGCCAAACAATGGAAAAGATTCGATAAAGGAGCCACGACCCGCCATAATCTCTGCGCGTCCATTTGAAATGCCATCCAGTGTAGAAAAATCCTGAAAAACGCGCACAGGATCAGCTGAAGAAAGCACGGTTACTGCACTCGCGAGCCGTATCTTTTTCGTTTGTGGTGCCGCCGCTGATAGAACCATCGCTGGAGAGGATGCTGCATAATCCTTCCTATGGTGCTCACCAACACCAAACACATCAAGTCCTACTTGATCAGCAAGAACGATTTCTTCAACAACTTCACGCAATCGCTGTGCGTGACTTATCACTTCACCACTATGTACATCTGGTTTCGTTTCTACAAAAGACGTAATACCTATTTCCATTTGTTATCTCTCCTAGTCCAATTAGATTTTAAGTCAAAAAAATTAAGCATTTCCTTTATGGTAGTAACGTGTTTCTCATATTGGCTAACACACGTTTATTTCATGAAATCTTAACTCGTCTGGTCATAGCCCAAAAAAGAAGAGCGAAAGCACTGACAGAGGCTCCAAGTAAGGAAACCCCTCCCCAGCCAAAGTGTGCGTATATTTGAGTCGAAGCAATTGAACCACCAGCACTGCCGATAGAATAAAACACCATATATCCAGCAGTAAGTCGACTCCGTGCTTCTGTATGCAATGGAAGGATCATGGTTTGATTCGTGACATGTATTGCCTGTACGGCCAAATCAAGTAGAACTATCCCTATCACTAATGCGATTAACGACTGCTCTATATAACTGATGAACAACCATGAAATCAATAATAGAGCTAAAGCAATACCTGTCGTTCGTTGTCCGTAACCTTGATCGGCCAATTTCCCTGCCCGTGCCGCAGCTAAGGCTCCAGCCACACCTACAAGACCGAATGCGCCAATTGCACTATGAGATAGAGCAATTGGAGGTGTACTAAGTGGCAGTACTAGTGAAGTCCACAAAATGCTGAAATCAGCAAAAATTAGCATGGCTAGAACGGAGCGAACGCGTAACGTTCGTTCTTGAATAAACAAAGCAAGCACCGATCTAATCAACTGAGGGTAAGATAGCGATTTTACCTCGCGCTCAACATTGGGCAACATCTTTATAAACATAAAAACCATCAAAAGCATGAGCGCAGCAGAAAATAGATATACAGAACGCCATCCCGCAACATCTGTTAATATACCAGCAAAAGTACGTGCAAGAAGTATGCCAATAACAATCCCACTTGTTACAATGCCAACGACACGTCCTCTTTCTGTAGGGGAAGCGATGGTCGCTGCAAACGCCACGAGAGTCTGTGTCACAACTGCAAGCAGACCCACCAAAGCCATACCTGCGAAAAGTACCATGCTGGAGGAAGCAGTACCAACTATAACCAGAGCTGTTGTAGATAATAGCATCTGACCGACAATTAGACGTCGCTGGTTTAGCAAATCTCCAAGCGGTACGAGTAGCAGTAAGCCCACTCCATAAAAAATTTGTGTAACGGTAATAACAATACCAATAATGGAATGGTTAATACTAAACTCATTAGATAGTTGATCAAGCAACGGCTGTGCAAAGTAAATATTGGCAACAGACATTCCACAGGCAGTCGCAAACAATAATGCCAAAGCGTGAGACATGGATGGCTGTTGATTCAAATTAGGTTTTGTTATGGAAGATTTATGACTTATCTTAGTGTAGAGTGGATCATCTTCTATATTTGTCTCTGTTTTGCACATACCTTAACCTCCAATCACATTAGATTTTCAATCATAACATACCGTTCAGTACAATATGATTACTGGTAAATATAACTTAGCCTTATTCATGATGTCAACGATTTTTTGCACTAAAGTTAATATTGCATTAAATGAATGGAGCTTGATTTGACAGGAAGAATGGCTAATTATATAATAATTACATACTGTTTGGTAATAAAAACAACAATTGTAATTACCTACACACCTATCCTAAAACAATTAATAAAATCAAAGTTTGAGGAGGAGAATTCTTAATGGCAAGAACCCGTGAATTTGATGAGGATCAAGTTTTAGATGCAGCAATGCAGTTATTTTGGGAGAAGGGATATGAGGCTACCTCATTAAGTGATCTTACTTCTAGAATGGGCATTCAACGCCCTAGTATTTATTCGACTTTTGGAGATAAGAAAGAATTGTTTGAAGCCGCACTTCGCAGGTATACAATGTCTCGGGCCTCTGATATACGAAATAGGCTTCAAAGTCACTCCTCTGTAAAAGAGGCATTTTCTATTTTCTTTGCCGATGTCGTCAATGAAGAATACGCAGGGGATCTTAGTAAAGGTTGTTTTTGTATCAATACAATGGTTGAATTAGCACCTCATGATGAGAGATTTGAAATTTTGACCAGAGAACATCAAATGTACCTCGCCGTCATTTTTCAGGAGACGATCGAACGAGGAATCCAATCAGGTGAGCTGGAAGTCAACACAGATGCAAAGTCTTTGGCACAGGCACTGATTGTAGCGTTAATCGGTCTAACGGTTATGATGAAATCTCGCCCCCAACGTTCATTTGTCGACAATGTAATAGCAGCGACGCTCACATTACTTAAGTGACATGATTGTATATGAAAGTACGAAAACTATACCTTTATAGGGGTAGCGTCAAATCTCCATCAAATCAAAATCTCATACCACCTCCAGAACGAAAATTTTATGCATGTTGCTCGTATTTATTGTTGGGGGATAAATCGTTCTTTAAGCTTGATGGCGATTTGGTGCTATCCCTAAAACATCTGGACTGTAATAGCCAACTAAAAAATGCAAACAAAAAGACCTTTAATCAGTCGTTTTGTTTGCATTTCCTTTTTCTAAAACCACAGAAAAGATAAGTACTATAGTTAACACCATAATAAACCCTACTTCACTTCCATCACTTACAAAAAATGAATACAAAGTATAAATTAAAATTAATATTCCATAAATAACTTTGTGCAATGAACTCCCCCCTTTTTGCCGTATATATTTTAGTGTAAAAATTTAATGCAAGCCCTATATTAAAATGAAAATAAAAAGCACCTGTGATATACACAAAGTGCTTTTCTCTTGTCAATTTATCTATTTTCACTATATTTATCTATTTTCTTTTTATAACTCAAATTTCTTCGAATCGTACTTTTCTAGAGTTTGTTACAATTCATTTTGTTCATATGGAATATGTTTATCTGTCTGTACATCTTCAACATTTTCTCCACCTGTTAATAATCTCCTGTACTTAAAAGAGTGCCCTGTTAATACTGTTTAATCATTTTGTATTGCCCTCCTTTTGTTTGATTACTTGTATCATAAAACAAGTATCTGAAGTTGATATGTAGTTTATCTAGAGTGTATGTAAATTTAAAAAATCTCTAATAAAATGTTTATGTTGTAACGTTACCATCAAAACTAGTGCTTCAAACACCCTGATTTGAAGAGACAGTAACCCATATTCTAGCTTGAATTCCCACTACAGTTCTATATTGAATAAAACCAGTTGATCCCTATAATATAAAAAGAGCACCACTTTTTGGATGCTCTTCGTTATAACTATATAGTATTTAATTTCCTTCTTTTGTTGGTACCATTTTTCCTTCTTGAGAACCTGTACCTTCTGTTCTTTCAACAGTTTTTGCATCTCCTTTAGGAGTTGCTGGCACTGCATCTTTAGGTACATCAAAGTTTTTTGAGAAAGACGTTGTTCCATCTGCACTCCGTGTAATTACTTGATTTGAACTATCTTCATTTGATTTTAAATTGTCCATTTTCGCATCATCTGCACCTACTGCACCCCCCGCTACCAATCCTGTACTTAAAAGTGCTCCTGCTAATAATGTTTTAATCATTTTTCATTACCTCCTTGTTTTGTTTGGAACTACATTTAGCATAAGACAAGAATCTATAGTTGATATGGACTGTATCTGGAGATTATGTAAAGAAAAATAGATGATCAATTGTATATCCTAATGGGTGCTTAGGCAAGATTGAAACTTAATATGAGTTTGATAATTGAGTTACCCTTCGTTTTTGGGTGTAAGGTTTTTGGCTGGGGTGAAGTGAGGAGCTAACCTTTTCTAATTTGAAACATTTACAACTAAATTTGCAATAAATTTCTCAATATAGATATACTTGTTATTTATAGTTTGAATATTCAAAATTCAAACTATAAAGCGTGATAAAAATATGATGATTATCCCTTATGTTTACTCCTTGTACTAAAGATAAGATTGAATTCTCCGACCTTATCTTTTTTGTTTGTAGAAATTTAATGCAAAAAAACAGAATCCTTGTAATAAGGATTCTGTAACAAGAAATGACAGATATATAGCAATAAAAAGAGTTACTTATATTATAATTTAAAAATGCAACAACCATATTGATAAAATTCGAAATAAATTGAATATTATATATATATGTTTCTCATGCAATTTTTGTTCAAAATGCCAATGTTATTTAAGACTTTCTCCACAATAACTGAATTAATTATCTTTAAACTGCAATTCTTCCGTAGAACCTTTCAGCGCTGTCGTAGATGAAGTTCCACCCGTAATCACTTGTGCTACTTCGTCAAAGTAACCTGTTCCGACTTCTTGTTGATGACGCATAGCAGAATAACCATGCTCTTCTGCTGCAAATTCGGCCTGTTGTAATTCAGAATACGCTGCCATACCACGTTCTTTATAGCCGCGTGCTAATTCGAACATACTGTGGTTTAACGAATGGAATCCTGCAAGTGTTACAAATTGGAGTTTGTAACCATATGATGCCATTTCTTTTTGAAAGTTTTCAATTGTTTTTTGATCTAATTTTTGTTTCCAATTAAACGACGGTGAACAGTTATATGCGAGTAACTTCCTGGGTATCTCTCATGAATTGCTTCTGCAAAAAGCTTCGCATCTTCTAAATTTGGTTCAGACGTTTCACACCAAATAAGATCTGCGTACGGTGCATATGCTAGGCCACGTGCAATTGCTTGATTGAGCCCCGCTTTTGTACGATAAAAACCTTCCGTTGTTCTTTCTCCTGTAATAAATTCTTGATCAATTGGATCAATGTCGCTCGTAATTAAATCTGCTGCATCTGCATCTGTTCTTGCCACGATTACTGTCGGCACGCCCATAACATCCGCAGCTAAACGAGCAGAAATTAAATTACGTACCGCCGTTTGTGTCGGTAATAATACTTTTCCACCTAAATGTCCGCATTTCTTTTCTGAAGACAACTGATCTTCAAAATGTACACCTGCTGCACCTGCTTCAATCATTCCTTTCATTAATTCAAATACGTTTAATTGCCCACCAAAACCAGCTTCTGCATCTGCAACAATTGGTACGAAATAATCTATATCACTGCCACCTTCCATATGCTGAATTTGATCAGCACGTTGCAACGTTTGATTGATTCTTTTTACAACAGAGGGCACACTATTCACTGGATATAAACTTTGGTCTGGATACATATGTCCAGATAAATTGGCATCAGCAGCTACTTGCCAACCACTTACACAAATTGCTTTTAAGCCTGCTTTCACTTGCTGCATTGCTTGATTTCCTGTTAATGCACCAAGCGCATTGATGTAGTCTTCTATATGAAGCGATTGCCAAAGTTTCTCTGCACCGTGGCGTGCTAGTGTATGTTCAATATCGATAGATCCTCGAAGACGAATAACATCTTCGGCACAATACGGGCGTTTTACCCCTTTCCAACGTTTATCTAACTCCCAATTTTCTTGTAATTGTTGAATTCTTTCGTTTTTCATTTCTTCCATCTCCTCGTATGTTATTTTTCAGTTATTCTTTCGAGTAACTATTGCACTAAATATTTTCTTGGCCGCCTGAGTATATTCCTGGATAATGAAGATAAGAATCAACGCTTTCTTTTATTTGTTCTTGGAAGAAAGATGCTAATATTTATTTTCCTGTTGAACAAATCCTATTTCTCTAGCTAATTTATCCAAGATATGTGATGACATATGTCTGGGGAATTTCTCAGTAAACAATTGTAGTTCATTTTGAATAGAAAGAGTCATAAAAAATGAGTTTCTTAACTTGATGGCAATGTGTTGATGTTAGAAAAACACTGAAATTTGCTATACTACAAAAATTACCCTTAGCAATACTTAATGTTTTGAATGCATCAAACTTTTTGCTTTTAAGTATAGAATCCCTTTTCTTATACACTCACTCGCCGCAATAAAGCAAAAAATACCATTCGTTACTAAACCTAGCGCATACTGACTTGAACCTTTAAAAATATACGTTACAATAAAACGTAAAATAAATACAACAATCCATATACCTAAGGCGATATAAGAATTTTTAGCATAAACCTTCCCATTATTTTTATCGATTCGTATTATAGTTGTAGAACCACGCACAGCTCCTACAATTCCTCCAAGAGCAAGTAATACTACAAATAGACCTGTTTCTATTAATGTGAGATCGTTAAATACATGAGTAAATGTATAGTATGCGATTAATACAGGAGCAATCCACATTCGTTGAACTTTCAATTCCCTTTCTTTTAGTTTAAGGAGAATTATAAGAATTAAAATAATAAGACCAGTTGTATTATCCATGCTATACTCTCCTTCTTTTTTATTATGATCTGTTTAATTTCAATTAGAAAAACACTATGTTAATTTAAAATTTTATTCTTTTTACTACATACAGTAGATATCACTTTACAATTTTTTTTCGAATTGCCATTACAGCTGCTTGTGTACGATCTGTTACATCTAGTTTTTGAAGAATATTGTGGATATGAGTTTTGACTGTCCCTTCGGAAACATAAAGGATTTTAGCTATTTCATGGTTTTGTTTTCCATAAGCTAATAATTGTAAAACATCAATCTCTCGCTTAGTTAGAGTTTCCGTATATTCAAGTTCTTCGCTAGCTAAATTATAATCATTATTATCGTGTTTTATAAATTGTGTAAAAGCTTGATTTGCTGTCGTGCTATTATAAATCATTGCCCCTCTATTCATAGATCGAATACTATCTAACATTTCCTCCGTCTCAGTATCTTTTAATATATAACCCACTGCACCAGCTCGAATACCATCTAAGACATATTGTTGTACATCAAATGTTGTTAATAGAACAACCTTTGTGTTTGGTAATATACTCATAATATTTTTAGTAGCCATAATGCCTGATAAGTCAGGCATTTGAATGTCCATAATTACCATATCTGGTGCAGTTTCTAAAGCCACTTTAATTGCTTCCTTACCGTCTTTACATTCCCCAACTATCTCCATGTCATCTTGCATTTCAATAATATAGCATAGGCCTTTTCGAACAAATGGTTCATCATCAGCTAGCACAATACGAATCTTTTCTGTCATACTTCTCCTCCATTTTTCTGAATTGGAATAGTGGCTTCAACTCGAAGTCCTTTTGGTTCATTTAGAAAAAAGGAACAATTACCTCCAACTGATTTACAGCGTTTTATCATACCATTGAGTCCAAAGCCATATTTTAATGGCTTATCCCCTGTATATATACCATTATCATCAATTGTGAGTTTTACTACTCCGTCTATTTCTGTTACGCTTACAATAACAGAATCTGCATTAGAATGTCGTAAGACATTAGTTAAAGACTCTTGTAGAATGCGATACAGAATTGTACTTTCCTCCATCGTCCACTCTGTTATATTTCCAGTTTGAATGAACTCAATTTGTAATAAAGAATTCGCTTGAACCTGTGAAATCAATCCTTTTAATGAAGTAAGCCCGAGATCTTTTTCATCACTTGTCCATTCCTTAACAGCGACGCGGATTTCTTCCATTCCTTTTCGTGCCACCTTTAAAAGTTCTTCAACATGATCTTGGGCATCAGCAGGATTTTTCCTTAAGATAATCTTAAGGACCTGTAATTGAATAATAAGTGAGGTCATTTGATGTCCAAGTCCATCATGAATCTCTCTTGCTAATTTTGTTCTTTCCGTAAAAGCTGCATATCGCATAGAAAATACCGTTGTTTCTTGTAGTTCAGCATGTGCTTCGTCTAATTCTTTTAGTTGTTTTTGATTTTTTTGATATGCGTCTCTTAGCTTGGATGTGCTTCGGATCGAGACATAGAGGCCGATAATAATTAATGTTTCTTGATAAGGAAACGTATTCGTATGTATAAATAGAATAATAACTATCCCCGTTATAGCAGCTAAAATTGTCGTTACTCGTGTCCACTTTGGTTCTGCAGCGGCAAGAAAAACTATGAGTGGCCATAACGCATAATTTGGAAAATTCGGATGAGAAAAATATAATACACATGATATGCTTATTAATATACTCGTAAATAAAGCGTACTTCCTTGCATTCCACCAAGATTTTGGTGAATACAACATCCATAGATAAATTGTTACAAAAACGCTACAAACCCATATTGCAAAGGTACCATGAGGTGCGAAACCTTGATAAAAAAATACGCATATTAAGATGATTCCTATCGCATTTCCTGCATGACTATCAATCATTTTTAAAAATACTTTTTCCATGTACTTATTCCCTCCCAACCTTACTGTTTAGTCTCTATATTTTTTGGCTATAGATGAATATCCATTTCTTGATTTAAAGGTTGGAAATTTACAACTCCCAATTATAATAGTTCATAGTTGAGTTAAATTCCTTTAATACATATCATCTAAAATCTGAAATTAAAAGAATAATGAAGTAGTTAGTATAGTGTGTTTGTTTTACCTACTTCATTATGCAAAAGAAGTTGTTTTTCTTAACCTATTTCTTTAATTTGCTTTAGATTTTTTCTATATCTTTGTATCCTAATCACAATTCCAATAGTACGAATAACTACCATCGCAATTGTAAAAAATACGAAAGCAGGGGCTATAACATTAAAATCCAAGTGATTCGATACCATGAAATCTATAAATTGTTGTGGATACCAGTCTGTCGCTACATAAGCTAATACGACTCGCCATCCAAGTCCAACAATCCATAAACATAAATAAGGAATGCCAGCAGTTACGTACGCTTTATTGTCAGAACCATATTCTACTTTCACTGTAAAAAGCATTAGCCCTCCCATGATCATGCCGACCACTGTCATGATTATGAGTGCGGTCATATTTGAACCTGAGGTAGGTATTTCCTCGACGAATAAATAAACACTTATACCACAAAGAATAAATGGCAATACAGCCTTTGTGGTTGTAAATACTTTTCTTCCGATTTGTGTTAATAATACAATTGTTAAAAATGCACCAATCATTATCCAAGCTTGAGTATTCAAATTAAAACCCCCATAAAGTATAAATTTATTGTTTATTTGCTTACTTACTGGAGGATTGTAACATCCCTACTATTTTAGAACATCTATCTGAAAGATGATTTTTTTTGAATACCCTCTATCTATAGATAGAGTTTTTTATGATTCTTTTGTGAAAAAAGTCACTTGAATATATATAACTGGATATATGGGACAGCAACATATCTTCATCAACCGAAATATTTTAACCAAAAGCCAATTATTATTACGGTAGATACAACAACAGCACATGGAAAAATGTTATTTGCTATGTAAAAAATAGGAGTTTTGAATATGTTTTCTTATTAAAATTGTAACTAAACATTTTTATGAGATGATATTTAAACTTTTGACTATCCTTATACAAGAGATGCCTTTTTGGTAATATAAACAAGCTTTTTCGAATTGATTTTCCTTTTGATAACAGGTCGCTAAGTCAATATAAAATATGGATAATTGTTTATTATTATTTTCATTTTTGAAAAAGTGAATGGCTGTTTTTTCGAGAAATTTTTTTAAATTTATTTGGTCAAAATATAAATGATTTTGATAGGAAAATAAACAGTATAATTTAGGATATTTGTTTTTTGTAGTTCGTAACCCTCGATGTAACATCTTTTTTAGCATCATTGATTTTTTCTTTATCAATAAGTGAAATCATAGTGGGATTCGGCCGAGATAGGTGTAAAAATAGGTCGTAGCGATACATTTTTTCCTAGATGTTATTTTTCGGAGATATTTGTAACATAAACGTTCATTTTTGTTACGTTTTGTATTTAAAAATACGAAACTTCCTAACTGTTGAACTGGTTGTAACAAAATACTGTATCAAAAATAATTCATAACATTATTGATTTCAAACCTTTTTGTTATAATAAAATATGGTTATTGGAAATAAAATACAGGATATGACCCGAAATTACATGTACCTCGGTCGAACCCCTACAAAAGTCATTCGAGATAATTATGACAATGTCCTTCGATTCGCACATTCCATTCGCGAAGGAACATCATCAGCTTCCCTTGTCATGAGCAAAATGGGCTCTTACTCCCGGCAAAACAGTCTTGCAACAGCACTAAGAGAGATGGGACGCATTGAAAAAACACTGTTTATCCTAGACTATATTTCTAGCGAAACTTTACGCCGGCGGATTCAAAGGGGGTGAATAAAGGAGAAGCTATGAATGCATTAGCACGCGCAATTTTTTTCGGGAAACACGGTGAACTTCGAGAACGGGCACTACAAGACCAATTACAGCGCGCCAGTGCATTAAATCTAATTATCAATGCAATCAGTATCTGGAATACTGTGTATCTATCTCAAGCTATTGAACATATGAAAAAGATTGGAAAACATCGAGAAGAGTTGCTTCCTCATATCTCACCTCTTGGTTGGGAGCATATTAATTTTCTAGCTGAGTACAACTTTACTGTCAGCAATTATCATTCGTTCCGTCCTTTAAGAACATAAAAAGACCCTGATTTCCTGCTTAGCGTAAGGAAATCAGGGTCTTTTTTCTCAAAAAATGTCTTAGCGTATAATATCCACGTTTTGACGTCAGGACCCCCTAATAGGGGTAGAGTCACATCGCTATTAAGCTAAGAAAATACAGCTATCCCCAGAACGAGATTTTGTGCTAATTTGTAATAAAAAAGCTCATTTTTTCGTTTTGGGGCTGATTTATTTTCTTAAGTTGATGGGCATGTGGCAATAGCCCATATAACAACAATTAGTTAAATTAATATTTTATTCGTTGTTTTATTTCTTTAAAACGATCATGTATTAATTTCTTGATATCCGGGTGATCTTTATATAAGGTAACGGTATACATGATGGAAGATGCAAGAATAGTAGACCATATTAACCAATCTCCAGCATGAGAAAGAACTTTAATTATTTCACTCGTAAACTGTTCCTGTCCCGCTTGAAATGTCAATACGAGCGAGTTGAGATTGAACAACAATAAAATAACAATCCTGCCCAAAAGCATAATAATCCATCCGATAATATACGTATAGCCTCCAACACTACATAATTGATTATTATGATGAAAAACTTTCACCCTCTTAGCTTGCCAATAACCAACTATCGCTCCTAATATAAGCAAGCTAATTAATTCAATTGTAATAATATAGTCCAATCTATTTGGAAGACCCATATAAGTTCTAATTATAGCCATGATTGGTATACCAAGAAGATCGAAGCTATCTACTTTCTTCGGGATAAGCTGCCTAATAATCAATACAATAACGACTACAAGAATAATAATGAAAACTTTATTCATGCGATTAATCCCTCTTTTTTTCTTTTAAATAATACTCAATAAGTTGATTTACTTTTTCTTCTGGATATGATTCTGGTGTTTGAAGGACATGAATTACTAGCCCATCAATAAATCCGTACAGTATCTCTAATTCAAATTCTCTATTGTGACCTGGTGTGACGTATCCTAGATCCCTCATTAAATCTAGAATTATTCCCATAAGATACCTCGTATGGTCATCCATTTTCTTCCGAAGTTCAATAAGTTCTGGAGAACTAAAGGATATACCCAGAAATGTAATCCAAACCTTCCCTTCCAACATTTCTTCTTTATTAGAAGGAATAATAAATTTCATTAATCTTCTAAGTGCTTCTTCTTTCGTTCCCTTAAATTCACTTGTACGATTGTTTGCCCGTTCTTCCATTCGATTCAATACTAAATTCATTGCATAATGAATTAATTCATTTTTAGACGAAAAATGATGCTGAACAAGTCCAACCGAAATGTTTGCCTCGTCAGCGATTTGCTGTATAGAAGCTTTATCAATACCTTTTTCTAATATTACACGCCAAGTAGCAGTGGCTATCTGATTCTTCCTTTGTATTTGATCAACAATTTTAGGCACTCATATCCTCCTCCCTTTTTATAATACGATCATATTATAAAAAAAGTACCTAAAATAATATGATCATATTATTTTAGGTTTCACATTGCTCTCAAGCTAACAAAACAAAATTCCCCTATAATAAAAAATACGGTATTCCTACCGTATCCCCTAAAAAAAGAAACAGCATCTACTAGCATTTTTGAAAAAACGTTAGGTAAAAGTAAGAACATACAGTAGCTGGCTTTATTTTTAATATCATTCTTATTCCCCCTACAATCGTTCCAAAAAGATAGTAACTTTCCCCAAGAAGACTCTTACTGTCGACGTTCAAAAGCAAGACGTACAGCAAGACCTGTCAAGACGCTTGCCATAAGCCAACGTTGCACTCGCAGCCACGTTGGGCGTGTGCCAAACCATTTGGCAACTCTACTTGCTGTAAATACAATTAGGAGGTTGACTATAAAGCTAACCGTTATTTGTGTAAAGCCCAGAACTGCACCTTGTAGAAGCAACGATCCTTTCTCAGGATCTTCAAATTGAGGTAGAAGTGACACATACAAAATAGCAATCTTAGGATTCAGCAGATTCGTCATAAGTCCCATTAAAAATAATTTCCGTGGCGGCTCAATAGCAATAGTACGAGGTTCCATAATAGATGTAGCACCGGGCTTAATCGAATTCCATGCGAGCCAGAGTAAGTAAGCAGCACCTGCCCACTTAACTGCTTCATAGAGAGACGGAACAGCTAGGAAAAGGGCTGTAAGTCCGAACATTGTTGCGATTATATAAATTATGAAGCCAAGCATGATACCCAAAAGAGAAATGAATCCTGCCATACGCCCCTGCGTAATCGAGCGAGAAATGAGATAAATCATGTTAGGCCCAGGTGAACAAACCATACTAAGTGAAACAATTGCAAAAGCTAGCAAAGTGCTAAAACTGACCATGAATCTTCCACACCTTTATCTTACATAAATTTCTTATCGTCCATTTTATCATGATTGAGGAGAAAAAAGATTAATGTATGCCTATTCATATAAGGTTAACATAGCCTATTATTATCGGGGTTCACTGTATTTAGAAGACTATGAAAAGTCCTCCATTTTTTTAAACTGGGGGACTTTCTTGATCACAAGGCTTTAAAAGTAACCTATCCATAGTGATATTAAAGTTACTACTAACAGGGCAAGAAGAAATGTGATATTTCTAATCCACTTTTGTATATCATCAAAATACCGCTTTATAAATGCAACGTTGATATAAAACATGAGAAATACAACAAAGAAGGTAAAGTTACCAAATTTATCATTCAATTTTTCATTAGTAAATGTGCTTACATGAAGGAATAGTAAAGCAAAAGTTACTAAGAATAACTCAAATAGCCTTTTTTTGCTCACGCCACCACCACCCTACAGTAATTTCCTTTCGTTTTATTTTATCTGAACATAGTGTGTAGCAGACTATGAATATTATACTTATGTAAAAAAGGCTAACAATTTAAGATTGTTAGCCTTAATCGCGCCTTTTAAAAAATAACTCAATATAACAAATGAATGATTCTTCAACTTACACTATATTCTCCTTTTATTACAAAAAACGAACCTCGAATTGTTCCAGCAAGTTTAGACTTCTGTCTAGCAAACTTAAACTTCTCTACTAACTCCGTTGGTATCTCCATTCCCTCAGAAAGCTTAAATCCAACGGCCCGCTTCTTTGGGTTATCCAACGTATACATGACGTTGACTGCAAGACCATCCTCATAGAAGACATAGGCAAATTTAATATTTTCCACTTGAAAACACGATGTTTCTAAAGGTTTTGCCGCAAACTCAATATCACGTTCTTCTTTCAAAATGCGGTTCACATAATCAAGAGTCTTCTCGCTTTCACTAGCTGGTACAACCGTAAATTCATGCTTGTATTTATTCATAAAGTAACGTGCTTCATGGGCACGTAAACCAGCAAGTGCTTCTGCTACAGGTGAAGACTCCATGCCAGCTGTAGTTACGTTTTTAAAATCAACTATATTGGACAATTCCATCTCTCCTTTTAACACTTTACTTCCTAACAACTGGAATCCATATTTCACCAAATACTAAGCCGTTTCGCTGCCCCATCTCAACTGTTGTATTTGGCCCACCAACATAGGAAAAATCTTTTACTTCTGCTAATGCTTGACCAAATGCAATACCAGTAAGCTTATTACTTAGCTCCTCAGCTGTATCGCCTTCCCCTTTAACTACTAGGTATTCTCCCCTCGGAAACTGGATAACTCTAGAGTCTTCTTGTATCGTTGCCTCTGTCATGACACCAGCGTAATACATCATCTTGTTATTCACCGCTTCACTCACAGAAAAAATGTAATCATTTGTAGCTAAAGCTTTTAAAGTGTCCAACCTTCCATCTTGTTCGACAGCCAGCCAAAAGTCTGCCTTTTCCTTGTTTATGCCCGCAAAGTCTGTATAGTGGCTCTTAAGTTCAGTTCCAATACCTAACACGATAAAGCTATCTTTTTCTTCTATTGTATAATTTTTCATATTTAAAACCTTCCTCACTTTTAAATTGATCAAACGATTTATCTTTTCACTTGATGAGTTTATAATATCTTTAAATCATGTCAAAAAATGATACTGTTTAGGAGACCAACATGAAAAAAGTTGAACGGATTAATACGATCATGCGCTATATTAACAACCGCTCCCACTTTACAATTTCTGAAATCATACGAGAATTTAACATTTCACGATCGACAGCTATTAGAGACATTAGAGAAATTGAAGCCATGGGGATGCCGCTCGTCGCTGAAGTTGGCAGGGATGGAGGATATTTTGTCATGCATAACTCTATCTTGCCCGTTGTTCGCTTTACTGATAATGAGGTCAAAGCTCTTTTTATTGCCTTTATGGCCACAAGAAATCAACAACTGCCCTATCTAAAGAGTCGTCAGTCTTTAGCCGAAAAACTACTAGGACTCATCTCAGAAATCCAGCAGGATGACCTTGTTCTTTTAAATCAAATCTTGCTTTTTGAAGGGACTAACCCTCATAATCCTGACCTACTTGAGCTTTCTGACCTCCCCCATCCTATGTTAGAAAAACTCATCCAAACCCTTCTTTTAGATAGCCATTTATTGATTACAGTAAAAGAAGAGGAGGAAACCAAGTTTTATCCAATTTATCTACTGCACCTTTATCAAGAAAAAAGCCATTGGATAATTGAAGGCTTTGACATAAAAGAAGAAAAAAAGAAGATGTTTCTCGTTGATCATCTCATTAATGTCGAAACCTATACGCCGAAAAACAGATTAAGTAAGAAAAAAATTTCAGAAAAACTAAGTAAGAGGGACGAAGCAATCAACCTTGTACTTGAACTTGGTCCAAAAGCGATTACCCAGTTCAAAAAATATCATCCTATAAAAATTTCTATTTCCTATACAAATCCTTACCAATCCACAGCCATTCTAAAAACTTTTATCAATGTTAACAATCTCGATGAATTGATAGAAATAACAAATTGGCTACTTTTCCTAGGTAAAGATATCAAAATCAGGGAAGTTCCTGAAGAAGTGTTAGAAGGTTTAAAAGAGAGATTATGTTTATACTGCCCATAAGCAGTGGCCAGTTAAACCCAAAATAATATTGAGTTTGACTAGATGCCAGTTACCTCTATTTAAATACCTAGTAAAAACATTTTATTCGCTACCGCTACTTGAAACGCTCTTCTAAGAATAACGCCAACACAAAAAAAAGACATGAACTAATCTTTGTTCATGTCTTTTTATATTAGAGTTTAACCCTCATAAAACAGCTTGTTTAAAATTCGAATATGGACGTATCTTATCCATAATCTCTTTCATTCTTTTTTCATATCCCACTATTTTAGCACTTGAACTAACAATAGCGAATTAGAATAATGACTTAATACTTGCTAGGACAGTAAGTATACCTACAACAATGACAAACACATTGCTCATTTTCCCTCTGTATTTAGCCAGTACTGGTACTTTACGAATCGCATACATTGGTAATAGACATAAGATCGCAGCAACTAATGGACCGCTAAGAGCATCAATGATTCCAAGAATACTTGGATTTGCATAAGCAACATACCAGCATGTTAATACGACAAAAGTAAGAATCATTGTCTGAACTGTTTTTTCTCCTATATCTTTCCCGCGTTTTTTACCGGACTTCATAATCATGTCACGCATTACCTCATACGCTCCTACATAATGGCCAAGGAAAGACTTTGTAATAGCCACAAAAGCAATGATAGGAGCTGCAATAGTGATTACAGGCGAATTAAGCTCATTAGCAAGATATGATAGGATTGACAAGTTCTGTTCTTTTGCCATCTTAAGATCATCTGGAGTCAAACTTAAAGTACTGCTCCAAACAAAGAACATAACAACAGCGAATGTCATGATATAGCAAACTTTTTGTATTTGAGCACACTTGGCATCAGTAGCTTCTATTCCATACGTAGCTCTCTGTTTCATAACGAATGACGAAATCATAGGAGAATGATTGAACGAGAATACGATGATTGGTAGTATCATCAATATCACTCCAAAATACCCTGTTCCTGTTGAAGCAGTAGACGCACTTGAGAAACTAAGCATTGACGTATTCCACTGTGGAATTAAAGATATTGAGATAAACAGTAAAGAAGCTATGAAAGGATATACTAGCATGCTCATTATCTTTACAGTGATATCTTGACCGAAATTTAGTATAGCGATAAGACCGAGTACTAATACAAGTGATAAAATGGCCCTTGGAGGCTCCGGCATGTGCAATTGATGCACGATAAAACTACTTGCAGTATTTGTAAGTGCAACCGAATACATCAGTACGATCGTATAAATTGAGACGAAATATACTATGTTAAAAATTATACTTGCCTTATTGCCAAAATACTCTCTTATTGTGCCTGTAATCCCCTCATCAGCAGAATTGGAAGCGTATATCATTTTAGCAAGTGCCCTATGTGAGTAATACATAACAGGAAATGCAAGTATCGTAATTAACAGTAATGATAATAAACCACCTGAACCGGCATTAATAGGTAAAAAGAGTACTCCTGCTCCAATTGCTGTTCCAAAAAGGCTCAATGCCCAGGTAGTATCTTGTTTATGCCACTTTTTAGGATCTGGATATTTCTCATTTTTCACTGCAGTGTTTTCAGCTTGAAATTCTATTTTTTTTGCAGTATTCCCATTCATATAATAAATCCCCCTTGTATCCTATTCTTACGTCTCTTTTTAGGCTTAAGAATATAGACCATTCTTAAAAAATGAACCGCTTACTAGATGCGCCATATTGTAAACGATTCCACCTAAAGCTGTCTCTCTTAATGTGCGAGGCATTTATCCTCCAACCCTATACTTACCATTGATGATATTGTTTACACCAGCTAATACGATGTCCGCTGCTGCTAAACTATTTTGAAGAAATTCCCCTTCTGGTCACACACCTTTCTGTAAGTAATCGTTTCAGTCTGTCCAATTTTAAAATGTTTGATATTTTCTTCGTAGGTAATCGGTTACCTCTCGACGCCCTCATTATAACGTTTATATTTGCGAGTCTAATATTTTTTTATTTTTAGAAAGACAGAATAAACAGAATTATGAATAGATAATAAATTACAATTGGTATGTAGCAATTGTGTCTATTTTTTGAAGCTGTATTAGTTAATAGAAAAGTAAACATAATACAGAGTTCCTTTCATTAACACATTGATTATATTAGGAACTCGTTATAAAGATACTTATATTTCCCTTTGCTTTCACATCTTATCTTTGACATGAAGCTGTTGTAATAAATAATACACATTGATGTAAAGGAATAAATTTAGAAAACATAAAATTATTCTCATGAATTTTTATTACATATAACGAATTAATATTCATTTTTCAGAAAAGAAGAACTTTTCCAAAGGAGCCTACGCACCTTATATAATGGTTATCATGTTGAGCCTATTAAAAGAATTACACCATAAGTTTCCATTTACTATATGTAATATTTATTAAGTGTAGTTTTTTCTAAATATGCATAATTACATATTTAGAAAAAGAGAGTATACTTTCGAATTGTGTAGTAAAGATATAGCCCACCTACGGAAATAGGTGGGCTTTTCATGTATAAAAATTGCATTTATTATATGGCAATTAGAATTGAGGTCAAAATATTATCTCTTCCCTTTTAACTCTCTCAGTCTGCTTTTTCTCAACGTCTGAGCCTACTTACGTACCAACTGCATAACCAGTAAGAATACTAACAATTATAGCAATAACTAAGATTAATGTGATTTAAATCCATTTTCCCATATATATATTATTCCAGAAGGTTTAGTTGCCATTGTGCACCGAACTGGTGGTGTTACCCTAACTGACGTTTAAATGCTTTGCCGGCGAAGAAGTAAGCGATAACCATAATGCCCACACACCAAGCAAGTGCAATCCAAATATCGTTGCCAACAGTCCCTTCATATAAGAGGGCACGAATCGCATTCACGATTGAAGTCACAGGCTGGTTTTCAGCGAACGCACGAACAATTTTTGGCATAGTTTCGGTAGGAACAAAGGCCGAACTAATAAAGGGCAGAAAAATTAGTGGGTACGAGTAGGCTGTCGCCCCTTCCATAGACTTCGCTGTCAACCCAGGAATGATAGCCAACCATGTCAGCGCCAGCGTAAACATCCCGAGTATTCCAGCTACCGCGAGCCAATCCAGAATATTAGCACTGGAACGGAAGCCCATTAAGAGCGCAACAAGAACAACCACCACGATAGTAAGCACATTAGCAACAAGTGATGTTAATACGTGAGCCCATAATACCGACGAACGCTTGATAGGCATAGTAATGAAACGTGCCATCAGCCCGCTCTTTACATCCGTAAACAACCGTACGGAAGTGTAAGCGACACCGGATGCGATAGCCATCAGCAAGATTCCCGGCAATAAATAATTGACGTAGTTATCCGTTCCTGTCTTTATGGCGCCGCCAAATACGTAGACAAACAACAGCATCATCATAATCGGCGAAATCGCTACCGTAATAATTGTATCTGGACTGCGCATGATGTTGCGCATTAAGCGCCCTAATAATACCCCTGTTTTGCTCTTCATTTACATCTCCTCCTTTTTGCCAATAATCGCAAGGAAAATTTCTTCCAATGTCGGCTGCTTCTCGATATACTCCACTTTTGTTGGCGGGAACATCTCTTTAAGTTCTGTAAGAGTACCAGTCTTAATAATTTTTCCGCCATGCAAGATAGCGATACGGTCCGCCAGTTGTTCGGCTTCCTCGAGGTACTGGGTCGTGAGCAAGATGGTTGTGCCGCCGCCGGCAAGTTCCTTGACGGTATCCCACACTTCAATCCGCGCTTCGGGGTCAAGCCCTGTCGTCGGTTCATCGAGAAAAATGACTGCTGGCGTCCCAATCAAGCTCATGGCGATATCAAGCCGGCGCTTCATCCCACCTGAGTACTGGTCTGCCCTCTGGTTGGCTGCATCAGTCAGGCTGAATCTTGCAAGCAAATTATCAGCGACTTGAGCAGGAATAGAAACTCCACGCAAATTGGCAATCATTATCAAGTTTTCTCTCCCCGTGAGCATACCGTCTAAAGCTGCAAACTGCCCTGTCAGACTGATACTTTGACGAACATGATCCGGTTGACGCTGAACGTCAAAACCACAAATACCTACTTCGCCGCCATCTTGCTTCATCAGCGTCGAGAGGATATTGACTATCGTCGTCTTGCCCGCTCCATTTGAGCCCAGCAATGCGAAAATTTCGCCACGCTGCACTTCAAAATCTACCCCTTTTAACACTTCTTTATCTTTAAAGGATTTTTTTAATCCTTTTACAGAAATCGCTGTATTGGTCATGCTTTTTTCCTCCTTAAAAAATGTTTTGTAAAGATAGACTGCCTACACCCTCTATTTAGTATTACTGATAATCTGTATTACTTAGTACCGATTTGAAAATATAACTGAATAGCAATGGCGTCAATTCACATTTGTAACCAGCTAATCAGTCGGTATTACCTGTTGCATTTATTTTTTTCTCAATTGCTTCATGATACTTTCATTCAAATCTTCACGATACTTGGAAACATAAGTTTTAGCGTTTGCCACTAGTTCGTCAGCAAAGGATGCCACGTCCTCCCCAGTGATTTCTAGCACTTGTCTGCCTTCCGCCGCACCGGCTTCAAACAAATCGATTAGTTCATACTGTATGTGTAGCATATCCATCCCGTTACCAGCTGAGAAATTCCACATGTAGTTTTGAATTTTCTTAAACACAAACTGATAGTCCTCTGGCAGAGCTCCAACACGTGCCATCATCATTTTGTACTCTTTTTTATCACCAATTAATTTTTTGAACATTTCCAACATATTATTTTTCCTCCTTTTTTATAAAGCAGAACAAGAAACTCCCAAAATATCGGCCGAATATTTAATCTTATGAGGCTAGTTTGACTTCAAGACGTTAATTTTTGATGATACAAAATCCCATTTTCTCCAAAACAATTCAAGCTCCTGACGGCCATCCTCATTTAGTGAATAAAACTTGCGAGGCGGCCCCATGTCTGACGGTTTCTTTTCAATATTCACAAGTTTTTTCTTCTCTAATCGCACAAGGATGGTATAGACCGTTCCTTCCACGACTTCAGTAAACCCAAGCTCATTCAGGTGGCGGGTAATCTCATAGCCATAAGTTTCACGGCGGCTAATGATTTCCAGAACACATCCTTCCAGCGAACCTTTCAACATTTCAGTTAAATTTTCCATATTCTGATCCTCCTTTACCCCCTATTCTGTCTGACTTATATTCAGTATCACAGAGTACTAAGGCTAATTTTTACTGAATAGCTTTTGAGAAACCTCACTATTCAGTATTACTTATTACAAATACATTGTATGACTAAGTAGATGTAATGTCAACTCGATTTTTAAATTTTTTCTTAAATCCGCTTTTGCCTATTGGATACTGAATATATTTTTAAAAACTACGCTATTCAGTATTACTCATTACCACTACATTGTATGACTATGTAGATAGAATGTCAACTCGATTTTTAAATTTTTTCTTAAATCCGCTATTATCTATTGGATACTGCCTATTTTCTTCTTAAGAAATCTCACCACATACCTATCCAGCTAAGAAAAGGAAATACCCCAAAACAAAAATTCCACATTTTTGTTTTGGGGCGTTATAATATTCCGAAGTTAATGAATGTGGCTAGCTCTCTTTATTAAGAAGACGGATCATTTTTTTGTTCTTCTACTAATGCACCTGTGCATCTAATACATAAGCTTGCGAATACATACAAATTCTTTATAAAGTGAAACTTTAATCAGTGGGGCGTTTACGGGCAGCAGGGCTCCCCCCTAACTTCTTTGCTCCAGCTGAATTTTGAGGTGGGAGTTTTACTGCCCGCAAATAGCGGGATAAAATTTTGAAGTTGATGGATGCTGCAGATTCCCTTTATTAATAAGAAAGATTCGTTTTGTGTTCTTCTGTGGTTTTGAAATAAAGTCGTACCGTTTTGCCCCTTTGGATCTGTTTATCTAAATGGGTGTTTTTATAATAAAAAATGAAAAGAAGATCTGAATTGAAAGGCGGATTAAGGAAATGTTGAGTAGCAATAAAATTACTCAACTAAAGGTCCATTTAATTCAGTAAGAAGGAAAATTTATTAGACAAAGAGAAATATAAGTTGATTGGCAATTGCGTAAGTTAAGGAGATCATATTTATAATGAATACTACAAAAACCACAGGGTGCTTTACTATTGTTGATAATAATGAAGGCAAAATATTGTTAGTTAAACGAAATGATTATCCTATCTGGGATTTGCCTGGGGGAAGACTAGAAGAAAATGAACAGTTAGATAAGTGTGCTATAAGAGAAACTAAAGAAGAAACGGGCTATATAATTGCTATTGAGCGTAAAATAGGAGAATATCACCAACCTCAATACGATGATATGCAACATATATTTTCAGGGAAATTACTAGGGGGGGGAACCAATAAATAATGGGCCTGAAACTGCAAAAATTGGGTGGTTTAATCCTAGTAGATTACCTTTGTTAATGGTTCCAAATAGACGAAAACAGATCAGTAATTTTATGAAACACAAAAATTCACTAATAAAAGAGACATTAAAGACACCATTTATGGTAAGGTTATTGAAAAAAATTATGTGAGATGGTTATTGAATTAACGGGTGCTTTAGTTGAGGAAGGCTCATTGAAACGATCAAACTTTTTTATAAAACATTTGAGCAATTAGATGAAATAAGAGCATGTTTTGATTAATCTTTTTTCAAAACATGCTCTTTCTATTTGTCTTTTATCAGTGGCATTCTCATTAATTTGATCAAACTTTATTTTAAAGCCACATCTTCTACTAACGCACCTGCGAATCTAATACATAAGTTTTCGAATACATACAAATTTTTTATAAAGCCAACTCTACATATAGGACACCCTTTTTGTTACGATAACATCATATTCATATCTTCTGCTGCAGTTGTAATCAATTTTAAACCAAATGTCTCTTGTAATACATCAAGCACACCAGGTGAAATAAATTCAGGCGCCTTTGGACCAATGCGAATATCTTGAATTCCAAGACTAAATAGCCCAAGTAAAATAGCAACCGCTTTTTGTTCAAACCATGATAAGACAATACTTACTGGCAATTCATTTACTTCACATTGAAAAGCATCTGCTAAAGCTTCCGCTATTTTCACTGTAGAAATTGAGTTATTACATTGCCCTAAGTCAATATAACGCGGAATCTCCGTACCAGGTACAACCCCATAATTCACATCATTAAAGCGGAATTTCCCGCAAGAAGTTGTCAAAATAACCGTTTCTGGCGGAAGCGACGTTGCTAATTCACGATAGTATTCCCCGCCTTTTCCTGGTGCATCACAACCTGCGATGACAAAGAAACGCTTTATTTTCCCTTCCTTTACTGCCTCAATAATTTCTGGAGCTAATGATAATACTGTATTATGATGAAACCCTGTTACTAACTGCTCATCCGACTCCATATGTACTTCGGGAAGTCCAAGCGCTTTTTGAATCAATGGTGCAAAATCATCATTTTCAATTTTTTGTACGCCCTCTAAGCCTGCAATATCATATAAAAAGAATCGATCAGAGTATGATCCTTTAATTGGCATAACACAGTTCGTTGTAGCTAATATGGCACCTGTAAATTTTTCGAAAAGGCGTCGTTGATCATACCATGCCTTACCGATGTTTCCTTTTAAATGTTTATATTTTTTCAGTTGTGGATATCCGTGTGCTGGTAGCATTTCAGAATGAGTATAAATATTAATTTCTTTTCCTTCTGTTTGCTTTAATAACTCTTCTAATGCAAATAAATTATGACCAGTAACTACAATTGCCTTACCTTCTACATGGTTCTGCGTAATTTGAACAGGCTCCGGAACACCAAAGTGATTCGTATGTGCCTCATCTAATAACTCCATTACTCGTAAAGCCGATTTCCCTACTTTCATAGCCATATCAATATGTTCTTGTTCATTAAAGTTAGAATTTGTTAATGTCATATATAGCGCTTCTTGAGTTGTAGCATCTACAAATGCATCTGTATACCCTAGCTGAGCAGCATGAGTACGATAAGCAGCAATTCCTTTTAATCCAAACACAATCGTATCTTGTAAACTTGCAATGGTTTCATTCTTACCGCAAACCCCCATCACTTTACATCCACCTGTTGGCGTTTGTTCACATTGATAACAAAACATATCATCCCACCCTCTCCCAATCATTCCTTACAAATCAAGCATAATACCCATTAGGAAAAAAGGATGTGATATGAATCACAATAATATATATAAATTTGTGACAGTTCATATTGTTGACATAATATTTTTATTGGCGCTAAAAAACGGACACCTTTGTTAATACTTTCAAATAGCTAGATGATTGATTTAGAGAACTATTAGCAACTAATAAGCATACAAAAACGCTATTCTTTCTATCATTCAACAGAAAGAATAGCGTTTTTTCATTTTGAAGAACTATCAATTTTTTGATTAAAGATTTTATAGGAAACCTCTTTATTTACAATACATTTACACCATCTTAACATTTTTTACATTATTTATATGATATATTTATATAGAAACTACTTAAGAAATTTCATGTACATCGTTATCTTTATAATCTCTTAACTGATTGATAAGAGATTATGTTACATTTTCATACCAGGGGTGAATTAGGATGACTGAAACTTTAAAGACACTTATAATGCTTGATGTTACTTACGTTGTTATAGCAATTATGACGGTACTGGTATTTGTATACTTGGAATTAAAATCTCAGTAACTTATGCAGGCATAATTGATAGCTTCGCATTTAAATATAGTTAGAAGAAAGCGAGGAGAAAATTATTTCTCCTCGCTTTTATATTCCCACAGTTTCTTATTTCAACAAATCCAATGTATGTAAAAGTAATCCTCTGTCCCCTACTTCTCCATGACCAGGCACTACTAAGTTCATATTTCCATATCGGTTCAACACATTCTCAATCGATGTGGACCATTCATTTACATATGCATCAGCAACATTCCCTAAATCTTTAGCTTCCGCAGATTTCACTAAACAGCCTCCAGCTAAAATGTTGTATTGCGGTAACCATACGACAATATTATCTTCTGTATGCCCTTTCCCTGGATAGAACGTTTCTACTTTTATATTTCCAAACTTCATATTCGTAATTGTTTGTAAGTCTCCAAGTGGCTCTTCATATCCATTTTTCTTTGCTAGTTCCGCAGTTAATGCTGTACTATGCGCTTTAATGCCTCTTTCTTTCAACGTTTTAATTCCGCCAATTCGATCAGCATGCGCATGTGTAATAATAACATCCGTTACGCGCTTCTTAAATTTCTTTTCTACCATCTCTATTAGTTCCTTCGTTAACTTATCATCCCAAGAAGAATCGACAAGTACTAACCCATTAGAAGTAGTAAGAACTAGACCACTCGAAGGAACTGCTACTCCATTAAAATAACCTAGCTCAGTATGAACCCATACATTTTTATTTAACTGAGAAATTGAAATAGTTCCTGTCTCATTCTTTATTACTTTTTGCTCTAGCTTTTGTTCCGCTTTCACAGAAGAAATTGTGCTAACAAATTGAGTTGTTCCTAGCAAACTAACACATACCCCTAATTTTAATAATGTATTCTTTTTCATTTTCTCCACCCTTTCTTTCAAACTAAATAGTTATTACCTATATTAGACAGTTCATCTCAAATGTTTGTTCCATCTTTTTTTACATATTTTTCATACCATTAATAAAAAGCGCACAAAATTTTGTGCGCTTTTTAACTTTCCTTTTACCATTCACGTTTTTTATTAATCATCATTTTTTCTTCGAATGCCTTCTCTAAATCAATTTCTAACTTGTTTGCTAAATCACATACATTCCAAATTACATCAAACATTTCTAAACCAATCTCTCTTTTCGAATCTTGTATTTTATCACGCCTTAATATAACTTCCGCTAATTCACCTAATTCCGCCATCGCATACATCGTACGCTCTTCAATTGTTGTATCTTGAAATCCTTTTTCTTTACTGAAACTCGATACATATTGCTGGAATTCCGAAATATTCATATGTAATCTCCCTTCATCGTAAATATCTCATTTTTAATAAACTTAAAATCAAAAATGTATTTTGTTAAATTATAACATTCATACTATAATTTATTTATAGTCCATTAACGGAGGTGTTCTCAATGACTCTCTTCGCTTCTCCATCATTATTCATACTAGCAATCATTTCATTTGCATTAGCTTATTTCATCGGAGTAAAACAATACACTTGGCTCTTATCAGGATTCAATGAACGCCGTGTGTCAGATAAAGTTAATTTATCGAAGATAGTTGGTCTTTATAATTTAACCGCTGGTGTTATCGCCACAATTGGTAGTGTCTTCACTACCCCTAATGCAAAAATCGTATTTCCTATCATTATAATTGGCCACGTTATAATAGCTGCTTATGTAAATACACGTATGGTGCAGTGAAAAAAGATCACCCAAATGGATGACCTTTTTATAACTTATCAACATATTGCTTCGCTTCTAGTATTGAAAAACCAAATGCTTCTCTTACTCTCTTAACTGCCGTAACTGTTTTTCCTTCTTCCATAAGCTGCCGCAACTCTTTATTAATTTCGGGTTCTCTATCTATAATTCCCATTTCTTTCGTAATTAGCTGTAATCTATCTTCCATCCGCTTTAAACACGCATCCGTTTTCTTTTCGATTTTATTTAATTTTTCAACGATATAAATAAGCCCAAAGACCGCTATTGGTATGATCATCCAAAATTCCATGACTATTCCTCCTCACTAGCTTTCATATGTTTTATTTAAGTAACTTATGTAAATTTTACCACAGGACACATTTAATGTATAATAGTAATATACAACACTATTGATAAAGTGAAACTTTAATCAGTGGGAGTTTTACTGCCCGTTAATGCGGGATAAAACCTTTTATTTTAGGGGGACACTTTATGAAAAGATTTTTTAAGACGTTACTACAATTTGTAGTTCTTTCAATTGCACTACATTTGTTATTTGATATCGTTGGCTGGCTTGTTTTCAATGCGCCAATTAAAAACAAACAAATCTTTATTTCCTTTATAACAGCCTCATGGCTTATGTACATGTACAGAGATAAATTTTTTAAAGCATTTACTTCGAATTAACTTAAACTAAGAAAACACTTCATCGATAAAAGATGAAGTGTTTTCCTTTTCTCTCTATTTACTACTGTATAATAAAATTAATATTCTGTCTTTAAAAGAAAGGAGTCACTATGAACTTAAAAAGTAACAATATCTATGAGAAAATGAACCAATATTCTGTTGCAGGGTTAAGCTTTGCCGTTATACGTGACGGTAAACTTGATGAAGCTACTGCTTTCGGAACACTTGAATCTGGAACAACTAGAACTGTCACTACGAATTCCATATTCAATTCTTGTTCTATTAGCAAATTCATCACTTCAATGCTTGTACTAACGTTATCAGATCAAGGAATCGTACATTTAGATGAAGACGTAAATGATAGACTCACATCTTGGAACATCCCTACCAATCTATTTACTTCACAGAAAAAAGTAACGCTGCGAAACTTATTAAGTCACCAATCTGGAATCATTGATCCTCCCAATAGTTTTGAACATTATACACTTGCACAAGAACTACCTAAAATGGATGAGCTCCTTGCTGGTAAAACATTATATTGCCCAGTACCTATAGAAGTAACTTATGCACCAGAAAGCCAATTCCACTACTCTGACGCAAATTTTTGTATTATCGAACAACTACTTGAAGATATTACTGGGAAATCGTTCAACCTTTTACTTGAAGAATTTATTTTTCAGCCACTACAAATGAAAAATAGTACACTCTTCTCTCCCGAAGACATAGATAAAACCGATGCTTTTGCTTGCGGGCATAATAAAGATGGAACTGTAACAAATGAGAAGTATTCATTTTATCCATTCGCAGCAGCTTCAGGCGTTTGGACAACACCAACTGACTTATCAACTTTAATTATTGAGATCATTCAGTCCTTACAGGGAAATAGCAAACTGAAACTTTCTCAAAAAACTGTACAAGATATGATTTCTCCTCAAGGATGCACCAAATGGACTGGGTTAGGTGTTTTTCTAGAGTATTCTAATGAAGACTTACAAATTCATTCACTTGGCTGGGGTGTTGGATTTCAATGTATGATGGTATGTAATCCATACCGAGGTAATAGCGCTGTTATTATGACGAACTCGGATTTAGGTGTTCATCAAAAGGATGGGATTATTGGTGAGATTTTAAAATTGTTATCCTTATAATTAACGAAGTAAAACAAAGAAAGAAGCTGATTCTCCCAGCTTCTTTCTTTATATAACATTTTTCACCACAATTTTAATATGTTCTGGTGCGATAATTTCCGTTATACTTTCTTGGAAATCTTCATGCAGCAGTTCTTCAATATGTTCTAACTGCACTTCGACATGTGTGCATTCTAAATTATGTATGTTTAATAGTGCATAATGATCTTTCTTCTTAATTACTAAATATTGATTTTCTTCTGTTATGAGTACAGAACCTAATCGTATTCCTAGTAGACGTTGATCATCAAACTTCACAATATGTTCCCCTTCCCAACTGTGAATGTAATTACTATACAAAAAAGATATTTTAAGGAAATCAATCTTATATAGACTATATCATACTTTACTAAAATATAAAGTGAAACTTTAATCAGAGGGACTTTTGTCCCTCTGATTATTAGCCCTCACCAATCGAGCTTTTACGGGCAGTTGATCTCTCACCTAACTTCCTCGCATGTGCCGAATTTTGAGGTGGGGGATCTTACTGCCCGTTAATGCGGGATAAATATCATATTTTCTTTCAATAGAAATCCCCGTTTTTTTATATATTTCGATACAAAAAACTTTCTCAACAAAAAAATTATAATTTTCAGTTTTTTATTTCATGAAAATCTATTATACTAAAGCTAATAAACGTTTGAAATGTTTGACCTCTCCTAATTCATGTACATATGGATGATCAGTAGCTGTTGCTACTGATCTATTTTTTGATTTCAGAAAGCAAATACACCGCATCCTTTCCTACACCACAAATAAGCGCAGAACCCCTTTGAGATTGCCACGGCAGTCCAATATAATACAATCCTCTTACTGGACTCATTCCCTTTGTATGATTAGGAAATCCATTCATATTCACTGCCTTTTCTATTTCAATCCATTTATAATCTTGAACAAAACCAGTTGACCATATAATACTTTGTGCACTATACGTGCCACCATTCTGAAACATAATATTATTTCCTGATGCACTTACCACTTTTCCCTGTAGTTTTATTGCTCCACTACGAATAAGTTCCTTACCTTCAAAACCAAAAATGGGATCCTTTCGCTTCTGAAACCATTTTCCCCTCTTGGTATTTACTTCAGCATACAATAAACCTAATTTTTCTAACCAATTAAAAATGCTTTTTCTAAAAAGATGTAACGGTAAAAATGTTAATGGATGACTGATAGACATTTTTACTTCATGAGTTTTTGCAAGTTCTACTGCGATTTGCATTCCTGAATTCCCGCCACCTACTACTAGTACTTTCCCCTTAGAAATTTGTAATGGTGATTTATATTGTGATGAATGTATTTGAAAAATATGTGATGAAAGATGTTGTGAAAATGAGGGGATGAATGGTTGCTGAAAACCACCTGATGCGATAATAACTTTTTTCGATTGTAAAATTTCTGTAGGAGTGTGTAATTCAAATATTTCTTTCTCTTTTCTTATTTTTAAAACTTGAGTCTGTAATTGTACCGGCAATTGAAAATACCTTGCATATTCTTCTAAATAAATTGCAATTTCATCTTTACATGGAAATCCACTCCCTTCTCCTTTTAATATCATACCTGGTAAACTACTATATTCCCTTGGTGTGAAGAGCTGCAAAGAATCATAGCGGTCTCTCCAAGAATCGCCAATTCGGTTTCCCGCCTCAAGTAATAAGAAACTATATCCTCCCTGCTTCAAGTAGTATCCTATTGTTAATCCAGCTTGACCAGCTCCAATAATAATTAGGTCTTTCACTCTAATCCCTCCTCCTCTTATATATGAATACATGTTCACACATTCATATGTTTCCATAACCATAACATTTTATTTTTCTATAATTCAACATCTACATAAAATAAAAAGAGGAGTTTACTATAAAGTAAAACTCCTCTTCATTCTACCTTTCCAGTCTTTAGCGCTTGTGCCCAGTCCTGCCTTTCCTGTTGAACAGCTAACCCAGCTGCTTCTTCCCAATTATAAGGAACTGAAATTTGTTCAATTATCCATTCTCCAAAATTTTTTTCTATCACTACATATTTTGCGTGCGGAGTTCCTGACTCCATTTTATGCAAAACGGGTAATTCATCTTTGTATGCAGGAAGTCCTACACTCCCTGGATTTATAATGATTTTTCCGTTCGCTAAATAAACAACTCTAGGAATATGCGTATGACCACATACTATTATTTTTTGTTCTATATTTTGGAGTTGATCCATTATATTTTTTTCACTCTTTAATACTGCACCATTCTCGTCCATCTCTTCTAATAAATACACCTCATCTGAAGTTGGCGTACCATGACAAAATAAAATATCGTCTACAATAAATTGGGAAGGATGTTGTTTTAACCAATCTATATGATTTTTTGTTAATTGATTTTGGACAAAAGTTAGTGTAGCAGACTGCTCTTGTATAGGTTCCCAAAGCATGCGATCACAATTACCCTTAATATGTATCATCTCGTTACTCATTAATATTTCAATTGCCCCTAAAGGATCTAACGGCCCATACACACTATCACCTAAATTTATTATCATTTCGACCTTACGACGTGTAATATCTTTTAATACCGATTTTAAAGCGTGACTATTCCCATGAATATCTGAAATTATCGCTATTTTCATCTAAATCCCCACTTTAATATATTATTTATATCTCTCCTATTTATAAACATCCGCAGCCAATTCCCTCAAAACTTCTACATTCACAACTTCAAAACAACCATTACTTTTCTTGATTATCTCTTTATCACAAAAGGTATTCAATGTACGTAATAAATGCCGATAACTCGTTCCTAACAATTCAGCTGTTTCCGTTAAATTCCCACTAAATACAATTCGATTCCCGTGCTGAACAGCGCGTTCTCCTGCTGCTAATATGTAACTCGCGAGTCTATTTTCAAGTGGATATAGTAAATTAATTGTACTATTTTTTGAAAGACGATTTAATTTATGGGCTAAAGAACCGCAAATACATCTTAAAAATTTCGCATCATGAAATAATTGGTTTCTCACTTTCCCTAAAGGCAAACCAACACAATAAGAATCTGCCATGACTTGTACGTTTGAAGCAATCTTTTGAGAATGGATTAACTCAACATCTCCTAGTAACTGCAAACTATCATAAAAACATAATAATACGGATTTCCCGTTACTTAACGTATTAAACGCTTTCGCTTTTCCTTCAACAAAAAAATATAAATAGTCTATCTCTTCGTTTTCTCTGCAAATGAACTCATTCTTTTTAAAAAATATAAGTTCCATATATGGTCTCATATCACTACTAAAAAATGAATCAATATTATTTTGTTTCATATACTCTGCTAATTTATTAGAATTACATACTTTCTTCATAGTCCCCCACCTTTACAACTACTCCCATTGTAATCAAAATTTTCTTCTTCCACTATGACATATGTCATAGTAATACACAATTTCAGCATGATACAGTCATTACAAACATGAAATATAAAGGGGATATTACATTGTATAACTTTCTTTCTGTCTTTATTGGTATGCTTATTGCCATTATGCTCCCATTGAATGGGATTTTATCTGAGTCGACTGGCAATTATACAGCGAGTGTTATCATTCATCTTGTCGGTTTAATAGCAGTCATTTTCGTTTTAATCATTAACAAAAATAAAATCCATTTTGATAAAGGTATTCCACTTTATTTATATAGTGCCGGAGCCATTGGAGTTTTCACAGTACTTTTTAGCAATATAAGCTTCTCCGCTCTTGGTGCTTCTATTACCATTGCATTAAGCCTACTCGGTCAATCCATTGCTTCTATTATTATTGATCATTTCGGTTTATTAGGAATGAAAGTTGCAAAGTTTGAAAAGAAAAAACTAATTGGATTATTGTTCATTTCTTCTGGAATTATAGTCATGACAATTTATTAATGGAGGCAAGAAAATGTTATATATTTGTATCGCTATTTTAACTGGTGTTTCTATCGTTGTCGCTAGAATTATTAACGCGAATTTAGCAAAGGAAATTGGCAATTGGGAAGGTACATTTTTCAATTATATTACTGGATTATTTTTCTCCGCGCTATTTTTAATTTTCAGTTCAGATTCATTTTATATTCCAATTCATACGTTGCAATCCATTCCTATCGCTGTATACTTAGGCGGATTAGTAGGCGTTATCGTCATTCCATTATCAAACTATATTACTCCTAAAATATCTGCATTTTATTTAACATTACTCATCTTTATCGGACAATTATTTGCGGGGGCTATCATTGATTTCTTCCTGTCAAACGAACTCTCAATCGGCAAAATTATCGGTGGTATTTTCGTATTAATTGGGCTTACTTACAATTTACTCGTTGATCGTCCTATAAAAACCGTGAAGCATAATCACGTTCAACTATAATACTTTACGCTTACCTATCATATATTAATAGAAAAGCTCTTCACATGAAGTAATAGAGAGGAGAATATCCTATTAAAAAAGTCATTTCACTGCTAGGTAGCGCATTCATTTTTTTTGGAATCATATGGTTTTTAAACTCTGGAAAATCTATTCAAGATTTCTATACAGCAAGCAAACCAAAGAAGAAAGCTACTATTATTTCAACTCAAAGAGACCCAAATGCACCTCCTGTCTTTTTAGGAAAACAGGAAATAAAAGATATACATGTAGAGTCAATTAAAACAAAAAAATCTATCTTCCTTACAAAAACAGATGAATTAAAAACATTCATTAACAGTATGGATACAGCAAAAAAAGGCGATTTAACGCTAGATGAAGAAGGTTCTGATTTAGTAGATTGTAACATGTGGATTACTTTCCAAGATGGAACTTATAAACAATATTTAATTTGGATAGTAGATAACAACAGTAGTGAAGTCATGATTGCCCAGCAAAACTCTCCTGATGACGTAGATCTTACTTATTATCAATTAAACGAAGGTAATTCGAAAAAAGTATATAACTTATTTAAAAAGGTTATTTAATAGAAAAAGTCATGAGCTAATAGGCCCATGACTTTTTCTACTTATATATATTCTGGAAACACTTTACAGCTCTTTTCCTGCTCCATATCATGACCAAAGAAAACAATGGGGTTCTCTTTCATCACAACTTCTTTTAAACGTTTAATTGAAGATAAAGCTAATTCCGAATCAAATCCAGCGAACGGCACTTCATCTTCAAAATTTTCTTTCGTATAAGATGCATCAATCGTTAATAACACAGGACCGGATTTTTCAGTCTCAATTAATAGCGACTGATGCCCTGGAGTATGGCCCGGTGTAGACAATAATTGAACTCCTGGTACGACTTCATAATCGCCTTCAACGATTTTATAGTTCAAATGCGGCAATATACACTCTTTCAAATATTCTTCCCTATGCTGCGCCGCCTCATATTCAGCACGCTGCACAATGATTGGTGTATTTGTAAAAGCGCCATTTCCTCCCGCATGATCAAAATGCAAATGAGAGCTAATAATATAAAGAAGGTCGTCCGGCTCATATCCAACGCGTTTTAAAATATTCACGATTCTATCTTCTTCCGTCATTTTCGGTAAAATCTGGCCTTCAACAAATGTACCGTTAAAAAGACCTTCGTTATTAACCGCACTTTCTGGCATACCTGTATCTACTAAAATAGGCCCCTCTTCTGTCTCCAACAAATAGCACCATACAGGTAAATTCAATAAATTTCCTGGTGTGAGCGTACTATTAACAGAAGAATGATCTAACATACAACGACCTGCTGGGACGAAATAAAGCTTCTTTACTGTCATTATGTATCCACCTTTACATTTAGTTTTGAATAAAACAATACAGTAAAGAATTCCTCTTGTTAGAAATAAATTCCTTCTCACTTTTCATTGTTTCAGCTATTATCTTTTCAATTGTTCACAACGAATTTTGGGCATAAAATAACCGACTACCTACATGTCGAGAAAAGGAGTCGGCTATTTTTCTTGTTTATTATTCATTTACAGGCTCTTATATGCGGCGAGCAAGGATTATAAAAGATAATATACTATTTTATTTCACTGTAATACTTCCGTTATGTGTGTTTAATTTAATTTGATTTTCTCCCTTCCCAATAACGGCATTTCCATTATATTTATTCAGGATATTCGCTTTTCCATTGTCGACAGAGACATTAAATTGAACATTAGTTGGTTCTTTTTCAGTTTCAATATTAATCTTGCCATTGTGAGTCGTAAAATTGAGATTTCGATCAAGTTCATTTGTTTTAAGAGTAAGACTTCCATTCTTAGATTGCCCCTCTATTTCACCTTCAACATGATCTAGCATTATTCGTCCATTATTCGATTTCACATGAATATTTTGCGCCATTATATCTTTAAAGTCCATAATTCCATTGTTTGCTTCCGCAATAACTTTTTGCGAATTGATCTCTCTTAATTCAACACGCCCATTGCTTGTATTGATATTAAAATGTGTTACGTTTAGTTTTTTGGCAGAAACGTAGCCATTATTATTGGAAACTTTTAATGAATCATATTGCTTTTCAGGCAAATAAACATTTAATGTTAATGGCGCCAATACTTCGGAAATGTCGAAGTTAAACCATCTCTGTTGTTTTTCTTTGTATGAAATAAGAAGCGTCGAATCTTTCTCATCCGTAGCTAATGTTCTTTTTACGTTAGGATTAACTTCGCCATCTAATTTTACTTTCATGTTACTATCTGTTGTAGGATTGATGTTAACACGAACATTATTCGTATCGATAATGACGCTTGACACATTATTATTGTTAATGACCTTTTCTTCTGAAATTGGTACTGCAGCAATTGAACGAAAAGTGAGTAGACTTCCTATAATACCAATAATGAAAATAATACCTGCAATGATTGAAAGACTCTTTTTATTTATCATGCTTCAAACCACCTTTTACTAGTGCTATATTAAACTTTAAATAACGAACAAATCCATTCTTTGCTAGCTTCGTTAAAAATAACATAGCAATTACAATGAAATATCCAAGTCCACAAAGTGCTAAAGAAACGAAAAGATTAAATAGCAAGAATGTATTTGGATGTATAATAGTATCAACTAGAACAAGTAATGGTGAACCTAAAAATGAGATTCCTAGAACCCATCCTGAAAAAATCAATGCCGCTAATGTAATTGCAGGTCCAAGCACGATTAACAAATTGAAAAAACCTAATCCAATTACTGCCCAAATTGCCCGAAAAACATTTCCTGTTGTTGTACTTGCTGTTACTTTCTCAATATGATAATCTGCTAATAACTCTTTGGCGATTTGAGCTGGAGAACCTAATGAGGCTACAATTTCTTCTTCACTTTTCCCTTCCTCTAATCCGAAAGTAAAATGTTCTTCATAATCTTTTAAAATATCTGCACGCTCTTTTTCAGATAATCTTTTTAGAGATGCATTTAATTGTTGTAAAAATTTATTTTTCGTCATTACGTACACCTTCTTTTATTAATTGATTGACACCTTGTGAAAACTCATTCCATTCCTCCAAAAGTTGATACAAATACGTTCTACCTTTATCCGTCAGTTTATAATACTTCCTTGAAGGCCCTTCTGAAGACTCCTGTAAATACGTTGTAAAATATTCTTCTTTAGTTAATCTACGAAGTAGCGGATAAACAGACCCTTCTGATATTTCAATTTGATTGGAAATACTTCGAACTAATTCATACCCATAACGGTCTTGCTTATCAAGTAAGACAAGAACACAGAGTTCTAAAACTCCTTTTTTAAATTGTACATTCAATGTTCATTCACCCTATTCTAATTGGCATCTACTACTGTTTATTGTTTAGTACTGTTTTATAATAAGTAACTACATCTATAATATAACACTCGGTATTGTTCATTGCAAGGTACACTGGAAAAATAAGTATACCTTTCATCCGACGCCTATAAAATCAAAACGATGGCTCCTCTCCAGTTACAAAGTTCTAAATTAGGCTGAAACAAGCCTTTAACAAAATGGAAAGGACTCAACTTTTTTACATAATGACACTTTACCTACTATAATAAAAGAGAAAAACTCTTACTTTAATGGAGGGAATACAAATGAAAGCAATTGGTTTACATGAATACTTACCTATTGAAGAAGAAAACAGTTTAATTGATATTGAAGTTGAAAGACCTGTTGCCACAGGAAGAGATATACTCGTTAAAATTAACGCAATTTCCGTTAATCCAGTTGATACAAAAGTCCGATCCCCGAAGGATAAAAAAGAAGATGCAGCGAAAATACTTGGCTGGGATGCTAGTGGTGTTGTTATGCAAACTGGCGAAGGTTGTACATTATTTAAAGAAGGCGATGAAGTGTTTTACGCTGGAAGCATTACGAGACAAGGTACATACAGTGAATACCATCTAGTTGATGAAAGAGTCGTTGGTAAAAAACCAAAAACGTTGAGTGATGCTGAAGCTGCAGCACTTCCTTTAACAGCCATTACCGCATGGGAAGGTTTATTCGAACGTTTAGGCATTGATTATAATAAAAAAGATACGAACTCATTTAAAAATATTTTAATTATCGGCGGAGCTGGTGGTGTTGGCTCGATTGCTATTCAGTTAGCTAAATGGGCTGGACTAAACGTAATCGCAACCGCATCCCGCAACGAAACCATACACTGGGTTGAAAAATTCGGTGCCGATTATATCGTTAATCATCACCAACCTTTAAAAGATCAAATATTAGAGTTTGGGCTAAAAGATGTAGATTATATCTTCTGCTTAAACAATACAGATCAACATTGGCATGCAATGTGTGACCTCATTAAACCACAAGGGAAAATTTGCTCTATTGTAGAAAATGAGCATCCTCTTGAGATGGGGGTTTTAAAAAGTAAAAGTGCCACACTCGTTTGGGAGTTTATGTTTACAAAAGCGATGTATGAAACGGGTGATATGATTACGCAGCACGAATTATTAAACAAAGTGAGCGAATTATTAGATGAAGGTATCCTTCATACAACTTTAAACGATACGTTAACACCGATTAATGCAGAAAACCTTAGAAAGGCACATGCATTACTTGAGGGTGGACGTACAATTGGGAAGATTGTATTAGAAAAATTTTAATAAAAAAGTCCGATTTCTAAATAAGAAATCGGACTTTTTTATTACCTTTATTTACTTGAAATCTCTTGATCATTTTGAACGTCTAACGGAACACGCTTCCCTATTCCGAAAGCATAGAAACTAATTGTTACGATAGCTAAGAAAACAATACCTACAATTAGTGAAATACGAGTATCATCGTTAAACCACATTCCGATTAATACCATAATTAAAAAGGCAATTGTTAAATAGTTTGTAACAGGAGCAAATGGCATTTTGAATGGATGATCTTTCATCTCTGCTCCCTTTTCTTTTCTAAAACGGATTTGACTAATTAAAATGACAAACCATGGTACCATACCAGGAAGTACACTTGCACTATATACATATACGAATAAGTTTTTCGGTGCAATGTAGCTTAAAACAACACCCACCGCTAAACCGATAATTACGCCAACTGTACCGAATAAAGGTACACCATTTTTAGAAATTTTTGCAAAATATTTCGGTGCTTGTCCATTTACACCTAATGTATAAAGCATACGTCCAGCACTATAAATACCACTGTTACAACCAGACATTGCGGCTGTAATAACAACGAAGTTAATAAGTCCAGCAGCTGCCGTAATACCGACCTTCGCAAAAGTCGCTACGAACGGGCTACCAATTGAACTTAATTGATCCCAAGGATAAACAGTTACAATTACGAAAATAGCACCAATATAGAAAATTAGAATACGCCAAATTGTACTTTGAATTGCTCTTGTAAGTGTCTTCTTCGGATCTTTCGCTTCACCAGCAGTAATCCCGATTAATTCCACACCTTGATATGCCCCAACTACAAGTGATAGCGCAAAGAAAAATCCTGAAAAACCACCTGTGAAGAAACCACCATTTTTCCATAGATTAGATATACCAATTGCTTCTCCTCCGTTCCCAATTCCGAAGAAAATGAGACCGAATCCGGCAATAATCATTAATAAAATCGTAACGATTTTAATCATTGCAAACCAAAATTCAAATTCACCAAATGACTTAACCGAAATTAAGTTAGCAGCACCAAGAATAACCATTGCGATAATACCAGGTATCCAAGCTGGTAAATCCGGGAACCAATATTTCATATATGCCCCAACTGCGATAATCTCTGACATCCCAACGATAACCCACTGGAACCAGTTACTCCAGGCTGTCATATAACCAGCTAGCGGATGAATATACTTGTGGCCAAATGTCGCAAATGAACCTGTGCTTGGCTCCATATACAACATTTCTCCCATGGCACGCATAATGAAGAAGATAAAAATACCTGCAATTGCATAAGCAAGCATTACTGACGGACCTGTCCATTTAATCGTGCTGGCTGACCCCATAAACAAACCAACACCAATTGTTCCGCCTAAAGCAATCATTTGAATATGACGTGCTTCTAAACCTCGTTTCAATTCTTTGTTTGCCACTTCATTTCCCCCTCTTAGATGATTCATAGCCACATTTAAAGTAAGATGTTTTCCCCTAATTCCTCTTTGGCTTGAAAATGATGAAACAAACGTCATTTTAGACTAACTTTAAAGCTATCCTAAAATCTTATTCTGCCTCTTATAAAATCCCCAAAACCTCTCATCTTCCTATTTTCTATAAAACTTAAAATTGCTTACTTCATATTAATTCATTTATCTGAAAAGTTCAATTATTTTTTCAGTAAATTATTATATATTAGTTTGATTAATTTTTAACTAAATTAACAATAAAATACATCTATTCAATATGATTCTAGTATTAATATTATTACAATATAAATAACCGAGGAGAAAATATCCACCTCGGTTATTTATCACATACACATTAATGTGTATTGTTTATAATACACTTTTCCACCATTTAAATGAAATTCTTTTCTATTTCTATCATCATCTAAAATCTTACTTTCACCTTTTCTATTCGTTCTGCGCACACACCCACCAAAGGATTTAATATATTAGTAAAATTACCTACCTTTGCATACCAAATGCATTCTTCCATGCTTAATCAATCAATTCTCATTTCTGAAAAGTGATCCTTAATAGTACAAAAGCAAAGAAGCCCAGCAATTCATCACTGGACTTCTTCTTTATTTTCCAACAAAACTTCCTTATCAAAGCGAACAAATTTACTCTGTACTTCCATTCCAGCTGCTTCGTATACACGAGGTGCGCCTGTAATATTTTCAGAATCTACATTTAGATGAACTTTTGAAATCCCCTCTTCGTAAAATTGACCAAATGCATACTGTAACAGCGCTAATCCTAATCCTTCTTTCCGCTTAGAGCGCCTTACACCTAAGTGAGTAATTTCAGCTTTATTGTCAGTACCCTTTTTACTAAAGATAAAACCAATTACGTCACCCTCAAACATTGCTAGTGACCATAATGTAGGATGAAACCCATCTCTTTCAGTACGTTGCAAAAACTCTTCTAACGTAGAAGGCTGCGAATTCCAGTGGTCCGCAAAGGCTTCATTAAAAGCTCGATGTAATCCCTCATCATCCACACCAGATATGTAATGTCGCACAGTAACACCATTTGGCCATATTGGTGTTGAAACGTTCCCCTTCAATTCAATCCCCATTCCCCACCAAATACGAGTTGGAATAAAACCAGCTTCTTCTAATACTTTTTCCTCATAGTAATTATTTGCTTGTGTTACAATCGCACCCTGTAGGCATGATGAATTACCAACAAGCTCCTTAGCACGTTCTTCAAGCTTTGACCATATTACTTGTTCAATCCCTTGATTGATACAATTAGGATTTACAAATACGGCAGATGGGAACTGCCTTTCATTTCCTGTCAGAATTCCATAAGCAATTATTTCTTCTTCATTCATAACAGAGCAAGAACTTTTACTAACATCAATCCCTTTCCATGAATTAGTAATATCTTCTACCGTTGTATCAATTTCACCGTAAATGGCTTGATCATAAGTCGTACATAGTTTTAAAATTTGTTGTAAATCTTCTTGTGCAGTTGCTTTAACCTTTAGACCGTTCATATTGTACCTTCTTCTTTTTTAAGTTAATTAAATTTTAACACTATTCGAATAATTAGTTAACAAAGAATAAAAAAGAGTCTCATTTTCCAATGAGACTCTTTTCCTATTACATAATTAACCTGCTTTTTCAACTCGTTTACCCACAATAAACACCTTAGTAAACACTAACATGATAACTACAATAACAAGAAAATACAGAGGCATCACCATTAATGAACCTGTATGCAGCTGGCTCATTCTCCAAATTGTCACCGTCACTATTATATAGTACCCTAAGCTAAACAATGCTCCTGCTGTACCAATGACGTCCTGAAAATCTACTAAAGCTAAGCTAAGACAATTCGGTAACACTACCCCAATTCCTAATAGCAATATAAACATAGCTACTAAAAATCCAATCATATATATTATGTTGGGATTTGATCCAACTGAAGTAATAACAGTTAAAAGGATAGCTCCCCCTGTCATTACAAGACAACCGATATATATAATTTCCTCTGGTTTGTAAGTAGTAAGTAATCGTTTTGAAACTTTCGCCCCAATAATAGAAGCGGAAGCAACAACAATTCCTAAAAACCCGTACATACTAGGTGATAACTGAAAGTATTCAATAAAGATAAACGGCGCTTCTGCATAATAGCTAAATAAAACACCATTTGCTCCTCCAATTAATAACCCATATGTTACTACTTTCGGATTTGCAATTAATCTTTTTAACACTGAGAAAACATTTATTTTATCCGTTACTGCGCCCGTTTTTGTTTCCGGAAGAGAAACAAACGTATACAGCAAGATCCCAACACTCATAACTACTAAACTTAAAAACACCATTTTAAACCCAAACATTTGATCAAGAAAGCCACCAATTAACGGCCCTACCGCTGGTGTAAAAGCAATGACTGCCGAAATTTGAGCAAACATAACATGACGTTTATGCCCCTCTACACTTTCACGAAGAATCGTTTGTGTCACAACTGAACCAGCACTTGCTCCAAATGCTTGAATAAAACGACTAAACAATAAAAATTCAATAGAATTGGCAATATAGCATAAGAAACTTCCAGCGCCATATACTACAATTCCAAATAACATTGCTGGGCGACGACCAATTATATCTGATAACCATCCAATAAAAAATACACCTAAAGCAAATCCAGCAAAATAAACACTAAGCGTTAACTGTACCTCATTATTACTTACGTGCAACGCCTTTGAAATATCCGGTAAAGACGGTGTGTAAATTGTTTCACTAATTTGCGGAAATGCCACAAGAATAATCATTAACCAAAGTGATGGTACTGAGACTTTTTTCACTTTTAATACCCTCCTATAACTTTGAAAATCTCAGAAATGAATAGACTTTCCTTAGCTATGGAACAGGAGGGGCCATTATAGAAATTCGATCATAAAACAACAAAGAAAACACCTCAATTACGCATGTTAATACTTATAGGAGGGTAATATTAACATTGATTTTAAAATATAGTCTTTCAATTATATGATAGGTTGTGTTCGTTTTCTAGTGTTCATAATCTTAATATTTGTTAGTACACGAATGTCCTTTCAATTCTCTTGGAAAATTAATACGATTTGAAAAGCGCAACTAAACAACTGAAACGCCCCTTCAATTGTTAAAATCATTCTCACAATTGAAGGGGCGTTTTTTTATTGCTACATTTTCACTGATGGTTCTTTTTGATAGATAATTTCACCATCAATAATTGTTGTTTCTACCTTTAAATCTTTAATTTGATTTGGATCGACACTTAAAATGCTGTCATTTAATATAACTAAATCCGCCAACTTTCCGGCCTCTATGCTTCCTTTTATCTCTTCCTCAAAACTCGCATAAGCACCATTCCATGTGTATAGTTTAATAGCTTCCATTACGCTTATAGATTGATTAGCACCAACCTCCATTCCAGACTTAGTTTTTCTATTGACAGCAACATGAATTCCTAATAAAGGATTATAGTCAGTAACTGGTGCGTCCGAGCCACCTGCTGCAATGATGCCACGATCAATAAAATCACGAGCAGCGTACATGTGATTCACACGATCACCATAGTGTTCTACATATATCTCTCCGAATTCATATGGAAATGGAGGATTTGGAATTGGAATCATCTCAAGTTTTTTCATTCTCTCTTGTAAATCTGGTGAAGAAATTCCCGCGTGCTCGATTCGATGACGGTGATTTTTTCTTGGTGATTCTTCTAGCGCCCTTTCTACACAATTTAAATACATTTCAATAGCTTTATCGCCTTGTGCATGTACAGTGATTTGATAACCTTTTTTATGCGATTCACCTAAAACACGATAAATTTCTTCCTCACTATAATAAAGAATGCCATAATTGGTAGGGTCACTCGAGTACGACTTACGGGTTGCAATTGTAGGCCCAGTGCTACTTCCATCTGTAAACAATTTAGCTGGTCCAACTTTGAATCTCTCATCTCCGGTACCAGTTACCACACCAGCTTCGACCATTTTATTAACAAATTCATGGGAGTTATTTATTTGACATATCATTGCATATATTCGGACACGAATATCCCTACTCTTCACAGCTCGTTGTAGTAAACGAAAACTCTCCGGTCCATCTCCACCTGCGTCATGTATACTTGTTATGCCAGCTGCAACGAAATGATCTGATGCAATTTTCACAGCCTTCATCATTTCACTTTCTGTATAACTTGCAACCTCGCTCATACTCATATTTGCTGCTTCAATTAACTTTCCTGTAAGCCTTCCTGCCTGATTCTTTTCAATAACTCCCCCATTCGTATCCGGTGTGTTCTCGTTAATTTGCGCAATTTCTAATGCTTTACTGTTCACCACGCTTATGTGGTGACAAGTACGAGTTATAATAATAGGGTGTTCAACTGAAATTTCATCCAACTCAGTAATTGTTGGATAACGCTTTTCCTTCACAGCGGTTTCATTAAAGCCCCAAGCACGTATCCATTCACCTTTTGGCGTTTCTAAGGCCTTCTTTTTCAGATCATCTAACAAAGCATCGATAGAATCAATATGTTCAGCTTTACAACTGACAGCCAACTGATTTAGTCCATGAGAAATGATGTGAAGATGGGAATCAATGAATCCAGGAAGAAGCGTTTTCCCTTGCAGGTCAATTACATCCGTATTTTCTCCTATAAAACTCTTAACCTCCTGATTTGAGCCAACAACTACGATATGATTATCTTTTATTGCTACAGCTTCGACTACTGCATTCTTTTGGTCTACTGTAATAACTTCTCCATTTATCAATACAACATCAGCTTTCATAAACTCAACCCTTTCGGAATTACTCTTTTTGAGTAATTCATTCAGTATTTAAAGTTATATCTCCTAATAGGCTCATCCGCTTTTTAACAAGATTTATCAATAATTAATTAAAGTTGAGCTAAACATTCTTTCATTGTTTTAACGATAAAAGTAAAGTCTTCCTCTGTGATGCTTAATGGAGGTGCAAGCTGTAAAATATTATTGTAACCTGCAACAGTGTCACCATTTTTACCAATAATTAGACCTTTTTCTTTACAAGCATTGATGACTTTGTTCATCTTTTCAATGGAAGCCGGTTCTTTCGTTTGCTTATCTTCCACTAGTTCAATGCCTAAAAGAAGACCCTTTCCGCGAACATCACCTACGTTTGGATGCTCTTTTACATCCTCTAGCTCATATAACAGTCGTTCACCCAATTCTTTGGAACGTTCAATGAGTTTCTCATTCTCCATAATTTCTAAATTCTTCAAAGCTAAAGCGCAAGCAGCAGGATTTCCTCCGAACGTATTTACATGGCGGAAGCGATCATAATCATCACTACCTACGAATGCCTCATAAACCTCTCGTCTAACTGCTGTTGCTGACAAAGGAAGATACCCACTTGTAATACCTTTTGCCATTGTAATGATATCTGGTTTGACGCCATAATTCATAAATCCAAATGGCTTCCCTGTTCGTCCAAATCCACATATAACTTCATCACAAATGAGCAACGCACCGTGCTTCTCGCAAATTTCTTTTACTTTTTCCATATATCCATCAGGAGGCATTAAAATTCCGCCCCCTGTAATAATTGGCTCCATAATCACACCGGCTACTGTTTGGCTTAACTCCCATGTCATGACACGATCGATTTCATTAGCACTTGCCAGTGTATGAACATCATCTAGATTTCGATACGTATCCGGCGGTGCTACATGCAGGAATCCTTGCCCGAGTGGTTCATATTTATACTTTCGCTGTGCTTGCCCTGTTGCTGCAAGAGTCCCCATTGTGTTACCGTGATAGGCACGGTAGCGGGAAATAAACTTATAGCGTCCATGATCACCTTTTTGTTGATGATATTGACGAGCAATTTTAAATGCTGTTTCATTCGCTTCCGATCCACTGTTAGAAAAGAAAATGACGTATTCATCATCAAGCCATTCATTCAATTTTTCTGCTAATTTAATAGCAGGAACATGACTTTGTGTCAGAGGGAAATATGGCATTTCTTCAAGCTGTTCAAACGCCGCTCTTGCAAGCTCTTTTCGGCCGTATCCAACATTCACACACCAAAGACCAGACATACCGTCTAAATAACGGTTTCCATCAATATCCGTCACCCATGCCCCTTCTGCTTTTGTGATAATTAAATTCGTTGGACTAGGGGCTGCTCCTCTCATTGCATGCCAAAGGTATTTTTCATCTGTTTTTTTCAAACTTTGTGTTTTCTCTGTCGCTTGCACAATTACCAGCTCCATTCTATCTTTTTATGGTTTTACATCACGCTTTCAATAACGAGTCGTAAGCATTTTCTTGCGAGTATAGAATTCTACGCCATCTTTTCCATTTGCATGGAGATCACCATAGAAAGATTTCTTATAACCTGAGAACGGGAAGAATGCCATTGGAGCAGGAACTCCAAGATTAACCCCAAGCATACCTGCATCAATTTCTTCACGGAATTCACGAATAGCTTTCGCGCTATTTGTGTACAGACATGCACCATTTGCGAATGGTGATGCATTAGCAACATGAATCGCTTCCATCAAGTCTTTTACGCGTACAATAGAAAGAACCGGTGCGAAGATTTCATCTTGCCAGATTTTCATTTCCTGTGTCACATTGTCAAAAATCGTTGGGCCAACAAAATAACCTTGGCTGTTTGCTACATCGTCTTCACGTCCGTCACGAATAAGTGTCGCTCCCTGCTCTACACCGGATTGAATGTATCCGAGTGTCCGCTCTTTATGTCCTTCACGAATAACGGGACCAAGGAAAATACCTTCTTCCAGACCATTACCAATCGTAATTGCATTAGCCTCTTGAAGCAGTCTCTTAACGAGCTCATCTGCAACGTCTTCTTCCACAACAACAACAGCCGCTGCCATGCATCGTTCACCAGCTGAACCGAAGGCAGCACTTGTAATTTCTTTCACTGTAGAACTAAGGTCCGCATCTTTTAATACGATCGAATGATTTTTTGCCCCTGCAAGAGCTTGTACACGTTTACCGTTAGCTGCTGCTGTTTTATATATATACTCAGCCACAGGTTGAGAGCCAACGAAAGATACAGCTTTCACATCCTCATTGTCAAGAATGCCGTTAACGACGTCATGTGCACCATGCACAATATTTAGTACTCCATCTGGAAGACCTGCTTCTTTAAACAGTTCAGCTATGCGATTAGCCAATAGCGGTGTTCTTTCAGATGGTTTTAATACAAACGTATTCCCGCATGCAATCGCGAGTGGAAACATCCAGCATGGTACCATCATCGGAAAGTTAAATGGCGTTATTCCTGCGATTACTCCGATCGGGTAACGATACATCCCTGATTCAACACCAGTAGCAATATCGGGAAGTTGCTCTCCCATCATTAAAGTGGGTGCGCCTGCGGCAAATTCAACACATTCAATCCCCCGCTGCACTTCACCGTATGCTTCCTTATAACTTTTTCCGTTTTCCAAGGTTACGAGTTTAGCTAACTCTTCCCAGTTTTCAATCAATAGCTGTTGATAGCGAAATAGAATCCGTGCACGCCGAGGTACAGCGATCTTTCTCCATGTTTTGAATGCTTCTTTCGCAGTTGCTACAGCTCTATCTAAATCTTCTTTAGTCGAAAGAGGCACACGAGCAATAATCTCTCCTGTTGCTGGATTTGGTACATCTTCAACTTGCTTACTTGTGGATTCTATCCATTGTCCGCCAATATAATTTTTCAACGTTTGTACATTTTTCATTACTACCATGGTGAAGCCTCCTATTTTAAGATAACCGTCCTATGTATTTATTACACTCGCAAAAGAAAGCGCATTCATTTGACGGTATGTAAACTTATTGGCATACATTTCTTCAACATTACTAATCTTAATCTTATCCATTGAATACACAGGAGCAGTCATCTGCTCAGCATTTGTCTACTCCCCAGCTCACATTATTTCAGATGGATCTCATGGTTCATCTTATAATTCTTTTTCAGAAATACTGGGCAATCCCATTCACAAACAAGGTCCTTAGCCAAGGAAACGATCCAGTCCTTTGTAATATGATACTTTTCCCCATCAACAGTAATAAACACTTCACCATCTGTCACATAGAAAACTTCCTGCTCTTCTACATGCCACGTTCCTTTATTCGGTTCGCCTACCCACGGTTCCCATGTGTTGGCACCTAGTTGCTCTGCTTCTTCTGCTGTAAGTTTTTTCGCAAAAAACATGATGATCCTCTCTCTTTCGTATTCGTAATTTTGAAGGAATAATTCTATAAATCTACTGCCTTAACATTTGTATTTTTTAAACGTTTAAACTCTTTTTTCATAAAGTATATGGCAATGAGAACACCTGGAATTTCTGCAGCAGGAGCAGCGTACCATACACCTTCTACACCCCAGTATTTCGGGAAAATAAATAGAAACGGTAACATGAACAACAATATTTTGCTTACACTAATAAACGTTGCGGACCAGTTTCTTTCTTGTGATTCAAAATAACCAGAGATAAGCAAACTAACTGCACTAAGCGTAAACAAACAATTGAATATAACTGTCGTCCAAATACCCAGTTTCTGTAATTCAGGATTACCACCGGAAAAAAATGACACAATTGGATCTGCAAAAATGATTAGTATGGCTGTCACGATCACAAAGAAGGAAACTGTAAAAATGAGTCCCATCTTAATCGCTTGTTTCACACGATCAAGGTTGCCCGCACCGTAATTATAACTAATAATCGGTTGAAGCCCTGTCATCCCACCGAGCGCTGCTAAGGCGAGGAGATTTGTAATGTACCCGTTTTGAATCGTGAAAGCTGCAACGTGTAGACCGCCACCGTAGCTTTGCAGTAAGTTGTTGGTGAAAATAATTGCAATAAACATCATGAACTGACTCGAGAAAGATGCAAAGCCCGTCCAAACCACTTCAACAATCTTCTTGAGATTAATCATCATATCTTTCATTTTCGGCTTAAGTTTTGTTTTACCAAACCAGAAATAAAAGATTAGGAGAGCAGGAATCGATTGCGAAATCGTATTAGCCCATGAAGAACCCATCATCCCCATGTCATACTTCACTACCATAATCCATTCCATAGTCCCAGCAACCACCGCTGCGACTAACCAACTGTTCATTGATAATATAGGTTTTTCATCGATATTAGCTAAAATACTTAATACAACGGCCAATATCGTTAATGGCAACGAAATCCATAGCAGTCGGCTATATTGCACCGCATATGGAAGCGCTTCATCACTTGCTCCGAATAAAATCATAATATCATTTTCAAAGAGCAATCCAAGTATAGCTAACAAAGTGGAAAGGAACAGCGTAAACCATAAAGTTTGTCCCATAATACTTCTAGCTTCCTCTAACTTCCCTTTTCCAAGTCGAAGTGAAATGACCGCTCCTGCTCCCACACCTAAAAGAACACCAATCATACGGGTAATAACCATGACCGTAAATCCAATTCCGATCCCTTCGACTTCCAGCTCCTGAAAGCCACTGACGAAATAGCCATCAACAACCGATACAACTCCTAGAATTACGTTAGCCATAATTCCCGCCAAAGCAAACCGTAAATATAGTAACGGAATACTTTTGGTTCCTAGCACTGAATCATCCACCGGCTTATTCATTACCTCTGGTTGCTCTATTTTTGATGACGGACCGTTGTCCACTATTTTCATGAGCATATCCCCTTATAAATAATTTATATAGCACGTTTTGCTCAATTAATTCGCATACCACCCTACCGGATTTGCATGCTGGTGGATATTGATTTGCTTCGTTTCCATAAAGTGCTCCAGTCCAACAGTACCTAACGCTCTGCCGATGCCACTTTGCTTATACCCTCCCCAAGGGCCTTCAACATAAGCGAGATGATAACTATTAATCCAAGTAATTCCCGCACGTAATTTACTAATGACACGTTTTGCTCGGTCCATATCTTCCGTAAATACAGCACCGGCTAATCCATAAATGGAATCATTCGCTTTTCGGATGGCATCTTCCTCATCTTTAAATTTCTGTACAACAAGGACTGGACCAAAAATCTCTTCCTTAACAATACACATATTCTCATTTACATCAGCAAAGATTGTTGGTGCAATGAAAAATCCTCGATCAAGCCCATTTTCTGTTAAGCGCTTACCACCACAAACTAATTTTGCACCTTCTTCGATCCCTCTCTGAATATAATGTAAAACTTCATTCATATGAGACTCGTTTGTGAGGGCTCCCATTTCAATGTTCTCACTTTCCCCGTTGCCAACTACAATTTTGTTCGCACGCTCGGCCAATCTTTCAACAAACTTATCGTAAATAGTCTCTTGTACAAGCAAACGGGATGCAGCTGAACAAACTTGCCCAGCATTGTGGAAAATGCCAAACATCGCATTATCGACTGCGGTTTCAAAGTCCACATCGTCGAACACAATAAGTGGAGATTTACCACCTAGTTCAAGTGTGATTTTTTTCATATTGCCCGCAGCTGCGCGCATAATACTTTGACCTGTTTTTGTTCCACCAGTAAAGGCAACTTTGTCAACATCATGGCTCTCTGCAAGCTCATTTCCAACCTTTGAGCCAGGTCCCAATACCAAGTTTGCCACTCCGTCCGGAAGTCCAACCTCTTCGATAATTTCAAATAATTTGAATACACTTACAGGAGTGACGTCAGCAGGCTTAATTACAATTGTATTCCCTGCGGCAAGTGCAGGAGCAATTTGCCAAACAGCTAACATAAGCGGAAAGTTCCAAGGTACAATAAGTCCACAAACACCAATCGGTTCATGAATAATAATTGTTTCCGAAGAATCAGCACGAGTGTAAGATTCCTTTTTCATGCCTTTGATCAAGTCAGCATAATAGCGGAAACATTGAATCGATACAGGAATATCTACATGGGTTGTTGCACGGATAACCTTACCGTTATTTGCAGTTTCCAAACGGGCAATTTCAGCTGTCTTCTCTTCAAGACGGTCTGCAATCTTATATAGATAGTCAGCTCTTTCATCAGCCGATAAATCCGACCAGATCCCGCTGTCAAACGCTTTACGAGCCGCCTTGATTGCTATCTTCGCATCGTCTGCCGATCCATGAGCTGACGTTGCGATAACCTCTCCGGTTGCTGGATTGATAATATTTCGTCTAGCACCCGATAATGCTTCTACCCATTTCCCGTCAATGAACATGTTAATTTTCATAAACACTTCTCCTTTACGCGATAATGTCTACCAGTTTGAAACCAATATGTGCTATATTGACCAGCATCGTTTTCTGATTATAGAATGGGAATGATTTGAGGCGTTCCTTTTCAAATCGGTATCCACCTGCACTCCCCGTAACAATCCATTGTGCCAATAACTTACCAAACAATGTCGAGAGAGACGCGCCATGGCCCGTATAACCCGTTGCGAAATATGCGCCTTCTTTGGATCTACCGATAACTGGGAACGTATCAATTGTAACCCCGATAAATCCACCCCACCTGTAATCAATCTTGCTTCCTTCTAGTTTTGGCATTATTTTAACCATAGCATCGTAAACATTTTGATAAACAGCATCACCTAAGTTCGGACGAATATCGCCACCGCCAAATATGATCCGATTATCTGGTGTACGCCTGAAATAGTAAAGGAAACTGCTTGTATCAAAAACCATGCGATCTTTAGGAATGACGGCATTCACCAGTGATTCTGGAAGCTGTTCAGTACCAATAATACGTGCCGAAATTGGCAGTACGCCTTTATTCAATTCAGCCATAATTTTTCCGGAGTAACCATCTGTAGCCACAATAATGTCTTTCGCTGTAACAGTACCTTTTTCTGTAATAACTTTCACACTATTTCGGCCGTACTCAATAGATAGTGCTTTCGAATGCTCAAAGATTTTTGCACCGATTGATTTAGCTGCTTCTCCCAAACCAATTGCATAGTTCAGTGGTTGGAACGAGTAACTCGAGTCATCGACTAAGCAACCATAATATTGCGGGGAATCAATTTCTTGATGCAACTGACTTCGATTAAGCACGCTACATTCATATCCAAAATTTTTGTTTAAGTATTCACTTTCAAGTTTCAACCCTTCAAAATGCTTGGCTTTGTAAGCCGCCACAATGTGACCTGTCTTTCTGAAGTTACAGTTGATTTGATGCTCGTCGATAATGTTTTTAACTAATTCAACACTAAGCAGAGAAAGATCGTTAAGCTGCCTCGCCTCTTCGGCACCATACTTCTTGGCAAGCTCCTGCATCGTTGACTTATAGCCCGGCAATACCATCCCACCGTTGCGACCGCTTGCGCCATACCCAATTGTTTCCTGCTCAAGGACGATGACACTCTTCCCTAATTTTTGCAAATGATATGCAGAAGAAAGACCTGTGAAACCTGCGCCAATAATGACAACATCCGCCTCTTCATTTCCTTCAAGAGGTTTTCCTTTGTCATATCTGTTTGCAGTCGCTGTCCACAATGAGAGAGTATCCATTCGATCCATCTTATCCATAGCTAATCCTTCTCCTTTCGTGACATGTATGTTACAATACAGTCAAAAATATTCTAAATATTCAAACTTATTATGATTATCATATGACTTGGAGCTTCCTCCAAGTCAATAGCCATTTGAGAGGTTTTTGCATTCATTTTTGCGAAAAAAGTGGAGTAACACCACTTTTTTTATTGGAGGGGACATCTATGAAAATTGGTACATTTGCGAAGCTTTTCCATGTTACAACTGATACCGTACGTTATTACATTGAACTAGGATTATTAATACCAGACAAAAAAAACACCCAGTATCAAATGAACCAATTGTGTTTAGACGACATGGCTTTTATTACTGAGCTGAAAAAATTTCATTTTTCATTGATAGAAATCCAACGAATTTTATCGTATCGGCGTGTCACAAACTTCTCGGATCATGAGGATATCGACTACTACAACAATTTGCTCAATGATAAAAAGAATGAGCTGACTAAGAAAAAAGAAGATATATCAAAAGCTATCCAATTGATTGAAAAAGCGGTTCAAACAAGCTCACCTTCAACAAAAGAAGAGAATATTACAGGAATCCCGCTTGACTTTGTAAATCTGCTCTATTGTCCGAAGTGCCGCATTCCACTTGAAATGAAAGATGTAACGATCAAAAAAGTCTACATTCACACGGGGAGTTTAACTTGTACCTGTGGATACGAGGCAACTATCGATGATGGTATTATTATTACCGCGAACTTGTACGAGACGTCTCCTTATCCATCTTATTTTTACGATAAAGAAACGATTAAAGAGATTAATCCCAAAATGATTAACTTATTTGAAAAAAGTAATTTTCGATTTCAAAAAGTTCTACAAAATATAGATTTGAAAAACAAATTAATCGTGGAAACAAACGTTGACGCTTTTGTGTCACTACCGAAATATATTGATGTTCTTGAAACTAGCGCGTCCTATGTATTCAGTGGCTATTCGCTTGCGATGCTCAAAAAAGTTAGAAACAGAATTGAGCGTATGAATCCGAAGCCACGCGTCCTTTATATTTTGAATTCCGATTTAAATCTGCCATTGAAACCGCTTAGCATCGATGTTTTTGTGGATAGTTTTACAGTAACTGATTTTTCACTGCTCAATCCGCAGTTCCCCATTCACGTTCTAAAAAACTATTTACATAACAGTTCAACAATTGTCGGCGGATACTCGTATTATGATAGATCGGCCAAATCCCTGAAAAACATTTCAGCCTTATATCCAAATTCTCACGAACATATTTTATATCCAAAATACTTAGAAGAAAATTTATCAGTTAACGGATTTCAAATCATTCAAAATGAAAATATTGGTTACTGTACAGATCCAGGACCTTATTTCGATTATCATGTAAGAGACGAAAAATTCCACATGCTCATGTATTTGGCTAGTACGAAAAAATAGCACACCACACTTCACCCCAAAAAAGCGCCATCACAAGTGACGGCGCTTTTTCTATGTAAGAGCTACTAGAAGGTATCCTTCTAGCCTACTCCCATTTATAAGTCCAAAATTGTTCAAGTTGCAGCCATTTTAATGTTGCTGCATCTTTGTTTTTTATTTTTGCATGCGTTTCTTCAAGCATTGCTTCTGTTTGTGAACGATGCGCACCTAGTGCAGCTAATTTATGTTCAAATACTTCACTAATATTATTTACAACATCCGGCTCCCCTAGTACAGCTTCGCGATTTTTCGTAATTGCAACCGCATGAATGACTGGACGTTCTTCTTTTGGCATACGTGATACAGCGCGAACGACAGCACGGCCAAATGCATTATGGTCTGGATGTACGCCATGCTCAGGATAAAATGTAATAATTCGAGATGGATTTACTTCTTGAATGATTGCTTCAATTTTGTCTGCAACGAAATCAACATCTTCAAACTCTAACGTTTTATCATGGAAACCAAGCTTTCTTAAATCTTGAATTCCCATCGCTTCACATGCATCTTTTAATTCTTTTTCACGGATATTTGGAATCGTTTCACGGTTAGCGAATACATTTTTCCCCATGTTACGTCCCATTTGTCCAAGAGTACCACATGCATACGTTACAGGTACTCCTTGATCTGTTAATAAGCGAATTGTTCCTCCCGCAGCAAATGCTTCATCATCTGGATGCGGAAATACAACAAGTACATGTCTCTCCATAAGTTTCCCTCCTTCTTACTTAAATGGCGTTAAGCTTAACTCAAGCGCAACTGCTAGTCGGCCTAGATTATCATGTCCAGCTAATAATAAACGCTCTTGATCATCTACTTCCCAATGCGTAATACCTTCAGCATATACCCAGCCATGATCCATTTTTAGACCAACTCGGTATGGGTTTGTTCCAGTTATTTTCCCGCGCTCAAAACGGATAATTGCATTTCGAATGAATGCTCCAACTGTCATCATCTTTTCATTTATGTGTGATGCATACGCTCCGTTTGTCGTTTCTAAATGAATATATACATCTTTATTTACAAAACGTTCAATTTCATTTTGAATAAGAGAACTATCTTTTACTATTTCCATCGGAATTCACCTCTTTAAACCATTTTACGCAAAAATAATGTAAATTGCTATCTCTATATTAGAGGACAACGCTCACTTTTCCTAATAATTTGCACTGTGTTTCTATATTTTTTTATATCATATGTAGAATTGATATTTTTTCCTTCACTTTGTTAAATAGTTTTCTTTCTTTTTTGAATTTGCTACAATATAAATTACGCAGAGGGATGCATTTTTACAATTGAATACATACTTTAAAGAAGGTGACATGTTTGGAACATTCAGCACATGAAGTAGCAAATTGGCAATATTATTTTGCGATTGCCGTATTTTTAGTCACATACGGTTTTATTATTTCTGAGAAATTGAATCGTGCTGTAATCGCACTATTCGGTGCTGCTATTATGATTATTTTTGGAATTGTAGATTTACATACTGCTTTCACATCACATATTCAATGGGAAACAATCACCCTTTTAATTGGGATGATGATTCTCGTACATATTACGAGTCAATCAGGCGTATTTGAATTTGTAGCCATTAAAGCAGCAAAAACAGCTGGCGGAAAACCAATCCGCATTTTATTATTACTATCCCTATTAACCGCTGTCGGTTCTGCATTTTTGGACAACGTAACAACCGTATTATTAATCGTACCTGTTACACTATCCATTACACGTATTTTAAAAGTAAACCCTGTTCCTTATTTAATTTCAGAAGTATTATTTTCAAATATAGGCGGAACAGCAACATTAATTGGTGACCCGCCGAACATTATGATTGGATCAGCTAATAAGCATTTAGACTTTAATGCCTTCTTATTAAACTTAGCTCCAATCGTAATCATTATTTCTATCGTTACACTTGGCATTATTTACTTCATGTATCGTAACAAACTAAAAACAACGCCTGAGCAAATCGAAAAGCTAATGGCATTAAATGAAAAAGATTATATTAAAGATCAGAGCCTCCTTTTAAAATCCATTACGATTTTAGGACTAACTATTTTAGGCTTTGTACTTCATTCTATTATTCATGTAGACGCTGCCGTTATTGCGATGACAGGTGCTACACTTCTTATGTTAATCGGTGTGAAAGAACATGATATTGAAGATGTATTTGCCCACGTTGAATGGGTAACAATTTTCTTCTTCGCTGGACTATTCGTTCTCGTTGGCGGATTAATTGATATCGGACTTATTTCTTCACTCGCAAAAGAAGTACTCGACGTAACAAATGGCGATATCGGTTTCGCTGCTATACTTATCTTATGGGTATCTGGCATCGCATCTGCGACAATTGATAACATCCCATTTGTCGCAACGATGATTCCACTTATTCAAGATTTAGCTACAGGACTCGGACTATCTGTCGATTCTCCGCAAATTGAAGTACTATGGTGGGCGTTATCACTTGGAGCTTGCCTAGGAGGCAACGGAACATTAATTGGAGCATCAGCAAACGTAGTCGTTGCTGGTATTGCAAAACGTGAAGGACATGGGTTCTCTTATATGGACTTCTTAAAAATCGGTTTCCCCTTAACGATCATTGCGCTATTGTTATCACATGCTTACATTTATTTACGTTATTTAATGTAGAAGTTGTATTGCATGAAATTATGTCGTCAAATAAAAAAGGTTTGCAGCACTATGCTACAAACCTTTTTTCATCACCAAAATATACCTATAATTGCTAATCCACCTAAAATCATACCACCAATTTGTCCGATGATTGTTGGTGATAGTTGAACACCTTTTCTCACTTCAACAACTGGTCTTTCGTGCCTTAGTTGTTGCACTTCACTTTGAAGTTGATGTACACTTCCGTGTAGTTCTTTAATTAGTTCTTTTAATTCAGCGACCTCTTCGTTTACTGGCTTACTTTTTTCTAAGTTCATCTCGCATAACTCCTTATAAAGTGAAACTTTAATCAGTGGGGATTTTGTTCATCCCCCACTGATTATTAGTTGAACCAATCGGGCGTTTACGGGCAGTTGATCTCACACCTAACTTCTTCGCTCCACCTGAATTTTGAGGTGGGAATTTTACTGCCCGTTAATGCGGGATAAATTCAATCAGTTCACTGTAAAATTTCGCCAATTACCGTTATATCTCCTGCATACTACATATATAATATGGAATGTACTTTTAATCTTGTAGCTCTATCCATTCATCACGCAATATCCCCATGATCATACGATCAAAACACTTCCCATCCCTTTGAACCGCTTCTCTCATACACCCTTCCATCTGAAAACCCATCTTTTTATACAACGCAATGGCAGCTTTATTATACGAAATAACATCGAGGCCGATGCGGTGTAGATTCATTTCATAGAAAGCATACTTTAGAATAATATGTATCGCTTCTTTCCCATATCCCTTCCCTCTATCATTTGCATCTCCTATACCAATTGCTAATAGACCTGTTCTGTTATTCCACTCTATGCCATGAATCGCCACAAAACCAATTAAGCGCTCATCTTGAACTGTCCTTAACATGAAAGAAACACTATTCGATCTCCGTCCCTTTAATAGTCCATCACTTGCTATTTCTTGTAACGATTGCGGGAACGCTAAGTCTGTATCTACATTTCTTAAATACTCACTATCCTCTTGCCACATAGCCATTACTTCAGCATCTGCTTCTCTAATAGCTGATAATTTAATAGTTTTATTTTGAAAAAGATTCATCGTCATTTCAAACTCCCCCTTTTTTAAATAGCGGGGACAATAATTTTAGCCTATTTATCCCCTTGTTCCATAAACTGTTTTTTTAATGGGATACTTACAATAAGCGCTGACATTGGCACATCTCCCTTGCATTGAATTAACTTCATTGTATAATTTTTCATTTATTCTAACAATAACAACAATAAAAAGGCCCTCCAAATTTAGAGGGCCTTTCCTAATAGTAAAACTGTATTATTTCGTAAACATTTTCTCCGCTTCATCCATTGCCATTTTGTTGCCTAAAGCAGAATAGTCAAGCCATGGTTGGTCATTGATAATGTATACGTGCTTACCTTTAACAGCTTTTAAGTCTTTCCAAATTGGTGTTTCTTGTAATTGTTTAAATGCAGCTTTTGCCTTATCATCTCTGTTTACAACAACGAAAATCGCATCTGCATCAAAGTCAGGTAATACTTCTTGTGAAATGACTTCGAAAGGACGGTTTCCATCAATTTTCTCTACACCATTTGCAGGTTGTAATCCTAAGTCTTGGAATAAAATTGGTCCCATCGGTCTTTTCGTACTAAAGACACGCAATTCTTTTGCAGTCACGCGAATTGCCATTACTTTTTCGTTATTACCTAGCTCTTTATCTATTAAACTTTTCACTCGTTTTGATTGTTCTTCATAGTCTTGAATATATTTATCCGCTTCCTTCTCACGGTTTACAAGTTTACCTACTTCTTTTAAATGATCTCTCCACGTACCTTCATCTAAATTGAAAGAATGTGTTGTTGCAATTTTTTCGTATTTCGCTAAATCTTTGCCAGCATATTTTTCATCAACATAAATGTCAGTTGGCTTTAATTGAAGTAATGCCTCCATATTTGGATCTGTTACAACACCCAGTTTCTTCGTATCTTTCAACTGCTCTTTTGCGTGTGGTAAGAAATCTTTTAAATCTCCACCAATAACAGAACCTACTGGTGTAATTCCTAATGCAAGTAAATCATTTGTTAAGTGAATAGACATTGAAGCAATTTTTGGGTCATTACTTTTTTCCGTTTTTTTAGTTGCCTCTTCATTAGGTTTCGATTGACCACATGCTGCTAATACTAAAATACACATAATGCTAAATAAAATGGAAAGTTTCTTTTTCATATGTTCTCCTCTTTGAAGTATTTATTTTGTTTTTGTAAGTAAATAAAGAAAATACGGCGCTCCTAAAGCAGCTACTACTACACCCGCTGGAATAGAATTTGGCTCAAATAAAGAGCGCCCTATCGTATCTGCGAGTACTAAAATAATCATTCCAATAATGCCAGCTAACGGAAGGAAATGTTGATATGTACTACCTACTAACTTTCTTGCGATATGCGGAGAAACTAAGCCGATAAAGCCAATTCCCCCTGCCATCGATACACTTGCACAAGACAATCCTACCGCTGTAGCTAAAAGCAGTAAACGTTCTTTTTGAACAGAAACACCAAGTCCTGCTGCTACACTATCACCTAGTGACAATGCATTTAATGTTTTAGATTTCAGCCATGCATACGGGGTTAGTATCAAAATCCACGGTAATAATGCTAGCACATGAATCCAGTCTCTTCCCCACACATTACCAACTAACCATCTAGAAGCGAATGTATACGTCTCATCATTTAACTTGAGCGAGAAAAATAACGAAAGTGCACTAAAACCAGCTGAAACTGCAATACCAACAAGAATAAGTCTAATGGGAAGTAAACCTTTTGACCGATCACTCGCAAGCAAAACAATAAGAAATGCAGCTAACACTCCTCCGCCAAATGTAAATAACGGTATTAAAATCGATGCACTCTCGTTAATAGAATGAAAGAGAGTAACGAATACAATAAGCCCGAAAGATGCACCCGAATGTAATCCGAGAATACCAGGATCTGCGAGCGCATTACGAGATAGCCCTTGCAAAATCGCACCGGAAACCCCAAGGCCAATACCTGCTAACATTGTAATAATTATTCTTGGCATACGATAATCGTACAGGACTGTCGCACTCTCAAAATCACCATAACCAAAAAGCGTTTGAATTACTTTGAGTGGTGCAATGCTCAGCGTCCCCGTATTTAAGCTAATCAAAATTACAGCGATACTCAAACATCCAAAAATTGTAGTTACAGTAATAGCTCTCTTTTTATCCGTGCTAAAAAGATCCTTCACTTATAACTCCCTCCCAACTTTACGTGCTATATAAAGGAAGAACGGAACTCCAACAAGAGCTACCATAATTCCTATCGCAAGTTCTTTAGGAGGATTTACTGTTCTTGCTCCTAAATCAGCTAAAACTAATAACATAGCTCCTAATAATGCTGACATAGGAATAATAAGCCGATAATTAACACCTACTAATTTTCTAGCAATGTGCGGAATGACAAGTCCTACAAATCCAATGGAACCAACAGCTGAAACAGACACACCTGCAAGAATGACTACTATAATCATCCCAAGCATTCTCGTTCGGTTCGTTTTTACTCCTAAATTCGTAGCAACATCATCACCCATCGATATGAGTGAAATAGATCTCCCTAACGTTGTCGCAAAAACAATTGTTACGAGAATAATAGGCACTAAAAATTTCAAGTGTTCCCACTTAACCCCCGCAACACCACCAGCATACCAAAATGCTAAATCTTGGCTTAAGTCATAATAAATCGCGACACCTGAACTTAACGAATGTAAAAGCGCGGCCATAACTGCCCCTGCAATCGTTAACCTCATCGGCGTTAAACCGCCTGATGTTGCTGATCCAATAATAAAAATGAGTACTGTACTTAAAACTGCTCCAATAAAGGAGACAATCATTAAATAGGAATACGGCATATGCGGGAAAAAAGCAAAACTAAGTGCTACTACAAACATCGCACCTGCATTTATTCCGAGTACACCTGCATCAGCTAAAGGATTTCGTGTTACCCCTTGCATAACAGCTCCAGCGACTGCAAAAGCAGCTCCTACAACTGCTGCGCCAATTACCCTTGGGAGCCTTAATTCATAAATAATTTGATGCTGTGTTAATTTCGGATTATAATCAAAAACCGCTGCCCACACCGTTTGCAAATGAATATCCTTTGCCCCGAATGCAATAGCTAAAAATATAGATCCGATTAAACATAAAATTGTTAAGCTCATGAAACATACGAACTTAATATGTATCCAGCGATTATTGCCAGCATGTACAGTAGACTTATGTAACATGTTTCATTTCATCCTTTATATTCAGTTCTTTTTTATAATTATTTTTTATTTATAATCATTATTGATAATAATTATCATTTTCATTTAGATATTATATCCCCACTTTTTTTAAATAGCAAACTATTTTTTTACTTTGTTAAACTATCAAAATACTTATTACAATTCCCTTCTAAAACTTCCAAATACATGCAAAATGACGTACTGTTTTATTTTCAAATTTGTAATATACTAAGTTATTATTTTGATTTTTCAAATAAAAACCCTGAAGGTGAAAACATGTTTTATGTAAAACAACTACTCTATTTTACTTATGAACAAGCATTATCCTGTTTGTTCCCTGTCGTTATTTTTTTAACACTTGCTCTTTCAAAAATCATTTCGATTCCAGGGCTGTACCGATATGATTTCATACTCATCGTATGTCTTCTTATGCAGTGGATTATGTACAAGACTGGTCTTGAAACGAAAGACGAACTAAAAGTAATTACTGTCTTCCACCTCATCGGCCTTTTACTAGAAATATATAAAGTACATTTCGGTTCATGGAGTTATCCTGAAGAGGCGTATTCAAAAGTTTTCGGAGTTCCGCTTTACAGCGGTTTTATGTATGCGAGTGTCGCAAGTTACATATGCCAAGCGTGGAGAAGATTGCATTTACAAATGCATCATTGGCCGAAAGCTATTTTTGCAATACCTCTAGGAGCAATGATTTACTTTAATTTTTTTACACATCATTTTCTATATGACTTTAGATGGGTATTAACTTTAATTTTATTCATTGTTTTCTTTCGCACATTTGTGGAATTTTCATTACGAGGCGTTACATATAAAATGCCGCTCGTACTCTCATTTTTCCTTATCGGATTCTTTATTTGGATTGCAGAAAACATCGCTACCTTCTTCGGAGCATGGCAATATCCAAATCAACGGGAAACATGGAGCCTCGTTCACTTAAGCAAAATTAGCTCATGGTTTTTACTCGTTGTTATTAGCATTATGATTGTTACACAACTCAAACATTTTAAGCAGTCAAAAAGATAATGCTAATTATGTAAAAACATTAAAATAACAACTTATCTTCCTTACCCAATAAAAAAATCCACTCTGTAAAAACAGTTAGCCCATCACTCATTAGAGAGTGATGGGCCTTTTTTATTAATATTTTTTAAACCGTTCTCATCAAAGAGGTTATAGGTTCATCATAATTTACAAGCGCATAAGCAGTTACACATTATGAACTAGTACTAGCAGAAGAGGTTGCTGCAGATGAAGCGGCAATCGTTGCTATCATAGCTGCTTGTTGTGCTTGTATGAGGACTTCTATCATTGTTTGTAAACCTGCGTTGGTAGCTTTACTTTCCTCACCTTTCTGACTTACGAACAGTTGAATAGCAATAAGAATATTCGTATCTGTATGCCAACGGAAAAATTTCTCCCCTTGCAATTTTTCAATCAACGCTTTAATAGAATGAATCTCTTTTTCTCCATCCTCAAGTAACGCTAGTAGCCCGATAGCTGGATAATGCATCTGTTTCACTTTTACCTTTTCTTGTTTTAACAAATTCCATATGTTTGTACATGTTACAACTAACATTTCTTCACGGACATCCTTCTTTAGTGAGAGGATATGACTTAAAAATTGAAGATCATTCCCTTTACGCAAACCAGCTTTCGCTAGTTTCTGATAAAGACGTTCTACCCGGTCCATAAGTGTTTCTACATTCTCTGATTGTCCTGCTAGTAAAACCGCGAGTGGATAATCATTTGTACCTGTAAGAAAAAGATGATCCTCTTTCATCCGTTTATATACTTGCATCGAACGCTGAATGTGCGTGCCATGCTGTTCATTTTCTTCTGTTAAAAGCACAGCTGCTGCGAGATAAGTAAATATACTCCGGCTAAAGCCACCAGCGACCAATTGTTCATATAAATCTAAAAACCTCCGAAAAGCTTCCTTGTAATCTGTAAAGTGAATATCTAATGTTGCGGCCACCACAAAGCGATGATAAGACTTTAAGTATGAAAACATCCCTACCTGATTCTTAATATAACTACTAATTTCTAAAAAACGTCCGAGATCAAACAGTTTATCACTACCTGCATACATAGCAGCAATCATCATACCTGTTCGAGAATCACTTGTTTTCCATTTTAGTTCTCCCTTTAACTGTGCATATGTATGTGTGTATTGCTCCAACTTTTGTTCCAATGTAATCATAGTATTCCCCCATTTTCTAGTTCCTCTCTTTTATTATACGTATATTCCATATTTAGGAATACCCTATTTCATACAGATTTTGCAACCTTATACTTTCTTCTGTATTATTTTCAATATTTTTCTATTAAGTAATACAAAAAAAATAATAACTACCATAAAACTTAGGATGTTTCTTTATCCTAATTGGTTGGTTTTCTTTCCTTCTTCATCAGCATCACGATGATTAGCGTTCATAATCCTTAATCCTTCAAGAAGTTCAACAACAAAAAAGGATAGATAATAAATTATCTACCCTTTTTTGTCTATATATTATTTAACATTACACCTGTATTGTGAAAAATAAGGTTGTAATTACTTACACCTCAATTTTGACAAAACATCTGTGATTTCGTTTTTTATATGCAATTAAACTTTACCAAAAACTAAAAAGCCTTAATAATTCGTTCCATCGCCTTCATTTGCCCAATATGATCTGCTTCATGATACAACATCATACCGTAAAGCTCTCCAACTGTTTCCAACCCTAAAAATGGCTCTGGAAGTTTATTTTCAAATGCTTCTGCTGGAATTTCTTGAATGCGCTTCGCTTGTTCTTTTAATTGAACCGTTAGCACTTCTAATGATGGTCCTTCTGTTTTCCATTTAGATGGTCTTGATCCATACCCGAACATACCTGGATATTCAGTTGGTAATTGTTTAAATTCTCTTCCAAACATGAAAGTTTCTGCTGCCGTTAACACGTGACCGATATGCCAGCGAATTGTATTGTTAAAGCCCTCCGGCTGCGTATCCGCAGTTTTATCATCAAGCGTCTCCATAAATTCAAGTAATGCCCCACGCGTTATTTCAAATTGTTTTAAACCAATTATTCTATTCATTTTATCGTCCCCTTTTTTATGTACAATTTATTATGAGCTAAGAATGTTCTACTTATTAAAGTTTCACCTTGTTTAATCTATCAGAAACAATTAAAAAACACATCTAATATGCTTACTGAAAACAATAAAAAAGGACCACTCCTCATAAATATAGAAATACTTACTGCACAAATATTACAGTAAACAAAAGAGGAGTGTAATTACATGTTAGATGTTTTAAAACAACAATATAATCTTATTAGTTCTACAAGGGAAAATCTATTTACATTTTTGGAAGAAATCCCACAAGAAAAATTGCACAGTACGGTTCCTAACTTCGGAAGTGGCAGCATTATAAAAACACATATTCATGTAGCCGATTGCTATCGATACTGGCTTGGATCATTCGCATTTAAACAAAAACGAGCAGATTTTTCATTTGCTAGCGACTACGAAATTGAGCATGCAGATGTCGAAACAGTTCGTGCTAGATTTAAGTTAGTAGATGAAACTGTACAACGATTTTTAGATGCATACAATGACCGTTGGCTCGAAAATATAGCAAATGAAGTGAAATGGAAAAAAGAACCTTGGAGCACAACTCCGCTATGGCTTTTAACCCATGCGGAAACACATGAATTTCATCATAAAGGCCAAATTGTATCAATGACTCGTCACCTTGGATATACTCCTCCTGACACAGACCTTAGTTAATTCAATTGTTCTAACAAATGAATTACTATAACTGTCCTTAGCATTGTTTATGTATATTGAAAGGCTCTTCATTCTTTTTGATGTTGTTTATAGTTTTGCAAATTTTTTTGCGGCACAAACTTGTATTATATTTTAATTATGTTTGTGTCGTGTTCTTATTAATTAGTTTCATATCCATAAAAAATATATTAATATGTTTCCTTTTATTATTTCAGTTACCTAATCAATAAGAGGTTCTTTCTTTTTATTATGACTTTATACACGATAAATACGAAAATTCCGAAAATAAAAGTTGAAAATGCTGGTAACACTTTATCATTTGGCACGTACACAGTCCAAAAAGAATTAAGAAGCGCATGAAAAATTAGACACATAAAAATACTTTTAGTTGTGTTAATAATTGTAGTTAATAAGAAAGATACAGCAATTGTCGTAATTATAAAGGCTATAAAATCCCTTTGAGTTTGATTCGTACCTGGAATAAACCATAACGGCCAGTGCCAAATAGCCCATATAACGCTCACAATAACCGTACTAAAAAATGCCGAAAACCTTTTCTGAAGGGCAGGTTGTAAGAACCCTCTCCATCCGATTTCTTCAAGACCGCCACCAATAATCATTATTGGAAAACTAAGTAATGCCACGTATAATGGTTTTTGCATCGTTGCTCCACCAAATATCGTTGGAAGATAACAGCTAATAAAAGCTAGAACAACGATTAGAACATACCATACAAAGTAATGCCTAGGATTAACAATATTTTTAATAAACACTCTGAACTCTTCTTTTGATCCATATTTTTTCTTTAAACTAATTGCAATGATTGATGGCATGATCCCTCCGAAAACAAATAATATCATCGCTAACGGTGTACCAAATGTCGTAATGTTTAATTTTATTAAGCTAATTAATAGCCCCCATAGTATCCATGTAAATATAAAAGTGCGTATTACATATCGTTTAATCTCATTCCCCATTTACTTGCCTCCTTTATTTTAATTAGAGCATAAATTTAGAGATATGAAAATCACTTATGCTAAATTATTCCAAAACATTAAAGGAACCTCCCTACTCTATCAGGCTTTTCTGGATAGGCCGACTCCTACCTACTTTGCTTCGGTCAAGGTTCGAAGTTGGAGTCTCACTATCCGTTAATACGGGATAAACAAACAAAAAGAAGGAGCATGTTTTGAGAACCAATCAAAACATGCTCTTGTAAAGTGACAATAACGTTATTTAAGTCTTGTTTAACTACGGTGCAAATTAGTGGGAAAGGCTTATTTTCCACTAAAAATATTTATAAAAAATTCATGTTCATTTAAAAGTGGAATGAAAAGCAATAATAATAGTATTATCAAAAAACTTGTTGATACATTTTTTTGTGTATAAAACTTTTATTATTTGTTTTAGGTATACCATACCATTATAAAATTCATGTAACATCAAAGTAAGATACCTACTTTTCAAACAATACACAAAATAAAACTCTTCTTCAATGTATATCAAAAATATTTATATACTCTATCACCAACCTTAAGGAGAAATTTATAATGAGATTAGAGAGTGAAAGAATTTATTTAAGGCCCCTTTGTGAGCTAGATGTGCCCATTATATTAGAAAGTACAATGGATGAAGAAATAAGATATATGACTGGAACCAAGCCTACCTTTTCATTGGAGCAAATTAAAGCACATATAGATAATATAAATAATGATTCAAATCGCTATGATTTCGCTATTTGTTTAAACAGCACTGACGAAATGATTGGAGAGTTATCGATTTTAGATATCGATGAGGAGAACCAAAGAGCTGGATTCAGAATATCTATGCTTTCTATTTCATTAACAGGGAAAGGCTACGGAACTGAAGCTATGAAAATAGTTTTAAGATTTGTTTTTGAACAACTCACATTCAATCGTTTACAGTTAGAAGTATTTAGCCATAATTTACGTGGAATTAGAGCTTATGAAAAGGTTGGGTTTGTAAAAGAAGGAACCTTACGTCAATCCTTATTTTATAATGATACGTACTCGGATGAAATTATTATGGCAATACTTAAAAATGATTATAAAAATATGCTATAAAGAACCGATACTTGTTTCATCCAAGTATCGGTTCTCTCTATACAAAAGTGCCATTTTTTCTTACATATAAAACAAATATTTCTCCACTTAATTCCTTGCAAAAGACTCCCTCGTTACCTCAATAAATTGCTGTAACGGCGATGTCATCCATTTATCTTTATGCCAAGCGATTTGCGTATAGATCGGAGTGATTGTATTCTTTAAGACTAATTCCTTTATCGTTCCCTCTCGTATATCTTTTTCTACTACTATTGCTGGCAAAATTGCTATACCTAAATCGGCAATGACACATTGTTTAATTGCCTCGACACTAACAAATTCGATCTTATTTGCTGGGTATACATCTTCTGCGCGAAATAGCTCTTCAAATAAAGTCCGATACGAGCAACCTAGTTCTGTTAGTAAAAGTGTTTCGCTTTCTAAATCTTTTGTAGAAACGGAAGGTTGTTCAAGTAAACGATGCGTAGGAGCAGCTACTACTTTTAATTCTTCTTTCATAAGTGGCTCCACATGTAAAACATCCTCTGTTTTACATTCGTCCAAAATAAATACAAGATCTACTTTCCCCTCCATCAATTGCTCTTTCGCATCTTTATTGGAATGCGCAGGTTTAAATATAAGTTTTATTTGAGGAAATTGTGCTTTAAATTTCTTTAATATAGATGGAAGCCTATATGTACATTGACTTTCTTGTGCACCGATTATTAACGTACCCGCTATTTCCTCATCATCTTTCACAGCCATTTTTGCTTCGTTACTAAGCGCAATCATCTTATCGGCATATAGTTGAAACTTCTTTCCTGCTTCAGTTAAGAAAAGACGTTTTCCTAATCTCTCAAATAACGGCGTACCGAGCTCAGCCTCTAACGTTTTAATTTGCGCTGTCACGCTCGACTGAGCAAAATTCAATTTCTTCGCAGTTTGTGTAAAATTTAAGCTTTCTGCAGCCACTTTAAATGTAATTAATTGTTTTATCTCCATTTATCATCCCTCTTTTCAATCGATATTACCGATTGATTCCATCGAAATAATCTTCTTTTTCTATTGATAGTTGTATTGTATGATAAAGAACATCTACAAACAATATAAATGGAGGTATTCCATATGAAAGCACTTTGTTTCGAACAGTTCGGAAATGCTGATGTACTACAATATAAAGAAATACCTGATCCAATTATAAATCCAAATGAAATTCTTGTTCGCATGCAAGCAATCGGTTTAAATTTCGCTGATATTTATAGACGCCGCGGCGATTATCATCTCGCTGGTAACCCGCCTTATATATTAGGTTATGAAGGCGCTGGTATTGTTGAAAAAGTAGGAGCTAACGTTACTACTATCAATCCCGGAGACCACATTGCATTTGCTGACGTTCCATTCTCAAATGCAGAATTAGTTGCCGTTCCATCTGAAAAAGCAATTACACTTCCAGATTCTATTTCTTTTGAAACAGCCGCTTCTGTCTTATTGCAAGGTCTAACAGCACATTATTTAACGAAAGATAGCTATCAAATAAAACAAGGTGATATAGCTTTAGTACATGCCGCAGCTGGTGGCGTTGGTCAACTTCTCGTTCAAATGATTAAACTACTGGGCGGAACAGTAATCGGTCTTACATCATCAAAAGAAAAAGCACAAGTAGCTACGTTAGCTGGTGCTAATCACGTATTTTTATATACTGAAGCATGGCATACGAAAGTACTTGAAATAACTAATGGTACCGGAGTAAATGTTGTGTATGAATCAGTAGGTTCTACTTTAGAAGAAAGTTTTAAAGCTACTAAAGTTGGTGGTACCGTTGTATTCTATGGAATGGCTGGCGGTAATCCCGCACCTGTAGATCCACGTATGCTTATGGATACTTCAAAAACTTTAACTGGCGGAGACCTTTGGAACGTTCTTACTACGTATGAAGAACGCAAGCAGCGCTCTACTCAATTATTTGATTGGATCACTGCAGGAGAATTAAATATCGCGAGTCCAACTACATTCGCTTTACAAGATGGTGCTCTTGCGCATGAATTATTAGAGAGCCGTAAAAGTACTGGGAAGATTTTATTAATCCCGTAATCGTTCCACTTAAAAAAAGAAAAGATAAGCATATAAAAGAGCATCGATTCCGATGCTCTTTTATTATGGAATTTTATTAGTTTCTTTTTATTCCAGTAATTTTCGGCTCATCATATGAAATAATGTCGATTATATGGTTCAAACAAGGAATTTGATAGTGAACGAACTGCTCTTCAGGAAATATAAATTCAGCAATTGTTCCTGTTTTAATGAAATCCAAATATCTTGATTTTGAGTAAATCCTAAAAATTCTACCTTCTGAAATTTCGTAATCATCCATTACAGTAAACGATTCATTAGTAATGGAGTAAGCAACATACGTTTCAAAATCCAATTGCACAATTGGCAGATTGTTATCAACATCAATGGATGATGCTTCTATTTCCACCTCACCTGTAATTTTCATGAGTCCCTTAGTTTTGTTAACTTTGCACCTATCAATAAGTACCCTCAGTGAATTCCCTTCAGGTTCAATCAATTTGTTTAAATATATATATCCTTTAAATTCCATCAAATCTTGAAAATCCATTATTCCCCCCCATTTTGAAAATCTATCTGAAACAGTTGCGAGTCTCTTTACATTACTGCTCAAACAAGATTTTATACACCTATTCTAATCAACTGTAACATAAATCATTGTGCACTCTGACTTTATGTTGAAAGTGGTACTGTTTTTGGTACAAAATCAACGAAATATGATTTAAATCAATAAAAAAAGACCCTTCCGCTTATGCGAAAAGGCATACGATCTTATTTGTTATGTTGAGTAAAACTCACCCTAAAGAGATCTCGTTAAGATCTTTCTAGCTTCTTTTTCTTATTTCTATTTGAGATTTAATTATATTTCCACACTTTCTTTTCCTTTTTCAACATAACTCATATCCCCAACTGATTCGACTGTGTACTTCCCATCTTGATATACAATCTTCGTCACACTTGCATTTTCCACTCCAAGTTTTGTTTTGGCACTGTCTAACATTTCTATTAAGGCAGTAATCAAAAGCCCATGAACGACAACTAAAACGTTGCCACCTCCATTTTTAGCAGCTTCTTCACTAATTTTATCAATCTCTGTTTTTATCCGAGTAGAAAATAATTCCCAATCTTCCGCCTGTTTCGTAGGGTCTGCTGCTCTAATAAGATTAATCACTTCTTGAATAGAAAACTTCATGAGTTCTTCTGGAGATGCAACGCCCGCAGCTTTCCCAACCACATCCCACATATTTTCAAGTTTTTCACCTTCAAAAATACCAAAATTTAATTCTCGTAAATCTTTTCTTTTCTCAAGTTTCAATTTTGATTGCTCACTATATTTTAATACTAAATTAGCAGTTTCAATCGCTCGACCGCTATCACTACTATACGCATTCGCAAAATGAATATCTTTTAATCCCGTTCCCAAATTAGAGGTAACTTCCACACCTTTTTCTACTAACGGAGAGTCTGCCCAACCTTGCGCGCGATGATTCGTATTTAATATTGTTTTACCATGTCTTGTAACATATAACGTAACTACATTCTCATTGCTATCTGTTTCTCGATTCTTCATCATATTCTCTCCCTTTACATTTCTATATCAATTTTACCATCTCAATTATTCATTGAGCAAAATATACGTAAGTAGATCTGCTTAATAAAAAAAGCTATCTTTCTGTATATTCCTACAAAAAGATAGCATCTTTTATGATTACATTTCTTAATCGATTCTCCTACTCAGCAAAAGCACTCGAATATTGTACAACTCCTTCTACACCTTGAAGAGCATTCTCTCTTAACTCCATCACCATAAACACTTCATCTGGCACTTCAAATGGTGCTTTTATATTCCAATCACTTGCTTTTTTAAATCCAAATTTCGGATAGTACTCTGGATGTCCTAATACCACAACAGATTCATATCCTAGTTCTTTCGCTTTTTCTAAAGCAGCTACGATAAGTTTTCCGCCAATTCCTTTTTTCTGATGGCCCCTAGCAACGGATACTGGTGCAAGTGCTAATGATTCTACAGAAGTTCCGTCTTGTTCTATCTTAATTTTTGATAACATAATATGCCCGACTATTTCCTCATCTACTGCAACGATTGATAATTCAGGAATAAACGCGTCACATTCTCTAATACGTTTTACAAGTTCATGTTCCTTTTTATCACTAAATTCTTCATTTGAAAATGCTTGTTTTACAACTTCTTCAGTTTTACTACAATCATTTTGTTGTTCTTGTCTAATCGTTACCATTCTATATTATCCTCTATTCTTTCTTATTTCTTTTTCAATTTTACGAAGCGCTTTTTTCGATCCGCGCTCAATATCATGCTGCATTTTTCTTTCTTTATAATCGACAAATAGTGTATTTAAATCATATCCTTCTGGGTATAATTCTTTCGCCGCTACCTCTAAAGTAATACGTTTTACATTCACTTCAACGAATTCACCGTTATAATATACAACAACATTATAGAAATTATCTTTTTCCTTATATACAATCCCGAAATCGTTATGATCTAACAATTTCACACGGTCGCCGATTTTATATTCATAGTCATTTTCTCTTTTTTCTTGCACCATTTTCGGTTTTCTTATTTTACTTTCATTCACTTTTTCTATAGCGTATTCTTTATTTCCCATATACTCTTTCGCTCTTTGCAGTACATGTTCTCTCACATTCATTTTATTCGCAATCCAAAGTGCATTACTTTCACCTGATTTACCGATCACTAATTTATAAAGTGGCTCTAGCGTCTCACTATTGAATTGCATTGCTGCGTTCATAAAATCACCATGCATTTCTGAAAAGCGTTTAATTTCACCGTAATGCGTACTCGCAATTGTAATACATCCCGCGAGGTAAAATTCTTCTAAAATAGATATCGCAAGCGCCGCACCTTCATTCGGTTCTGTACCACTTCCTATTTCGTCAAATAGTAGTAATGTATTATTATTTGACATCCTCATAATCTCGGATAGATTTTTCATATGCGATGAGAATGTACTTAGTGCATTTTCAATACTTTGATTATCACCAATATCTACAAATACGTTGTCAAAAATAGCAATTTCCGTTTCTTTATCTCCAGCGATGTGCAGGCCTGACATTGTCGCTAATGTTAACAATCCGATTGTTTTTAACACAATCGTTTTCCCGCCCGCATTCGGTCCTGTAATAATTAAACTTCGGTAGTTTTGACCGATTTCAAAGTTTAATGGTACTATTTTCCCACTTAAAAGCGGATGCTTACAATTCACTAAATGAATGTAGCCATGATCATTTAATTTCGGCTCTATTCCATCGATTGATTTACTAAACTTCGCTTTCGCAAATACCATATCATATTGACTAATCAATTCCATATTAATTTTTATATGATAAATATTTTCTAATACCATTCCTGATAAAGTCGCTAAAATTTGATACTCTTCCATCGCTTCTTCTGCTTTCAAACTTGCGAGCTCCGCATTTAACTTTGTAACCGTATGTGGTTCTATAAATACAGTAGAACCTTTAGCGGAAGCTTCAACAATACTTCCCGCAACTTGATTTTTATAGGTAGATTTGATTGGAATCGTATAGCGATCATCCTTTTTACTAATAAAGAATTCCTGAATATACTTCTTATTTGCACTACTATTTAAAAATTTTGTTAAACGTTCTTTTATTTTTCCATCTACAGAATCAATGTTATTTCGAATTCGTTTTAACTCTTTACTAGCAGCTGCATCAATGCCATTTCCTTTAATCGAAAAGTTAATTTCTTCTTCGATACTTTTAAATTCAGACATTGAATTTGCATACGAAGATAATACTGGCGCAAAGAATTCTTTATCTAGCATAAACTTTTTAATCTTTCGGCACCCACGTAAAAAGTCTGAAACGCTCACTAACTCTGCTGGATCTAAAATCATCCCTTTTTCTAATTTTTGAATTGTACTAGCGATATTGGAAATTCCGAAGAAAGGAACATGCCCTTCTGCATCTACTATAGCTCGTGCTTCTGTCGTTTCATTTAAGCGATTTCTCACTACTTTTATACTCGTACTCGGCTCTAATTTATTTAATAATTCCTTACCTAATCCACTTATACAATATGATTTCACTATTTCCATTAATTCGTTATATTGTAACTTTTCAAAAGTCATCGTATTCATTTTGTTTCTCCTCACTATGATTGATTTATATCATAAATGAAGATACCTACTCATTAGATTCCAATGAGTTCTACATTATTCAATTACCATTTTTATACATCATAAATATATACAAAAAAGCTGCGGGGATACCGCAGCTTTTACATTTACAAGGCATGTGTAATAACATATGAGAAAATAAGCCATAAAAACAGATGGCACTCCCCTTATTACACGCTTTATAAAGTATTGTAGGTATCTTCATAGGTTTCGAAATAAATGCATGACAAAATTAGGGGTATGATATACATAAAAATCCCCTGGTCTTATCCGATTTATTTCATTAAATTTTTCCTATTTAGTACCTACCGCACTCACAAAAAGCACCTCTCATTAATTTATATTTTATGTTCATTGAAATCTAATTTATTGAAATCATCATACTATATGTTTTATAAGAAGTAAAGGTGTCATACTTTAATAACTATGCAGAATGTAAAAAAGAAGAGGAAACTTATATTTCAGTCTACCTCTTCTTTTCATCACCAATTTACCGCTGAACATATATGGAAACTGAGCCTCCACTTACATGGAATTGCCCCCATCCGTCCTTATTAATTGTTACAGTATTTGTTTGATTACCCGTAATATCGTACCATACTTCCCCAGCGTTATTCTTTCCAACATCCATCCACTTTGATCCTCCTGGTCCGTCCGAGAGTAATGTCGCTAAACCAGAATTAGCATGTACACCATCGCCTTCTCTTGTCCAGCCAATCACATCTGGATGGTCTAAATAATCACGCTGCGTACCATATGCAAAGTTTTTTCGTGCCGTCAAAATTGGATCAATTTTATCTTTTAACGCTGGAATTTCATAACTACTATTTCCGCTTGTCCCATAGTAATCACCATAGAAAACTGAAGGATAGCCCTCTGCACGAGTTAAAATAAATGCATATGCCAGCGGCTTAAACCACGGACTTACTACAGATTCCAATGACTGCCCAGGCTGAGAATCATGATTCTCAACGAGAGTAACTGCGAGTGCAGGGTGATTTTTCATTACTGTTCCATTTAAAATATTTCTCATATCATAATTCCCATTTCCTGTTGAAGCATAATGAAAATTGTAATGAAGCGGTGCATCAAACACAGATTGATTATAATTGACTTTCGCTAAATAATTGTTTAAAGCCTGAACATCATTTTGCCAATATTCAGCTACTGTAAACATTTCTTTCCCCGTTTGCTGTCTGGCATGATTTACCCAATCGCGTAAATATTCATGATCAATATGTTTAACAGCGTCCAAACGAAAGCCATCTAAATTTAATTCATTCGCATACCATGTTCCCCAATTTTTCATCTCATTCGCAACATCAGGATGATCAAAATCAAGATCTGCATACATCAAATAATCATAATTTCCATTTTCGCTAGACACTTCCCAATCCCACGCTTTATCTACACCCCTAAATTTATAAATTCGATTTAATTTCCTTCCTTCATCCCAATCCGTTCCGTCAAAATGATACCATTTCCATTTGAAATTAGAATAAGCATCTCCGCGCCCTGGAAAATTAAACCCCGTCCATGCACTAATTTGATAATCACCTGATACTTCAATATTTCGATTGTTACGGTCTACCTCAACAGCTGTTACGGTTTCAGTATAATCAGCCCCACCTTTATGATTCATAACTACATCACCGTATACGTCGATGTTTTGCTTATGTAAAGCGTCAATTGCAGATTTCAACTGTGCTTTTGTCCCATATTTCGTCCGCACCGTTCCTTTTTGATTGAACTCCCCTAAATCATATAAATCATAGGCCCCATACCCTACATCATTTTGCGAAGTCCCTTTATATGCAGGTGGTATCCATACAGATGTGATTCCTTTATGAGCTAAACTTTCAGCATCGGAACGCAAACGATTCCAATGATTCCCATCATTCGGAGCGTACCACTCAAAATACTGCATTAATGTTCCATTGTTCACTGTTGCTGCTTCTGCCTTATTTCCCTCATATATATTAGGAAAAAGCAAAATAAACAATAAACAGACTACCGTAATCCTTTTCAACATATTTACACCATCCCTTTCAAGAAAACGTTTGCATAATTTATTAAAATTATTATAATATTCGTTCTACAGTTAGTAAAGTAACAATCTTTTAATCTCTCACATTATTTTTCAAAATATGAATTCAACTATTCCACAAGTACCCCATATAGTTTAAAATTCACATCGGATTCAAAATTGTTTACAATTTATCTATAAAAGCATAACGGAGGGATTTCTATGACCGACTTTCAAAAACAATTTTTTGCAAGATTAAATATAGAAGAAAAACACAAAGTTTCATTTGAAGATTTACCTAACATTATGTACGCAATGGCACAAACTGTCCCTTTTGAAAACTTAAATATTCTCGAAAACAACTTTAAAGAAATATCAAAAGAAAATCTAAAAGAAAAAATTTTAATAAACAACCGTGGCGGCCTTTGTTATGAATTGAATCCGGCTATGTATTACTTCCTTAAAGACTCTAAATTCGATGTCCATCTCGTTTCAGGAACAGTTTATAACGCTGCAAATTCTATATGGGCTGTAGATTCAGGGCATATCGCAACTGTTTTACAACATCATAATGAACTTTACTTAATTGAAGTAGGTTTCGGATCATATTTACCCCTTTCCCCTGTTCCTTTCTCAGGTGAGATCGTTCATTCTGTAACAGGCGACTATCGTATTCGTAAAGAAACGACTGAAAAAGGTAATTATATTTTAGAAATGCGTAAAAGCAATGAGTTTCTAGATCAATCTTCTACTGATGATTGGACAGTAGGTTATGCATTTTACTTGGAAGAAGTGGATGAAACGAAAGCAAATGCAGCACAAAAAATTATTGTTGAACATGAAGGTTCACCATTTAACAAAGTACCTCTTGTTGTAAAACTTACTCATGACGGGCACGCATCATTAACAAAAGATAGCCTTACAGTAACGAAAAATAGAAATAAAACAAAAGAAACAATTACAAAAGAGCAATATACAAACCTCCTTCATTCAACGTTCGGCATTACATTATAACTTTTAAAGCCTCGCCATTTCCGGCAAGGCTTTTCATTTTCCAGCAGGGATTTTTTGCAATTTGTTGTATTTCATAGTTATATAGGAATATAACTACATATTTAGAAAGGAAATGATTATGACTGAACTTAAAGATCGACTACAAGTAGCTGATAAAGAAAAATGGGATTTAACGGATATTTATCATACAATTGAAGATTGGGAAAGCGATTTTCATAAAATTGAAGTATTAACGAATGAATTACACAAGTTTAATGGAAATATTCATGACGGCAATAGTTTATTAGCTTATTTAACAAAGAGTGAAGAAATATCTAGCATAATATCTTTAATGTTCGCTTATGCACGATTACAATCTGATCTTGATACACGCGATACTGACGCTCAATCCCTTGTCGACAAAGTATCACAATTACACGTGAAAGTAAGTGCGGCTAAATCTTTCTTTTCTCCATTCTTACTTAGCGTAGATGAAAACACATTATATTCTTACATAGAAGAAACCGAAGGCTTACACTATTATAAAGAAGACTTATTTGAGCTATACCGTTATAAAAAACACGTTTTGAATAAAGACCAAGAAGAGATTTTATCACAAATGGGTGAAGCACTCTCCTCCCCGCAGCATACATTTGGCATGTTAAATAATGCAGATATAATTTTTGGTGAAGTGACTACTGATGATGGAGAAAAAGTAAACTTAACACGTGGAATGTATTCAAAGCTAATAGAAGATGAGAATCGTGAGAAACGTGAAGAAGCCTATAAAGCTTATTACAAACCATACGTTCAATTAAAGAATTCTATCGCTTCTACTTTGTCCGCAGCTATTAAAAACAATGTTACTGTCTCAAAGCTACGAAAATATCCATCAGCTTTAGAAAAATCATTATTTGGCGACATGGTTCCGAAAGAAGTATATGAAAATTTAATTGAGACAACGAAAAAAAACATTCAATCATTACATACGTATAATGAACTTAGAAAAGAAAAATTAAATGTAGATGAACTACGACAATACGACTTGAGTGTTGATTTAGTAAAAGGTGTAAAACAAGACATTCCATACGACGAAGCGTTTGATATAATGATCGCGTCACTAGCTCCTTTAGGTAAAGAATATATCGAAACATTAAAAAACTTTAAAGATAAACGCTATATAGATGTGAGAGAAACACCAGGAAAACGTTCTGGCGCTTATAACTTTGGTGTATACGGTGTTCATCCTTTCATTCTTTTAAATCATCATGATGATTTAAATAGCCTTTTCACCCTTACTCATGAATGCGGGCACGGTATGCATACGCATTACTCACACGGATACCAACCAAGAATTTCTGCACACTATACTATCTTTGTTGCAGAAGTCGTTTCTACAGTAAATGAAGTGTTATTAATTCATTATTTATTAAAAGAAGCAAAAGAAACGAACGTACGTAATCATTTAATTAACTACTTTATCGATAGCTTTAAAGGTACTTTCTTTACACAAATCATGTTTGCAGAATTTGAAAAAATCACACATAAAATGGCCGAACAAGGTAAACCATTAAATGCCAAAGTCTTTAGTGAAATTTACGAAAACTTATTTAGAGAATATAATGGCGACTCTCTCGTATTTGACGAAGAAGTAAAATATGGCTGGTCTAGAATCCCTCATTTCTACCGTCCATTTTACGTATACAAATACGCAACTGGATTCGCTTCTGCCATTCAAATCGCCGATAAATTATTAAGCGGTGATCCAAATGCTCAGAAAAACTATATTGAATTCCTTAAAGGCGGAAGTTCTGACTATCCATTAAACCTACTGAAAAAAGCTGGCGTTGATTTAACTACACCAGAACCGATTGAAAGTGCATTAAATCGATTCACCCAACTTGTTGAAGAGTTTTCAGCATTATAGAAAAAAGCATGCAGATTATAGAATCTGCATGCTTTTTCATATAAAATATACATTTCATTTATTCACTTGTTGCTGCGTCACACAATGAATCATACCACCATACGCATACAGTTCATTTACATAAACACCGACAATTCTTCTTCCTGGAAACTGCCCTTCAATGATTTGAAGTCCTAACTTATCATGTTCATCACCGTATATAGGAACCAATACAACTTCATTTCCAATATAAAAATTCAAATACGAACCTTTACAGTCTGCCTCTTTTACCACTTTTCTTGTTACAGGTACTGGTATGAGCTGAAATGGATTTCCATCTATATTTCTCGCTTGTCGCAATTCTTGATAATGCTTTTCCTGCGCCTCCAAAAGGTACGACTCTCCTTCCCCAAAAGGATCATATTCATAAAGAATCGTATTTTCATTTACAAAACGTGCTGCCCCATCAATATGGTAATCTGTATCTTCATCATAATTATCCTCTCCGCGAATACCAGTTATCCATATAAAATTCGTTACTCCCAAATACTTCGTTAACTCTATTTCAATCTCTTCCTGATTTAGTGTAGGATTTCGATTTTCATTTATAATAGAAGTTTTTGCCGCCATTAAGGTGCCATTTCCATTTATCTCTATTCCTCCACCTTCTATACAGACACTATATTTAACTTTTGGAATGCTATACATTTCACTTATTTTTTCCGAAATAACAGCATCATTTTCATACGGATATTTATCCCCCCAACCATTAAATACCCAGTGTGTTAAACAGAGATTGCCTTCCTTATCTTTTACAAAGATCGGTCCATTATCTCTTATCCAAACATCATCCGTTTCTTCAATTAAAAAATCAATTTTATCCATATCTACATTCGCTTCAATTAACTTCGATTGTACATGTACTTTTTCTTCCTCATCAAATACAACAATATGCACATTCTCACCGTAATGAAGCTCCTTTGCCATCGTTACCCAAATATCATCTAGCTTAGATCTGTAACCTTCACCTCTATGAGCTTTATCATGAGGCCATTGGAGCCATGTCCCCTCATGATTTTCCCACTCAGCAGGCATATAAAACAAACTATTTTCTATATTTCTCATACGTGTTCACCCCTTCTTCGAATGTAAGTTCAGTCTAAACTTTGACATCGTGTTAAGGTCAACAGAAATATATTAACTACTTCATAAACTGATTCTTTATTTTCCCTTGTGATACACTACTTCTCCTTGTAAAACCGTCACTAAAACTTTCGCATTCGGAATCTTATCGACACTCATTTTAGTAATATCTTCATTTAGCAATACCATATCGGCTGATTTACCTACTTCAATTGAACCAGTAATATTATCAAGGCCTAATGCTTTGGCGGGCTTAATTGTATAAGCATCAATAGCTGCATATATATCAGATAAGCCTTTCTCTTCAATACTTAACGCATTCGAAATTGTCACAAGTGGATTCAGTTCGTTTACGTCCCAATCACTACTAAGCGATACATTTGCTCCTGTTTTCCAAATGCGTCCTAACGGCATAATTCGTTTCATCTGTTGATTTGTAAAATACGCACTTGCCCAGCTTTGTTTAGGATCTTCTGCAAAATCATGACCTACTTGGAAATCAGCGCTAATACCTAACTTAGCAAAACGATTTATATCACTATCTTCTACCATTTCCACATGTGTAAGCGTATAAGGTTGATTCGCCCCTTCTTTTTTCGCTGCTTCAATTGCATTTAAACTTTCTCTTACTCCGCCATCTCCAATTGTGTGGATGAGTGCACCGTAACCAATTTTATTGAGTTCACTCAACCACCACTTCATTTTTTCTTCTGGAATATAGTTCAAACCGTACGGTGTTCCTTTAAACCACTCAAATTTATATTTTTCTAGTATTTTAGCTGTGCTGTTAATGCTAATTCCATCACTATACATCTTCACTTGATTAATAAGCATTCTAGATGATACATCATCACGCTTAATTTTTTTGAAATACTCCATTTGCTCTGCTTCATTTAAGTTCGGATATACCCACGGACGAAGTACTACTCGCGACGTTAACTTTTTCTCATCATTAACTTTATTCCAAACATCTAACCAGCCTCGTTTCCAATAAAGACGTCCATCGCCGACTGTAGTAATACCATTCTTCGCAACCTCATCTAAACCGTCTAACAAACCTTCATAATTTTTTTCAAAGAGATTGGGCTAGGAATTCCATGCTTTTTCCATCACGATATCCCCTGCTGTATCATACAGAAGCCCGAAAGGTTCTCCTGTTTCTGGATCCCGGATGATTCTTCCGCCTTGCGGATCTTTCGTCTCTTTATTTATTCCCGCTACTTCCAATGCTTTTGAGTTAACCCATACAGAATGAGAAGTTCTTTCCATAATTAATACAGGGTTATTAGGAAATAACTCATCAAGAACTTGTAATGGCGTTTGTTGTTCTGATTTTTCGTCCATATCTTTTAACAGCTCTTCCAAACTAAATCCTGTTCCGCTTATCCATTCGCCATCTTTCACATCTTTTTTACAAGCCTTTAAATACGAGCGTTGTTCTTGCAGCGCAGCATCCGGTGAAACACTACAATTCCCTGCTGCTGGTGATTTCGCCTCAAATATATGATTGTGATTGTCCACAAAACCAGGAAGAATAAAACGTCCTTGTAAATCCACCACTTTCGTATCTTCATTTATAAATCCTTCTACATCTTTGTTTGAACCAACAAATGTAATTTTCCCTTCTTTAACGGCTACAGCCTCTACAATGTCTTGCTTGTCATTTGAAGTATAGATTGTACCATTTTTAAACACTACATTTTTTGGCAACTGATTTGGTAGAACGAAGCTACCATTCTCACCTTCTCCTACTCCAGGAGTACACGCTGAAAACCATGTCATACTTAGAATCAGACAAATAATCATGATTGTTCTTTTCATATTCTTTCTCCTTTTTATTATGATGAATTACTTACATAAATAGAATAAGGATTGACATAATGTTAATGTCAATCCTTATTCACAGTCTATTTTCATAACTAAAAAACAAATTTGTGTCACATACTCCTCTACTAAACAATCACATTCAGGTCCCTTTATGTAGACCTCATATGGTGAACCATCTATTACATAACCATTTCTTTCAATCCATTTTTCTAACGCAATATAAGCGTAGCCTATATAGTCATAACTTCCATAATGCATAGTAGTAACGATTTGATGTGGATTTAATTTTTTTATTTCATATTCTTGTACTACATCTTTATTGTTCCCATGCATGACCGGAATCCTTAATTCAACATCACTTTCATTTGGAATATACTCTTCATCATAAAAGACCGTAGAGGGCGAACCGACCATTTGTAAGTTATGCTTTTGTACTTTTTCATATAAGTCATAAAAATAATCATCCATATCATCTATATTTATTTGCAGTCTTTGAGCAATTACTGTTATTTCATTTCTCATTCCAATAAATATATCGTAATTTCTATGACAAGCAGTATTTAAAGCATAATTCATATTTACCATTTCATTCATTTCTGAAATAACCTGTAAATTTTGTTTCACCTCATGAGACAACTCTATAATTTGTGATTGCATATGTTTAATAAATGAATCTTGATCTGATGATTGAAGAATTATTTTGATTTTCGGTAAAGGAAACTTATACTCCCTTAGCTTTTTAATTTTCAGCGCTATTTCAAGCTGCCCTTGCTCATAATATCTATATCCATTTACCGGATTCACATATGCTGGTTTCAATATTTCCTCTTTATCATAATGCCTTAGCATCCGTGTACTCATTTTACAAATCCGCGAAAACTCAGTAATTGTATACATATAAATACCCCTTGAATACATTCTCTTATATATAAGCTTATTTATTAAAACCAATCAAATATTTTTCTGATTGCAGAACCTTCATTCTGATCGTTCAGCCTTTTCATTTTTGAAGGTAACAAATGACTAGGACAATACCACGTTAAACAATTCATCGCGCCTCCCATTGTCGATATTTCTCCTACATGACTTTGAATAACTTGTTTCTCAGTATGCTGTTGAATATATCTTAAAACTTCCTCATCTTTAGCTAATCCAAACTTAGGAACGTAAAGCGTATCACATGTTTCTAACATATTTATATATAAACCTTTTGCTGACGCTATCTCTTCATCGTATTGACCCTTCTCTGTATATGACGAAGGAACAACTATAAATTCAGCCTCTGGCATTTGCTCTTGAATAATCTCTTGAACCTTATATCTAAATTCATGATCCCCTAAAAAATCACTAATAAACATTGTATGTTCATCAATAAATTTAACCATCCCGTCTGCGTGTGCAAGTACATCTCCCTCTTCAGCAGGAATAATAATAACCCGACTCACATCTAAATCCCATTCCAGTTGCTCTATAATTTCTTCTTCCGTCCAATCATAATTATCATCAAATATGCGTTCCGTTAATATAACGGTATCTTTTTTATTCCAAATAAGATTTCCACCGTCTAATATCAATGGAGATGTCACATATTCAAAGTCGTTTTTTTTCAACCATTTATTAAATTGTTGATCTAAATATCGCCCTTGATCTTTCGGTAAATAATTCGGTTGATATTTGAATTTGACTAGATGATTTGTTACAACTGGTGCAACATCTCTTAGCCAAATATCATCATACTCAAAAAAGTTTGTATGAAAGTCTTGCTCTTCAACAGATAAAGATATAAGTTGATCGGTAAATGCTTTATTTGCATTTAAATATTCATTAAAATAAATAATGTCTTCATAAAATGGTCGATAATATTCATTCGATTCATCTGGTATTGCAGTAAAAATAATGCCACTATGTTTTTGTTCCATATTACTTACCTCGCTTTTTAATAATGATTGAATAACTGTTTTCAATAAGCTAACTATTCCCCAATTCATTTCTCTTTTCATTACAATTTTTGAAACGTGCACATTTCATGAATGGATTATAGCACGGAGAAATATTATATATTTATATAAAAAATATAAAGACGTCGTTAAGCCGTAAACTGACTCTTGACAAGATTTTTAAATTTTAATCGTCGTACACAATGAAGGATTAGATGACTTTTTTATCAAGATTCAAATCCATTACTTCTAATAGAGCGTTTTGATTATATAAATTCACTAAATGCGTTTCTACCCCAATGCAAATCCCTTCTAGCGGAAGATCGTTTGGATCTTGACCAAATGGATCCTCAATTTCAACTCCTATTGCTTCAATCCCTATAAATGCAAAACTTATAAACGTAGTTGCAAGTACTGTAAACCATCCAAGACTATCAACAAGACCAATCGATAAAGTCCCGCAAAATATGAGCAGTAAAATTTTAATATGAGCAAAATATGCAAAAGGAATAGGCGTTGTTTTGATCCGATCACATCCACCCACAGCCGTAAGCAGAGTATTCAAATCAGCTTCCATATTAATTATTGCATTTGGGTGAATTTGACCCGTTTTCAAACCTTTTGATAGTATAGTTTTTAACATAAAAACTATACTAATCGGTAAATGAATAGACTCAGCCAACATTTCTTTTTCCTTCTCAGAACAAATATCAAACAATGCTTTTATTTCGGATAAATCTTTTTCGTCTCTCAAATGTCCTTTCGCTATCTTTGGAAAAGCAATTAACAAATGTAAAAATTTTAATTTTTCCTGATCCGTCTTTTTCCCTTCAGACTCCCAATAACATAAAAAACTAACTGCCAAATTTCTAGTACAAGCACCAACCGTTCCAAATAACTTTCTACCTTCCCAATACCTATCATAGGCAGTATTAGTACGAAAAACTAACAGTAGACCTAAAGCTCCTCCAACAATTACCCAAGGAGTTTGATTAATTTTTATTTCTACATAATAATAATTAATCACAGTTACTATCGTTGAAATACATATATATAATAAAATTTGCGGGAAAATATCTCTTACAACCGTTCCTTTTAATGTAAATATTTGATGTAAACTATTTTGATTATTGTAATGAACCATACTTACAAAAACCTCTTTCCTTATTAACCTTTTATTCTTTTAAATTATGAAAGTATACAATTAAATAGCAGAATCATAAACCCTATTATTATAAAACTGGTTAAGATTATTTCTTTCAATACTGTTACTCCTTTTTACCAAAAGATAAAACATCTTTTTTGATTTAAACAACAAACGTTCACTCTTCTAAATCACGACGCATTATTTTAGAATTTGCAATGAATAAAGCACTAATTAATACAAGAATCGCGCAAGCATATATCAATGAATCCATTGGACTATCATGGTCTATAATAATTAGACGAACAATAGCAGTTATACCTATATATATAAAATAACGTAATGGAAAATGAAAATTCATTTGAAAGTACTTTATAATCATTACGATGAATTCAAAATATAAAAAGAATACGACAATGCTATCAATTAAATGATAACTAGATTCCTCACTATTTAATTTAAGTTCTTGTATAAATTGAATGACTTCTTTCATAAGAAACACACTTAAAACAATTCCCAAACAGATCAAAGCTACATTTATAATGTACTGTAGAACGATAGGGAAAAACGAAAATACTCTTTTTAAATTCTTTAACACAAACATTTTTCTCCTTTTCCATATAAAACAATAATGACAATATACTTTTATCTAATTATCGTTACATTAAAATTATACATTCTTATCTTGTTACAGATGTTAAAACAAGACAAAATAAGTAAAGTTAGCATTTCACCTATTTTGTCTATAAAGCAACATAACGAAACTATAATCGATTACTTCAATTGAATCGGTTGTTGCTGTGTCACACAATGGATCATTCCGCCATTTTTATAAAGCTCTCTCACATCAATTCCCACTACTTTACGATCCGGGTATAATTTCTGAATCGTATCGTTTGCGATTTTGTCATTTGGATCATTATAGTTAGGCACCAATATAACTGTATTCCCAACATAATAATTGATATACGACCCCTTATAATCTAGAGTTTTTCCACCTTCTAAAGTAACTTTATCTTTACTAAGCGGTAAGTATTCGTACTTATATTTCTGTCCTGAAGCATTTTTTGCATCTAACAATTTATCCATATCTTTGTTTGACAAGCCCCATTCAGCCAAGTCATCTTCTGCCATCGTTACGATTGTAGATTTATCATGGAATTTAGCAAATCCATCAATATGAAAATCAGTAATATCTAAATTAGGCACTCCATCTAACCAAATAAAGTTTGTCACCCCAAGGTCACTTATATATTTTTCAATTTCCGCTTCTGATAAATCAGGATTTCTATTTTTATTCGTTACTGCGCTTCGAGTTAATAAAGCAGTCCCATTGCTGTCTAATTCAATTGCGCCACCTTCAAGGACAAATTTCCCCCAATCAATTCTTTCAATCCCTAATTGTTTACTAACATCCTCACGTATACGGGCATCATTTTTATATGGAGTTTTCTTTCCCCAACCATTAAATGCTGGATCTAATATTTTCAGATTTTTATTATTGTCATAAACAAAAATCGGTCCACTATCTCTTGCCCACACATCATCAGTAGGAGCGATAAAGAAATCAACTTTATCCATATTCAGCCCTTTATCTATTAAAAGCTTATTGATTCGCTCTTTCTCTTCCTCATCATATGCAACAATGTGGACTTTTTCACCCTCAGTTAAAGCACTTGCCATCTTAATCCAAATAGGTTCAACTTCTTGTTTATACTCTTGACCATATGTGTATTCATGAGGCCATTGTAGCCATGTACCTTCATGTTTATCTTTTTCATCCGGCATCGTATATTTTCCAGCGTTTTTCTGTACCTCTACTTTTTTATCCTCTTTCTCTTTCCCTTTGGCATTTTCATTATTCCCTTCAAAAGAACATCCACTAATAATCGTTGTAGATAATGTAGCTATTAAACAAAACTTTACTATTTTTTTCATTTTTCAACCTCCTGTTCATGTCTACAATACTGTAAGGCTTAACATAGTGTGAAGCTCAAGCTTTTTCATCAATGTAAAAATTACCAATTATTCTTCCGCATGATAATCACATAATTTCAATACAAATAGATGACATTCACAAAGTATATTCCCTATATTTAACATTAATATCATTTGACTTCCTTCATAAATTTATTCTAGTACTAATCCACTCTCATACCTGCTTGTTCACTAAATAAAACATTATTAAATAAAAAAATCGGTATTGATAATTACATATCAATACCGATTTTTAAATAATTATTTTCCTTCTATTAAATCATTCGCTAATTTCCTAAACTCTTGATTAAATGTATCATTCATACCATTTTGTACGTTAGAGAATAATATTACAAACGTTCTTTTATCCCAGTTAAAATTATTAAAAGTGTTCCAGCCAGCTAATACACCGTGGTTATGATAATAATCTGGGTAAATATAGAAGCTAAATCCATATTTTCTCGCAGGTGATACTGTAAACATATCTGATAAGCTTTGTTTAGAAATCAGCTTTCCATCCATAATAGCCTCATCTAATCTTTTCATATCTTCAACGGTCGTATACATTTCACCACAACCATACAGCCAGTTCATTTTTAAGCGGGGTGTAGCTATTAACTCATTATCTTTTTTCGTGTAACCTTCTGCTAAGAAAATATCTTCAGGGAGAGTTGCACCCATACCAGATTCATTCATTTCAACAGGAGTAAAAATGTTTTCTTTCACATATTCAGCAAGCGGTTTATTCGATATCTTTTCTACAATATACGCAAGTACCATATAATTATAATCTGTATATTTCCATCCTGTCCCTGCAGGAAATTGCAACTTTTGCGCTCCAATCCACGTTACTAACTTTAAACGTGATGCCGCATCAACACTACCTTGTCCCTGATCTGGTAACCCGGACGTATGTGTTAACAAATTTCGTAACGTAATGTTTTTATCTGCTGGAAACGATGGAATATACTTATTTACATTGTCTTCAATATTCAATTTCCCTTTTTCTCTTAGCTGTAATATAGATATTGCAACTACTGTTTTCGTTATGGAACCGATGCGATATTTTGTTCTTGGCGTTGTTAAAACTTTATCTTTTATATTCGCATACCCGTAGCCTTTTCGTAAAACCACATTATTTTTATCCGTTACGAGAACCGTTCCGTTAAATCCTTTATCTTTTAAATATTGATCGAGTTTCGTTGCTGCAATATCATAACGTTTTTGCTGATTCGCATCAACTTTCGATTGAACATTTCCAACTTTATCCTCAAAATTTGAAAATGCCTTCAAACTGTATTTCTTTTCTTTATTTGCATGTATGAGTGCAGCGACACTCCCACAAAAAATAGCAAAAACAAAGAAAGCGATTAACCATTTCTTAAACATATGGGAACCCTCTTTTATCTAGTTTCACTTTATACTTTTCCATTCTATTCTATATCTTTTAATTTTTAAATATCTTATAATCTATCTACTCTATTATTCCTCATAGTAAACTAGATTCCTTTTTCTAACGTTCAAATTTTAACTACTCTCTATTGTAGTTCTTTTTTACAAAATTTCCACCTTACAATCGGATACATCCAACTTTAATTTTAATTTTTTATGTAACATTCGTTACACATTAACAAGAATGGAGGCGTTAATTTGAAAAAGACCGATAAGCTCAATCGTTTAGATGATATGATGTTTCATTATCGAGTAACAAAAAACAATATAGTTTTAATTGAATATTAAAGAAAAAAGATTATAATTTTAAAAAGAAATGATGCTGAAAATTTTTTAAACAAAATAAATCGGGCAAGTAACGAAAAAGAAAAACAGCTTATTATGGCTAAAATTACAGGTAATTTCAAAAGAGGAAATGAGCGTTAATGAAAACCAATCTCATTTCTAAATTGATTATACAGCATATAAAAAAAGAAATGTCACTCTCACGACATTTCTTTAGATTTTCTTCATAAAAGATTTACATTTTTAATATTCTTTTACTGTTACATAAATTCACCGCTGAAACGCTTAATAATGCAGCTATCCCCATCCATGCATATGTGTAGCCTTTTCCATCTACTATATAACCAAACAAAGCAGGCATAAAAATAATAGCTATTTGATTTAACGTAAGCGCAAAACCCACTGTCATCCCTACCGATTCCTCACTTGCAGACTCAGCAACTTCAACCATAAAAAGACTAAACCAACCAATCGCAAAGAACCCTAGCAGTCCGCTCATCACAAACAATACCTCAAGTGTCATTGTGTTTATACTCATTACAACAACTAAAATTAAGCAACAAGAAATACATACAGTTATTAATAAAGGTGTACGACGATCACCTTTGTAATATGTATCACTTATTGTAGCTAATATAATTCGCCCAATCATTCCTGCAAATAGCATAACTGAAAATACTTTCCCTGCTACAATAGGTGTTATCGATTTTTCAATGACTAAAAATTTTATAAAATGTCCGACTAATATCATTTGTAAAGAAATCATGCAAATACCTGTAATAAAAATTGGATACAGCTCTTTTTTACATATTACCTTTTTTAACTGCATCCAAAAAGAAATACTTACATTTTCTTGGCTCGTATGTTCTCGTACGTACGATTCCTTATAAAATATGAAAAACAATAACCCGCCTACTATACATATAGTTGCAATAACATTTATCGTATAAGCTAAACTAAATTTAATTGTAAGCAAAGGGATTATTACTCCTGCTAACGCCCCGCCAATAGGTATACCAGCTTGCCGTATTCCCATAGCTAATCCGCGAATCTCTTTCGGAAACCATTTCAAGATTACTTTACTTCCCCCTGGCTGGGATACGCTATAAAAAGTCCCTATTAAAAAAAGGACAAATAATAACCCAATAAATCCCCTTGCCATATGAGCAAGTAAAAGCGCCCCGCCAAGTAATACGGCACTCGCTTCAATTAATATTCTTTCATTATATCGATCAAGTAACCTTCCGGCAAAAAGCATACAAAACAACGGACCAATATTTACAGCACTTATTAACAACCCAACCTGCATATTCGAAAGTGCATATTTCTCTTTCCAAAATAACGCAAGTACCCCTACTCCATATGTTATAAGTGTTGCACTTGCCTGTGCTACCGTTGCCAAAGTTAACATGATCCATTTATTAGAACTACTGTACTTTTCAATTTTTTCTTCACTTATCAACGTTATCTCCCCCATATACCTTTCATTGTATGAAGGTTCTGATATCATGTAAAATAAGTGTTATTAATAGAATCCATCAAAAAAATTGATACCTTTTTCGGGGTGATAATAAATGGACATTAAAGATTTAACGGTTTTTTACGAAGTTGCGAAAGTAGGAAATATATCTCATGCTGCTAAAAACTTAAACTATGTACAATCAGGTGTAACGATGCGTATAAAACAACTAGAAATTGAGTTAGGTGTGCCTTTATTTTATCGAAATGGAAAAGGCGTTACTTTAACTTCTAACGGAGAAATTTTATTAACATATGCAAAACAAATCATCCACTTAATCGATCAATCCATTCAAGCTGTCCAAAGTAACGGAACCGAGCCAAAAGGCACGTTAAAAATCGGGTGTACAGAATCGACAACAGCCGTTCGTCTCCCGCCTATATTAACGACCTATTATGAAAAGTATCCAGAAGTTGAATTGATTCTAGAAACAAATACGACAGACCAATTAACTCAGCTCGTTTTAGAGCGAAAACTAGACGGGGCTCTTATCGCTGGAAATATTCAGCATACTGAACTTCATACACTTTCATTTCGAGAAGAAGAACTCGTTCTCATTAGCAAGACTCCTCTATCTTCCTTTAAAACAATAGGAGAACTGAATTTACTCGCTTTTAGTCAAGGATGTTATTACAGAAAACTATTAGAAAACTGGCTTCAAGAAGAAGGGATTTCACCTAAAAGAATACTAGAGTTCGGAACAATTGAAGCAATACTTGCATGTGTAAAATCAGGTATGGGCGCGGCTATTATGATGAAATCCATTATTCCAGATTACGAACATGGTGTATCTTTAAATACATTACCAAATCACTTTAAAAAGGTTCCTACTACCTTTATTACTCGAAAAGATATTTTCCACTCAGCTGCCTTGCAAAAATTTATGGAGATGATCAACAATGCGTGAAAAGAAAATACGTGGGATGAAACGAAGAACTAAAACTATGATAAAACGAATTCAAGAATATACTAATACTTTCCCTTCTACTTTCTATAACGATGAATACTGGCATATGCCTTTACCAGACTCTCAAGCTTTTATCGATTCTAGTACAACACCTAGGAAAGTAAAGCGATTGTGCATTCAAACCCTGTTAAATCAAGCGAATCAATTAATGAAAATGAAACCGAACGATACAAATACATATCGAGTCGTTGTTATGATCAAAATAGCAAGCTTATGGAACTCACAAATCATCATATTTAAAAACGATGACTACTTTCAAAATTTTTTCAATAGAGATAACGAATTTCAAAAATGGATTCCCCTCTCCAATGCTTCCGACTTCGGGCATGAATGGAAAATATCAATTTCTAACAGCATCCAAACATTGCATTTCCAAGAGATAATCCATGATGAAGATGGATTTTATGATGAAGGAGAACTTTTGTTTATCGGAGAGTTATCATAAAAGGGGAACTGCCAAATGAAAAGCTTCCCTTTTTCTACTAAACAAAATCGCTATATAATGAATTTAACATTTCACTATATAGGAGGTTTTCATATGGTAATCCCTAAATATCCTGAATTCCCACATTTTACGAAAAAACAAATTGAAGAAATAACCGAAATCGCTTTCCTAAAAAAATCAACACCACAACAGTGTGATGCAATTTTCGTTTTCGGTGGTTCCCATCCTGGTAATTGGCAAGCTCCTTTACATGCTTATCAACAAGGTTTAGGTGCACAAATTATCGTCACAGGTGGTACTAGTTTACATGGAATGAAACATCCAAACTGGCATTATGGAGATTTATCAGAATCAGAAGTAATTGTTAACAAGTTAATTGAACACGGTGTACCGGAAGATGCTATCGTTTTCGAGAAAAACTCTCTCCATTCTATCGCAAATGTAATTGAAGCTAAGAAGATCTTTGATTTTACAACAATTAATAGTTTACTATTTGTATGTAAAAGCTTAGGAGCAGGCCGGCAATATAGAGTATTAAAAAAACATTTACCAAAACATATAACTTGTATTCCATATACATTTGATACAAGTTTTGATGGTGATTTTATAATTAATAGATATAATTGGATGGAAAACGAGAAAAGTCGCTCTATGATTTTCGGCGAATACTTGAGAAATGTTTGCTACGGCCGAAAAGGTGGAATTGAACCTCCTGAGAAAGAGATTGAAGGATTAGAAAAATACGTAGTATATTACCAACATCTTGCATAATATTTTTTCAACATAAAAAATATCGGGAAGCCAATATAAAGGCTTCCCGAATATTCTAATGATGCATAAATAACACTAAAATTACTTTTCCTTTTTCATTCCCTCACATAGACGCCTACCATTGTACACATATTGTTTAACATATTAAGCCAACGCAGCTGGCGGCAATAATTGTGGTCCTTCCCCGGTGCGTGCCAATACCCAATCATCGTAATACCACATTTCTGTTTGGCGACGACTCATCATATAATCCCAGCGTACTTCTCGCTCAAATTCAATGATTTGTCCGTCACCACCAATTATCACCCAGTTAAAACTTCCGTTATTATGCATCATCTTTATCCATAGAACAGGAAACTCCACAGTTTGTCCCCCGTCAACATAATGTCTAGTTTGTTTTTCTATACGAAGTAAAGTTAGGCCCTTTGCATATTGTCGATCAACCTTTTCCATTACATCCATCGCTATTTTCTCTGCCTCATCCTTATGAGGTAGTTTATTAGCGTATACTGGCATCATATTCGTGTAACTTAAAAGATGCTTACTCTTTTGAGAAGTAATAGTTGTTATATGAGAGCCACCATAATTCAGTGGTTCTTCTGCTTGATAACGCTGAATTTCAACATTTACACCGTCACGTAGTTCTTCATGCTCATGCACTAATTTTACATACTTCGGAATTGACAATAACATTGAAACTTCCTTACTACAGTTTTGAAAAGCATTTAATTGATTAGCCATTAAGCATCTCTCCCTTTACTCGTTTCGTTTTGAAATAATTCTTTCGGTACTTTCGAAAGAATTGCCGTAATCTCTCCAGCATAATATACATATAATTCATGCATCGCTCGTGTACATGCTACATAAAATAAATTCCGTTCAGATTCTTTACTGTAAATATCACTTGAAGCATCAAATATAATAACAGCGTCGAACTCTATCCCTTTTGCTAAATAAGCAGGAATAATAACAACGCCCTTCTCATAAGTCGTATTTTCTTTCTGCACAAAATGGTAGTCTAATTTATCCCCTATTAACTCCATAGCCTTCATACATTCTTCATTGGTTTTACAAATGATCGCAATTGATTTATGACCTTTCTCTTGCAAATCTCTTGCTTTATCAATGATACTTTCCACACGCTCTTGTTCATCATTCACTTTTATACATAACGGCTTCTTACCATCCCGATTAAAAGCTTCAATTTCTTTCCCGTTCGGAATGATATGTTTTGTAAGTTCAATAATAGGTTTTGCTGAGCGATAACTACGATTTAACTGAATGGTTTCTACTTTGCTATTTGCAAACAACGTTGAAATTATATTTGTTCCTCTATTACTAGCATGAGCGAAAATGTTTTGATTTACATCACCGAGCAACGTCCACTTTGCCTTCGGAAACAGTCGTTTCATAAACGCTAATTGAAATGGTGTATAATCTTGTACTTCATCAACAAATACAAATTTCACAAGATGGTTCGTTTTAAAACCTTCTATTAATTCTTTTAAAAATAAATAAGGAGCTACATCTTCATATGCTAATCGCTTTTCCTCTAAACACTTTACTGTTTGCTTACATATTTCTTCCCAACCATCCGGTGCGAAAACATCTTTCTGGATCGTTTCAAAGAACTGCTGAAATATTGCAGAATGATTTACAAAAGCTAAAGATTTCACCTTTCTTCGCACCGAACGGAAATGCTTTCTCACTACATATTTCGTTAACACTTCATGCTCTTTCTCGTAATAATCAAATTGATTATCCTTCTCTAACTTTTCATACAAACGATTATAATCTTCTTTATTTAAATATTGAATTTCCCGCTCTACCCATTCTTTTTTCGCTTCTTTCTTTTCAAAGCTATTTAATTTTTTACTAATCCATTCCGTTACAAGTTGCATTCGATTCGGTATTGAAATGGCTGTGTTTAGGGAATAAAAATAATCATATATTGCATTTGCATGTATGATTATTTCCCCTTTAAATGTTACATCATGAAATTGCATCCCTTTTTCACCAAGGTTTCTCGCATACTTTTCAATCAGCCCCATAAATTCAATTGATGATTTATATTGAATTCCTTTTAGCCTCGTTTCATACACGTTTTCCTGTTCTTTCGTTAACATGTATTCTAACTGCGAAAAAGGATCTTCTACAGTAAAACTTTTTCCAATCATATGTTCCATGTATGCTTGGATAGTTGTTTGTTGCATATTCTCCTCACCAAGCTCTGGTAAGACGTTAGCAATATAGCTATTGAACAACTCATTCGGAGAAAATAGCAAAATTTGATCCGCGTTTACTGTCCCGCGGTAACGATATAATAAATACGCAACCCGTTGCAGAGCTGCTGAAGTTTTCCCACTTCCAGCCGTCCCTTGCACAATTAGTACATCACTTTTATCGTTTCGAATAATTTTGTTCTGTTCCTTTTGAATTGTCGCTACAATACTTTTCATTTGTTCACTTGCATTTCTTCCTAACGCTTCTTGAAGGAGTTCATCCCCTATCGTTACACCTGTATCGAACATACTTTGAATGTTACCATTTCGGATAATATATTGACGTTTCAAAAGTAAGTCACCTGATATTGTCCCCATTGGCGCTATATACTTTGCACTTCCTAAAGAATAATCGTAATAAAGACTAGAAATAGGTGCGCGCCAATCATATACTAAAAATTCATCTGTCTCTTTATCATAAAAAGAGCCGATACCAATATAGATCTCCTCAGTATCCACCTCTTGTTCTTCTTTAAAATCAATTCTTCCAAAGTACGGTGTATCTTTTATTTTCATTAAAAGATTATATTCATTTTTCGCATGTCGATGGGTATGCTCCCTTTCCGAAAGAATCTCGGCCTCTTGCCTAATACTAGCCGCCGTTTCAACCGCCTCTTTAATATTATCTATATTTACTTTTACATCTTCCCAAAAGTTTTTTCTTATATTTACAATTTCAGACTTCACCGAACCAACTCGGCTGTCCAGCTCATTCAGTTCCTCGTCTACTTTTTCAATGACTACATTTACACGTTGTTGTTCTTCTTTATAATGACTCATATAATCTCCCCTTCTCATTACGTTTCCTGATTGAAAGCCTTATATGATACGAAGTTCTTTACTTTTGAAAAATACCACGCGCAACAATTTCCCATGACTTTTGAAATTCTTCGTTTATCTTCTCTTCTTTCCATCGCTCAGAAAAAGCAGGGTGGCAGAACGGTGAAAGGAGTCCAAAAATCGTATGCGCTAAAAATAAACTGTCTTGTTTTTCAATCTCGTTACGCTCTATCCCTTGATTTATAACCTTCTCCAGTTGTCTAACTAATCTTTCTTCGTGTTTTTGGATAACAGCATTTTTTTGCTGAACTAACGAACTATTCAATGTAAATAGCTCTTCATTTTCCAGTAACTCTTTCTGTTTAAGTTGGAACAAACATAAGAACCACTCTTGTAAAATCACTGCTGTTTCTCCGTCTTTCCCACTAATTTTCTCAAGTTGATCCGAATACTTTAATAACCATCTTTCCAAAATAGCGTCTCGAAGTGCTGCCTTACTACGAAAATAAGAGTATAAAGCTGCATGACTAACATCAAGTGATTTCGCAATACTAACGAGTGTCGTCCTACTCCATCCATATTTAATCAATTCCTTTTCCGCTGCATCCAAAACAACATTTTTCGTCAATGCCTTTTCAGTCATTTCTTTCACCATCCATTTTGTTTATATAATAAAATTATCTTCTGTTATTTCAACAACTTACATTTTTTATTATTTGTAAGTTGTAATCAAAAAAATTCATCTTTCAAGTAGGTTATAAGATTAGCACATCCGCTTACGACTTACAATATTTTATTTTTGTAAGTTGTAAGTAATAAAAACACCGCTTTTGAAATACAAGCGGTGTTTTTATATTTAATTACATAATAAACGATTCATTATCTCTTCAAGTAATATACCCGGCTTTACTACCTCATTTTCCGTACGCCATCCAATAAATCCATCTGGTCTTATTACTACCGCTCCTCCATTTTCTATCCCGTATAGTTTTCTAAAAAAGTTATCTTGATCGATAAAATCACCAGTTAAACCTACCTGATACACTTTTATCTTTACTCCTAATCCAGATGAAACAACATTTGCAGCTTCAGTCCAAGTACTAGGCTCTGCTCCAGTAAGTAACACAAAGTTGCTACCAAATAGATCAAGTATAGAAACTTCTTTTCCTTCATAAGTTCCCCAAAAATGTGGCGCACGCGTTCCCGGGCGTCCGTTCAAATCAACTATATTCATTCTATGCGGTGTGTTACATTCGTCTATAATTGCTTCTGAGCAATACTGATAACCAGCAGTGACAGCTAAACTATCCATATTACTCAAATTACCTTCCTCTCTATTCGCAGCACGAAATAATATACTACTCGCATGGTCCGTCGTTAATTTTGCAACAGGATATCTCTCGTCATGATACGTTTCTAACAATTTTGGATTTGCTTTCCCTTTTATAACAGCCGCTAATTTCCAAGCTAAATTATGTGCATCTTGTATTCCTGTATTTGAACCGAATCCTCCTGTTGGCGGCATAATATGCGCCGAGTCACCAACTAAAAAGATGCGATTGTCCTGAAATTTTACCGCTGTACTTTCACTCGCTTCCCACGGCAAAACACTTACTATTTCTGGCTTAATATCCGTACTTCCAATTGCAGTTTGAATAATTTGTTTACAGCGTTCTATAGAGAAATCCTCTGGTCGCTCCCCTTTTACTGGATCATAAGCTACATGATAAATCCATTTACTTTCGTTATCGACTGGAATAAGCGCACCAATTACTTCTGGATGAAGTATCATAGTAAAACCGAATGCGTCTCCTTTAATAAATTCACTCAAATCCGCTTCAAAATATATGTTCATATAATAACCACCGATTGTACCACGGCCCTCGGTTAAAATACCTAACTGTTCACGTATTTTACTTTTCGCTCCATCTGCTGCAATTACATAATCACAATGAATCATGCTCTCTTCTTTCGTTTTACGATTTCGAATCGTTGCTATTACTCCGTTTCCATTTTGCTCATAAGAAACTAGTTCATGATAAAAAGATAGCTTCCCGCCTAATCTCTGTGCTTCTTGTAATATCATCTCCTCTAAAGTAATTTGATAACAAGCAGTTTGTTTTGATGGGCTAATCTCTTCCACTTTACGAAATAAATTTTCGTTATTTTCATACTGCGCCGCCCTTATTTGTTCCAACTCTTCATTATTTACCTCAGCTATTGTTTGAACTGCAATTCTCCCGTGACAATTCTCTAATGCTTTACCAGCTAATCTAATTCCTTTTTCTAGACCCAGTTCTCGGAATAATTCCATTGTGCGAAATGTAATTCCACCCGCTTTCGGATGAATCGCAGTAGACGGATGCCTTTCAATAAGTACATAATCAATGTTATGTTTCGCAAGAAATAATGCAGACGATAATCCTGATAATCCCCCTCCAACAATTAAAACTGGTACATGTTTCGATTCCATACATTTTCCCTCCACATATATTCTTCTGAGCTCAGTGACATAAATATAATCAAAAAACCAACAAAAATATAGACTTATATTTCATTTTGAATTATCATATAGATAGATTACGCCCCAAATTACTTTTTTCCTTTTATACATCTACAACTATGAAGACTGTGTATGAATAAAAGGAAAAAACAAAAAGAGCCCTCGTTATATGAACTGTATCCCGAATCATGGGCACTTAAAAAAAGCCCCATGATTCGGGTTTTTTGTGTATTTTTATCAAAAAACCTCGTTATACTGGAACCAACGATAGAAATGAGGTACGGAGAATGAATGATGCATTGACTTTAAGTTAATTAGATTGATAAGAAAAAACCTATGCCCATGCATAGGTTTTTTTGTTCATTTCCTTCTATTATAATAGTAGATTAATTACGCAAAATGAGTATCAGTCCAAATTACTTGTGATATCACACTCGTACTGTTTCTTGTCACATCAATATGAAATTGATCTTCTGCCGTAATGTGACAGGTTTGTCTTGCTGCTGCGCTAAAATGTATTTCGTATTTCCCATCAATGTTTACTATCTCTATATCTTTCCACATGGTGTTCTTTTGAAAGCCAGTACCGATTGCCTTTACTGTCGCTTCTTTGATACACCACATAATAGAATAATTGATATAATTTTCTTTTGCCCACAGTACTTCTTGCTTTGTAAATAGCTTTTGAAGTGTTTTTTTATTCTTCCATCTTTCAATTTCTGTAATATCGATGCCTATTCCTTTAATCATTTAAAGCGACTTTCTTGCTTTGATTTGCCGATTTTGCAGTCGCGATATATACACCGATTAATACAAATAACATACCGATTACTTCTTTCCAACTCATGACAGAACCATAGAATACGACAGAAATTAAAGTCGTAACGATTGGTGTAAGGTTCAGATACATGCTCGCTTTGCTCGCCCCGATTTGCTCTACACCTTTATTGAAAATAATATATCCAACGAGCGTACCACATACAACCATATAAAACATTTCTAACCAGCTTTGTGCAGACATACTAGGTACTTTGTCCCAACCCCCTTCATATAAGGAAGAGATTGCTAGGAAAACAGAACCCATAACAGTCATTATTGTCGTAGCAAATAATGGTGAAACGTCTTTCATGACAGCTTTCCCTACTAAACCATATATAACGCCGCATGCTAGAGCTGCTAAAAACAATAAATCCTCAACATTAAATGCTAAGGAAAGTAACATATCAAGAGATCCTTTTGTAATCACGATAATAACACCGACTAAAGATAGTACTAAACTGATTCCGACTTTACTGTTCCATTTTTCATTTAAAAAAAGAATCGAACCTAGTGTAACGAAGATTGGCATGGTTGCAATAATTAATGAACCATTGATAGCGGACGTATAGTGTACACCTAAAAAGAATAAAGCGTTATAGCCGAAAATACCAGTTAACGCAACGAGTAATAGTCCTTTCCATCCTTTCTTGATAGAAGCCATATCCCATTCTGATTTAATTGTTAAATACACCATCAGGATGACACCTGCGATACCGAAACGAAGAGTAGCTGCGACTAATGACGGGATTTCAGTTACAACATGTTCAGCTGTCGAGAAGGAACCGCCCCAAAACAAAGGAACTAGTAGAAGTAAGAAATAAATCTTGTTTGATTGGTTTTGATTTTGCATCTTTGTACCTCCTATTTAGTTAAATGTGTAAGTTTCACGTTTACAGGTTCAAACTTATAAACATGTTATGCAAAAAAATTAATACCCTGCTTCAATCGCAGATACTAATTCTTTCATATAAATAACGAAATTACTGGTTGTCAAAGAATAATATACTTCTTTTCCGTGTTTCTTTGGTCTAACCAATTCTGCTTGCTTTAATATTTTTAAATGATGGGATACTGCAGGTCTAGAAATTGACATTTGTTCTGTTATTTGAGTTACATTTAAACCATCGGTTTTAAGTAAAATCATGATAATTTGTTGCCGATTTACATCGCCCAATGCTTGGAAAATGGGAGTCGTCAAATTGAATTGTTCAAGAATGTTTTCTCTGTTTTTGCATTCGTAATTTTCCATGATTCGCATCCTTTTTAATAAATATATTTATAATGATACCATCAGCGTGGGGTTAATGAGGTAATGTTGCTGATGGTATCCCAACTATTGTAAGTATATCATCTTTTCTAACAATAGTTAGTAAATATAGGAATTAAAATTTGAAAATTTCTTTTGCTTCTATTAATAGGTCCACAACTTTTTGGCATTCTTCAAGGGAGTGGCTACTTGTAACACCAATGCGTAAGCGCCCTTTATTTACTGGTACACCTGGTGAAATGAATGCTGCTGTAAATAGTCCTCTTTCCATTAACCATGATGTGACACTCGCTGTTTTTTTGTCGTCGCCGACTAAAACAGGAACAATTTGACTAACCGTATCTAGTAAATTAAAACCATTCTCTTGTAGTTTTTCGATTAGGTAAGAAGAATTTCTCCATAGGTCTTCTCTTAATTGTACGCCGTGTTCTTCCATATATGTTAAGGATGCAAGAGATGCGGCAGCAACTGCTGGTGTTGAACCTCTTGAACTCGTATATGATGGTGCATAATATCTAATGGCACTTTCGATTTCTTTATTTGTAACAATAAATCCACCAACACTACCTACAGCTTTACTCATTGTTCCCACGACAATATCTACTTGGTCTAAAACACCAAAATGTTCCGCTACACCTAAACCATTGAGCCCTACAACACCAAATGAATGTGCTTCGTCAACCATGACAATTGCGTTATATTCTTTTGCAAGCGCACAGATTTTATCTAACGGAGCATAATCTCCATCTGCGCTGAAGAGGCCATCGACTACGATGATTCTTTTTCCTTTATCCATGCTTTGTTTTAAGATTGATTCAAGTTTCTTTACGTTATTATGAGGGAAAGATCGGATTTGTGCACCTGATAACTGGCTACCCATAAAGATAGAGATATGATTTAATCTGTCATTGATAATAACATCATCTGGACCAGCCATTACCGTTAACACACCGATATTTGCAGTCATTCCTGAAGGGAAGATAATACCAGCTGGCTTATTATATAATTTCGCAAGTTTGTTTTCTAATTCATTATGGATCGTTGTATGACCACAAAAGATTTGTGCGCCATATGTATTTGTACCGAAATTCTGAATGGCTTCGATGGATTTTTGTTTTAAGTAATCATTTTGTGACAAACCAAGATAATCGCATGAACCAAACATTAACATTTTACCGTTTTCTTTTGTCGTAATGTAGTTGTCAGTTGTGGATTCAACTGTTGGGAAGAACGGATAAACGCCTTCTTTCTTCCATTCTTCGAATTTCTCTACATCAAATCGTGTACGCGTATCAACTGTAGTCGTCATCTTATTAACTCCTTCTACGAATCATAATTTTCTTGCACATTGACTTTTATTTTAAAATCTGATTATTAGTTCAAATAAATTATAATAAGTTTAAACTTCTAAACTTGTAAACATGTATAAACTGCTTTAACTAATTCGTTAACAGTGGGCTTTGATTCTTTAGGGTTTAAGTGGTCTTCTACTTCCAGCTCTTGATCAAATTCGTCTTGTAGTACAATCATAATTTCTGCAAACAATAATGAATCCACATCTAAATCTTGTAAAGTTGCATCTAATGATACTTTATCTACTGAAGCTTCTTCCTTGATTACATTCGTGATTACTTCCTGCACTTGTTCATAAGTAAATTTTGTTCCTGTTACGTTTGTCATAACGCACAACCTTTCCATATTTTGTATTTCCCATTCTACAATTAGAAGTTTATTCCAAAAATTGAGAAATGCAAATAAGTTTTTCTAAATTTTTTTTATTTTTAGAAATCTTAATATATTTCTACTTCTAAACACAGACAAAATCGTTGGTGCATTCGAATTGAATATACTCTTGTTTTTGCAGCAACTTCTCATGTATTTGCTTTAATTCTGGCGCATACGAACTGTCTATTAACATAAAAAGTTCTGTTAAATGAATCATGATCTCGATATCTGATAAGATCGTTTGCAGCTCTTTCTCAACCTGCTCCTTTTTTCCACAGCCTTCTAGTTTAATAAACTCGTATGTACAAAATTGCAATTTCTCGTTTAGGTTCTGTATAAAACACTTGGTTTTTGCATCCATCATTCTCACCCCGCCTTCTAATACGCATGAGAATTCATAAGATTATATTCAAATATCAGGAATTACGTGTATAATTCTAACACAAAAAAACTAAAACACGTTACATATAATAACAATATTATCCACAAATTTACAACTTTTTCTTTACTTTGTAATATTTTTGTATTTCTCTTGTAAGCAGAAGCGGAGTATAGACTTTCTTACGTAAGGTAACAGGTCATGGTTTCTGTTATGGATAAATCGCCACAAAATTTTTTCAGAAAATGAGGGTAAAAGAAAATCAACAAGGAAAAGGTCCTAGCCAAATCTTTTTAGAGAATGGGTTTGACTTAGCTGTGATTGGTGAGAAGAAACCAAAACAATGCTTGAAACGTTGGCGAAGAACCTTTGAACGATTTGGTGAGGAAGGCTTTTATACAGAACACCGTGGGAAAGGAAGTACGGGACGCCCTTCGGAAAAACCCCTCTCTTCTGATGAAAAATTAAAGAAAGCGGAAGCACGTATTGCGTTTTTAGAAGCGGAATTGACATTCCGAAAAAGTTAGACGAACTCGAAAGGCAGGCGTTACAGAAGAAGCGTTAACACCACGAGAAACATACACAATGATTGAATAAACCATACGTCGATTCCAATTCCCACGTATGGTGCGTTACCTTTGCACACTCGCTGGGGAGCGTGGCTTCATCAGACAGATAAACAGCTGGAAAAAGAACGCAATGATGAAACAGATTATGAATGGATATCGTCTATCAAACATTAGATAACTTGAAAGAGAGATTAGGAGGAGTCATTCATCCTGAAGCGCTTCTACATTCAGACCAAGGTATTCATTATACACACCCTGAATTGCAAAAACGTGTAAGAGAAATGGAATCAGACAATCTATATCCCGTAGGGGCAATTGTTTAGACAATGCACCAATGGAACCCTTTTTTGGTCATATGAAAGATGAATTAGATTATAAAGATTGTCAAACCTTTGAATCCCTTGAGCTCAACATAAAGGATTATATGGAGGAGTATAATTATAATCGTTATCAGTGGACATAAAAAAAGATGGCTCCGATCGAATATCGGAACCACCTTTTAAGTGCTTGATTTTTCAGGGCTTTTTTATTAAACTGTCCATTTTATAGGGTATAGTTCAATATAACGAAGGCTCTTTTTGTTTTTATGACAGTTAAATGGACACAATGTAATGAAGTCCTTACAATAGATTTCAAGGGGATCTTTCAAAATAAACGTATAATATTTTTAATTAACCTCACACAGAATACATATAAGTACAAGAGAATAATTAAAAAACAATTACAATTCAAATTTCTAAAATACACAAAAAGGAGGAGATACGATGACTAATAAAAACGAAACTGGTTGGAATTTAGAGAGTAGTTATACTGACCTGCCCAAATCATTTTTCACCGAAATCCCCCCAACTCCTGTACACTCACCGGAGTTAATTAAACTAAATAATTCTTTAGCAATATCTCTTGGCTTTACTCCTGAGGAATTAAAAAAAGAAACCGAAGTTGCCATTTTAGCTGGTAACGCAATCCCAGAAGGAGCTCATCCACTAGCTCAGGCGTATGCTGGGCACCAATTTGGTCATTTCAACATGTTAGGAGATGGTCGTGCCCTTTTAATTGGGGAACAAATTACTCCTTCAGGCGAACGGTTTGATATTCAATTGAAAGGTTCCGGTCCAACTCCATATTCGCGCCGTGGTGATGGCCGCGCTGCACTCGGTCCGATGCTACGTGAGTATATTATTAGTGAAGCGATGTACGCGCTTGATATTCCAACTACTCGCAGTTTAGCAGTAGTCTCAACTGGCGAACCAATCTATCGCGAAACGAAGTTACCTGGAGCTATTTTAACTAGAGTTGCAAGCAGTCATATACGCGTTGGAACATTCCAATACGCCGCAGCTCGAGGCTCAATCGAAGATTTCAAAGCTTTAGCTGATTATACGATAAAAAGACATTATCCAGAAGTTGAATCTACTGAAAATCCATATGTCGCACTACTACAAGAAGTCATTAAGAGACAAGCAAGCCTTATCGCAAAATGGCAACTCGTTGGCTTCATTCACGGCGTAATGAACACTGACAATATAACGATTAGCGGTGAAACGATTGATTACGGTCCGTGTGCCTTTATGGATAGTTATAATCAAGAAACAGTATTTAGCTCTATTGACACACAAGGCCGTTATGCATACGGAAATCAACCATATATGGCTGCATGGGACCTTGCACGATTAGCTGAATCTTTAATGCCGATTCTACACGAAGATGAAGAAGAAGCACTAAAGATTGCACAAGATGAAATTTCAAAGTTCAGCGTGCAGTACGAAAACAATTGGTTCCTCGGAATGAAGAAGAAATTAGGACTATTTAGCAATGAAGAACATGATCAATCACTTATTGAGAAACTTTTAAAAGCGATGGAAAAATATAAAGCAGATTATACAAATACATTCCGTGCATTAACTGACAATACATTAGAAAATGCACCTTTATTTGAAAGTCCTGAATTTAAAGAATGGTACGAGCTATGGCAATCTCGGTTAGAAAGACAAAAAGAATCACAAGATGATGCCTACAAGTTGATGAAAAATAACAACCCAGTAATCATCCCCAGGAACCACAGAGTAGAAGAAGCACTAGAAGCAGCTGTTAAAGATGGAGACTATAGCGTAATGGAGAAACTTCTTCAAGCTTTAGCAAATCCTTATGAATATTCTCAAGAACAAGCGGATTACTGCACGCCTCCTGTGCCGTCTAATCGTCCTTATCGTACTTTTTGCGGGACGTGATTGTGTAATACTTTTTTAAAAGGTGTGTTCATACAAATTGTGTGAACGCACCTTTTTATACATTTCCCTTTCAAAAAAGCGGACTGAAGCACCCTTTAGCTATCCTTACTAAATTCCACTCCCTCCTTCCTTAAACTAAATATCAAAACTATCTTTATTCCAATTTGTTTAATAGTAAATCTACTAAATAAATGTTGAGAAATATAAAACATCATTTCTAAATATTGTTATTTTTGATACTATATTTTATAAGAATATTCAAAAAGTGAGGGGATTTCATGAACGTTCAACTACAAGGTAATGAACAAATTACGAAATTATTTAATGATTGGTATTTAGCTATGCTAAAGCAAGATGTTTCACAGGCAACGAATTTAAAGCATGAAATTGAGGAAAAGGAACTAAACTTTGAAGAAGATGAAAACTTAGCATTATATCATTCATTACTAGACTTTCGATTTAAAGTTTTAGCAGATAGTTTAAGCATTTCAAAAGATAGTTTTGATAAAATAGATTCTTACGTAATCTCATCTAATCACCCACTGTCTTACTACTATCATTTCTTTAAAGGCATTTATGCAACTTTAACCACAGACTATAACTTAGCTAGCGAGCATTATGAACAGGCTAAATTATTATTAGTAAATAACACTGATAATCTAGAGCAGGCTGAATTTTATTATCGAATGGCTATTTTCCATTATCACTTTTACCAACCAATTGAATCTATTGAATATGCGACAAAGGCTAAAGAGATTTTCAATAAACAAGCTGGCTACGAAGTTAAAGTTGGATTATGTAAAAATACATTAGGTGCCTCATTTGTATATTTAAAACAATATGAACAAGCAGAAGAGCAATATAATTCAGCAATACACCTTTTACAAAAATCCGATGAAAAAGAATTAATTTTAAGTGTACGTAATAATTTGGGTTGGTTATATGCCAGTCAAAACCTCTCCACACTCGCAATACGTCACCTATCAGAAGTAACTGAAAAGAGGCCTACACATTTCAAAGCTCTCTTCTTACAAGCAAGAGAACACTCTAAACTAGATGAAACAAGTATTGCTGAGGGGTTAATCCAAAAAGGATTAAAAATTTGTATGGAATTAAATAATGAAGAATATATATATCATTTTAAAATTCTAAACGAAATAAATAATAATGTTCCTTCTGAAGAATTAGAAACAATTATTCTTAAAGGAATTACGTATTTCGACAAAGAATTATTATATAACTACACTCAAGAATACTCAGAAAAATTAGCTGTTAAATTTTATGGTGAAAATAACCACATTAAGGCAAGCGAATATTTTCATAAGGCGTTACAGGCAAAAGAAAAAACATTTGAGAAAGGGGCATTGAAATGATTAAAAAAATTGGCTCTGTTTTTTTAGGACTATCTGTTTTCGGTATTTTAGCTACTGGTATTCATAGTTCAATTACATACCAAGCGGGTCATGCTGATCTTCCTGCACCACAAAGACCTGACTTTGTTCAATCTGTTAACGTAAGTAAAGACTACAACTCAACAACAGCTGTAAAAGCGCTTTAAAAACGAAAGACCTTCCATTAAGAAGGTCTTTTTTAAATGCACTTATTTAGTTAATGTAATCGAATATTTCTTCATACAGGGCTTTCCATATGCCTCCGACGGGATTCGAACCCGCACTCCTTTCGTAAGCATAGGCTGAGGGGAACACGCTTCCCTACGGAATTTCACCGACAGGAATTCCGCCTGTCTCAGCTTATTTGCTTTTCGGTGCTTCTGAAACCTTCGCCTTGCGACCCGGTGCGACATGTTTTCCGGCGCTCTTCCCTTCTAGAGCTACGGAGGCATTTTCTTTTAAGTAAAAATATATTTTCTACAAAATTAGTAAATTACCTTCATTTCACAGAACTTATTTTGTTCCTTTCATCAACTCCGCAATCTCTCTACTCCCCTCACTACCAACTTTCTCAAGTTTTTCAATAACTAAATTCCGCCTCTCCACAGAATGATTTTGACTTAACTTCGCCTTTCCTTCTATTTTATTTATCTTTACTTTGAACCCAACTATCCCTTTACTTAATCCTGCCATATAATTCGAATCTACTTCATTTAGCGAGTAGGTACTCTGTGGGTCTTCATATTTATGTACTAAATCTTGAAGAGAATTTAATAATTCCTGTTCATCCTCAACAACTTCTAACTCTCCATATACATGTACTGCAACATAGTTCCACGTTGGTACAGCTTTGTTTGTTTCATACCACGACGGCGATATGTAACTGTGTGGTCCTTGGAATATTGCTAATACTTCTTGATTCTCAATATCTTTCCACTGTTCATTCGGACGTGCGAAATGGCCATGTAAAGTTAGAGTCTCCCTATTTAATAACAACGGTAAGTGCGTTGCATATGGTTCCCCGTTATGTTGAGAAAATAAAGTTGCAAAGCTATTTTGTTCAATCATTTCGTACTTCGTCTCTTCATCTTTTATAGTGAAATGTTTTGGTATGTACATAAGCTCCCTCTTTTCTTATCTTCTTATTTCCCATTATATTTACGAGATTTATTATTTGGCAGGGGCAGATTGTAATTGTTTTATAAGGTCAGTTCATATAGTAAAACCTCTTCTTCAAAAATAATAGGTGGCATTATATGATTTCTGCCACCTTAGTCTATTTTCGTATTGATACAAACTCTTCTATTCAACGATCCTTCATAGCTTTTTCTAATACATATTCAATGAATTCCGTTTTACCTAAGCTATAACCTCTGAATATGCGTATCCTTAAAATCAGTTTCATACTTCAATCCATACCCAAGCATTCGATCCATTCCAATATGTGCTGTCCATATTAAACCAACCATTAAAATTGTATCCATCTTTACATAGACCCCTATTAAAACAAGTAATATTGATATGATATATGTGTGAAATAGATTATAAATTTGTGCACCAACACGTTTGTTAATAGCGTACGCCACCATTGCTAAATCAGGTGCAAAAAGTAATACGATAAATAATAACCAACTAAATCCACATAATGCATATATATAAATCGCAGCTAATAAGACGACCAATCCTTCAAAGTGTATAATTCGTTTCTCCAAAATTCATCATTCCTTATCTGTTAGCTTGAAAATTTTATTCGGATTTAAAATATTTTGCGGATCAAGAGCTTTCTTTATTTTCTCCATTACCAATAATGCCGCACCATGTTCTTCTTCTTGATACTTCTGCTTTCCTATTCCAACGCCATGCTCTCCTGTACAAGTTCCGCCACGCTTAAGAGCATACAGTACAATACTTTCATTTATTTCATCCGCTTTTTTCACTTCATCTTTATCATTTGGATCAATCATTAAGAGCACGTGAAAATTCCCGTCTCCTACATGGCCAAGAATACCACCAACAAGGCCCACCTTATCTAACGTCTCTTTCGCATTTTGAATCGCGCCAGCTAACTCTGAAATTGGCACACATACATCTGTACTCATTAGCTTTTTGCCAGGGTAACTATGAACGTAAGAATAAGCTAAGTTATGTCTTGCATCCCATAATTTATTTCTTGCCGCAGTTTCAGTTTCAAAAGCAACTTCTTTACATTTATGATCAAAAACAATTTCCTTCGTAAACTCGATATCTTGCGTTAGCCCTGCTTCATTTCCGTGAAACTCTAAAAACAGTGTTGGTTCTTCTCTGTAATTTGTTTCATTGTAATGATTTACTTGTTTCATAGATAATTCATCAACAAGTTCTATTCTCGCAATTGGAATACCAGCTTGTAGTATATTAATAACAGCTTCTACTGCATCATTTATAGTTGGAAACGATGCTCTCGCAGCCATAACATGTTCTGGTATGCCGTATACTTTTAATGTTAGCTCTGTAAAGCATCCAAGCGTACCCTCTGATCCTACGAAAATACCATTTAAATGATAACCTGATGATGACTTCGCCGCTAAATTGCCAGTATGTATCACTTGCCCATCAGCAAGCACCACTTCTAAATCACGAACTTGATCACGCATTACGCCATACTTAACCGCTGTCGTTCCGCTCGCATTCGTAGCAGCCATGCCTCCTAACGTTGCATCTGCACCTGGATCTACACTAAAAAACAAACCGTACTTTTTCAATTCTTTATTGAGCTGAGAACGAGTCACTCCTGGTTGTACTTTCACAAGAAAATCTTTCTCTCTTATTTCAAGTATTTTGTTCATTAATGAAAAATCAACTGTAATCCCCTTTTCATAAGGAATTATATGACCTTCTAAACTAGAACCTACTCCAAATGGAATGACAGGTTTTTTATGCTCACTCGCTACTTTCATTATTGCTCTAACCTCTTCCATCGTTTTTGGAAAAACAACTACATCAGGTAAACTACTAGTATGGTAAGATTCATCTTTACTATGTAACTCTCTTACTGTCTTATTAACCACTACTTGCTCTTCAGGAAGTACATCCTTTAATTCATTTACTAAACGTTCAATTGTTATTTCCATTACGTACTCTCCTTTTATATTATTTACGCCACATTAATTATACCATTTTTATACAAAATAATCAGAATAGTGAGATTCCTATAATTTTATATATAAAAAAGAACTTGCAGTATTCCCTACAAGTTCTTTTTTATAAAACTATATTTTAGACGATTTCTTCAACAGAATCATAAACCAAACTAAAGTAAATGCCATCATAGAATGAGAGAACCCTACAATATAAGTTAACCCTTTAAAGTCCGCTCCATTTAGTTGAAGAATTCCTCTCGCTGCTAGCGAACCTAACATTAAAGTTAATGCGATATTATGTAAAATAAACCAGTTATTAAATCCTTTCACTTCATGAAACGCGAATACTTTCGCTAATCCTAAAGCAATTAAAAAGAAGAAAAAGCCAAGTACTAACGTATGCGTATGCAAAAGATTTAATAAAGTAGATCCTAAAATCCCTTTATATTTTCCATACTCCCTAGCAAATATTCCTGACAATAAACCGATAATCAAATAAGTAAACGATGCATTATATAATTTCTTCATTATGTACCTCCTTAAGTAGAATGTGTAGTGCGTCATATTTAGTAATAATGATAGTTATATAGTAAAAACTCCTAGTTACCTAGGAGTCATTGTATAAGTATCTCACTCTTTACAATCAATTCTAATTATAAAATATCCTTTTATACAAAACAAACGAACTTTATGTGAACAAGCAGGGCTCTATTAAAATATGTTGCATTTTTGTATTTCGCAATCCATACTAATTGTTATAACTATTAAAGGTGGTGCAATAGATTGATAGTTCTTGAAACTGAAAGACTCACTCTTCGCTGGCTCGATGTAAAAGATGCTCCGTTTATTCTTGAATTAGTAAATGATCCTGCATGGATTCAATTTATTGGTGATAAAGGTATTAAAAACTTAAAAGATGCAAAAAAATACATCTTAAATGGACCCGTCGATATGTATAATAAAATGGGCTTTGGTCTTTACTTAGTTGAACAAAAAGAAAATCTCACACCAATTGGTATGTGCGGCCTTATTAAAAGAGATTCATTAGAAGATGTTGATATCGGCTTTGCCTTTTTAGAAAAATTCCGTTCGAAAGGATACGGCTATGAATCAGCTTCTGCTGTAATAGAATACGGTGTACAGAAGCTAAGAATGAAACGAATTGTAGCAATTACTTCTATAGATAATGCTGCTTCAGGTACGCTGTTAGAAAAAGTAGGATTGCGATTCGAAAAAATAATTTCAGACTCAGGAGAAGATCTAAAATTATTCGGGTATAACGCATAACAAAAAAGGATCACCATGAATGGCGACCCTTTTTTTCACTTCACTTCTACCGTATAATTCCCTGTTCCACCACCATACTGGTATACATGTAAATAGTACTTCCCTGGATACGTATAGTAACTACCTACTAATTTATTTCCTTGTTGCTGTGCATACGTAACATAATTATTTAAATCTGCTTCTGAATAAAGAACCCAGTTTACTCCGATATTATTTTCCTTCGTTACATTAATTTGAAGGTTTTTCGCAGTTTCTATATTTATTTCAAAGTAATCACTCGTATCACCGTTTCCTAAACTAGCACGTAAAACTTGATTTAACTGCAGTTTATTTGCCGTTTGGAATGAATTATTTGGCTCTTTTTCTACACTGTTATCTTCTTTCTTTTGAACCGTTACACTTGTTGTAGCAGTATTAGTTAATCCTTTATCGTCTGTTACTGTTAATTTCGCCGTATACGTTCCTTCTTTTGTATATACGTGAGTTGGATTTTGCTCATTACTTACCGCACCATCACCGAACTCCCAGTTATAAGAAGCAATTTTCCCATCTTCATCTTTTGATCCATCGCTTTTAAACGAGATTGCTTCATTCGTATGTCCGCTATACGGACCATTTATAACCGCGACCGGCGCTTTATTCACAGCACCTTCTTCTGTATTAATACCGTGGAACACAACATCATATTCAAATTGCCCTGATGCATTTACACGGTAATTCACGAAGTAAGCTGTTACTGTTTTATAGCCTGTCCATTCTTTTGCACTTAAACGTTTTAACGTATCATTAACGTTTTGCGTAATTGTTTTCCAGTCTTCATATTCTCCTTTTGCAGAAGTTCCTGTATATGTTCCTTGCAGTGTAAATGTATTAAAGAATTGTGATTTATTTTTCTTTACTGATACATTACTTAATTTTGCTTCCGCTGTAATTTCTGCGGCAATATCTGAAACTGGTTTCGGTGCATGAGTTGCTAAATAATCATCTGACACTAACGGAACATTATATTTCTCACGGTTGTCTACTAACATTTGCATATAGTCTTGATACTCTTTATTTAAATTCGCATCTTTACTTAAAGCAGAGCGATATGCATCATATGCTGTTACATCATTTTTCCTAATAAGATCATGAACTTTATCAAACATATCGTATCTCTTATTGTACATATACGATTGTAAAGCAAAGGAATAATTATAGAAATCCCACGTTCCATACTTTGCATTTAACGTTCGCTCTGCCGTATAACGTTCTGCTGGATTCGAAGATAGTCCTCCTATAATACTCTTTCTTGGAACGACGTTGTCCGTTCTCGTTGCACCTGCAAAAAACTCAGCATTCCCTTCTTCAAACCAAGATAATCTCTCATTCTCATACATCTTACCTTGCCCCCAAAGTCCTGGCACTTCATATCTACCTTGTAAATAATGCGTGAATTCATGTCGGAACAATTCTTCTAAACTATAAATACTTTCTTCTGGCGTACGTTCATAAGTAAAGAACGTACCTGTTCCTTCTATATAAAGACCGCCGTTATTCGTTTCATACCCGTACAATTGACGATTAAATTGATATTCAGCCGGGCTATTATAAATAACCATCGTTAATACATCATCTGGATTTCCTTTTTCTAACGGTTGGTCACTTTCAACCGTACGATGGAATTGTGCCTTCACTTCTTTTGCTGCCCAATATAAACGTTTAACTTTCTCCTCAGTCACTTTATCTCCCGCTTTTAAAACAATTGCACCATCATCAAACGTATACGTTTTCGGCAAATACTTTTTCTTCCCATCTTCTCGTATTTGATCTAAATTAACAACGTTACCGTTTGCATCTTTCCCGCCATAATTCGTCGTAATTTGCTCAGCTGCTACGAAATATTGCTCACCTAAATAAGGATAGATTTTCATCGCATCTGTTACAACTTGTAATCCTTTTGTCCCTGTACTATGGAATGTGCCGAGTCTACCTGTATAATAAATGCCATTATTAATAAGCCATCCGTTTTTATCTGTAATCGTTCCCATTAACGCGAATCTACTTAATTCATTAATATAGCTATCTATTTTTTGGTACCATACTGTATCTTTCGGTGCTTTTCTCGTATCGTACAAATACGATTGAATATCGTAATCAACACCTTGCATAATATCGTAAATCGCATTTCCAGCTGAAAGATTATCTACCAATGTAGAAAAATTATCATTATATTGCTTAAAAATCTTTGCAGCCGATGTTACCGTTTCCACATCACTCGAAGCATTTCCTATTAATTTCCCATATGATGATACAACTTTATTTTGTTCTAACGTACCGAGTTTGAAATTTGGATTGTTCGCAATCGTTTTTAATGCAGGTAAGCACTTGTCATGATAGCTACGTTCATTTAGTTTACTTAATTCTGTATTATAAAACCCTAAATAAAACCCTGATCGCAAAACTTCCACTAATGTCTCAATCCCTTTTGAATCGTCTTGCGTATAAGCCTGTCCTTGCTGCTTCAATTTATCAATAATTGCCTGCATCCTACTATCATTTTGATAGAATGCAAGACTATCCTTATTAAACTGAAATAGCCCCGTAATTTGCTCCCAATCGATTGTTACAAGTAAATCTACTAATTGTTGATTGCTTAATTGATTTAATTCAGCAATTGTATAAGTTTTGGCTACAGCTAATTGCTTACTTTCCTTTTTTACTTCCGGTGGCCTTTGCGATAAATCAGCAAATTGTAGCCTTTTCTCAAAAGACTTGCTTTCTAATACTTTCGATGAATGAGCTAATTCTTCCACGGGCAGTTGTACACCAACCGGCTCCATTTTTAGCACATTTCGATATGAAACTTGCTCTCCCTTAGTATCTTCCGCCAATATGCTTCCTTGAAAACTCCCTAACATTAAACTAGCAAAACTTACCCCTACTAAAACTTTTTTTGAATAGCCTTTCATGTTCTCCCCTACCTTACATTTTTTAGTGTCCCACTCCATTATTTTACTATTCTGACTATTTATTCTGTATTGAGAAAAAAGAAGGGAACGTTCACACATGTATCCATCCAAAGTGAAATTAACACTTGACTTCACATGTGATTTATGTCAAAAAAGGATAGATAATAGCGAAATTCCTGCTACATTTATCCTCTATTTCAACACTATGATTTTAACTTTATAAACGTAATTTCCGGTAATGCTTGTATATGCTGAATAAATGCATTCTTTTCTTCTGACGATATATTTTTCAATTGCATTCCTACCTTATAAACTATTTCTGTATCTTGCTGTAAAGCTTCCACTTCATATGAAAGTATTGGAATACCTTTCACTCGTAGCGTCTCTACTATTTGTTGTACCGCTTCGTGTTTATTTATACACATTTGCACTGTTATATTTTGCGGAAATAAAAATTGCACCTTAAAAATACGACTTACAATCTCTAAACCAATCAAAACGAGAATCATCGCTCCAATCCCTACAACATACATACCTGCTCCAATTGCTAACCCTATTCCTGCTGTAGCCCATAAACCAGCCGCTGTCGTTAATCCTTTCACTGCCTGCTTTTGAATAATGATTGTACCTGCACCTAAAAATCCAACTCCACTAACAACTTGCGCTGCAATCCGGCTCGGATCAAGAGCCATATGTTCTTCAAACACAATATCCGAAAAAGCATATTTCGAAACGACCATTATTAAAGCACTCCCTACGGCTACTAGGAAATGTGTTTTTAATCCAGCTTCTTTTGAGCGAATTTCCCTTTCAATACCGATTATCGCCCCTAACAAACCAGCAACACCGATTCGTATAATAAAATCAATATGTAAGCTCACGAGCACTTCCCCCTTTTATTCATTATAGAGAGATAAAACAAAAATTATCACATGCATCTACCCATCGATATAAAAGCATTTTATTAAAATACATTTAATATCCCAGTGATTTTATGTTAATATTTTAAATATTAACATAAATAAAACAACCTACTTCTCATACAAAAAACCTTTAAAGTTCAACGTCTAACTTATTTTCAGTTAAAAATGGCATATGAGTTGCGTGAAATGAGGTTGAGAAAGTCAGGAAACGCTTTCATTTCATATCATAATTTTTGTGAAAAAAAACATAAATAAAAGGAGCTTACTAACAATGAACATCTCTTTACTTACACCTACTACCGATTTACAAGAAGAATACTTAGATTTTTATAACGAATGGAAAGATAGCGGTGAAGCGATGATTCCATGGGTTATTTCAAAAAATCCTTCTAATTTCACGACAATGATTCAAGAATTACACGACGCACATAACGGAATAAATATTCCTGAAACTTGGGTACCAGATTCTACTTATTGGCTCGTGACAGATGAAAATAAAATTGTAGGAGTTGTTAATATACGTCATAGTTTAACTGATCATCTATTTAATGCTGGAGGCCATATCGGTTATGGTATTCGCCCTTCTGAAAGAAGAAAAGGTTATGCTACAAAGTTACTAGAGTTATCATTAGAAAAAACAAAAGAATTAAACATCACGAAAGCACTTGTCGTTTGTGACGAAGTAAATACGGCTTCTGAGAAAACGATTTTACATAACGGCGGTCTCCGGGATGAAGATTACACTGAAGAAGATGGGAATGTTGTGAGAAGGTATTGGATTGAGCTCTAAATAATCAAAAACAAGCCAGAAAGTGATTAAACACTTTCTGGCTTGTTTTATCCCGCGTTAACAGGCAGTACAACTCCCACCTCAAAATTCAGCTGGAACAAAGAAGTTAGGTGGGAGATTAACTGCCCATAAAAGCCCGATTGGTGAAGGCTAATAATCAGTGGGGGATGAACAAAACCCCCACTAATTAAAGTTTCACTTTATACTGCTTCTATTTCAAACTGCACTGTAATACCACTTGGGTCTACTACAGTAAATCCATTTGTAGTTTCATTTATTTCATGTTGTTTTTCTATTAATCTTTCTTTCACTTCATCTAACGCTTCTTTATGCGGTAGTACTATCGTATACACTTTTAGTCCCGTTGCATGTGCTGGTGGATGTGGATTATTTACCCCGTTCCACGTATTTGCACCAATATGGTGATGATAGCCTCCTGCCGAAATGAATAAGCAATCATCTTCACGCTGTTGTACTTCAAAACCTACTGTATCTACATAAAACTCATGTGACTTCTCCACATCAGCTATTCGTAAATGTACGTGTCCAACCACCGTTTCGGCTGGTAAGCCATCAAACTCATAATCAACGAGCACTGCTAGTTCTTTTAAATCAAGTGGCGTACTTCCTCCTGGACCTTCTCCCCACTGATCACGCCGACGGTCTGCATATATTTCGATACCATTCCCCTCTAAATCTTGTAAATAAAACGCCTCACTATACGTATGATCACTTGCACTATTAAATCTTGAAATTGGTAAAATTTCATTTGAATATGTATAACGCCCTTCTTGCTCAGCTGGACTATCAATTACCTTTTTATTGCGAATAACACCAAATAGTGCCGAAGCAAAAGCTTCACGAGTCGGAACTAAAAAGGCAACGTGATATATACCCGTCGTACGCGGTTCTTGTAGCGCTGCATCTTCCAACTGCTCAAGAACAAGTAACGTATTCTTACCACCCTTTCCAGCTAAGTGTGCTTTGTTCTCCTCTTGTTTAATTACTTCTAATCCTACTACATTTTCATAGAAGGCAATTTGACGCTCTAGATCTTTTACTTTAAATGCAACATGACCAATACGTGTTTTCGGATGAATTTGTACCATGAATAACTTCCTCTCCAGTTCCCTTTAGTTTTTTATGTAAGTTGATAGGCAATAGGCCCATTCAACGAATACACCTTAATTTTGTTTTTTTGTAGCATCAACTTTTAGCCATTTTTTCGATATGTCACTTAATGTTCCATCTTGCTCTAATTCTTTTAACGCCTTATTTATATCTTCTAACTTTTCACTCTTTTTTGCAAATGGAAATGCAATCTCTCCCCATTCAAGTGGGCCAAATCCAACTTTGATATTATCTAGTTTCGCCTTTGTTATTGTTGTTTCCACTTGAACTTTATCATTATAATAAGCATCGACGCGTCCTAATCCTACTTCGTTCAATTCCGCCGTTGGGTCCTCTGAGTACGTTTTAATCGTAAAAGCATTATTTTTATTTAAAGCTTTTAACTCTTGCTCTCCTGCTGTACCAAGTCCAACACCTACAGTCTTTCCTTTTAGATCCTCTAGCGATTTAATTGTATTATTATTTTTCTTCACCGCAAAAACAGAACCTGAATACACATACGGAATCGAAAAGTCATATTTCTTTTTTCTTTCCGGAGAAACGGATAATTCATTTGCAATCGTATCAATACGGCCTGAATCTAATAAACCGAATAATCCTTCAAAATCAGAAACATTCCATTCTACTTTATATCCAGCTTTTTTAGCAGCCGCTTCAATAATTTCAGCATCAAAACCTTTTACTTTCTCACCCTCTTTAAATATAAATGGGCTACGACCTGCAGAAGTCCCAACTTTCACTACTTTTTCATCTGTCTTTTTACTTGCTGCATTAGAACCACATGCAGACAAAGCTCCAACTGATAGTGTTAATGCTAATGTTAGTAATAATGACGATTTTCTCATAACTCTTCCTCCTAAATAACGAAATGATTTCCTTCTTCAGATGCATTTAATTGCCGTAAAAACTTTTTCGTACGTTCATTTTGTGGGTTTCGAAAAATCTCTTCTGGCGTTCCCTGCTCTACGATAATTCCATCAGCCATAAAAATAACGCGATCAGCCACCTCTTTTGCAAAATTCATTTCATGTGTAACAATAACCATCGTTATATGTTGTCTTGCCAAGTCTTTAATAACTTGCAATACCTCATTAACTAATTCTGGATCAAGTGCTGAAGTCGGTTCATCAAACAATAATACAGCTGGATTTAAAGCCATTGCCCTAGCAATCCCTACCCTTTGCTGTTGTCCACCTGATAACATTGCCGGATAAAAATCTTCTTTATCAGCTAAGCCTACTTGTTTTAATATTTCTCTCGCTATTCCATTTGCCTCTTCTTCACTTTTTTTCTGTACAACCGTTAATGCTGTTGTAATATTTTGCAATGCTGTTTTATTTTTAAATAAATTATAGTTTTGAAAAACCATAGCTGTTTTTTGACGTAATTTTATGATTTCTTTTTGATAAAGTTTCTTCGTATGAATCTCTAAATCTTCAATTCTAATACTGCCATCATCCGGTTGTTCTAATAAATTTAAACATCGTAGTAATGTCGATTTCCCTGAACCAGAAGGTCCAATAATTACTACCACTTCCCCTTTTTTTACAGTAAGTGAGATTCCTTTCAGCACTTCATTATGTTTGTAAGATTTATACAAATTTTTTAACTCAATCACATATATCACCTCATTTCTCTTATAAATACGGTGCATCAAGTTTCTTCTCCAACCTTTTCTGTCCCCAGCTGATTACGATTGTAATAATCCAATACACAATCGCTACCGCTAAATAGCTTTCCATATAACGATACGATTGTGCCGCCAGCATTTTCGCTTGTGCCAATATTTCAGCCACTCCAAGTGCAAAAGATAACGAAGATTCTTTTAACAATCCAACAAAATTATTTCCAAGTGACGGCACTGCTACACGAATAGCCTGCGGAAAGATAATTTGTCGCATCGCTTGTGCTTTTGTCATTCCAACTGATAAACAAGCATCCATTTGCCCTGATTCCACAGCATTTAATGAACCTCGAATGATTTCTGACAAATAAGCAGCATTATTTAAACTGAGGCCAATTAAAGTTGCTTGCATAGCTGTAAGTACTGTAAAAGCCGGAGATATTTGTGGCAATCCGAAATATAACACAAACAATTGAACTAATAACGGTGTCCCTCTAAAGAAAGAGATATACACCCTTGCAATTGGATATAAAAATTTCGTTTTGTTTTTTGTAATGATCGCCAAGCCAATCCCTATAAAGAAAGAAATAATCATGGAAACTACAGTAATCCCTAAAGTTATGTATACATACTTAAATAATTGCGGAAAACTTTCTAAAAAATACGCTACATCAAATTTCATTTTCTCCCCCCCCTCTCTAAACAAAAAAACTCTTCTTACACATATAAGAAGAGTTGAATGTTAATCCATTTCCCCCCATCTTCCAAACGCCTCATACGTTTGCTGGAATTAGCACAGTGCTTTTTTAGCCTGTTGCTGAGATTTCACCGGGCCAGTCCCTCCATCTCTCTTGATAAGAAAACCAATAAATTTTTCCATTTATTTAGTTGTTATTATGAAGAATACAGTTAAAATTAAACAATGTCAATAGGAAAACTAAGAATTAAACTCAACCCTTGTTCGAACATACTAGTAATACATCAATTTACTATTCTTAATAAACTGTACACAAAAGCCATCTCCTCTGAAATTCAGAAGAGATGGCTTCAATTATAGAAACTATAAATATTTTACTTTATTATCCTTTAACTACATATTTATTTCATCTTATGTACTTCAGCAACTAACTTTCCGCCTTGAATACCCATATAAAGCTTAACAGGAGCATCATTCGTATTTTCAAATACTAAGTCTAAATATGGATAAGCAATTGTAGCATCTCTTCCCTGAGGGACATAACCTACTGTTTTAGAATGTGTAGTTCTCTCTACCATTTTCAAACCAGCTTGATCTGCTGCATTGTATAGCGTTGATGATGTTTGACAAACGCCACCACCATAACCATCTACTAATTTACCATCTACAATTTCTTTACCTAATTGATATCCTTTATCTGGCGTTGTATCACCGATTAATGCATTGAAAGAGAAACTGTCTCCTTTTGCTAATACAACTCCATTTATGCTCGCTGCCGACAAACGAATATTCTCAATACGGCCACCTGCTGATTCACCTAAATTCGTTTCATATCTACCAATTACCGTGCCACTTCCTTGCGCATCACTTAATGTTGCGGTAGGCTTTTTCTCAACGATAGGTAACTGATATGAAGAATCCCACATACCAACGTTTAATAATTTATCTACTAATTCTTTTTCCATTAATTCAAAAGAAGGCTTTCCTTCTTGCCATGATCCATCAGGAGCTATACGTGAAGGAACCATCTTTTTGTCAACGCTTTTCCCAACTTCACCTGCAACCTTCGTTACCGATTTTTTGAATTTCGCCTCATCTTCAAAATAACCTAAGCTCGATAAGTCTATTTTTTTCACCTCAGTACCAGTACGCGCATCCACTAAGCTAATTGAATCCTGTACATCAGCCTTAGCCTCTACAACGTTCCCACCAAAATCACTTACTAATGCCACATCACTTACTTTTGTGCCACAACCACTTACTACAGCTACACATAGCACCCCTACTAATATACCCTTTATTTTTCGGAACAATATACTCTCTCCTTTTCCCCAACATTATTTCTTATGTATTATTTCATTTTTATGTATCTTTTGTTACAATCATTTTACAATATATTTAGAAAATGTTACAAGTTGTTTTTTACTCTATTAAAATTACTCTTTTCTTTTGTAAATGTCTATACATATTTATATAAATTTTCGAGTTTGATAAGATTGTAACTTTTATGTAACTTATCCCCATCCAGTATATACCATTTAACAGATAAAATACAAATGTAAAACCCTTTCATTTCACCTCTTTATTCACCTGCATGCTTTAGAAACCGTAATACCGATTTTTCATATGTGATCATTATTAAACAACTTAAACCGAGATTTTATAGGTAAAAACAATCATTCGCTTCAGTGTATATAGGTATTTGCCGTGCCACTACTCCGCTTTTGCACATACATTATGGTGAATTTAACCTATTATAAAGAAATGGAGGATTTTTTTATGTATCCCTACAACCCTTATGATTCATATAACCAATATGGTTACCAACCTCAGTATGATTTACAGGCACAATACCAACAATATATAGATCAAACAGAGCAAATTGATCCATATGATCCAAATCGCCAATTTCAACTTCCAATCTCTTTCCCTGGCACTGGAAACCGTCAATTAGAAAGACGAGTAAATGATCTCGAGCAAAGAGTACGTCAACTAGAAAACACAGTTGAGCGTCATACACGTAGATTAAATCGCTTAAATCAGCGTTTACGTACAGTAGAAAACAGGCTAAACATTCCATTTTCAGCATTAGAAGACGGATTTTAATTTCGAAAATAACAAATATATAAGGAAGGGACTCCCCCTTCCTTATATAAATTGACGAAAGTTTTTTCCATCTCTATACTGATAAGAGTTAATGAAATGAAACAAGGTGATAAATATGGATTTTGAAATAAATTTTCTTTCCTTTTATGTAGTACAAGTAGAAGGAAAAGGTGAAGCAGTTGATAAGCGCTATAAACATTTTCAAACATTAGACGCTGAAGAGTATGAAGATAGCTCTTTAAAAGAATTTTTGAATGGTGAATTATTAAAAATTTCAAAGCGAAAAGTAGAACGTCACGCAAAAACAGAACAAGCCCCAACGAAGATCGGTCGCTTTATTGTAGAAGAAGGGCATGAACTCGATTCAAACCCTCATTACAACTTATTTAATCGTATTCGCTTTGCAGAAACAAAAGAAAACTTCAAAGATATGAGCGAACCTCTCGTTTATACATACCTTGACACAAGCGCTGTACGTGGTGGTGTGTTTTTAATCGCTCAAGCAAAACTACGCAAATACTTTGATGATCCATTCGTATTCGTAATGAAATGTGACTTCGAACCAAAGGTTGCTTCCATTTCTGATGAATCAACACTTATTCGTAACGTTGAAATGGCCATCACAACAAAGAATATGAAATCTATTCAGTACCCATACATGCCTGAAGAAGGTATGGTGGAGCCTGGCGAACTAAAAATACACCAAGCATCACACGCCCGCTACTTTGAAGACTTCTTAAAATTCGTCGAATACGAACGCTCTATGCCTGAAATTATGAAAACACAAGTAATGGACATGGTATACGACCAAATTGAAGATGTATTTGAAGAAGGTACTGAAGAACGCGAACAATTCGACCAAGCGATGGAAGTATGGGCTGCCAGTCCGAAACGCGAAATTATGGAACAATTTTCAACCGAAGAAGTAATGGAAGCTACTGCTCAAATCGTCGAGCACGCCCCTGAAGTGGAATTAAAGCTAAAAGCAGATCATATCTCTGTGAAGGCTTTGCTTGCTGATTTCGGAGACCTAATACATATTGCAAAGGTAAACGACCGATATGTATTAATGATTGAGGCTGATACACTTACGTTTGAGAAAGGCTTCTCTCCAATTGAGTTTTTGAAGCCGGATGAATTACAAGACGTAATTGAGCGGATTGAGAATAAACAGCAGTATTCTTATGATCCGAATGGGATTGAATAAATGCTTCCATATACCTATTTTTACTGAGCTCTATTAACAAGCGCTCTTTTATTTGGGACATAGTTGACATTTATATTAAAAACCGATTCTACTAAGAATCGGTTTTTCTTCTTTATAACAAATATGCTTATTTTTAAAAAATATTTTTGCTCCAAGATGACATTTCTTGTAGAATCAAGCATATTTCCATGAGAGACATCTACTTCAATATTTCTAGTTGACCAAGTCCTTCTATAAGTTTTTGGTGTTTTTCCTTTTAGTCATTATGTATGTTGTTAAAATGAAAATTTCACTTTACTACCTCAAATTTATTGTACTCGTAAAAAGATAATTGAAAACGATATTCCGGATGCTCTCTCACCCAATCGTAGGCTTCTTCTAAAATATCCATTTTATTTTGCACGTCATTAAGTTCACTACATTCGTTCCTTTTCTGTTTACATAGAGGACAGAACCCACCCACTATCTCGGCATTCATCGCACGAATCGTTTTACTTTCTAAGTCAACTACTAGACGAAGAATAAGAGAATGCTCCGCTTTTGTAGTCACCATCATTTCAGCAATTCCATCCTCATTCCAAAAGACACCATTTAATTCCATCTGTACGGTGACATCTTTGATTTCCAAGTCTATCACTATCACACCTCCCTTGTATAAGACTCTTACCTTACTCTTCGATTTTAATCTTTAATACACCACGAGCTAAAGATATATTAAGCTTTTTCCAATTCTTCTTCTTTGCTATGAAAGGAAGTGTAATTAGTGCAAATAGTGTGGTAAATATTATCAAAAAAACTAAAACGGTTAAAATGTTAAAGATTGCTTCCATTAAACTACACTCTTTTCTATGTATATCCGTACTAAAAACAACAAAATATTCCATTAACAATACAGGACAAGCCGTGAATTTTCCAACTAAACTTCAGCAACTTAATCCTGAAGTCTAGTTGTACATATGAATAAAATAAATTTTATTACTAACTTTCTTCTACTACTTTCTCCATCTCAGCCAAATACCTAAGCTGCCGCTCCGCTTTTCTCACCGCAGTAGGAAAGTGTTTTTTCAGAAGTTCTACTGCTGATTCACTTATATAATATCTTTCCGTTATACCTTCCCACGTGTCACTACTTTCAAATGCACTCCATACAAAAGGACGCTCTGTATTTTTTCTCAGTTCTTTAAACACCCATTTCCGCATCCTTTTTTTCGCTTTTTCTGTTAGTTTTCCGTTCTTTACAAGTTCAAGCTCACCATGTCTCTTGTATCGCTTGTTAATATCTCTCTCGCCATATACTTTCAGAAAGATATTTGCTGTATTCTCAGCATCTGCTAAAGCCCGGTGCTGCTTCCCTTCCCACGTTAAGCCGAGCTGATCCACTGCTAATTGTAAACTTGGTGTATGCTCAAATAATTCTTCATACGCCTGAAAAACAAATTTTTGCACATCAAATCTACTCTCTTTTTCCATACATGGGCATTCTACACCGTATAATGTACAATCTTGAGATAGAAAACGGTAATCTTCTTTTCCCCATGAAACAAATATTGAATCTTCTCCGATGAACTGAATAAATTTCTCTATAATTTGAGGGAAATTCCCTACACCTATTAAATCTTTCTTTGTAATTCCAGTTAATTTTGTTGTATGACGAGTTAATGGGGCACTTGGTTTTACTAACTCTGAAAATTCTCCAATAACCTTCATTGTACTCACATCTATTTTTACAGCTCCAATATCAACTATTTCTGACGGATCTTCTGATTTATACGGCCTAAAATTCCTTTCAATATCAAACACAATGAAGTGTGTAGCGTTTTTCAATTTATTTACCTCTTTCTAAATTCCTTTTCACACACATACTTTATTTTCAGTATTTATTTATTAATGCACTTTATGCATGAAAAACTTCGCATAAAAATCAAAAATTCAGTCTTATTATTACATGTACATAGGAGGATATTCAATAAAAACGCAAAAAAAAAAGAAGGGCAAGCCCTTCTTTTTTTCATAATTACTTCTTGTTTACGTTTGTAGCTTGAGGTCCACGGTTACCTTGTTCTACTTCGAAAGTAACTTCTTGACCTTCTTCTAAAGATTTGAAGCCGTCGCCTTGGATAGCTGAGAAATGAACGAATACGTCTTCTCCGCCTTCAACCTCGATGAAACCGAAACCTTTTTCTGCGTTAAACCATTTTACTTTACCGTTTTGCATTTAAAAAATCCTCCTACAATGTACCTATATGTACATATTCATTTTCAACCACTTTACAATAATACATCATATATTAAAAAACTGCAACCCCAGAGGAGATTTAACATTGCTATCCTCCTCGGAAGTTACAGCTCATTTAAATCTCTATATTATTAAAAGTAAAATGGTTTAAAGTAACTATATCATACCAATATAATAAAAGTAAAGTTTTTTTAAAGTTATACAGCTTTTTTTTTCCACTGCATCGCTTTTAATTCACCTGACCCAGCTACAACATAGCCTTCTTTTTCATTAACAATGCGCCAACCATGCCCTTTAACCGAATCACATACTGTAACAATTCCTTCTTCAAGAAGCACACGGCAAACAGTGCTAATTCCCGCCTTATTTTGCGTTGACGTTGTATATAACACATGTTGATCCACACTTAAATCTAAATAACTACTCGCTTTTTGTTCACTTTGACATGTATGCCAACCTATTTTATCACTTTCGATACTCTCATCTATTCTGCAAAAAGAAATATTTCCGCTAATTCCCTTGCACGATCCACTTGCCGCTACTAAATAGGAATTATGTATAGTCAACGCAGAAATCATCTGATTCATCGCTATTTTAATCCTTTTTAATTTACGTGTCTCTAAATCAAAAAGCCAAACACCACCATATTTAGTATGTATTTTCGTACCGATAAATAAGTAATGTTTATATAAAAATAATGATCGAATAGATGGTGCCTCACTACCGTAATTAAGAAATGGCTGAATAGTCTCCCATGTGGAACCAAAATTATTAGAATGATACAGTGTTTTATCTCCATGAGCAATTACTGTTCCATTCTCATTACTACATACATTCCAGCTCGTTGCTTTCGTTGGAAAGCGCTGGATCGTCCACGTTTCTCCACCATTCATACTACGAATAAAAACTCCTTCGTCCCCTACTCCGTAAACTACGTTACCTTCACTATGTAAATCTCGAATTCGTTTTCGGAAACCAGTTAAAGCCTGTTTCCATTCTCCATCTTTTTCAATGAATAAACCATTATATGTAGTAGCTAACAAAAGCTTTCCATCTCTTAACTTTGTAATAGCAGTTGCACTTAACATTGTTTCCACGTTGACACTCCCGTTCCTAGAACTTCTCGGCAAAAGCAATTGCAAAATCACTGCATTTTTCAACGTCTTCTTTATCTTCTGGAGCTAATTCAATTTTCAATCCTTCTTGTACAAGTTCTGCCCCGCATTTTACAAGACGTTCTTCAAATATCGTTACCGCTTCACAAAACAGCTCATACGCCGTATCACCTGATCCAAAAACAGCCACTTTTTTACCCGTTAAATCTATATTTTCTAACTCATCATGGAAATCTTCCGCTTCAAATGGTAATTCACCATCACCCCACGTATAAGATCCTAAAATGATTCCATCATAAGCTAATAATTCTTCAGCATCCATACCTTCCATCTCTTGCAATACTACTTCGTGATCAAAGGCATCTAAACTTACTTTAATTAAGTCAGCAATACTCTCTGTATTCCCTGACATACTTGCATACGCTATTAAAATTTTCGCCACTTTGGCATCCCCCTCTTACAATAATTGATTCTCATTCTCATTATATTAATAATGAGAATCAATTTCAATTATTATTTTCATTCAATTTATATCCTTTTCATTTATGTTAAAAGAAATGGTACATCTGACTATTCCCTTTTCATTTTGAGTATTAACATTCATATTCATCTATTGCCAAATCTAGTTTCTCAACTTATTGTATATACATCCTTTCACATTTAATATGTTGCATATATAATGCGAAAGGCCATTTACACATTTCATTATTTTTAGGTAACAAACAATTTCGATCTTACAAAAAGAGGAGTCTTTCTAATGAAAAAATTTTTTATTAGACTTTTAAAAATATCATCCCTTTTGACAGCACTATTATTAACAGTGGGTGCCATTATTCTATTTGGCACTTCATACGGCCATAATTTACGTGTCATCGCAGCGGAAAGTATTTTAACGTCTCAACATCCGCAATACGCAAAAATTACATTACTGTCTGATAACGAGTTAAATGATATTTCTCAATCCATTACAAATCCAAAATGGAAAAACAGCGATTTTGCCAATACTAAACTTTCAAAACAAGAATTAGAGCGAAAGAAAAATGCACCATTAAACGTTTCGATTGAAACGATAAAGAAAAAATACAATGATCATTTTTTTGAAGGTAAATTAATGACTATTAGTAATCCATTAAATGTAAAGCTCGTTACACAACAAGGTTCAGAAGGGAAAGACGTTGGAGAAAAAATATATGTCATGGCAAAACGAAACCATGCACTTGCTGCTGTAAATGCTAGTGGGTTCTGGGATGAAACGGGGCATGGTGGTGGTAAAACAGGCATCGGTATTGTTATTGAAAACGGGAAAGTTATAAACACACCGCAAGACATTAATACCCCTACTCTCGTCAGTGGACTTACAAAATACGGACAAATGGTTTCAGGAGAGTTTTCTGCTAATCAACTGTTAAATAAGAATGTCGTTTCCGCTGCTGGCTTTATGCCTCAACTAATTGTAAATGGCGAAAAAATGATTACAAATGATGGCGGATGGGGCTATGGTCCCCGAAGTATTATGGCTCAGAAAAAAGATGGATCAATTATGTTTTTCATCATTGATGGAAGACAACCTCATAGTATCGGAGCTTCTTTAAGAGACTGCCAAGATATTCTTTATGAAAAAGGGGCCATAAATGCAATGGCAATGGACGGGGGCTCGTCAGCAACATTGTACGCAATGGGAGACATTTTAAACATCCCTTCAACCTTATCTCATAAATCACGCTATTTACCAAACGCCTGGGTTGTTACCTCGAACCCTAAGCAACAAGTTCATGTAACGATAGATGGTAGCCCAGCAAGCTCTCAAAAGATTTCCGAAATGACAGGATCTACTGCTGTAGCAATAAATAAATAAAAAAGAACAGATGACTATACAATCATCTGTTCTTTTTTATTACTTTTTAAAAATACCAAATGGTTTTCCAACTGGTAATACAACTTTTCCGAAGTGTGTATTTAACACGGCTGCTGCTGAACCATAGAAAGATAATAATGAAATACATAGTTCAGAATACGCTGCTAAATTATGCATTGCGTGCGGCATAACACCTAAAGTACTTAATGAAAGACCAATAAATAAGAAATCAATAAGGACGAAAATCATAAATAATACTTTATGTGTTTCCATTGCACCAATTGTCATAAAGATCGTGAAAATCAAGTATCCGATAAAGGCTACACCAAGCTGTTTTGAATCTGCAGTTTGGGCTAATTTTTCGCCAAATACTCCGAGTTGAATTAACCAAGTCATTCCAACACCTAACCAAAATAGGCCGTACGCACCAAATGCTGTTGTACCGAACGTATTGTTATGCTTTGCATCGTGAATGCATGCAAAGATTTGTGCAAATCCTCCTAAAAAGATTGCCCATGGTAATACAAGTGAAACGCCATCTGTTAAGCCTAACTTTTGAGATGATGCTACAAGTGTTACCATCGCTAATCCAAATAGACCAATTCCAGATGGATCTGCTGTTGTCATTTTCACATGATGTGTAGTAGTTTGATTGCTCATATAAACCTCCTGATTATAAACATACTCGAATACAATACTTAAATCAGAAGGCTATGTCAATGGTTTTTTTTGTATGTTGTCAGACCTTATATTCCATAATAATCAAATACACATTTGGCCATATCATAAGGTTTTACATTTAAATTTGGCAACTCATTTACCGGCATCCATAAAGGAATATAGCTCCCTCTATCTTTCAGCTCGAACTCCTCGCCTTTACCACTTCCGAAAACTCCACCTATAATATGGGCATTATAATAATACTCCGTACCTTTATACTCCACCTTTGCAATCAGATGCTCCACTTGTATATGTACCCCTAATTCTTCATAAACCTCTCGCTTCGTTGCTTCTTCAGGTGTTTCTCCTTCTTCAATTCCCCCGCCTGGAAAAACAAAATACATTTCACCTTCTCGAACACGTTTTATAAGAGCGATTTTACCACCTTGTATAATTATAGCTACACCGCGGTTTCTTCTCACTTTATTACCTCAACACCAATCGCAACTGTTCCCCATTCTTTTTCTTGTTCTTTCGTATATATTCCGTATGTACTTTCTAACATTTCTTTTATACTAAGTTCTTCACAATCAAATAATTTTTTATCAATTTGTTCGTACATTGTTTTAAAGCTTTCGTATCGTTTTATCTCCGTTACTTTTACAGCCATCGTTTCTGCTGTCGTAAGGTTCGTAAATACAATTTCATCGTCTTGTTTTATAAGTTGACGTTTTTTATCGTATAAGCGTACTTCATATACTTTTTTTCCTAATTGAATCGACTGAAAAGGTTTATTATATAATCCCATTTCGTATCTCATACATTTCACTCCCTTTTATTCATCTTGCCTACTAACATTTTTGCACATTACTATTTCATACAACATAGTTCGCCTTACTTCACCTTGCATATAATGTTCCATATCCATTACTTTCTTTAGAGAGGATGCTAAAATTGGTATGTTATATTTAAATCAAAAACCTGAATATAATAAATATGATATCGGTGATTATACTTACAGTAAAGTAGGCCCTATTATTTTTTCTTGGAATGATGAAACAAAATTAAAAATAGGTAAGTTTTGTTCATTAGGAGAAGAAGTCGTTTTCGTACTTGGCGGTGAACATCGTGCTGATTGGATAACAACTTATCCATTTAATGTCCTCTTCGAAGAAGGAGCACACATTACTGGGCATCCTTCTTCAAAAGGTGATATCGTAGTCGGCAATGATGTATGGATTGGTTATCAATCCTGCATTTTATCTGGTGTTACAATTGGTAACGGGGCCATTATCGGGGCCAAGAGTGTTGTTACAAAAGACGTACCTCCATATGCAATCGTCGCTGGTAATCCTGCCAAACTAGTTCGATATCGTTTCCCGCAAGAAATCATTGAAAAACTAGAAAACCTTGCATGGTGGGACTGGGACATTTCCGTTATAAAAGGAGCTATTCCATTTCTACTCTCCAACAAAATCAACGAATTTTTCACTTCTCCCGAAGAAGAAGCTACTTGATCTAAACAAAAAGAGCATCCTATTCTTTCAGGATGCTCTTTTTGTGTTTATTTTTTATTTATTCGCAACTGATTACACGGGGAACAGTGAAATGGAATTTTGTCTAAACAATTAAAGTTTGTTTCACAAATTTGTTCTATCGTTGGAACAAATGGAATGACAACTATGTTACTATCTATTATTTGTGTAACAGGTGGCAATACTGTGCCTACTTGATGTTCGAAGCGAATACTCGCTTGATTAATATAATTTCCTGAACCGCTTGGTGCACTCTGAACTGTTACTTGGAACGAAACTGTCCGTGCTTCACCTGGATTTAAACTTCCTATAAGAAACCCTAATACTGGGCTTACATTTGGCACTGGCGTATTATCAACAGTTACACTTCCAGGAACAAATCGAAAACTACTATCTAACATATCTTGAAAACGAATATTTTGTATCGCTGTATCCCCCGTATTCGTAATAACTGTCGTAAACGTAATAACATCGCCTATCGTTGCTGATTGAAGATCTGCCGTTTTTACGACTGTTGTTGAAACATTTTGAGGAATAAACGGGATAACAACTGTATTACTATCGCCTTCAACTACTACTGGCGGCTCATTAGGATTTACAGTTGCAAGCCCATTCGCTGTAGCTGTATTTGTAACTAAATTATTTATTTGCCCTCCTGTTATTACAACTTGGAAATTAATAATCGCTGCATCATTTGGCTGAAAATTACCTAAAGGGATACCAGTATTCGGATTGGCAAATGGAAAAGGTACATCATTTACTGTTACCGTGCCATTTATAAATAACGTATTTGGGTCAATGATGTCTGTTAAAATAATATTCGTCACAGGAACTGTACTATCATTTATAACAGCAATTCCGTAAGTGACAACATCTCCTACCATTGCTACTTCAAAATCCGCTCCTTTTGCAACAAATAAAATTGCAGTATTTACCGTTACAATAACTGTATTACTTGTGTCCATCACTGTAACTGGTGGCTCTCCTGGTACTAAAATATACTCTGCTAATGCCCCAGCAACGTTCACTACCGTACCACCATCAGGAAAACTTGTAATCGTAGCTTCATATGTTACAATCACCGTTTCACCGACTGGGATATCTGGTATCGTAAATCCAATCTGTGGATTTAACCCCGGCTGTGGTATTCCATTTATCGTTACACTATTTGGGACAAAATCAGCTTCCTGAGATAACACGTCTATAAATTGAACATTCATCGCATCAGCCGTACCAGTATTTAATATACGAACAGTATACGTTACCGTTTCTCCTACTCCAACAATTGGATGATCTACTTCTTTTAGCATATCTAAACTGCCTCTATTTACTGGAGTTACTGTCGTATTACTCGAACTCGTAATTGTAAACGGTGGTTCTCCTGGAATAAGTTCAAAACTACCCGTTACACTCGCCGAATTCATAATGCTATTAGAAGGCGGGATTGAGATTACAGTTACTTCAAACGTTATGAGTACACTATCTCCTACTGGGAGATCCGGTAATGAAAAGCCTACAAAAGGATCTAAACCTACTTGCGGAATCCCATTTATCTGTACACTCCCTGGAACGAATTCTAAACTAGGTGATGGAACGTCAATAAATTGCACATTTGTCGCTGTTACCGTTCCTGTATTTGTAACTTGCACACTATACGTTAACGTATCTCCTAATCGTGTCGCCTGTTTGTTGACAGTTTTTATAACATTGAATCGCCCTCTATTTACCCTTGTTATTGTCGTATTACTCGGCTCTGTTACTACAACTGGTGGTTCTCCTGGTACTAAAGTAAAACTTCCTGTTATATTTGCAACATTCGTTATCGTTCCTGAAGATGGAATATTTGTCACTGTCGCTTGGAACGTCACTATAGTCGTATTGCCAACAAGTATATCGCCAATTCCAAACCCAGTAATCGGATTTAAACCAGGTTGCGGAGTTCCATTTACCGTTACACTATTTGGGACAAATGACGCTCCTGCTGAAATCGTATCAATAAACTGAACATTGTTAGCTGTTACTGTTCCCGTATTCGTTATTTGCACTGTATACGTTAATACATCGCCAACGAGAGTCGCAGCCCTGTTCACCTGTTTTATAACATTAAATCGTCCTCTATTTACAGTTGTGAGTGTTGTATTGCTTGGTTGGTTTACTATAACTGGTGGTTCTCCTGGTACTAATATAAAGCTTCCAGTCACGTTTGCCGTATTGGCAATCGTTCCGTTTGATGGCACACTGACGACGGTTACTTGGAAGGTTACTTCTACACTTTCACCTGGATTTATATCTGGAAGCGGGAATCCATTATTAGGATTGAATCCAGGTTGTAACACACCGTCTATCGTTACACTGTTCGGTATGAATGTTATAGAGGAAGGTAATACATCACTATATTGAACATTCGTCGCTGTCACTGTTCCCGTATTTTGAACTACTGTTGTATATGTGATTGTATCTCCTACTGCAACAACCGGCTGACTTACTGATTTTAAAACATTCAAACCAGATTCATTTATTTTCGTTAATGTCGTGTTACTTGTCGTTGTTTCAGTAATAGGCGGCTCTGTTCCACTTACAGCAAATGTAGCCGTAACATCCACAAAGTTAACTACTGTTCCACCTTGAGGTATGCTCGTTACCATCTCTTGGTATGTGACAAGTACAAAATCACCTACAGGTATATCTGGAACTGTAAAGCCTATGAACGGATCTAATCCAGGCTCTGGTATTCCGTTTATACTCACACTTCCTGGAACAAATGCTACACCACTCGTACTAGAATCAAGAAATTGAACATTTGTTGCCGGCACTGTTCCAAAGTTAAAAATTAGTACATCGTAAGTTAATATTTCTCCAACCGTTGCTGCCTCTTTATCTACTAGTTTTAATGGGAAAATAGACGCTATATTAATCGTCGTAACGACTAAATTTGTTAATATCGTTTGCGTAATCGGTGGTTCCTGCGGATTTGGTTGTGAAGTAAATGTAACGTCAGCATCGTTTAATATGACTTCATTATCTGGAATCTCTGTAATCGTCACTTGGAATGTTACCGTAATACTTCCACCAGCATTTAATGACGGAGTAACTGTAAATCCTATTCCAGGATTTACACCAAGTTGCTGTATTCCACCTATCGTTACACTATTTGCGACAAATGTTGTTCCTTCTGGAATGACATCTTGGAAGAGTACATCTGTAACAGGTATAATTCCTACATTCGTTATTAGAACGGTATACGTTAATACATCTCCAACAGCTCCAGCAGCAACATTTACAGTTTTTGTTGCTGTTACTTCACCAGGAGGAGGTAACGGTATTGTAACTACTGTCGTATTACTTGAATTTGTCGTTGTTACAGGCGGTTGTAAAGGATTTAATAAAAAAGTGGCTGTAGCAGATGCTGTGTTTAGTACTGCTCCACGTGTAGACGGTGCAACTACCGTAACTTGGAACGTTACTGTCAATGATGTTCCAGCTGCGATATTAGGGAGCGGGAAACCAACATTTGGGTCAAAGCCAGGTTGAGGCGTTCCATTTATCGTTACACTATTTGCGACAAATGTTGTTTCTGTTGCAATCGGATCAATGAAAGAAACATTCGTCGCTAGTACTGTGCCATTATTTCGAATGACAACAGAATACGTGTAAGTCTCTCCAAGTGCTGCTTGTTGTACAGATGAAGATTTTTGTATATTTAACTGTGCCGTATTTACCTGTGTCACTACAAAATTACTATTCGTAGCAGTCGTTATAGGAGGTCCTGCCGGATTTATAAGGAAGCTTGCAGTAACGTTCGATTGATTTCTTATATTCCCTCCACTTGGAACACTCGTCACTGTAACTTGAAACGTAATTGTAGCGGTTTGCCCGACTGGAATATTTGGTACTGGAAAACCTGTCATAGGATTCGCGCCTTGCTGAACAACTCCATTTATCGTTACACTATTCGCTACAAATGTAGCTCCAGTTGGGATTGGATCTTGAAAAATGATATTTGTTGCAGGAACAGTTCCTGTATTTTGAATACGAATCGTATACGTTAACGTATCTCCTATACCTGCTTGTGGTGTATTTACACTCTTCATTACATTAAGTGATCCTACATTCACTCGCGTCACAACAATATTACTAATCGTTACAATTGTAATTGGTGGCTGGAGAGGACTTACTTGGAAATCAGCAGTGACATTCGCATTATTCGGAAGAACTCTATTTGATGGTACACTTGTAATTAACACTTGGAAAGTAACTGTTACCATCGTACCTACCGGAATATTAGCAAGCGGAAATCCAGTTGTCGGATCTAAACCAGGTTGAGATATCCCGTTTATTGTTACACTATTCGCAACAAACGTTGTTCCAGGTGGAATCGGATCAAGGAATGATACATTTGTCGCTGCTACTGTTCCACTATTTTGTATACGAACTGTATACGTTAACGTATCTCCTACACCGGCTTCACTAGCACTTACGCTCTTCATTACATTTAGCCCTGAAGAATTCACAACTGTCATAACAGTATTACTTGGTACTGTTACAGTAATTGGTGGCTCTGTTGGATTTACAAGGAAATCTCCAGTTACATTCGCATTATTTACGACATTATTTCCTTGGGGAATTTCATCAATTAATACTTCAAACGAAACAATTACACTTGCGCCAGTAGGCAAATTATTTAGTGGGAATCCAAGTTCTGGATCTGCTCCTTCTTGTAAAACACCATTAACTAATACACTGTTTTCAATAAATAATGTCCCTTGCGGAATTGAATCTTGGAAAAATACATTTGTCGCTGGTACACTACCTGCATTTATGATTTCGATTGTATATACTAAAACATCCCCTACCGTTGCAACATCCGTATTGACTGCTTTCACAACTTCAAAATTCCCCGATTGTACAGTTGTGTTAACAATGTTACTAGGAACATTAATTGTTACTGGTGGTTCACTCGGATTCACTTGAAAACTTGCTGTTACATTTGCTTGATTTAAAATATCTTCATTTTCTGGATCCTGTACAATTAATACGTCAAATGTGACTACAACTGTTTGAGCCGCAGGAATATTTGGAAGAGAAAATCCTGGATTCGGATTCAATCCACTTTGCGGTACTCCATTAATTGTTACAGAATTTGCAACAAATGAAACAGCAGAAGGAATAGGGTCTTGGAAAAATACATTTGTTAGCGGAACGTTTCCTGTATTTTGAACGGCAATCGTATACGTTAAAGTATCCCCTACTGCTGCTTGCGTTGTATTCACTTCTTTTATTACATTTAAACCACCTGTATTAACTTGTGTTACAACGGTATTCGTTTGCCTATTAATCGTTACTGGCGGTTGATTCGGAATAACGACGAAATTAGCAGATACATTACCGCGATTCGCAATCGTGCCTCCTGATGGGGTAGATGTAACTCGTACTTGAAAAGTCACCGTTCTACTTCCACCTGGAGATATATTCGCTACCGTAAACCCAGTCGCTGGATTTGCCCCAGGTTGCGAAACTCCATCAACAGTTACACTATTTGGTATAAAAGTCGTTCCAATTGGGATTGGATCTTGAAAAATAACGTTCGTCGCCAGTACATTTCCTGTATTTTCAATTGTAACGGTATACGTAAGAACGTCATTAATTGTCGCAAAAGCTCTATCTACTGTTTTTCTCGTTCTTATATCGGCTATATTTATTGTAGTAAATACTGTATTACTTGTCGCTTGGCCTGAAACCGGTTGTTGACCAGGAACCGGAATAAAGTTAAACGTTGCACTTGCACGGTTCGGAATTGGATTTACAAGAGGATTAGATGTCACTCGAACTTGAAAGCGTACTACAGTCGTTTGCGAAGCATTAATACTTCCAAGATTAATACTACTTGCTGGATTCGCTCCTGGTCGAGCTACTCCATTTACCGTAACACTATTTGTTACAAACGTTGTTCCAGCAGGTATACTATCAACAAAAATCACATTATTTGCAGCGACATTCCCATTATTCGTCACATTAACTGTGTACGTTAATACATCATTAAGTGTTGCCGTCTGTAAATCTACAGATTTTTGCAAACTTACATTTGCGCGATTTACCGTCGTCTGTACTGTATTTGAAGAAGCTGTACTTGTGATAGGAGGACTTCCAACAAAAGGACGGAATTGGTATGACACCATTGCACGATTTGAAATTGGATTTGGACTTGGGAATGACGTAACTCTCACTTGAAATGTAACAACTCTTTGAGCATTATTCGGTATCGTTCCTAAATTAATTCCACTAGCTGGATTGGCGCTCGGCTGAGTTACTCCACCTACTGTAACACTGCCTGCTATAAACGTCGTTCCATTCGGAATACTGTCTTGTAATACAACGTTTTCTGCACTTCCTGTCCCTGTATTCGGAACAGTAATCGTATAAGTGAGAATATCACCTACTGCTGCAACGGTTTTATCAACAGATTTAACGGGATTTATAATTGGCCCTGTCGCATCAATTTGAACACCAAAACCAGCTGCAGCATATCCATCTCCATTTGTAACGAAGCGAACAGTCGCTGACGTTTGATTATTTACTAAGGATGACGAAGCATCTACATTCGTAATATCCCACCCTTGTCTTCGGACGGCTAAAGCTATCCCTAACGGCTGATTCAAATTTCCAAAGGTGCCAGTTGTATCTAAATTCCCACTATCATTACAAATTTGTGACTGAAAGAAATTATTTGCGGGATTTCTCGGTCCGAATAAAGCAACTGTAGCATTCGCATTCGGTCCAAAGCGAAGTTGATCTCCAACAATGTTAGAATCTCCTTCTTGAGCTGTTACAAGTACTCTCCCTGTAACAGCACCTGTAGATGGCGTTGCAAAACCTGAAATAGTAGCATCAACTGGTGGCGATGAAGCATCGATAATTTCTTGACCTGCATACACTGACAAATTCCTAAGAGGTAAACTTGCATTTTGATAAACTACCTCAAGCGTCCAACCAGCTGAACGACTGACTGTTGGATCAGCAGAAGTTCTTGTAGCCGGTACAGCACCCGTTGTATATGTTCCCGCTCCCCCTGTATTAACAAGATTCGTTACATTAGCAGAGCGAACATAATAAAACTGGTTCCCAACTGAACCTTGCTGCGCAGTGGCAGGATCTGGTGCAACAGAAAATGTTCCTGCTGGTGTTGTAAATGAAATATTATCATTTAAAAATGCTGTAACATCCTCTGTATCGGTCCGGTATGTGCCGGCCCATACTAGTTCTGCGTATAAAACACTACTCCCTGCTGGAAGGTTCAAAATTGCACTTGAAGAATTTAATGGCCAGTCATTCGTTGTTCCTACCGGGAATCCAGGTACTTGAAGCGATGTATTTATCGTTGTAAACACATCAATCGTACCGAAGTTATTGTTTGGTGCAGGTGATGTAGGACTTAGTCCCAACGTGTTCCCAGTGAACGTGACGGCACCAGTTACAGTTGTCGTAAAGCGATTCATAAAAGGCACACAATCATCTCATTTCATTTATAGTAAAAAGTGCTCTATACTATAAAATGTAGACAAACTATGCAACGTACGTTGTCCAACAAAATTCCACATATATGGAGAGGAGTTTATTACACTATGCGCTACGTTATCGTAACAGGAACTTCACAAGGTTTAGGCGAGGCAATTGCCACGCAATTGTTAGAAGAAAACACGAGTATCATCTCTATTTCTAGAAGAGAAAATAAAGAGCTTACTAAACTCGCAGAACAATATAACAGCAATTGTATTTTCCATTCCATAGATCTTCAAGATGTACATAATTTAGAAACTCATTTTAACGAAGTCTTTTCATCTATTCAAAAAGACAATGTCTCATCGATTCATTTAATTAATAATGCAGGAACACTTGCACCAATGAAACCTATTGAAAAGTCAGAAAGTGAACAATTCATTACGAACGTTCATATTAATTTAATCGCACCAATGATCCTTACTTCCACTTTCATGAAACATACGAAAGACTGGAAAGTAGAAAAACGCATTATAAATATTTCATCTGGAGCAGGAAAAAATCCTTATTTCGGATGGGGAGCTTATTGTACAACGAAAGCCGGTGTAAATATGTTTACACAGTGCGTAGCTACTGAAGAAGCGGAGAAAGAATATCCTGTAAAAACTGTCGCTTTCGCACCTGGTGTTGTTGATACAAATATGCAAGCACAAATTCGTGAAACAAATAAGGAAGACTTTATTAACTTAGATCGATTCACCGCATTAAAAGAAGAAGGAAAGCTACTGTCACCTAAATATGTTGCGAAAGCTATTCGTAACTTAATAGAAACTGAGAATTTCCCGCAGGGTGAAGTAATTCGAATTGATGAATAACAAAGAGGCACGCTATAATAGCGTGCCTTTTCATTCTATTTCTCTAAAAATATGAGTACAGACTCCATCATCTTCTCATAACCAATCTCTTGATAAATTTTATTTGATGTTGGATTTGCCAGGTCCGTATATAATGTAGTTGTTTTGTAGCCTTCATCTAACATACGTTGACTAAGTGCAGCGACACAACTAGATGCGTACCCTTTTTTCCGAGCTTCTTTCGGTGTATATACGAAATTAACTGTTATATTGTTTGTAGTCGGTCTCGTTTTTGCAGCTACAGAAACAATCTTCCCGTCTACTTCTAAACCAAATAGACGATGATTAGTAATTAATGTATGAGCAGTTTGTTTCGCTTCTTCTTTCGTAGTAGGAAGCTTCACATCTTCGCAAAATTGATATATCCACTGCTCTATTAATGTTAGCTCATCACTACTTACTTCTCGAAAGATTCCATCTCCGTTCCACTTTTTCTTTACTTGTTTTAATTCATATATACCTTGCTCCATTGCAACATTAGTTTTCTTATTCTCTAACACTGCAATCTCTTCCGCTAATTTCTGTACGATTTTTTTATTACCAATCAATCCAGGAATATTTGGATATACTTTCGTTAACTCTTTTGCAAGTTCCTTAATAGCTACTGCCGAAATCTCAGACGTAGCAACAATTATTTGTTTCTTTTCTTCTGTTTGAAGAAATACAGCTGCAATTTCTTCCCCTTGTTTTGCTACTCCTATAAATATCGGTTCTCGGACCATTTGTAATACACCTAATATGAGATTATTTTCCTGCTCATTCTTCTCTAAAAATGGTGTAACCTCTTCTGTAAAATTAAGAATCTCTTCATATACATGTAATTGAATCATCGACAATCTCTTCTCTCTATTTATAGTTTCATTAAGTATTGGCGATTAATTCATTAAATCCCTCTTTTACGATTCAATAATATTCGAAGCTAACGTATTCAAATCATTTTCAGCTTGTAAAATTCTTTGTTTTTCCTTTTCAAATACCTCTTCTTCTTTTTGAAATGACTCTTTTCGATTTTTAATCATACGCTCCATCTCTTTTTTACTCGGTCCACCATATACATTTCTTTTTTGAATAAAAGCTTCTGGTGATATAATTTCTTTCCATTCTTCTTCTAATAAATTTACTTTCAAATTTTCTTGTAAGTATACATTTATGTCTTTGAAATGTAATTCATGTAACTCCTTTTTCTGCTCCAATGACATATTCGCAATCGTACTTGCTGCATGATGTGCATGCCGAAATGGTATTTCATAGTTTTTTGTTAAAAGATCTGCGAAATCTGTAATCGTAATCGCGTGTTTATATGAACGATTTTTTAACGTTTCCTCTTCTACTTTCATCGTTCGAATAACTGCGTTCATAATACAAAAAACACGAATCGCCTTTTCGATTCCTTTATATAAATACGGCTGCAAGTCATCCTCCGTATCGACAATATCGCCAAATGGTGTATTATGAATCATTTGAAATACAGTAAATGCTTCCCCTAAAGCACTACTCGTAATAGCACGGGCATGTTCTATTGAAACAGGATTTCGTTTTTGCGGCATAATACTACTTATTTGCACATATGGCTTCGCTACAGTAATCCCATCATATTCTTTCGTCGCTAATAGTAAAAAATCATGAATCCACCTACTCGTATTCGTCATAATTACCATTAGTAACGAGCTAACTTCTAATAAATAATCCGCTCCAGCAACAGCATCATATGAGTTCTCAATTACATTTGTAAACCCAAGTAACTGTGCCACTCGTTCTCGCTTAATTGGGAAGCTTGTTGTAGAAAGGGCAGCTGCCCCCATTGGAGAATGATTTAAAAGATGATACGCTTTTTTCATTCTTTCTAAATCTCGTTGCATCGTATCGTAAATTGCCAAAACATAATGACCAAATGTTGTCGGCTGCGCTGGTTGGGTATGTGTATACGCGGGCATAATTGTTTCCATATGTTCACCGGCGAGCTCCAGCATACTTTCTTGCAGCAATAAATGATGTTCCATTAACCGCAATACAAATTGCCGTAAACTCATGCGATACATCGTTACACCCATATCATTTCTACTTCTACCGATATGCATATTACTTACAAATTCACACTTTGCTTCTTGAGAAAGCAAATGTTCAACTAAGAAAAAAAGATCTTCATGCTGCTCCGTATATAATAATCTATCCTTGGGAATTGCCTCTACCTTTTTAAGTGCTGTTAGTATAACTTTAGCTTCTTCTCTTTTCATCAACTTTTCTTCAGTTAACATAATAATATGTGCCCTATGCACTTGAAACATATCTTTCAATAAATAATTGCGTTGAAAATCAAATACATGCTGTAATACACAATCCACATATGTTTTCCCAGGGAAATCAGCGCCTTCACTCTTTATAAACTCTTCTTTACTCTGTTTCATCACCTTTTCCCCTCTCACCTAAGTATTACTACCCATCATACCCAGGGATGGCAAAAAAGTGCTTGTACGTAAAAATAAACTCGGTGCTTATAGCACCGAGTTTATTTAATAAAAGTCGCATCATACTTATCACTTTGCAACACTTGGAAATGTAAATTTGCTAAGTGTTTACGTATTTCAGTACTGTCATCTTCATTTAAATTATTTGCTAAGAAAACAATTTCTGTACAGTTTCCGCGTTTATCCATTGCATAAACTGCTTTAGTTACCGTCCATGGTGTATAACCATTCTTTTGTCCAGCATGCCTGAATGTTTTACGATATTTCTTTGCGCTCATATCTGTTTCAACGATATTCGCCCACACTTTTTCTTCAGCTTCTGTAAGACCACCCTTATGATTTGCCTTTTGAAGCAATACCATATAATCATTTGCCGAAGCAGCAGGCAATCTATCCGACCAAATTTTGTCGTATCGTTCCTCTAAATAAAGAGGAATTTCCTTCTGTAATAATGGTCCCTTCTTTTTTAAGCGTTCATGAATAATCATGGCATACTCTCGATATTGCTCTTGGGACATTTCTTTTAACTTTTTCTCTATTTTATATTTTGGAACATGTAATTCTTTATGCAAATATCCTGGAATATATAATGATGAAACAATCGGAAATAGTGGTTGGTGTGCAGGGAGCGATAAGCTTTGTAAATTTCGATTAATGTTATCTAGCCCTAACACTTCCATTAAATATTCAGTATTTGCATTTGAACTGAACTTAACCATTCCTTTTGCAACTTCTTCTAAAGAAACCGCTCCTTCAGTTATCTTTTCTTTTTTTTGCAAATAATTTTGCCATCTATCTTGTGCACCACCATCTGTACCCGGCACATAATAACGATTCACATCATTAATTGAAACGAAACTAGACGGATCGATTTTCCCCTCTGTAACTTGTTTCGTATATTCAAGCGCCACAATTAATTTCATCGTACTAGCAACTGGCAATACAACATCCGGATTTACAGAATACACGACTTTATCATTTCTTTTTATTAAAAGTGCACTATTCTTTTCATCTTTATGTTCTTCAATAAAGGATGCTATGTACTGCGCATCATCATTATTTGAACTCCACACTTTTTTCACTAAAAAGTTACCCGATATCAGCAAAACAAAAATACCCAAAATCACTGCGCATACTATAGTTTTTTTCAAGTAAAATTCCTCTCCCATTGTGTAACTCTTCTCTATTTATCTCTTAAAAACAAAATAATGGAGATGATTATTTAAATAATCATCTCCATTATTTTAACTTGTATGTTCCTATTATGTCTACGTCATAATTTTCACGAAATCTTCAAGAAACTTTTTATAATGTAATGACCAACCAATTTTCACCCAATTTTTCAATGCTTTTGCATCAGGTTGCGGGCGAAAATCAGCGATACTTTCTCCTTTTGCAACTCCAACTGTATCGACATCAACACGGCGATACACGTAATCTAAAAGAGATGGATTTGCCGCTACCATCATTGTAACAACGTCATGTACTGGACTACCTGTTATTTTGGGATTTAACTTTTTATAAGCTTTATAATAATACGTAAATATCGGTTCGATTAACTTATTAAAACTTGTTTTAGAGTGTTTCGTAATATACTTTACCATCTCCGGCGTAATAATAGCTTCAGATGTAACGTTAAGCGGCACTACTGTCACATTTTTTGCATTTTGCATAACTAATTGTGACGCAATAGGATCACCATGAAAATTCGCCTCTGCGACTGGTGTAACATTTCCAGGCATTAAGAACGCACCGCCCATTATATAATATTCTTTCACATACTTCATCATCGGTTTTTCTAAAATAAATGCTGTCGCTAGTGTCGTTGACCTACCAGCATCAACAATAATTAATTCTCCTTTATACTTTTCAAGAATATCAAAAAATGCACAAAAGGGTTTTATATTTGGTGAAAAAGCTTTTGGGGGTTTAATAGGTCCTAAGCCATCTGCTCCGTGAATTTCTGGATAATACGTCACAAAATCACCAGACAAAGGTATTTTAGCACCATTAATAACAGGTATATCTTCCCTGCCAGCTATTTGCAATAAATACGCCGCATTACTCGTCGCCTTTTCCTGCGTTACATTCCCATATCCAGTTACGACTCCAACGATATCAATATCAGGATGCAACAATCCATACATAATTGCTAAAGAGTCATCAATTCCCGGGTCTCCCAAAAACAACACTTTTTTCATCGACCTCAACTCCATCCCCGCAGTTGTTATTAATTTATGAATAGCCATGGATATACAGAATAGAAAAGAACAAATTCATAAGAAAAACGTAGTCCTATATGGACTACGTTTTTCTTCTAACTTATACTGTTTTTTTCACAACACTCATACTTCCAATGATGTAAGCGATAAACGCCAAACAAATCGGGAAAACAACTGTATGTATACCAAATGGATTAGGGTAGCAAAGGTGAATAAACATATAGGAACCTACTCCAACTAAAATAGATGCGAGAGCTCCAGTTGCATTTCCTTTTTTCCAATATAAACCTAACACAATCGGCCAAATGAACGCTGCTTCTAAACCACCGAAAGAAAATAAATTTAACCAAATTAAAAAGTCTGGTGGCTTAATAGCGGCAGCATATACGAGTAATCCTACGATACCAGTAATCAATAGGCTACCTTTCTTTATCGTACTATCCGCGGCATCTTTATTTATATAGTTCACATATATATCTTTAATAATTGACGAACTTACAAGTAATAATAATGAGTTCACAGTAGACATTATCGCTGCCATTGGTGCAGCTAAGAAAACTCCAGCTAACCAAGGTGGCAACACTTCCATCGCGAGTAGCGGCATTACTTTATCTGGTACCGTTATGCCTGGAAGGACTACTCTTGCAAACACACCTGTTAAATGCATACCAATCATAATCGTACCAACGACAACCGTTCCAATGATTAATGCTTGGTGCATAGCTTTTGAATTTTTATAAGACATAGCACGCACACTAATTTGCGGTAATCCAACGACACCAATCCCAATTAAAATCCAAAATGATGTGACATATGATTTCGTTAAACTTCCATCCGCTCCGAACGGTGTTATTAGATTCGGATTAATTTGAATAAGTTCCTGCATAATCTTTTCAACTCCGCCACCAGCAATGACAGTAGCAATTAAAATGATTGTTGTTCCGACTAACATAATGATTCCTAATAACGTATCTGATAAAGCGACTGCACGAAATCCACCAATTAACACATACACAAGTACAGAAAATGTAAATAAAAATAGTGCCGTTGTGTAGGAAAGTCCTGTTAGCGACTCAATTAATCGTCCGCCGCCAACCCACTGGGCTACTGTTGCTGAGAACAAAAAGATTATAATACATAACGCAGAAAGAACAACTACCGCTTTATTATTGTATCTGCCCTTTAAATAATCAATAAGCGTAATTGCTTCCATCTTTCTAGCGATAATAGCAAACTTTTTACCAATAACCGTTAAAACGATATATCCTGTTACAACTTGAATCGCTGATAACAGCACCCATCCAAGACCCATATTGTAAGCAATACCAGGCCCACCGATAAAGCTACTTGCACTACCGTACGTAGCAATCATCGTCATAGCTAATAATAAGCCACCAAGTTCACGCCCACCAAGAAAATATTCTTGTAAAAATTTATTATTAGCGGTTGCTTGTACACGTCTTGATGCATATACACCAATTAAAAACACAACGATAAAAGAAATTATCATTGGGATTATTACATACCAATTCATCTATCATTCCTCACTTTTTTCTTCCTCATCGAGTGAAATATCTTGAAATAAAAAACGAACAACTAAAATAAGCAAAATAACCATTACGATAAATCCAACGATACAGCTATAAAAAAACCATGCTGGAAAACCTAATACATATGTATATTCACTCGGATCCTTACTTCCAAGCCCATAAGCAAATCCATACCATATTATAAAATTAATAATAGCTAATCCAAGACCAATTAACGCTTCTCTATGGGCAACTCGAAAGCGCGGATCATCATGATAATTCTTCATTTTCCCCCTCCTCTCACGATGTATAATTGTACCACTGTTTTTCTAGTTTTTCCTACTAGAAAACAAAAACGCGCAGGATTTTTTGTAATTATATAGAATACAATGTTTCATTACATATTTTTTACAATTGTAATGAAAATGAAATTTGAATTTTCAGCATTTTTTATTTATGATTTTAAGTAGAGGCTTTTCATCTAGTTCCCACATCCTTGATTTCGGAATAAACGCCGTCTCGTACTGCGTTTAAATTATATTTTCAAGGGGGTTATACAATGAGTCAACTAGCTGTAAATCTTCATGAAAAGGTAGAGAAATTTCTTCAAGGCACAAAGAAACTATATGTGAACGGAGCGTTCATTGAAAGCGCTTCCGGAAAAACTTTTAAAACTCCTAACCCAGCAACTGGTGAAACACTCGCTATCGTTGCTGAAGCTGGTCGCGAAGACATTCATAAAGCTGTGGTAGCTGCTCGAATGGCTTTCGATGAAGGTCCTTGGTCACGCATGAGCACTGCTGAACGCAGCCGTCTTATGTACAAGCTCGCTGATTTAATGGAAGAGCATAAAGAAGAACTCGCACAGCTCGAAACGTTAGATAACGGAAAGCCAATCCGTGAAACAATGGCGGCAGACATACCACTTGCAATTGAGCATATGCGCTATTATGCTGGCTGGGCGACGAAAATTGTTGGTCAAACAATTCCTGTTTCCGGTGATTACTTTAACTATACACGCCATGAGGCTGTTGGTGTCGTCGGTCAAATTATCCCTTGGAACTTCCCACTTCTTATGGCAATGTGGAAAATGGGAGCTGCGCTTGCTACAGGATGTACAATCGTTTTAAAACCTGCAGAACAAACTCCACTATCCGCTCTATACTTAGCTGAATTAATTGAAGAAGCTGGATTCCCGAAAGGTGTTATTAATATCGTTCCTGGATTCGGTGAATCAGCTGGACAAGCACTTGTTAATCATCCACTCATTGATAAAATTGCATTTACTGGTTCTACTCCAGTCGGTAAACAAATTATGCGACAAGCATCTGAATCATTGAAACGTGTTACTTTAGAGCTTGGCGGTAAATCACCGAACATTATTTTACCAGACGCCGACTTATCTCGCGCGATTCCTGGTGCACTTTCTGGTGTTATGTTTAACCAAGGACAAGTATGCTCTGCTGGATCACGCTTATTTATTCCAAAGAAAATGTATGATAATGTCATGGCTGATCTCGTCCTCTATTCTAAAAAACTAAATCAAGGTGTCGGTCTTAACCCTGAAACAACAATCGGTCCTCTCGTTTCCGAAGAACAACAAAAACGTGTAATGAGCTACATTGAAAAAGGGATTGAAGAAGGCGCTGAAGTACTTTGCGGAGGAAGTAATCCATTCGATCAAGGCTACTTCGTTTCTCCTACAGTATTCGCTGACGTAAATGACGAAATGACGATCGCAAAAGAAGAAATTTTCGGTCCAGTTATTTCTGCAATACCTTTTAACGATATTGATGAAGTAATTGAACGTGCAAATAAATCACAATTCGGCTTAGCGGCTGGTGTGTGGACAGAAAATGTTAAAACAGCACACTATGTTGCAAGTAAAGTACGTGCTGGTACTGTATGGGTAAACTGTTATAACGTCTTTGATGCAGCATCTCCATTTGGAGGATTTAAACAATCCGGTCTTGGCCGCGAAATGGGATCTTACGCGCTGAACAACTATACAGAAGTGAAGAGCGTTTGGATTAACTTAAATTAACGAGAAAGAACCTGACCTACTCGGTCAGGTTCTTTTCATTATGTATTCATTTACACTTGCAACCCACCGCTCACATTTAATACCTCTCCTGTAATGTAAGACGCATACTCTGATGCTAAAAAGGCAGCTGCGTTTGCAATATCTTCCGGCGTTCCGATTCTTCCAACTGGAATCGCTCCAACCATTTTCTCTTTTACTTTATCCGGTATTGTTTTTGTCATATCAGTATCCATAAATCCTGGACAAATCGCATTACACGTAATACCAAAACTCCCAACCTCTTTCGCTGCTGTTTTTGTTAAACCTACAACCCCTGCTTTTGTAGCCGCATAATTTGCTTGTCCAATATTTCCTTCCCTACTAATAGAAGAAATATTAATAATCCGTCCATACTGTTGTTGTCTCATATAAAGAAGTGCTGGCTGCATACAATAAAAAACGCCAGTTAAGTTCACTTGTAATACTTGTTCCCAAGCAGACTTCTCCATCTTATGTAACATTGCATCTTTTGTAATCCCAGCGTTATTCACTAAAATATGTAATGTACCAAATTTTTGCACCGCATATTCAATTAACGACTTCGCTTCATTTTGATTACTCACATCACATCGATATAAACTCACATCATACCCTTCATCTGATAATTCACGTGTCGTTTCTTGTAGCTTCTCTTCATTTACATCACTAATTAATACTTTGGCCCCTAGTTTTGCAAAAACTCGTGCGATTTCTTTTCCAATCCCCTGCGCAGCACCCGTTACAACAGCTGTTTTCCCATTCAACAAATCCATCCCTATCCCCCATTTCTATTAGTTATATTGTATATTTCGGCTCTATGCTTTCCAAATCCTCTTTGTATAAAAAAGTCTATTTGTGTCAAACTAACTTTGCAACACCGCATAAAACACAAGGAGATTGTGTCGAATGAAAAAAAAGAATGTAAATCGAAACAAAGCTGCCGATGGCATTGATGTTGAGTTCGCTCGCGAACTCGCTGACCACAATGACTTAGAAGCAAACGCACGTGCAAATGCCGCTGATGCACGTCAAAAACGCCAATCAACAGAAAAATAAGGAACTACAACGTTCCTTATTCTTTTCAACAGGGACCTACTACCCATCAAAATAAACCGAGAGTATCTCTCGGTTTATTTTCTATATTTCTTTACGTAGTGCGCTAAAGCAAGTAACGGATATATATGTCCATAACTATGATAGCGAATATAAAAGCCCCCCGGTAACCCTGTACCAGTAGGATATTTTTCATTCATAGTAGATTGCGCGAGCAAATATGAAATTCCTTTTCGAATAATCGGTGTTTCTTGATCGTAGTAAGAAATGAGTGCATCAAGTGCCCACGCTGTTTGTGACGGCGTACTAAAAGGTAAAGAAATAAATTTTTTCTCTACACTACTTTGACAGGATTCTCCCCACCCTCCGTCTTCATGCTGCAAATGTTCGAGCCATGAAGCTGCTTTTTTCAACGATGGATGAGTAGAAGGCACTCCTAATGCACGTAAGCCTGTCATCGTTGCCCATGTCCCATATATATAACATATCCCCCATTTTCCATACCATGATCCATTCTGTTCCTGTACATCCATTAACCATTTGATAGCTTTCTTTTTTTGCTCTTCAAGCAATTCATTCGGTGCATACGTTCCGAATAATTCTAACACCCTACCTGTAATATCTGGTGTGGACGGATCGGTTATCATATCACTCGCATTTTCAATCGGCAAATTCGATAGTAACTTGCTCGTTACCCCTCGTTCAAAAGCTCCCCAGCCTCCATCATTGTTTTGCAATCCTTTTACCCATTCCACACCTCTTCCCCACGCATCATCTACTCTATCATTCCCTCTACTTCGCGCTAACGCTCTAAGGGCAGCTGTAGTATCGTCTATATCAGGGATCGTCGTATTAACATCTGAAAATCCCCAACCGCCAGCTACAAGTGATGATGCATGTACGCTCCAATCTACCTTTTTAGTTTGTTGTTTTTGCAATAAATACTCCGTCGCCCTTTGAATCATCTTATTTTCATTTGTAACTTTAGCTTCTTGCAATGAATAGCTAAGTAAAGCGGTATCCCATACGGTAGAAGGAGAATTTTGCAAATGACTTCCTCTGTCCATCTTCCATATATAAGATTTTAATCCTGTCACAGCTTTCTCAATAATGGGAGACTGAATAGAGTGCCCTAATGCAAGCAAAGCATAAATCATATAAAACGTAGCACTGGCGTAACTATATAATGTTCCATTTTCATCTATACGCTCCTTCATAAAGCGCTCTACTTCTTCGTATCCTTTATGATGTAACGATAATGGATAAGATATTACCTTTTTCACATCACCTAAAAACGATTGAAACAGCGGAGACCGCTCCTCTCGAAACCATTGCCCACCCCCGCCTGCAATATGATTTAAATTTGGCAATAACTTTTTCTCTACACGGAATCTCTTATTCATACAAATCATCATCGGAATTAAATGTATACGCGCTGAGCTGCTTAGCCCAAATATACTGAGGGGGGAGTCATCTTGTAAAAATAAGATTGGCGTTGGAAAGTGAAAAAGCGCAGGAAATTCATATTCTCCATGAATCGCTAATAAAAATTTCGTCATAAAATGAGCACGAGAAACTCCCCCGTGTTCCTTAATAAACATTTCAGCTCGCCTCATATTCATATCTTCTTTCGAATATTTTTCCGAAGCAAGTAAAGCAGCATATGCTTGGATCGTCGCGGATAAATTCCCTCCCTTTTCATCTTCGTATAATTTCCAAGTCCCTTCATTTGTTTGAAGAGATACTAACCTTTTCACAAACGGTTCTATTTCGTCATTTCGCCCTAATAATTTGAGTAAAAAAATCATGTGACAATCCGTTAGCAAAGCTCCTTCAAAACAAAATTGCCACGTTCCGTCTCGCCTTTGCATCGTTTGAAGTGCAGTCGTTCTCCGCTCTATCTCCTCATGCACTTTGTCATATAGTAGCACACCGCTCACCCACCCTTTCTAAGTCCGTATACGATATTCGAAAACTCATCTAAATATGTATGAAAACAAAGAAAAGCAGAACGTGTATTACACACATTCTGCTTACAAACAATACCCAACCCCGACAACAATTCCTAATAGTGCACCAACAACAACTTGATACGGTGTATGTCCAACGAGCTCATTTAACTTTTTATATTCTGTTTGTCTACCATGAAAAAAATCATTCAATATTTTCGCTTGCTTACTTACCGCAAGCCTTACTCCTGAAGCATCGTACATAACAATAATGGCAAAAATAGCGGCAACCGCAAATATTGGACTCTCCACACCTTCCACCACTCCGACACCTGTAGCAAGTGCAGTAACAGTCGAAGCATGCGAACTTGGCATTCCACCTGAAGCAAAGAACTTAGCAAAATCAAACTCGCCTGTTTTTATTAATTTAAAAACGACTTTCGTTAACTGTGCTAAAAACCAAGAAATTATAGCTGCTATAAGTGGATCATTATGTAAAATTGTTTCCATGTTTTTCAGCTCCTCACTGACTATAATGGAATTTCTATATAATATAAGTATAAAGAAAAATGCGTAGAAAATACTACGCATTATGATACTTTTGCTGATTTATTTTTAATAAATTTTGGTTGCTTCTGTAGTAGAAACTTTGTTTTCGCCATTGAAAAGACAAATAAAGCAATCCATATACAGAAAAACGCAATCATATGAGTAGATGTGAAATGTTCACCAAAAACGAACACACCTAAAATTAAACTAATAGTCGGCGCGATGTATTGTAAAAATCCTATCATATAGAGCGGAATAAGTTGTGCTCCTTTAGCAAAATAAAAGAGTGGTAACGCTGTAACAATACCTGCCCCTATTAAAAGAAACGTTGATATTGCCGAAATAGAACCGAACGAACCAAAGCCATGAACTCCTGTCATAAACAAATATATAAGTGCAAATGGCGTCACTAACATCGTTTCCATCGTAAGCCCAATTGTTGCATCATAATTTAATAATTTTTTCGTTAATCCATATAATCCAAATGAAAAAGCAAGTGAAAGAGAAACCCATGGAATTGATCCGAAACGTATCGTTAAAATAACAACGCCCAATCCAGCTAAACCAACCGCAACATATTGCCAAAAATTAAGCTTCTCTTTTAAAACAACTGTACCAAGTAAAATACTTATAAGTGGATTAATATAATACCCAAGACTTGCTTCGATTACATGGTTATGATTTACGGCCCATATGTATACAAACCAGTTTCCACTAATAAGTACCGAAGCAATTGTTAATGACATTAATAATTTAGGTCGTTTAAAAAGGGCCACTAACTCCCCACCAAACTGACGAAACCTCTTCGTTACTCCTAAAACTAACAACATAAAAACAAATGCCCAAACGATGCGATGCGCTAATATTTCATCTGCCGGTACTTCCTCCACCCATTTCCAATAAATCGGAAGGACTCCCCACATCGTATACGCACCTGCTGCATATATAATCCCCTGCTTTTGCTCTGCTGTTTGACTCCCCATCTTCCTTTTTCTCCTCTTCTCTTTTTTTCTTCATTATAAAGTCTCACATGCTTACTTTACCAATATTCAATCTGCATTTCTTTCGACATTCCTCTTGCAAATCCTTTATATGTATAAAAACACTCCTACTGTTATAATAACGAGCACTGGAATACCGAAGACAAATTTACTTTTATGTGTCTTATGATGAAACATATACATACCAATCCAAGCTCCAACCGCTCCTCCAGCTGCAGCTGATAAAAACAACGTACTTTCTGGCGTTCTCCACTGCTTTTTCTTTGCTTTTCGCTTATCAAGCCCCATCATACTAAATGCTATAACGTTGATAATAATAAAATAAATCCATTTCATCTCTTTCTCTCCCTTAAAAAATCCGCTTTATGTTAACACGAAAATAAGGTGCGCACAAATAAAAATGGCTATAGGTAAAAAAACTTTAGCCTACAGCCATAATTGTAATACCTTATACTCTATTTCTAATCTTACTATGTTTTTTCGCGTATATAAAATAAATAAAAATACCTACAATAACCCAAACTGCAAAACTGATTAAAGTGGTTTTAGAAAGATTTAATGCTAAATATAAACAACTTACTATCGCAAGTATAGGTAAGAATGGAACTAACGGAGCACGGAACGGTCTTTTCAAATTAGGATGTGTCTTCCTTAATACAATTACAGCTATAGATACAAATATGAAAGCTGTTATCGTTCCCACATTCACTAAATTTGCCAACAAATTCAAGTCCAATAAACCTGCTAATACAGCCGCAAGAATACCCGTAATCCATGTATTAAAAAATGGTGTTTGATAACGTTTATGAACACTCGAAAATCTTTTTGGTAACAATCCATCTCGGCTCATCGAGTATGATACTCGAACAAATGCGAACATAGCAACTAACAGAACTGTTGTTAAACCAGCTATCGCTCCAACTGATAATAGACCAGCAATTCTATCCTCTCCTACAATACGCAGTGCATATGCAACTGGATCAGCTACATTCAGATCCGTAAATGGAACCATTCCAGTTAACACGAATGAAACACCAACATAAAGAATTGTACAAATGCATAAAGAGACAAGTAATCCAATTGGAACGTTACGTTGTGGGCGTTTCACTTCCTCTGCTGCTGTTGCAACTGCATCGAAACCTAAAAAGGCAAAAAATACAGTCGCAGCTCCTCCAATAACACCATGGTATCCAAAAGGAAGAAACGGCTGCCAATTCTCTGGCTTTACATAGTTTGCTCCTACAATAATAAATACTAAAATAACAGCCAGTTTAATAATAACCATTATATTATTTATACGTGCACTTTCTTTCACACCACGACTTAGTAAAAATGTAACAATTAAAATAATAATAACCGCTGGCAAGTCGATAATCCCGCCATTCCCCATCCCTGGTGCAGAAGCAATGATTGCCGGAATATGAATATTAAACCCTAGTAGCAATGACTGAAAATAGGCTGACCATCCCGCCGCCACCGCAGAAGTAGCTAATAAGTACTCTAACATGACACACCAGCCAACTATAAAAGCAAAAATCTCACCTAATGTCATATACGTATACGAATACACACTTCCTGAGACCGGGACTGTAGATGCAAATTCAGCATAACAAAAGGCTACACAAGCACATACAATTGCAGCTAACATAAAAGATAATACAATTGCTGGACCAGCATGTTTCGCAGCTACAATACCTGTTAATACGAAAATACCTGTACCAATAATTGCTCCAATTCCTAAAAGCGTTAAATCAATTGCTCCTAAAGTTTGCTTTAACACTTTTTTCTTTTCTTCATTCATTGCTTTCTTTATAAATAAACTCATTCGTAGAAACCTCTTTTTCAAAATTATCCCTTACTCATTACAATCTTTATTACTGTTGCTATTACACATTAATAATATTCATGCTTTACTTTCACTCCCTATATAGACTCCACAAATTACATAATTTAAAATCAGAAAAATCAATCTTCTAAAAACAAGCTTGTTAACAGGCTTGTTTTTAGAAGATTGATTGAATTTATCACAGGATTAATTATATTGTCAACAATATAATTAATTCACCCGAATTGAATAATTATAAATAAAATAGCATTCCAAAATATACGATACCACTCACGAACACTGCTGATTCCCATTTTAATACAATTTTCATTATTCCAAAATTCATTTTTATACATTTAACTCAATGTAATCCCCGTATGCAAACATGATAAAATTAGTCGATTTGTTATACAGAAATAACTATTCATCTTATTAGAGCAATTAACTTTCCTACAAATTACAAACAGTATTTTCACTTAAGACAATAAAAAAAGCGCAGATGTTCATCTGCGCTTTATTCTTCCGCTTCAATTTCTGTACTATTATTATCGATATGTTCCTTTTGAGCTTCTTCTTGCAGCTCCGCTGAAATCATTCCATAATAAATTTCTGGATATAATCCAAATATTTGATATACACTACCTAAAAACGGCATCGGAATCCCTCATTTCTAAAGTTGTATTGTCATTCTTAAGGATTCCCTTTTCACTCATTATACATTCGTTTTTGGCACTTCTTCTTCATCGGGAACATGTAATATATTTTGCCATTTTTTATAAGGCGCACTATTTGGATCCACATACCCTTTCGCATACGAACGATCCCACAATTGTTTCATAAACATCTCTTTCTCTTTCTTTGCAACCATATCTGCACCTGTTCCGTAATAGTTTTGGAAATACAGCTCAATTTCATCAAGGAATAGCCTTAACAAATCATCAGATGTTTCTTCTAACGTCGGGTCATATTTTGCCTCACGATCATACATTAAAATCATATCTAAAATATTATGGACATGCTCTTTACGAAGCCATCTAATATCTTGAGCACCTAATACAAATGCATGTGTATATAAATGCCCACCTTGTATCATTGCCTTTTCTTGCTCTTCTTCAAACCTGGACAAGATATTTTCATAAATAAACGGATTATGAAGCAATGCTCTGTGCAACTTATAACTTTCGCTTGAAATATTTTTCCCCATCGACTGGATTAAAAAGCTACGGCCGACACCGTTATATTGATACACGAACTGCCCATCTACAGCCACTAGGCTAATCCAGCGATACATATACGCGTATAGAAGAGCACGATTACATTTATCGTAATCTAACTTTGTTTGCGTTGCATTCAAGTCTGGCATAAAGGCTGGTAAGTGCCAATATTTATCTAAATGCGGCGTCAAACTAGATTTTTTACTATTTAATTTGTTCACGCGGCGATAATACGATTGAAAGTAGTCACCTTTATCGTTCATAAAACCATTCGCAATATGCCCAGATGAAAGCTTGGGGAAATCTTGTAGCGATAATCCGTAATGAGCACGATAACAAATCACTTCAAATGGTGAAAACGCCTCGTTTACCGTATCTTTTTCTTTAAACATTTCTTGCAATAACTCTTCTTGCAATTCTTGTTTTAAAGATGGATGTACGCCCCAATATTGTAACTCTCTATGATGAGAAACTTTTGGAACGAACGGACTTGCTAAATGGAAAAGATCTTCAATTTTTTCACGAACGTATTCATCACGATCACGTTTCTTGAAATCTGCTTCTTTTCGCAATGCTTCAACGATATTAAGCTCTAGTTTGTCACGATAGCGCACTTGAAGTTCGTCATAACAATAACTCAATATATGTTCACGATAGAAGTCTTCCACCTTTTTCGACTGAATTTCTTCGGCTTTCGCATCACGACAATATTCCCCGTACAAGCTCATATAAATTTCGGACGATATATCTTTCGGTAATACACCTAAATTTAAATGTTGCTGCATATCTTGCCAAATCTTTTCTTGCAATTTCTCTTCTGCTAATACATATACATTCGTCGGGTTCGTTTTCCCCTCAAATTCCTTGCTTCGCTTTTGGATTTCAAACAATAAATTTTCACGTGTTTCGTGTAAATTATCAAAGAATCTTTCCCAATATTGGATCATTTTATCAACTGCTTGGTATAGCGATTGATACACGAGTTCTAATAACATTTCTTTACGATACTCACTTAATTTGTGGACATATTGCGTTACGATATCTTCAAATTCTTTTTTGAACAAACGTTGCTGATTATAAAACATTTTCCCGACCCAGCCTTGTTGCTGAGCAATTTCAACGCGGCGAACAGCCGTTACCGTTCCATCAATATTACTCACATTAAATTTCTTATCGTAGTTTTGAATTAAATTACGCTTTTGTTCATTATTTTCATGCAGTCGATTCATCTTCTCTACTAACTGCTTACGAATTTCATACAGCATAAAACGTGCTGCGACAGGATGAACCGGATCCGTTTTCTTTAAAAACCATGTATTTAATTGATAAGACTGTCCTTCTGATCCACTCGGTATAAAGCGGTCTGATTCGACCATGTCATATAAAAGTGTAGTAACATGCTCATGTACACGGCTCGGAATCGCATAAGCATATAAACGCACCGCATGATCAACTCTCGCTACTTCACCTTTCATTTGTTCCATCATTTTCAGTTTCGTAGCCGATATTTTACACTCATGCTGCAGGCGGTTTAATTCTTCATCTTTTTGCACTGTACGGTGTACATAGCTTTCGACAGCCTCTAAAAACAACTTAGACTTCGCAACACCGACCTTACCGCCCTCTGCCCCTTCGCGCGTCTCATTGAACATTTGTCTATAAAAAATATGGGCCTGCTCTGGACGAGTAGCAAGATGCTCTAAATCTTCTAAATAACTTTTCCCGCGCTCTGGCTTTTCACGCTGCATACCGCGCTTTACATCTTGATCATATCTTTGCTTCTTCTCTTGAAACAGTTGATCTAAATGAAGCCAAGATTCATCTAAACCTTGCACCGCCCATTTTAAAGCACAGTATTTCAAAACGTGCTCATACGGATAAATGAGCTTCGCCGTTCCTGCTCCGCAATATCTCCCTTTCCCACTCGATTCTGCCAATTGCTGAATTTGATTATCTTCTTGCGCAAAATGATTTGCAGACATTGGACTGAATAACTGTAAATAAATCGTATTTGCCATTTGCTCCATATAATCCGATAAATTGTGCAAATGGTGCCCATGTAAATTTTCATAATCATATAAGAAACAATAATTGTACGGTAAATGATGCTGCTTTATCGTATGATTTGTTCTTCCATCTTCATCCACTTGATCAGGACGATATTCTAATTCAATCGTTACGCCGCCTCGTTTGGATAATTCACCAGTCGACCCGAGCGTAATAGCGTGCAACTCTTTTAACGATGCATAACCATTCGCTTGCACAGTTTCAAACTCTTTCGCACTAACCGTTCTCGTCTTAACTAAAACATCGGGCATTAAAAACGCACCGCGAATTAAAATGTTGTGATGCTGCAATTTTTTCCGGAGCATTTCACGCAAATATAATGCGATTTGTAAAAACATCCCTGAGCCTGTTCCGCCAGCTAGTGATGTTACAATAATGACACGTACACCATATTCCGTCTGATCACTTGTAACTGGAAAAATCTTCTCGATTTCTTGCCAAAACGATGTGAGTTTATCTTCTTTCATCGCAGCACGTAGCGCTAAACGTGAAATGACACGTAACTGGCCCGCTCCTTCCGTTAACGGTTTATCAAGTATAGTCGGGTCCATTGGGAACCACTCTGGAATCGTTGGATCTCCCGCAATATACTCTCTCGGTGTTTTACTCGAGCTCGTTTGCGTCTTAAACTTCCGAATATGATCAAATTTACTCAATGTATTCACATCTGTATCAAATACATGCATCGCTACCTTTTTACGACGCTCCTCAGGTAATCTTTCATATATTTGATGTGTGACAGTACTACCGATTCCACCTAAGCCAATTAAAATTGTTGGAACTTGTAATGTCATGTGAACCACCTTCCTATTCTTGCTTGTTTGAAAAGAAGAATAAAGAGAGCCGGGCCTCCTCCGCCCCTCTTACACCCTATCTACTATTCACATTCGTACCGGTAAATCTCCTTACCATATCCTCTATCAATTACTAAAAGTTCATTTGGATACAACGTCTTATGCTCCATTCCTACCTCTTCCTCTGTTATAAACATCCCATCAATAATCATCCCAACCACTTGCGATTCTTTCGCTACAAATATAGATTTCGATCCTTTTTTCGCTATTAATGTTACAGATTGCACAGTCTTTCTTTCTGCTCGGAATGGAATGCCAAAATAGTGCTTCCACCATTTATTTTTAAGTAACTCTGGTTCAGATTGATAAAGCCAATCTTTCGCTACTTCTTGATCCCATTCGTAATATAGTAATGCTTTCCGATGAAATCTCGGACGAACAATCCATCCTAAAATAATAATTCCTACTATTAAAAGTAATAAAGTGATAGGAATTACAAATTTAAAAATGAGCGCATACTTCTCAAAAAACGGCGCATTTTCAATGTGCAGTACGATCTTTTCCTTTACTTCTTGTAATGTTGAATCATTGATCGTGATGGTAGCCTCTACGGTGCCGGTATCTGTAAAATTGAATGTGTCGGAGTAATAAGGTCGAGGATAAACATAAACTTGACTACCATGCTGTTTTAATTCATAGTTGATCGATTGATTCGATGTGACACCAGTAGATTTTAATAGTTTCTTTACAGCCTCTTCTGTCATCGGTTTACCATTTAACTGGGGCTGTAAAATAAATGGTTTACTATTTTCTAAATTTGTTACCTTTTCTTCATAATCTTTCGTAACAGCTTGAAGTGTTAATTTTGGTTTTTCAGCTGGTTCAATCTTGAATTCTTTCGTCTGTCTATAAAATCCCTTTATATTCATATGGACTTTCCCGCGTACTAACGCTTTACCAACCTGTGTCTCGTAATAAAACACATGTCTTTTATCATCCCACTTCATCGGATACTGCTTTCCATCTATTTCTACTTCTGCTTCGAAATAAGAAGTTTGAATTGGTAATTCAGTAGGTTTCGCTTCAATAACAGCTGTCACACCTTCATACATTTTCTCAACATTTTTTCTATCTTTATCATCTTTGTCGTACGTAGAAACAGTATAATTAAGCGCTGGTTCAACAAGTACTTGTAATCCCTCTTTCTCAATGTCCTGATCCACTTCTATCGTATATGTCCCTGGCTTAATCACTTCCTGGTTCGCTGTACTTACATGCACTATATTTCCGAATAATTTAGCTTCTCCTGGTGCATGTATAGAAAAAGAAGACTGCAATTGTAACGGTTTGGAAAGTTGCATAACTTTATAATTAGACAAAGAAGGTGATTGTCGTACAAGCGTCATACGCTTTAATGGAAACGGTGTTGTAATCTCTACTTTTTTCCCTACTATTTTCGTTTTGACAATCGACTCAACAGAAGAAAATGGATCACGATTTGCAACTAATGCTGCCACTTGATTCACACTTTGTACAATACCATCCTCACCGCTAGACGGCATGACAACTCCATTCATTTCTTTTTTCCAAATCTCTTTAAACGTATTTAACTGCTCTTTTTCTTGCTGCCCTAAATCCTCTTCCATCGTGATTAAGACTGGGTGTAAAGAGATCTTTTTAGAATCCATCTCTTTCTTAAACTGTGCTAACTTCTGTGTAATTTGTTCTTTTCCGCCAATCTTATCTTTCTCCAAATCATTAAATGCCCCGTCAGTTAATACAATAAGCCAAAATTCACGTTTCCCATCTATATCTGCTTCCTTCTCTATAGATTGCATCGCCGTTTCTACTGCGCTAAATGGAGTATTTAAATATGTTTTCCACGCGCCGATTCCATTAATTTCTGTTTGCCTTTGATCCTTTGTTAACGAAATGTTTAACGGATCATTTGGCTTACTCATTGGAACGTAAGAAAATTTATCTTTCTCATCTAATAGCGCAACTAAACTTTGCAAGGCGTAATTGGCATACTTCCAGCGATCGTTATTTCTCATGCTGCCCGAATCATCATATACAAGTGAAACGACCCTTTCCTTCGCCTCCTCTCCTTTTGCAAAAACTGAAAAAGGTAAACATATAAATAGAAACAACATGAACGTGGCACAAATTCGAATTTTCATGATGAGGCTTCGCCACCTTTGTAGACAAATTCCTATGTTTAAATTTATGAGGGGAAACAAGATATATGACTTGTATTTTAGGACAACGAACGAACCATAACTTTATTATGTAAATAGATATATAACTTGGTAATATTCCTTCTAGCATTTTCTATCCAATTATATAAGTAAAAAAGCCTGTTTAAGCTCCACCCTTAAAACAGACTTTTCCTACTTTTAAAATTAAAAACTCCTAACAAAAAGTTTGATTTTTAATTAGCACATCACTTCAATTGTATATCCTCCAGGTGCTTCGACATAAAACGTATACGCATGTGCATGTTTAGGCGGTTCGACTGAAAATCCGTCTTCCTTCAATCTTTGATTAATTTTATTAACTTGTTCTTCATTTTCTTGTGGAAATCCTACATGAAATGTTTTCGGATAATGAACTTCTTTCCCTTTCATTAAAGTTAATATAAACCCATCATTATCCCGCAAAACCGCAAAGGCATTCCCCCTTGTTCCACTACAAGTTAAACTAAAATATTTTTCTAAAAACTCTCTAGCAGCTGTTACATCTATAACTGTTAAATTAAGATGATTAATTTTCAATTCACTCGCCTTCTTTCTTAATTTTCTAACATTTTATCATATAAATAAAAAACACGCCTTTCACAGCGTGTTTCATTGCTTCACATATACCTCAACAATTGGATTATCTTTATTATCTGCATGTAAACGTATATTCTCTTCACCCGTATTATAAATGCTAGCTACCAGCATAACTGTTAACAAATTAGGGATTTTCCCGTCACTCCCATATTTTCGTTCAAGAGCTTCTGTATACTCGAAATCCAAATCACCCTGCACATATGTATACACTTCAAAACCATCTTCCAAATTACAAACTACTGTATCTATAATATCCGCTCCTACTTGCTTCTTCATTTCACCTCGCAATGCTTCTATAAATTCTTCCCAAGGAACTTCGTACGTCTGAAATTGATCTGTAGATTTCATTTCATTTCCTCCTCACTATATATCCTGTTCGTATATTTCCCCTTTCCTATAACAATTATGATAGATAGGTCATTCGTACAAGCCGCACTTGTCCCCCTTACATATCGTATTACTGTAATGGGGGAAGGAGGAAAGAACATGCATAGACAAAAATGTTATAATACATGCCAACGTTATTTCGGAAAAGTTGTTCGAATTGAAGATCGTGATGGTCATATCCATTTAGGAAAAATAATAGACGTGACAAATGATTCTGTTTGGATTGAGCCAGTACAGCAGCGTTCATCTTTTGATACAGGATTTGGATACCATGGCGCATATTCAAACGGCGGATGTGATATTTGCGGCGGTCTTAGCAGATGTGATAACTGTGGATTTGGATGTGGTGGTGGATTCGATGGTGGATTCGGTGGTGGATTCGGTGGCTGCGGATGTGGCCGTCGTGGTTGCGGCGGTTGTGGCTTTGGCGGTGGCTGGGGCCTTGAACTCGGATTTGGCTTTATTTTTGGAATTACTTTGGCTGCATTATTTTTCATCTAATATAGTAAAGAGTTGACTATCTTTAGCCAACTCTTTTTCTATTTTTCACATATAAAAATCCGATGCCCTAAAATATGTTGATACATAAGCAGTACTTGTTCGTGTTGCACCCACGCCTCATACAATTCTTCCGGAATAAACGGTGATACATTCCACTCTGGCTCTTCCACATGTCCTGCAACTGTTTCTGCAATAGTTCCGCCACCCGCAATTGTAATTCTTTTAAAATTTGCTGCTTGAAATAAATGAATCCACTCATTCTCAGTTAATAATTCTTTCATACCGTATAACTGTCCAATCTTTTCCTCCTCTTTCTTCTCAATATGTTTTTCTGTAATCATTTCAATGACAACAAGTCTCCCATCCTTTTGTAATACACGATAACATTCCGAAATAACCTTTTCTTTATTTGTAAAAGCGAGTATAGATTCTCCAAGTACAAGCTCAAAATAATCATTTAAACACGGTAACCCTTCTACATCGCCTTGAATCAATTGTATATTTAAACCATCAAACAACCATCTATCTTTCGCTTTTTGAATCATAATTTCATTCTTTTCAACCGCTGTCACTTTATAACCCAATTCTTTTGTCATATACGCCGCTGTTTTCCCAGTGCCGCAACCTATCTCAAGAACATTTGCTCCGTGTCTAAGTGGCACTTGAGATAGCAATTGCTTCGTTAACGTAAAACCACCAGGATGAGCACTCCCTATTCCGTAATAAGCTAGAAAATCGATGTATGTGTTTCGTTTCATGAGATTCTCCTTTGAGTTTTCTATAATACATATATTCATCCATAAAAAAATAGTGCACAGAAAAATAAGCATTTTCAAGTGCTATAATACCGCAACTTGAAAATGCTTTTTTCTTTTATTATTTCTCTTCTACATACGCCCATTTGAAACTATATTCCGGACTAATATTATGTTTCACAATTCCCTTTACATTTGGTTGCATAACATATGCTTTAGCACTTTGATATAAAGGTACAAGCGCTACATCTTCTTCAAGTAACAATTTCTCTGCCTTCCCTAACTCTGCCCAACGTTTTTTTGCATCAGCCATCCATTCTGTCTTACTTTTATCAATAATGTCATCATATTTTGAATTTGAGTAGCTCATTTGGTTCTGAGAATTCTTTGTTTCAAACATATCAAGGTACGTCATCGGATCCGCATAATCCGGATTCCAGCCGCCATATGAGAAATCATAATCTTGATCTGATTCTAATTTTAGTTTTTGCTTAAATGGTTGAAGTTTAATATTTACTGTTACACCTTTTAGATTCTTTTCAATTTGATCTTTCACGTACTCCCCAACTTTTTTCGCATTACCAGTATCATAATTTAATAATTCAATTGTCACTTGATCTTTTCCAAGTTCTTTTTTCGCTTCTTCCCAAGCTGCTGCTGCCTTTTTGGAATCTTGTTTTAAACCATTCTTGAATGTTTCTGCGAAATCTTTACCGTCTGGTCCACTTGCTAAACCTTTTGCTACTAAGTAATCAACTGGTTTTGAACCATCATTTAAAATTACATTAGTTAAACCCTTCTTATCAACCGATAATGCAATTGCTTCACGTAATTTTTTGCTCTTTAACGGTGTATCTTGCCCACCACGTTTTTGATTTAGACGTAAGTAAAACGTACTTGTTTCCGAATATGCTCCAAACTCATCTTTTTTATTTCTATACTTATCAACGAATTCTCCAGATAAAAGTGCAAAATCAATTGCACCTGTATCATATAAATTCACCCTAGTAGCTGCTTCTTTTACTACACTATAATTAATTTCTTCTAATTTCACTGTCTTTTTATCCCAATACTGATCATTTTTCTTCAACTTCCAACCTTGCTCATGTTTCCAATCAGTAAGCACAAATGGACCGTTATAAACTGTTGTATCGGACTCTAAACCGTATTTCTTCCCTTTTTCTTTTACAAACTTTTCATTTAACGGATAGTATGATGCAAATGCCATTAAGTTCAAGAAATATGGTACCGGTCTGTCTAATTCAACTTCAAGCGTATAATCATCAACTGCTTTTACGCCTAACGTAGAAACTTCTGCTTTCCCTTGATTAATTGCTTCTGCATTTTTAAGATAGTAAGCAATAAATGCATACTCAGCAGCTGTTTGTGGATCTACTAGACGTTGCCATGCAAATACGAAATCTTTCGCCGTTACAGGATCACCGTTTGACCATTTTGCATCTTTACGTAATTTGAATGTATATTTTTTACCATCCTCGCTTTTTGTACTAGATTCTGCTACAGCTGGGATTGGCTTATTATCTTTATCAAGGCGATATAAACCTTCCATTGTATTCCCCAAAATTTGCGAGCCAAGTGTATCTGTATTTTTTGAAGTATCCATCGTCGGAATTTCATTCGTTTCTGTACGATTTAACACTTGCTTTGCCGCATATTTAATATCGGATTTCTTCTCTTCCCCACCATTATTAGACGTCGTAGTCGTTTTCTTTTCCCCACCGGAAGACCCAGAACATGCTGTTAACGCCATACTCATCGCTAATACTGGCGCTACAACCGCCGTGAACTTTTTCATCTTTTTCTTCATTCTTGTACCCTCCCCAATTATATGTACGCTACTAACTTTTAGAGATTTCTACCAACTTTATTTATCAGAAAATTCTTATTAATTAATATTCTACTATTTTTTTCAGTTTTGTAAAGTATTTTTAAGAATATTCTAAAAGTTTATTTTTTTTATGATAGTAACTTGCTATTTTACTATTACTACTATATGAATTATCCCCCATCTACTATATGTAAACATACCTCCTCTTATTCTTCTCTATTACTAAGTTCTATATTTTTCTCATCAATATGAACTCTCTGCTATCATTTATCTATCCAATTGTTGAACTCTTTTCTAATTTCCTACAGTAGAATTTTAAAAGAAACCTCAACATTTCTCAAAATTTCCATGTGCCTTGTTCTCCTATTCATACAAAAAAGCATTTCAAAAGCAGCTTAGCCACTTTTAAAATGCCTCTATATTATTTTTTCCCGCCATCCTCAGTTACATACGCCCACTTAAAGCTATATTCTGGACTGATGTTATGTTTAACGACGCCTTTTACATTCGGTTTCATTACATATGATCTTCCTGTTTGATATAAAGGAACTAATCCTGCATCTTCTTCAAGGAATAATTTTTCTGCTTTTCCTAACGCTTCCCAACGCTTCTTCGGATCAGATAATAATTCATTACCTGCTTTTTGCACCATTTCATCGTATTTCGGATTCGAATAACTCATTTGGTTATATGGGCTCTTCGATTCAAACATATCAATAAATGTCATTGGATCCGCATAATCTGGGCTCCAGCCTGCATAAGAGATTTCATAATCTTGCGCTGACTCTAATTTTAATTTTTGTTTGAACGGCTGAATTTTCGTATTAATCGTTACACCTTTTAAATTTTTCTCAATTTGATCTTTAACATAATCAGCAATCTTTTTCGCAGTTCCATCATCATAGCTTAGTAATTCAATTGTAACTTGATCTTTTCCAAGTTCCTTTTTCGCTTCTTCCCATGCAGCTGCTGCTTTTTTCGTATCTTGTTTCAGACCATTTTTAAACGTATCTTGGTAATCTTTACCGTCAGGTCCTGTCGCAAGCCCTTTTGGAACCAATTGATCTGTTGCTTTGGATCCATTATTTAAAATAACGTTTGCTAAGCCCTTTTTATCAACTGATAAAGCAATTGCTTCACGCAGTTTTTTGCTCTTTAACGGTGTATCCTGTCCGTTACGCTTTTGATTTAAACGTAAGAAGAATGTACTTGATTCTGCATACTCACCGTACTCATCTTTATTCGATTTATATTTATCTACAAACTCTCCTGATAGTAGTGTGAAATCAATTGATCCTGTATCATATAAATTTACTTTTGTAGCCACTTCTTTTACAACGCTGTAATTAATTTCTTCTAATTTCACAGTCTTATTATCCCAATATTTATCATTTTTCTTCAGCTGCCATCCTTGTTCATGTTTCCATGAAGACATAACGAATGGTCCGTTATACACCGTTGTATCTGCTTCTAAACCAAACTTATCTCCTTTTTCTTTTACAAACTTTTCATTTAATGGATAGTATGACGGGAATGCTAATAAGTTTAAGAAATATGGTACTGGTTTTTCTAATTCTACTTCAAGTGTATAATCATCTACCGCTTTTGCACCTAATTCCGTTGCAGGTTTTTCACCTTTATTAATTGCCTCTGCATTTTTAATATAGTAGGCAATAAACGCATATTCTGCAGCTGTGTTTTTATCAAGTAAGCGCTGCCATCCGTATACGAAATCTTTCGCTGTTACAGGATCTCCATTTGACCATTTCGCATCTTTACGCAGTTTAAACGTATATTTTTTACCATCTTCGCTTTTCGTACTTGATTCTGCAGCAGCTGGAATAGGCTTATTATCTTTATCAAGACGATATAACCCTTCCATTGTGTTCCCTAAAATTTGTGCCCCTAACGTATCAGTGGATTTAGAAGTGTCCATCGTCGGAATTTCTTGGTTTTCCGTACGATTTAATACTTGCTTCGCTGCATATTTAATATCAGATTTTTTTTCTTCCCCACTATTAGATGTAGTAGTCGTTTTCTTCTCTCCACCTGACCCAGAGCACGCTGTCAATGCAACGCTCATCGCTAAAACTGGTACTACAACTGCTGTTAACTTTTTCATCTTTTTTCTCTTCATTTTTATACCCTCCCCAATTATATGTACAATACCAACCCTTGAGAGACCCCTTGCTAAGGATTTACTTTTCAGAAAATTATAACTAATATTATTCTACTCTATTTTCCGCGTTTGTAAATAGTTTTATTTTAAATATTCAGATTTTTCCTTCGTAATTTAGTATGATTTATCCCTCATCTACTGTATTTACATACTATACCCCTTATTCTTCTCTATTTAATTACACTAAAAAAAGCATTCCAAAAGTAGATTAGCTACTTTTGGAATGCTTTTTTAAATTCTATTATTTCCCGTCTTTCTCGGTTACATAAGCCCATTTAAAGCTATACTCTGGACTAATATTATGGTGAACAATGCCTTTTATATTTGGTTGTAAAACGTAAGCATCTCCACGTTGGTATATAGGTACAAGCGCTACATCCTCTTCAAGTAATAATTTCTCTGCTTTTCCTAGTTCTTCCCAACGTTTTTTCGCTTCATTCGTTAATTCACCGCCCGCTTTTTTGATCATTTCATCATATTTCGGATCAGAGAAGCTCATTTGGTTATGAGAATGCTTAGAATCAAACATATCTAAGAATGTCATTGGATCTGCATAGTCAGGTCCCCAGCCAGCAAACGAAATATCATACTCTTGCTCAGTTTCTAATTTTAGTTTTTGCTTGAATGGCTGAAGTTTAATATTTACTGTTACACCTTTTAAATTTTTCTCAATTTGATCTTTTATATATTCTCCAACTTTTTTCGCATTACCAGTATCGTAGTTTAAAAATTCAATCGTAACTTGATCTTTGCCAAGCTCTTTTTTCGCTTCTTCCCATGCTGCAGCTGCCTTTTTGGAGTCTTGTTTCAGACCATTTTTAAATGTCTCTTGGAAGTCTTTACCGTCTGGTCCAGTTGCTAAACCTTTTGGTACTAAGAAATCAGCAGGTTGTGAGCCATCATTTAAAATAACAGTTGCTAAATTCTTTTTATCAATTGATAACGCAATTGCTTCACGTAATTTTTTGCTCTTTAACGGTGTATCTTGTCCACCACGTTTTTGATTCAGACGGATGAAATACGTACTCACTTGTGAATATGTTCCAAACTCATCTTTCTTATTTCTATATTTATCGACAAACTCACCATTTAATAATGCAAAGTCAACTTGACCGCTATCATATAAATTCACACGAGTTGCTTGCTCTTTTACAACGCTATAGTTAATTTCATCTAATTTTACAGTCTTTTTATCCCAATATTGATCATTTTTCTTCAACTTCCAACCTTGCTCATGTTTCCAGTCAGTAAGAACGAACGGTCCATTATAAACTACTGTATCAGATTCTAAACCGTATTTATCCCCTTTTTCTTTTACAAATTTTTCATTTAGTGGATAATACGATGGAAATGCTACTAAGTTTAAAAAGTACGGTACCGCTTGCTCTAATTCAACTTCAAGCGTATAATCATCCAACGCTTTCGCTCCTAATTCAGTTACAGGTTTTTCTCCTTTATTAACCGCTTCTGCATTTTTTAGTGGGAATGCGATAAACGCATACTCAGCAGCTGTTTTCGGATCTAATAGACGTTGCCATGCATATACGAAATCTTTCGCAGTTACTGGATCACCATTTGACCATTTTGCATCTTTACGTAGTTTAAATGTATATTTTTTACCATCTTCACTTTTCGTACTAGATTCCGCGGCAGCTGGAGTTGGCTTATTATCTTTATCTAGGCGATACAAACCTTCCATTGTATTTCCTAAAATTTGCGAACCAAGTGTATCCGTATTTTTCGAAGTATCCATCGTTGGAATTTCATTTGTTTCTGTTCGATTTAACACTTGTTTTGCCGCTAATTTCCCCTCTGACTTGCTATCTCCACTTGAGTTTGTGCTTGTCTTTTTATCTCCGCCTGATGTAGAACATGCTGTTAGTGCCATGCTCATTGCTAAAACCGGTACTACAACTGCTGTTAGTTTTTTCATTTTTTTCTTTTTCATTTTTGTACCCTCCCTAATTCTAAACGATAGCTATTTAAGAATTTTCTGATAATTCTGTTTTTCTTTATATATTTATCAGACGATTCTTACTACTTCTTATTCTACTAATTTTTTAAAATTTGTAAAGTGTTATTATTGAAAATTATTAAAAAATTATTTTCTTACAGTAATATTCATAAAAATTCCATATAGTTTTTTTACATTGTTTTTTATCGTTACATATACACTAATTTAATAGTGTTAATGATACTTCCCAATAAATAGACTGTAGATTATCGTTAATAAATAATGTATATTTTAGAAATCTCTTTCCTACAAAAACGAAAAAAGCCCACTTTCTCAGTGGACTTTCTAATTTACAACGGTAAATCCCTCTTCCTAAACACTACAATTGCTACTATGAAAATACTAAGCGCTCCAGCAGTTAAGCCTATACTTACTGGCCATATATTATATGTTCCTTCAGCAATTTCTTTCGGACGAAACAATGTAAATAAAGATATATTTCTCATCCATTCTAACTTATCACTTAATTTCCCTACCATATCTAATACGAAAAATAAGATTGTTAAACTGGCTGAGTAGCTAAGTGCCTTTCTTTCATCATTACATATACAAGAAAAGAAAAATGAATAGGCACTAATTACTAAAAATATAAGCCCTCCAACTACATTTATTTTCAAAAATAATTCTTTATTTAAGTTATTATCTTTTAAAAACCAATCTGCACCTAATATACCAGCTACATAAGTAACAATTACAATTATTAATAGCCCCAATATGAGAACAGTAGCTTGTGTAATTACAATTTGCACCCTGGATACAGGTGTTGCTAATAAATATGCCATCGCCCCTTTATCTACATGACGAGCAATTAAATGCGTTGCAACCGTGACGCAAAAAATTGTTAAAATGATAATGAACAACAGGCTATAATATTCACCAGCTAAAAAATCCATTACATTTTGAATTGGGCTTTCCATTCCAACGATTTTTTTTACACTATCAGGCATGGCACTTATTAATTCATTTAACCCTTTCGCTGATACCATCGATGGGAATATCCAAATTAATAGCCATAAATAAAGAACTGCACCAGTCGCATAACTCAAAATACTTTTTTGTGTTTCTTTCAAACTAGCTAAAAATAATTGTTTATTCATGCTTTATCCCTTCTTTCTTATCGTAATAATGCATAAATAAATGTTCTAAATCCATTGCTCTTGTTTGAAGTGCAGTTACATTATATTTTGAAAGTATTTGTAAAACAGTTTGATAGTTTCCTTGCACAATAATTGATGCTGTTTTCCCTTTCACAGCCTCGAATTGTAAATTTGATTGTGTAAGTGACTCAATTTCTTCTTGCGCTGATACTGTTACATCTATCACCTGTCGTCTCATTTCTTGTAAATCATGAATATTTTCAACTGTTACAAGGCAACCATCTTTAATAATCGCTACTCTGTCACAAGTTCTCTCAATTTCAGTGAAAATATGCGATGACATAAGAATCGTTTTCCCTCTTTGCTTTTCTTCTAATATTAAATCTATAAATATTTGCTGCATAAGTGGATCGAGTCCTGATGTCGGTTCATCTAAAATTAGCACTTCTGGATCATGCATAAATGCCGCAACTATACCTACTTTTTGTTTCATTCCTTTAGACATTTTTCGAATTGGTGTTTTCACATCGAATTGCAGACGCTCTATCAAGTCATCACGTCTCTTCGTTTCCTTTAACCCACGCATTCCTTGCATCAAATTTAAAAATTCTAATCCATTCATTCCTTCAATAAAAGAAATTTCTCCTGGTAAATAGCCAACTTCTCTTTGAATTTTCGCAGCATCTTCCCAACAATCTAATCCGAAAATTGTCGCTTTACCAGCCGTCGGTTTTATAAATCCCATTAAATTACGAATCGTTGTTGATTTCCCAGCACCATTTGGTCCTAAGTAGCCAAAAACTTCCCCTTCTTTCACTTCAAATGTAATATCAAACAAGCCTTTTCCATTTGAAAACTGTTTTGTAACATTTTGAACTGAAATCATAAATCCACCTCATTTTTTGAAATATTTAACATGTGATATTTCAAAATTATTGTACTCCTCATCTTTCATATTCGCAACAACTTTTTGAAATATTTATATGTCCATATTTCAAAATTATTGTTTTCAATTATTTTTTCTTGTATATTTTAAATGAGGTGATTGTATTGAACGGCTTTGAAAAAGTGAAAGAAAAGAAAAAACGTGCCATTAAAGATGCGGCCTTTACATTATTTTCAGAACGCGGATTTAATGAAGTAAAAATAGAACATATTGCAAAAAAAGCAAACGTTTCTCAAGTTACAATTTATAATCATTTTGGAAGTAAAGATGCATTATTTAGGGAGCTTATACAAGAATTTATAATATCTGAATTTCAATATTATAAAGAGCTTGCGGAAGAAAAATTACCGTTTCATGATATAATGCAAAAAATGATTGTAAGAAAAATGAATACGGGCGGGTTATTTCAGCCTGATATGCTACTACAAATGATGCAAAAAGACGAAGAGCTCCGAAAATTTATTTATAGTTATCAACACGAAAAAATTCTGCCTTGGTATTTAGAAATATTAGAACAAGCACAACGCAAAAATGAAATTAATCCTCATCTTTCAAAAGAAATGATGTTACTGTACATTCAAATGTTCACTAAATTAGGTGATGATTTCGGGGCACAGCTTCTTGAAGGAGATCGAGAAAAACATATACAAGATATAGTTACGATGTTTTTTTATGGACTTTCCGTTCCGCAAAAATAAAAAAGACACATAATCGTGTCTTTTTTATTTTACCAAAATGACTCTACCAGTTTCACTACTTTCAATTGCCAATTGAATAATCCTAATAACTTCCAACCCTTCTTCTGCTGTTACAGGTGGTTTCTCACCATTTACAATACTATCTCTTACACCTTTATAATACATGTCATAACAGCCGACTTCTGTCGGAATACGTACTAACTCTTCTTCTGTTTCTAAAGTAGCAAAATTCTCTTCAGAGTCTGCTCCATAACCATTATCGCCTGGCTTCATTCCATTTTTTAATTGTTCTTCCTGTGAATCCATGCCGTATTTCACAATAGAACCTTTATCTCCATGCAGTGTAAAATGCGGTCCAGCTTGCTTTACGTAACTGCTACTATGTAAAATAACGCGCTTTACTCCGTAGTGAAGTACAACATGGAAGTAATCATCAACTTCTGCACCTGGTCGTTGTTTTATTACATCTGCGCTTATCGCATCTGGTTTCCCAAATAATGATAATGCTTGGTCAATTAAATGCGATCCTAAATCATATAATATACCTGATCCTGGTAAGTTCTTTTCTCTCCAACGATCGCGTACATGTGGGCGGAAACGATCGAAATGCGCTTCATATGCGTATACATTTCCTATTCTTTTTTCTTGTAATAATTTCTTTATCGTTAAGAAATCATTATCAAGACGACGGTTGTGATACACACTTAAAACGACATTATGTCGGTTCGCTAATGAAATAAGTTCTTCTCCTTCTTCAATTGAAACAACGAATGGTTTTTCCACAACAACATGCTTGCCGTGTACAATTGCTTCTTTTACATATGGAAAATGGGTTGTATTCGGCGAAGTAATAACCACTAAGTCAATATCAGCTCGGTTTACTAATTCATCAATTGTACCAACAACTTCAGCATTTGGTAATGCTTGTTTCACTATTTCTTCTTTTGATGATAAAATAGCACGAATATCGTATTCTTCTATCGTTTGTAATAACGGGATGTGAAATGTTGTACTAGAAAATCCAAATCCTACAATCCCTACACCTATTTTTTTCATATTGCCCCTCCATTTATCCCGCTTTAACGGGCAGTAAGATTCCTACCTCAAAATTCAGCGAAAGCAAAGAAATTAGGTAAGGAATCAACTGCTCGTAAAAGCCCGATTGGTTCAACTAATAATCAGTGGGGATAAAGAAAATCCCCACTGATTAAAGTTTCACTTTATGAGAACGATTTCATCTCATTATTATAACAAGATTATTTTTATATACATAATGATTTGCTTAGAAAAAAGCATCTTGCTATCATTCATAGCAAGATGCTCCCTTTATCCCGCATTAACGCGCAGTAAGACTCCCACCTCAAAATAAGGGGAATGCGAGGGATTTAGGCGTGAGACCAACTGCCCGTAAAAGCCCGATTGGTGAAGGCTAATAATCAGTGGGGGATGGAAAAACCCCCCACTGATTAAAGTTTCACTTTATTCCGTTCTTTTCTTTGTCCACGTTTCAATTACTTCACCAGTATCATTAACATCTAGTACTAAACTACCATTACTATACCGGTCTTTATTTCGAAACGCTTTCGGATCAATTTCTTCTACAATGTGTTTCTCTGTCTTCATGTAAACTAATTCATCATCTCGAACTATTTCAATACCGACAATGCGGTACGGATTACGTTTTAACTCTTTAAAAATTACAAGGCCTCGCTTCGCCCTCGTTGATTTCTCAATTTCCGATGCCTTTATACGTTTCACAGCACCTCGCTGCGTAACGAGAATAAGTTGATCTTTTTCACCATTTAACGGTTTACCAGAAGCAACATAGTCATCTTCTTTTAAATTAATTGCTTTCACACCAGCTGCTCTGACACCAACTGGACTTACTTCTTCTTCATTGAATACAAGTGCATATGCACCATGTGTTGCAAGAACAATATCACTTGTCCCATCTGTCGCAAATATATCAACAACTTCATCATCTTTTTTCAAGTTTACAGCAACGAATGCCCGTGAATAACGCTGCACTTTATATTGGTTTAATTCTGTTTTCTTAATCATACCGTTTCGTGTAACAAATACGATAAATCGTTTTTCTGCTTCAAAATTCGGTACGACTGTTGCCCAAATTAACGATTCATCTCGCTCGAGTGAAACAAGATTCGCAACGTGTTGACCTAAATCTTTCCAACGAATTTCTGGCATTTCATACACAGGAAGATAAATATAATTTCCTTTGTTCGTAAATAAAAGAACGGTTTCTGTCGTGTTTGTATCGAAACGCTCAAGTAAGATGTCACCCTCTTTCATACCGAAGTATTTCCCGTTCGATGCATTATGCGAACGCCAACCTGTTCGTTTCACATAGCCTTCTTTCGTTACAGTAACGATGACATCTTCTTGCGGAATCATAACTTCCACATCGATTTTAATTTCTTCAATTTCCTCTTCAATTATCGCACGGCGATTATCACTATATGTTTTCTTTACTCTCTTCAAATCTGTTTTAATAACTTGAAAAAGTCTTTTTTCACTTTGTAAAATTGACTGTAACTCTATAATTTTCTTACTAAGTTCCGCTGCTTCTTGCTCTAGCGCTGTAATATCTGTATTCGTTAAACGATATAATTGCAGTGAAACAATTGCTTCTGACTGCGCCTCTGTAAATCCAAATTTCGCACTTAAATTATCTTTCGCATTACGCTTATCTTTAGACCCACGGATTGTTTCAATCACTTCATCTAAAATTGATAATGCTTTCTTTAAACCTTCTACAATATGCTGACGATTTTCTGCTTTTCTTAATTCATATTGTGAGCGTCTTGTAACAACTTCTTTCTGATGTCCAATATATGCATCCAAAATCTTAGGTAATGTCATAAGTGTCGGACGACGATTATTTATCGCTACCATATTAAAGTTGTATGGAATTTGTAAATCTGTATTTTTATATAAATAATTTAAAATACCTTCAGCATTCGCTTCTTTTTTTAATTCTACAACGATACGAAGACCTGTACGATCTGTCTCATCACGTACTTCAGCAATTCCATCTAGCTTTTTATCTATACGTAATTCATCCATTTTCTTAACAAGATTCGCTTTATTTACTTCGTACGGAATTTCTGTAATAACGATTTGTTGCTTCCCGCCACGAATCGTTTCAACCTCTGCTTTTCCGCGAATAATAATTTTACCTTTACCTGTTTCATACGCTTTTTTAATGCCATCTATCCCTTGTATAATACCACCTGTAGGGAAATCTGGTCCTTTAATAACTGTTAACAAGTCATCCACAGAACTATTCGGTTGATCGATACGCATCATTGTAGCATCAATTACTTCTCCAAGATGATGCGGTGGAATTTCTGTTGCATAACCAGCGGAAATCCCTGTAGATCCGTTCACTAATAAGTTCGGGAACATTGCCGGTAATACAATAGGTTCTTCACTCGTATCATCAAAGTTTGACACGAATTCTACTGTTTCTTTATCAAGATCACGTAATAACTCAGATGCGATTGGTGATAAACGTGCTTCCGTATAACGCATTGCCGCCGCTGGATCCCCATCAACACTACCGTTATTTCCGTGCATTTCAACTAAAACATTACGTACTTTCCAAGTTTGACTTAAACGGACCATCGCCTCATATACAGAGGAATCACCATGTGGATGATAATTACCGATAACATTACCTACTGTTTTAGCTGATTTACGAAACGCTTTATCATGTACGTTTCCTTCTACATACATAGAATATAAAATGCGTCTTTGTACCGGTTTTAAACCGTCACGCGCATCTGGAAGCGCGCGGTCTTGAATAATATATTTACTATAACGTGCAAAGCGGTCACCTAACACGTCTTCAAGCGGGAGGTCATGAAACTTCTCTGCCTGCATGTTATTCCACCTCCGTCTCCATAATCATTTCATTTTCTAAAATATTTCCTTCTTCTTGCATACCAAATTGTACATTACGCTCAATCCATTTACGGCGAGGTTCTACTTTATCCCCCATCAACGTCGTAACTCGGCGCTCAGCTCTTGATGCATCGTCAATTTTCACACGGATTAACGTACGTGTTTCAGGGTTCATCGTTGTTTCCCATAATTGATCGGCATTCATTTCGCCAAGTCCTTTATAGCGCTGCAACATGTAGCCTTTACCGACCTTTTTCGTTACATCACCTAATTCTTCATCAGACCATGCATATTCAATTACTTCACTTTTCCCTTTTCCTTTACTTACTTTATATAAAGGTGGAAGTGCGATAAATACTTTACCAGCTTCAATAAGTGGTTTCATATAACGGTAGAAGAACGTCAGTAGTAACACTTGAATATGTGCTCCATCCGTATCTGCATCGGTCATAATAACAACTTTATCGTAGTTAATATCTTCAACAGCGAACTCATTCCCTACGCCGCCGCCAATTGCGTAAATAATCGTATTGATCTCTTCGTTCTTAAAAATATCAGCAAGCTTTGCTTTTTCCGTGTTAATTACTTTACCACGTAATGGTAGTACCGCTTGGAAACGACGATCTCGCCCTTGCTTTGCTGAACCACCAGCCGAGTCACCCTCTACTAAATACAATTCGTTTTTCTGAGGATTACGTGATTGTGCAGGTGTTAACTTCCCGCTTAAAGTACCTTCTGATTTTTTCTTCTTCTTACCAGTACGCGCTTCTTCTCTCGCTTTACGAGCAGCCTCACGTGCTTGTGCTGCTTTAATTGCCTTTCTCACAAGAAGTGTAGCTACATCCGGGTTTTCTTCTAAAAAGTAAGCTAAATGCTCAGATACAATTGCATCAATTGAAGAACGAGCTTCACTTGTACCTAGTTTCCCTTTCGTTTGCCCTTCAAACTGGAGTACGTCTTCTGGTACACGTACAGAAACAATCGAAGCTAATCCTTCTCGAATATCTGTACCCTCTAAATTTTTGTCTTTTTCTTTTAATAAAGAAACTTTACGAGCATACTCATTGAACACACGTGTCATTGCTGTTTTAAATCCAGCTTCGTGTGTACCACCGTCTTTTGTACGTACATTATTTACAAACGAAAGAATGTTTTCTGAGTAACCATCATTAAACTGAAACGCTAACTCTGCTTCAATTCCATTTTGCTCACCCGAGAAATATACAACTGGATGAATCGAATCTTTCTCTTCGTTTAAGTATGAAACGAAAGCCTCAATTCCTGTTTCATAATGAAACACATCTTCTAAATCATTACGTTCATCTTTTATCGAGATTTTCATTCCTTTTAATAAGAATGCAGATTCACGTAATCTCTCACATAATGTTTCATAATTATAATTTGTTGTGCTGAAAATAGTTGTATCTGGTTTGAAGTGCATCGTTGTACCAGACTCTTTCGTTTTCCCGATTTTCTCTAACGTCGTTGCAGGAGTACCACCATTTTCAAAGCGTTGTTCATAAATGCTACCATCTCGCTTAATCGTTACTACTAGCCATTCTGATAAGGCGTTTACAACTGATGCCCCAACACCGTGTAAACCACCACTCGTTTTATAGCCTCCTTGGCCAAACTTACCACCAGCATGAAGTACAGTTAAAATAACTTCAGGTGTCGGCTTTCCAAGCTTATGCATTCCCGTAGGCATTCCTCGCCCTTTATCAATTACGCTAATACTATTATCTTTATGTATTACGACAGAAATTTCGTCGCCAAATCCCGCTAATGCTTCATCAACGGAGTTATCTACTATTTCATATACTAAATGATGCAATCCACGGCTATCCGTACTCCCGATATACATACCCGGGCGTTTTCGAACGGCTTCAAGTCCTTCTAACACTTGAATTGCATCTTCATTATATTGGAACTGATGCTTCGCCAAACTCCTTGCCCCTTTCCTAATCAAATCAGAACATATGTTTCTATTATAGAATAACGCCTCGACTATAGTTTTGGCAAGTTATCTTATCTCTTTTATATACTATTTTCAATAGAAAAATCCTTGTTTTTTTCACAAGGATTCCTCTAGGCTACTATTTCAGAAAAATAATCGTTTGTCAACGAGAAATGGATATGTATTCCAACATTATACATTCCAAACCTTTATCATGATCCAAATGATCAATATCCAAAATGGGATAACAAGTAATAATCCCCAAAAACAGCCTTTAAAAAATCTCATGATGAACACCTCGTTCATCCGCCCTACTTATGTAAAAAGCGAGGGCTGAATCAATCTTTCTATCTTTAAAATCTATACTATTTTGTCATTACATGCTCTACTTTAATGCAACGATCCATTATTACTGTGTAGCCTTTTTCTTGTAAAAGTTTATATGTATCTTCATCTTGTACTCCTAATTGTGCCCAGAAAACATCTGCATCAATCTCTACAAACTCTTCCGCAACATCCTTTAAAAATTCTGAGCGACGAAACACATTTACAATATCAACATGTTCTTTAATATCCGTCAGTGAAGAAACCGCCTTTTCTCCGAGTACTTCATCTACTGTTGGATTTACTGGAATAATGCGGTACCCAGCATCTTGCATTGCTTTTGAAACCATATACGATGTGCGTTCTGGCTTATCTGATAATCCAACAACTGCAATCGTTTTACTTTTCTTTAATACTTCACCAATTTCCGTACGAGTTGGGTTTTCAATTGCCATAATTAATCCCTCCTATTCCTTTAGTATATCCGATAAAGAAAGTCTCTTTCAACATGAAAGAGACTTTCTTTTATTCCGATTATTGATTCTTAGTAGCTGAATTATCTGCTAACGTAGCTGATTTCGTCATTTTTTGACCATTGCGATAGAATGTAACTTCTACTTTCTCGCCTACTTTTTTCTTTTCATATAAATATTTACGGAATTGAAGTGAATTTTCTACTTTTTGATCATCTAACGCTACTACTATATCATATTGCTCTAAACCAGCTTTTTCCGCTGGTGATATTGGATAAATTTTACCTAATACAACTCCATTTGTTACTTCTTTTGGCACTTTTAATTGATTTACTGCATAAGCTTGCACATCTTCTAATGAAACGACACCGACTCCTAGTGCTGGACGTTTCACCACTCCATCTTTTTCAAGTGATTCAATAACTGGTTTTGCAATGTTAATTGGAATTGCAAAACCAATACCCTCTACTGATTGCTGAGCTATTTTACTTGAGTTAATACCGATTACCTCACCGTTTTGGTTAAATAGTGCACCACCACTGTTACCAGGGTTAATCGCTGCATCTGTTTGAATAACTTGTGCTTGCCAATCAGGACGTTTATCACCATCAATATCAACTGGAATTTCACGCTCTTTACTACTGATGATACCCTCCGTTACACTTCCATCAAATCCTAATGGATTACCGATTGCAATTGCTTTTTCACCCGCACGGATTTTACTGGAATCACCTAAACTTGCAACTTTATTCACATTAGATCCATCAATCTCTACAACAGCTAAGTCCAACCAAGGGTCCTTACCAACTAATTTTGCATCGACTTGCTTTCCATCGCTTAGTTTAACGGCAAGTTTATTTGCACCATCTACTACGTGGTTATTTGTTACGATATATGCTTTATTTCCTGCTTTTTTATAAATAACACCTGAGCCTGTACCAGCTGTTTGTTCTTGACCTGTCGGTTGCATCGCAAATGGATCAACACTTTGTTGCATATTAATCACACCTACAACAACATCCTTCGCGCCTTCGATCATTCCCGGTAAATCAGTTTCATTTTTCGCTTTATTTACAACTGGAACTACAGTTCCTTCTACTTGTTTATTAGAATTGAATGACGAAACAGCTGCATCATTATTTTGCACCCATGGCATGTACGGTGCTGCAAAACTAATCGAAACCGCCCCGACTACAGCTCCAACTAAACCTGTGAAAAAATATCCTTTTTTACTACCTGATTTTTTCACTTCTCTCGTTTCACTATGCTCTTCATTCAAATTCGGTCCGTCGTAATATCCCATGTTTTATTTCCCCTCCCTGGTGAATTCGTACTTTCAGTATAGTCACATTTTGTGTCCTTCTTGTGAACTCATCGTGAAATCCAATTAAAAAAATACTCCTATCTACCATTGTAGACAAGAAACGTATTTTTTGTACATTCCACCTACAAAGGAGAGTGTAAATTTGCTATATCCCAAAGCCGGGATGCATAGTAGCTTAAAGGTTATTCTTCGAATTTGTAACCTACTCGAATAACAGTGCCGATATGCTTCGCCTTATCTCCTAGCTTATTTCGCAGTTTTTTAATATGTGTATCAACCGTTCGGTCATCACCGTAGTAATCATATCCCCATAACTGATCTAATAAATGTTGACGTGACAACACAATTCCTTTGTTCTCCATTAAATAAACGAGAAGCTCAAACTCCTTATGTGTCAATATAATTTCTTCACCATCTACTAAAACTGTTCTAGATAGTCGATTCACTTCTATTCCAGCTAAAGACATAGTATTTTCTTCTGATACTCCTACTGCTCCATCCGCACGTTTCAATAACGTCTTTGCACGAGCTACTAACACTTTCGGACTAAAAGGTTTTGTTACATACTCATCTGCCCCTAGTTCAAAGCCTAGTAATGTATCATCCTCATCAGAACGTGCTGTCAGCATAATAATTGGTACCGCTGACTCTTTTCTAATTCGTCTACAAACAGACCAACCATCTATTTCTGGTAACATAATATCTAACATAATTAAATCAATTGTATGTTCAGCAAATAATTCTAGCGCTTTTTTTCCATCTTCCGCTTCGATTACTTCAAAGCCTTCATTACGAAAATAATCACTAACAATTTCACGTAATCTTCTTTCATCTTCAACAAGTAATACTGTTTTATTCATATAATCTATCCCGCCTTTTTACTCTTTCAATCGAATAATACGTTGATTGGAGCTTCCGCGAAATGGAAGTGTTAAATCTTTTTTCTCGATTTCAAATCTTCCATCGACTAAAACATCCCCATACTGTAACAACTCTATCATATCATTATTTCGAGAACTCTGTATCTCTTCTAACGTATAACCTGTATACATCCATAGATTTTTTTTCAAATCTTGCACAGCTTTTGCTACTTTTTTCACTTCAGCAGCTTGGAAGAATGGATCTCCACCTGAAAATGTTACATCTGTTAATGAATTACTTTCAATCTCTTTCACAATTTCTTCTACCGTCATTTCAGTTCCATTGCAAACATTCCAAGATTTCGGGTTATGGCATCCGAAACAACGATGCGGACAGCCCGCAAAAAACACGACTGTCCGCAACCCTTCTCCATCTACTACACTATCATGAATGATATTCATAACTTTCATTTATGCTTCACCCGATCCATCTCTTCACTACGTTTCGCACTATTCCACTTCGACATATCTCCTACAAGATATCCTGTTATGCGGCGAATTCTTTCTATTTCATTCTCATCTTCATTTCCGCAGCTCGGACATTCATTCCCGATAATGCCATGATAACTACAGCACTTACAACGATCGACAGGATGGTTAATTGAACCGTAGCCTACGCCGTACTGCGCCATCGCTTGTACAATTTGCTTTAACGCCTTTTGATTATGCACAGCTGCACCATCTAGTTCAATGTACGTAATATGTCCGCCATTACAAAGAGCGTGAAACGGTCCTTCTAATCGAATTTTATCTATAGCTTGAATATTGTAATACACCGGTACATGGAACGAATTTGTATAATAATTATGATTTGTCACACCGCTAATTAAACCAAATTCTTCTCTATCTTTCTTCACAAACTTACCTGATAACCCTTCGGCAGGCGTTGCAATTATTGAGAAATTCAGTTGATGTTCTTCCGTCGCCTTATCCATTCTCTTCCTCATAAAGGAAATGATTTCATATCCAAGCTTCCACGATTCTTCATTTTCTCCATGGTGCTTTCCTGTTAATGCTACTAAACATTCTGCAAGACCGATAAAGCCAAGACTTAACGTCCCTTGTTTTAAAATCGGCGCCACAGCATCTTCAGGTTGTAACGTCTCTCCACCGCGCCATACACCTTGTGAATATAAGAACTGAAAATCTCTTGCTCTCTTTGTACATTGATAAGCAAATCTCTCTAATAATTGCTTAACGCCTAAATCTAAATAATAACTTAGCGCTTCAAAAAACGCTTCTTTTGAACCACTAATTAGCGCTAATTTCACTAAATTAATAGAAGTAAACGATAAATTCCCTCTTCCAATTGCTGTTTCTTCCCCATGTATATTAGACATAACACGAGTACGGCACCCCATATAACATACTTCACTTTCAGGTCGTCCATCATAGTGCACTGCATTAAACGGAGCATCTAAAAACGAAAAGTTAGGGAATAATCGCTCAGCGGTCGTTTCTAACGCTAATTCAAATAAATCATAGTTCGGATCACACTCTTCAAAGTTCACACCTTTTTTCATTTTGAAAATTTGAATAGGAAAAATCGGTGTTTCCCCTTTCCCAAGACCAGCTTGCGTTGCTTTTAACAGCTGCTTAATTAACAGTCTTCCTTCTTTCGATGTGTCTGTTCCGTAGTTAATAGAAATAAACGGTACTTGTCCCCCGCCCCTACTATGCATACTATTTGAATTATGAACGAAAGCCTCACACGCCTGATACGTATCATTTTCTGTTTCTTTCCATGCAAATTCCTCTATTTGTTCTTTCGTAAGCGGATATGACTGTAGTCGTTTTTTATGTCTCTTTACTGTTTTTCTCACATATGGAGCTAAATCAATATCAAAGAGTGCAAACGATTGACCACCGTGCTGCATATTTTGGTTCGCCTGAAAAATAATTGAAGAAAGCGCCAACGCACTTTTAATGTCTTGTGGTTGTCTCATATGTCCATGTCCAGTATGAAAACCGTTAGCTAGCATTTGCGCTAACGGAATTTGCGAACAAGTCGTCGTTCCTGTTGCATAAAAATCTAAATCATGTGGATATAATATATTTTGATCTATCGCTTTTTTCACTTGATCTGATAATAATTTTTCTACTGCATAATACTTTGCGCTCTCAGATGCGAACGTTCCCATTACCCCCATTGGAGATCGACCATCTACATTTGCATTTTCCTGCATTAAATCTTGTTCATTACCGTGGATAATTGTCTCAAATACTTTCATTAATTCTTCTCCACGTACATTTTGTTTCAACATTCATAACCCTCCACCAACATGTTGTTGTCTTTTGATTAAAATCATACAACATATAGTTCTTCTGTTCCTGTGAAAAATGTAACATTCCTGTGAAAGTTTTTTTAAAAATTAATGACTTTTTCATTTATAAAAAAGAAATGTGCTCTTTACAAATGTATGGTACAATAAATGGGAAAAACTCTTTTTACCCTTTATCAACACATTTGTATAAAGGAGACTGAACTCATGGTTATTACATATCTTTTATTTATCGTTGCCTATCTACTCGGTTCGATTCCATTTGCATTAGTCGTTGGAAAAATTGGTTATGGAATCGACATTCGTGAGCATGGAAGCGGTAATCTAGGCGGAACAAATACATTCCGTACATTAGGGAAAAAAGCAGGTTTTATCGTAACAATTGCTGACATTTTAAAAGGTACATTAGCAACAGGTCTACCGATTATTTTCGGGTCAGATATTCACCCACTATGGTTTGGATTAGCCGCTGTTCTTGGACATGTCTATCCGATCTTCGCAAAATTCCGCGGTGGGAAAGCAGTTGCAACTTCTGCTGGGGTGCTATTATGCTATTCACCAGTTGTTTTTGCAATATTAGCTGTTGTCTTTTTCAGCCTTTTATTTACAACAAGATACGTATCACTTTCTTCTATGATAACAGCTGTCGTTGCTGTTATTGCATCCATTGTTAGCGGGGATAAAATCTTCATTATTGCGATGTGTTTATTAGCAGGTATGGTTATTTATAAACACCGTGCAAATATCGGACGAATTATAAATAAAACTGAACCAAAAGCAAACTTTTCAAAAAAGCAAAAATAAGATCGTAACCCACATAACGCAAAAAGAAAACGTGAAGCATATTAATAGCGTCTTTTTGCGTTATTTTTTATACTAAAAGAAAAAGCAACATAATTTGGAGGAACTATACATGAATCTTTCCGTAACAAAAGAAGCAGCACAATGGTATAAAAACGAATTAAACTTACAATCGGGTGAAACAATACGCCTTTTCGTACAATACGGCGGTTGCAGTACTGTGCAAAAAGGACTTTCTTTAGGTATTCGTAAAGATGACCCTGCGCACCCTGCTGTTCAAACTCAAGAAGAAGGTATTAACTTCTTTATTGAAGGCGATGATGAGTGGTTCTTCGATGGACATAATTTATCTGTTACATTTAACGACGGTGATGATTTCCCTCAATTTAATTATGAAAAATAAAAAAGCGTGGCTTCTGCCACGCTTTTTTTATCCTGCTATTTGCGGGTAGTAAGACCCCCACTGATTAAAGTTTCACTTTATTTCTTTTTAATTTCCTCATATTTCGCATACCACTCAGGATATAATTTTTTAAATGATACAGGGCGGAACCCTTCTTTTTTCGCACAAATATTCGTCGTGCTTGCAGTAATACAAAGTTCGCCATCACCATTATAAATTTCATATCCATATACAACGCGGAGCGGGCTCACAGTATCAACCCACGTTTTCACAATAGCTTTTTCTCCATAACGCATCGCTTTACGATATGAAATTTGTAAGTCTAACACAGGAGAAATAATTCCCTCTTTCTCCATTTCAACATATGAAAATCCTAAATCTTGTATAAGTTTCGTGCGCCCTAGTTCAAGCCACACTAAATAGTTTGAATGGTAAACAACACCCATTTGATCTGTTTCCGCATAACGGATTTCAACTTCATGTTCTGCTACAAACATTTCTATTCGCCTTCTTTCACTTCTGTTCCCTTGCATACATTTAATCATAATACAGTGGAATCAAAAATAAAATAAAAACAGTGAATCTTTTACCGAAAGGGGCAAGCACATGATTCAAATTGTAACTGTTCGTAGCGGTGATAGCGTATATAGTTTAGCCTCAAAATATGGATCTACACCTGAAGAGATTGTAAAAGACAATGGACTAAATCCAGCCGAAACACTCGTTGTTGGTCAGGCACTTATCGTTAATACGAAAGGCAATAATTATTATGTACAGCCTGGCGACAGCCTTTATCGAATTTCTCAAACGTATAACGTTCCTCTCGCCAGTTTAGCTAAAGTTAATAACCTTTCATTAAAATCTATTCTCCATGTCGGACAGCAATTATATATACCGAAAGGAACAAAACGAGCAGTAGAATCCATTGCTTATTTACAACCTTCAACAATACCGATAAAAGAAAGTTTAGTAACTGCTACACGTGCTATCAACCCATTTTTAACATATTTAGCCTACTTTAGTTTTGAAGCAAAAAGAGACGGTACATTAAAAGAACCAACCGAAACAGCGAAAATCGCTAATATTGCAACGCAAGGTAAAACCATCCCTATGCTCGTTATTACAAATATCGAAAATGGAAATTTCAGTGCCGATCTGACCTCGGTTATTTTACGCGATGCAACAATTCAAAACAAGTTTATTACTAACATTTTGCAAACAGCTGAAAAATATGGCATGCGAGACATTCATTTCGATTTCGAGAGTGTGGCACCTGAAGATCGCGAAGCCTATAATCGTTTTTTACGAAATGTGAAAACACGCTTACCTAGCGGGTACACATTAAGTACAACGCTTGTACCGAAAACAAGTTCCAATCAAAAAGGGAAATTTTTTGAGGCTCACGATTATAAAGCACAAGGACAAATTGTTGATTTCGTCGTCATTATGACATACGACTGGGGTTGGCAAGGTGGCCCACCAATGGCGATTTCCCCTATTGGTCCTGTGAAAGAAGTACTTCAATATGCAAAATCTCAAATGCCTCCACAAAAAATTATGATGGGGCAAAATTTATATGGATTTGATTGGAAACTTCCGTTCAAACAAGGGAATCCACCCGCAAAAGCAGTTAGCTCTGTCGCAGCTGTTGCACTTGCTCGTAAATACAATGTTCCTATCCGCTATGATTTCACAGCCCAAGCTCCACATTTTAATTACTTTGATGAAAACGGCGTACAACACGAGGTTTGGTTTGAAGATTCGAGGTCTATTCAAAGTAAATTCAATTTAATGAAAGAACAAGGCATTGGCGGTATTAGCTATTGGAAGATTGGTCTACCATTCCCACAAAATTGGCGTTTACTCGTTGAAAACTTTACAATTACGAAAAAAGGCTGACGAAAGTCAGCTTTTTAAATATTTTTACAATATTATCCAAACGCACAAAAAGGAGAATGATGACATTCTCCTTTTTTTAACCGTTATCAACAATTGGTTGTTTGCCAGTTTGGTCTTGCATTTGCTTCCCTTTATTGCCACCAGCTTTTTTCGATTGTGTTCCAATTTGATTTGGTGCAAAGTCTTTTGAATTTTTTTTCGGATTACCCATTACTATCGCCTCCTTAACACTAGTATCGTACTAGTGTTAAGAATTATTCAGCCTGCTTAAAAAGTTTCATTTCATAACGTTTTTCAATTCGTTTTTCAATTCGATCCATTGCATCACGATCGCTTAATAATTGTTGTTTATTTTCATTTACAAGTTCTTCAAACGATCTACGGCGACTTCTTCTCATGTTGCTCACCCTTTCTTCAACGCTTTCTTATTACATAGTATGAGCAAATGAAAAACTCTTTAATCAGATTTGCAAGAAAATTTTATGTTTTGATAAAAAATCCCATGCGCATATATTGCACATGGGATTTTTTACACCATCATATTTAAATATTTTTTAATTTCTTCATCCGCATTTACTTTATTTGCTCTATATTCATCCAGCGCTCGTAATACAGAATCGTATTCTTCTACAATGTAGCTCTCTAGCTTCAAAATGTCCTCTACACTGTCAATCATAATTCTCGTGTTGCCAATCTCACTTTTCAATGCTGCCTCGTATGTTAAGCTCGTACAAATTTCTCTTACATCGTCTTCCATTTTTTCTGTTAACACATATTTCTTTCGCCCTTTGACCTTTAACCTTATAATTGGGTAAAAAGCTTTTATATCTAAATAACTCCCAACATTCATACAACGAATCCAATCAATATCACGTTTATTTCGTACAAGCATTTCTTTTACCGCTTCAAATACCGCTGTTTCATCAAGTACTTCCTTATTCGCTTTTCTTTTTCCTTCTTCTTCAACAGCTGCACATTTTTGATAAACAGCCGCACACGTAATACAGTCGTCAAATGCATTATGAGAACTTAAGCGAATTCCAAGCATTCGTTTTAACGTTTCAAGTTTATGATTAGGCGCATGCTTCATATATTTTTTCGCTAAAAACACAGTATCAATAACGTTATTTTTAGGCTCAGGTAGTCCAAGCATATTTACATTACTTTTTAAAAAACGCATATCAAAAGATGCATTATGAGCGACAATAACATTTGTATGTAAAAATGCTAAAAATAAAGGTAATACTTCTTCAATCGTCGGTGCATCTGAAACACGATAATTTGTAATACCTGTTAAACTTGTTATTCGGTCCGGAATTGAACGCTCTGGATTCACATACGAAACAAACTGATCTACTAGTTCATGATTGTGATATTTCACTGCTGCTACTTGAATAATTTTATCATTATAAGGGTTAAATCCTGTTGTTTCAAAATCAATTACAACATAATCTAACGGTAAGGATATATTCCCCACTCCAAATACACTCCTTTATCTCTAAACGTTTATATTTCTTTTATCATACCATGTAGCCATCACTACTTGAAAAAGAAAAGGCAGAAATGGCAACTCTCCACCTCTACCTTTTCACCGTTATTTTAATTTAGCAATCCTTTTCTCCATCTCTTTTTGAGTCATCGGTCCAATAAACTTATCTTGAATAACACCTTCTGTATCAATAAAATAAGAAGTTGGAATGGTAATTACTTTATACGCTGTTGTCACATCAATGTTCTTGTCCAATAAAATAGGAAAAGTAATTCCTTTTTCTTTAGCGAAGTTCCTTACCTTTTCTTCTCCCCCTCCTTTTTCTGAAGGAGTATAGTTTATAGCTAAAATTTCTACGTTTTCTTTATGTTCTTTATAAAAGGCCTCCATATCAGGCATTTCTTGCTGACAAGGCCCACACCACGTTGCCCAAAAGTTTAAAATAACTTTCTTTCCTTTTAAATTGGATAACTTTACATTCGTTCCATCTATCTTTGCTAATTCAAAATCTGGTGCGCTCTTTCCAATTTCAATACCGTTCCTTGCGAAAATCTCTTTCATAGCAGCTTCACTTTTGGCAGGCTTTTCTTGCATTACTTGATCCTCTTTACCAAACTGTTCATAAGCTGCATATCCCGCTAAACAAAGTAACACTACAATAATGGTAAGCTTCCGCCACATATTATATCACCCTTACGTGTTTATCTTCTTATTACATAATCACCAAAATACTATATACCTTATTTTAGCTTATACGGACAAGCTTGGAAATATTCACATTCGAAATAGTTAGAATATTTTCAGTTAAGATGAAATATTTACCTTTTTATCATATAATTAGAAATAAATACAAAACCTGCGAGGTGATATGTATTTTACAATTACTTATCAACCCTTTTACTTTTGTTTTCTTCACTTTACCGTTACTATGTATTTTTTTTAGCGCCTTACTATACAAATTCAAATGGGCTGTAATTATTATTTCTTTTACTGTTCCACTTATATTTTTCGTTATCGTCTCGGGATTTGATATACACCTCGCTTTACAAAACTTAGACGCTTGGATTGTTTATAGTGCTGTTTATTCTGTACTTTCCTACATAACGCCAGCGCTAATACGAAGAAAACTGCACATGTAGAACTTTCAAAAAGGGGGATTTTTATGAATCTATTTGAAAAAATACTATTATATATTCTTAGTTTTATATTTTCCCCAATCGGGATTATCACTTGGATCATCTCGCTCTTCAGTAAAGATCCTGAAAAAAAGCAAGTTGGGCGTATTTGTCTCTTTATCGCTTTAATCTCATTTATCCTTTTAGCCGGTCTCGGTATTCTTAGTTTCTTCACGATGACTACCACTACTATACAATAGTTATAGAAAGGATGATTATTTTGGGAGAACATCCTATAAGTAAAGAACTTCGCTATATACGAATATGTTTAGTTGTTTTAGTAATCGTTCTTTTATTTTTCAACGGTGAAAGAGTTGTTGAAATTTCTACAAATCATGATGCCGTAGAAAACGTTTCAACCAGTAATATGACACAGATTGCTGAAAATACATTTGCTATTCAAGAATATAATCCATCACTAAGTAGCGAACGTACGCTCAAAATTTTCAAATATAATCCGGATACAAATCAACTTACTCTAGTCAAAGAGTTTAGCACTAACGATACTGATTCTTATACGTATCAACTTAATAAGAGTGAATAAAGATAAGAGCGCTATATAGCTCTTATCTTTTTATTAGCATCTCTTTAAACAATGACTTACAATTTAATAATTCTCTAGGATCCCCACATTCCACAATAATTCCATTCTTCATGACAACAATCCGATCCGCTATCATCGCCCTCTCGACATCATGTGTCGTCACAATTCTCGTTACATTCTCCTCTAGCCCTTTAAGCATATTCCAAACCACTTCTTGATTGCTCAGATCTAATCCCGCAGTCGGTTCATCTAGAATAATGAGATTCGGATTTGATACAATCGCTCGCAATAATGCAAGACGCTTTCTCTCTCCTCCCGAAAACTCTTCACCGCTTTTATGTAGTACAGTCTGAATCCCTTTAGATAAACTCCTGATAATTGACTTCGCATTTACAAGTTCAATATTTTTTTCTAACTGTTTTTCTAAGACCCCTTCCCCAAAATACATATTCTCTTTTACTGTCGTTCGAAAAAAACGAGGTTCCTGCCATATAGTAGTCATACGAGCTTTATTACCGTAATAAGCAATACTACCAGTAGATGGTTTATATAAACCCGTGATTAATTTTAAAAGCGTCGTTTTTCCTGCACCACTTTCCCCCACAATAATAACGAGTTCACCGGGATTAATTTGCAAATGTATATTTTTAATTCTACATCTCTCTTCACCGTTCTCTTGAAATGAAACGTTTGTTAATTTCATTCCCATCGCTCTTTCTACATTTCTGTATTCAGCCGGTATATCTAAAAAGCCAAAAACTCGATTTGCCGAAGCAATAGCAACTTGTGTCATCATCAATAAATCACTCGCATAACGAACGGGGAAAAATAACATCTCAATTGTAGCTAATACCGCCACAAGCGAACCGACTTCCATATCCCCTTTTATTATTTTTTTTGCTCCTATAATAAGAACAACTATATATGCTCCTGTTTCTTTTACCGTTCCAACTATCCCAATACAATGTTGTATCATCGTCTTCTTTACTTCTGTTTTATAAGATTGTGCCGTCACTCCTTTAAACAAATGAATTGCCCATTTTTCTTTTTGTAAACTACGTAAATCTTGTATACCTTTTACAAACTGTGACATCATCTCTACAACACTTGATTGATTTTTTTGAGCAATACTTGCAATATTTCTTACTTTTCCCCCCATAAGCATTGGAACAATTGCACTTAAAAATAAAAACGGGGTTATCCACCATATGAACTGTACATCGATATGTTGTAGAGCTATGAACGCACCAATAAATTGTGCAATGGCGTGGATGTATTCTATTAATATAGATCCATATAACCTTACCCAATTCGGAATATCAGAAACGACTAATGTTTCTAACTCCCCTTGTTTTACCTTCTCACTTTCTTCAAACGGTAATAAGAAAAAATGACGTAATACATCTATACGCTTCTCTCGTAATATTCGCTGACTTACTTTTGAGCTTACATAATTAAATAACAGATTGTTCACCCACATCAAAAAGCGGCTCCCCGCAAACAAAGCAATATATACATACGTACCTTTTAACTCCCGCTGAATAAGGTTATCTACAATTAGCCCCATAAATAGCGGACGGGATAAATTTAAAATGGCAGCTACTATTCCGCTACAAATCGCACTAATTAGCAATAGCTTTTCTTGCAACAGCGGCAACATTATTCTTCTATACTCATTCATTGTCATTCCCCCAATTTTGCATAATAAAAGGAAAGGGATGAAACCAAGTGGTTTCATCCCTTTCCCTCTGTACATAAAGTAAGGAAGCTAACAAATGTTAGCTTCCTTATCATTCATTTCAATTATTTAGTTTGATACTTTAGACTCTTCGATTTTCGAACGAAGAACCATTTGCAAGATACCACCGTGACGGTAGTAGTCAATTTCAACTTCACTATCGAAACGAGCTACTACTTCAAATTGCTTCTCTTTTCCTTCTGCATTGATTGCAACTACTTTTACAAGATCACGTGGTCTAACCGTTTTGTCAATTTGAATTTCAAATGACTCGTCACCAACAAGACCTAATGTTTCAGCACTGTCGCCATCTTTAAATTGTAATGGTAATACGCCCATTAACACTAAGTTACTGCGGTGAATACGCTCGAAGCTTTCTGCGATTACTGCTTTAATACCTAATAAGTTTGTACCTTTCGCAGCCCAGTCACGAGAACTTCCCATACCGTAGTCTTTACCAGCAACAACTAGAAGGCCTGTGCCATCTTCTTTATATTTCATCGCAGCATCATAGATAGATGTTACTTCACCAGTTGGCCAATATGTTGTATATCCGCCTTCTGTTCCTGGTGCGATTTGGTTTTTAATACGGATGTTTGCAAATGTACCACGCATCATAACTTCATGGTTACCACGACGAGAACCGTAAGAGTTAAAGTCGACTGGTTGTACGCCGTTTTCTAGTAAATAACGTCCAGCTGGCGTGTGCTTACCAATTGAACCTGCTGGTGAAATGTGGTCTGTTGTTACAGAATCACCAAATTTACCAACTATGCGTAAACCTGATAACGTTTCAACTTCACCTGGCTCTTTAGATAATCCTTCGAAGAACGGTGGGTTTTGAATGTATGTTGAATCATTATCCCAAGTATATAAAGCTTCATTTGAAGTTTGGATTTCATTCCAGCGCTCATTGCTGTTAAATACTTGTGCATATTCTTTTTTGAACAATTCAGATGTAACAACACTTTGAACTACATCTTCAATTTCTTTAGCTGATGGCCAAATATCATTAAAGTAAACAGCATTACCATTTACATCTTTACCGATTTCATCATTTTTCAGGTCAATATCAACAGTACCTGCAAGTGCATATGCCACAACAAGTGGTGGTGATGCTAAGTAGTTTGCTTTTACAAGTGGATGAATACGACCTTCAAAGTTACGGTTACCAGATAGAACAGATGTTACTAATAAATCATTTGCTGCGATTGCTTCTTCTAATTCCTCTGCTAATGGACCAGAGTTACCGATACAAGTCGTACAGCCGTAACCAACTGTTTGGAAACCTAATTGATCTAAATACGTTGTTAAACCAGACTTATCTAAGTACTCTGTAACAACTTTAGATCCTGGTGCTAACGATGTTTTTACGTAACCAGGTACTTTAAGTCCTTTTTCAATTGCTTTCTTCGCAACTAACCCTGCTCCAATTAACACGTACGGATTTGACGTATTTGTACAGCTTGTAATTGCAGCGATTGCAATTCCACCTGTTTTCATCGTTACTTCTTGATCTTTCAATGTAACTTTCACTTCTTTATCAAACTCTTGCTCATTGAATCCAAGTCCTTGTGTTCCAACTGGTGCTACAACAGCTTTATGGAACTCCTCTTTCATATCTGAAAGCGGGATTAAATCTTGCGGACGTTTCGGTCCAGAAAGGTTAGATTCGATTGTATTTAAATCAATTTCAACAAGATCAGTATAGATTGGATCTTTACTATCTGCTGTATAGAATAAACCGTTTGCTTTACAATATTCTTCAACAACGCGAATTTGCTCTTCATCTCTACCTGTTAAACGTAAGTATTCTAATGAAATGTCGTCGATTGGGAAGAATCCACAAGTTGCACCGTATTCTGGTGCCATATTTGAAATTGTTGCGCGGTCAGCTAAAGGCATGCTCTTTAGTCCATTACCGAAGAACTCAACAAATTTACCAACTACACCTTTTTGACGTAACACTTGTGTTACTTTTAATGCAACGTCAGTTGCTGTTGTACCACTTGGAAGTGTACCAGTTAATTTCACACCGATTACTTCAGGTACTGGGAAATATGAAGGCTGTCCAAGCATTCCTGCTTCTGCTTCAATACCACCAACGCCCCATCCAAGAACACCGATACCATTAATCATTGTTGTATGTGAGTCTGTTCCAACTAATGAATCTGGGTATGCAACTAAGTCACCTTCAGCATTTTTCACCGCATGAACAACCGGTGCTAAATATTCAAGATTTACTTGGTGTACAATACCTGTTGCTGGTGGAACTGCACGGTAGTTATCAAATGATTTCTGTGCCCAGCTTAAAAATTTATAACGTTCTTCATTACGTTTAAACTCTAAGTCCATGTTGAATGCAAGCGAGTCTGCCGTACCCGCTCTATCAACCTGTACAGAGTGGTCAATTACAAGGTCTACAGTAATTTCAGGATTAATTTTGTCAGGATCCCCACCCATGTCTGCCATTGCTTTACGAAGCGAAGCCAAATCTACAACAGCTGGAACACCTGTGAAGTCTTGTAAGATTACGCGAGATGGTTTAAACGGAACATCGATATCTTGAACATCTTTCGTTCCCCATTTCGCTAAATTTGTAACGTGTTCTTCTGTAATTACGCGTCCGTCTACTTGACGAAGTACAGATTCAAGTAAAACTTTCACGGAATATGGTAATTGAGATACGTTGCCAACCCCTGCGTTTTCAAGCGCTTTCAATTGATAATAATGATACGTCTTTCCATCTAGTTCAAAAGTTGCACGTGATTGAAATGGATTATGTTTGACCATTATGTTTCCCCCCTGTTAAACGTGACTAATTTGTCTGAATATAAAATGTAGACAAACTTTTCAATACCTTACGATAATATCTTATTACAACTTTCTAAATAAGTAAATAATAAGAAACTTATGGATTATAATAAGTTTTCTTTATCTTTCTAAATTTGAATAGTGTCCATGCTCCTTATAAATACTATTATTGTAAAGTAAAGCACTCTACTTTACGTTCATATATGTTATGAACAACTCATGATTTATCTATAAAAAATATTATAGAGGTGAGAAAAAATGGGTAAACGAAAAGCAAATCATACTATTTCAGGAATGAATGCTGCATCCGCACAAGGACAAGGAACTGGTTATAACGAAGAGTTCGCAAATGAACCTTTAACTCCGGCAGAGCGACAAAATAATAAAAAACGAAAAAAGAATCAGTAACGAAAAATCCCAAAAGGTATACCTTTTGGGATTTTCTCTAATGTTTATAACGTAACAACTCCGAAACTGTTACAAATCGATAACCCTGCTTTTTCAGCTCAGGTAAAATTTTTGCTAATGCCGCCACTGTTTGACTACGATCACTTCCTCCATCGTGCAACAGTACAATATCTCCACTTTTAGCATTTTTCACAACATGATTTACTATGGATTCTGTACCTGGATTCGCCCAATCACGAGGGTCTTGATGCCATGACCATAGAACAATTTGATACCCAGCTTTTTTTGCCGTAGTAAATACAGCATCATTAATATATCCACCTGGCGGACGGAACAATAAAGGTTCTTTCACCCATTTTTCAAAATATTTCTTTCCATTTAAAATATCATGTTCTAATTTTTCATCTGATGAATTACTCGCATACAAATGATTCATCGTATGATTTCCGATTTCATGCCCTTCTTTCAACACTCGCTTTACTAAGTACGGATTACGCTGAACTCGAAAGCCAATCATAAAAAAAGTCGCTTCCGCTTTATATTGACGTAATAACTCTAATACTTGCGGTGTATAAGTTGGGTCCGGTCCATCATCAAATGTAATTGCGATAATTTTTTCATTATTTGGTACTTCCCATGTTACATAGCCAGTTGGCTCTAGCTCTTTTCTTAACAACATTTTAGCTTCCACTTTGTCCACTTGAAATATATGTACTGCACAAATTAAAGAAAAAATTGATAGAATAATTTTTCGTTTCAGCATAGTAGCACTAAAAGTAATGAGATTGTTGAATTCACAACAACCTTTTCACTTTTCTATTTGATCTACATTTCGCATAATATTTTGGAGATTACTTTCATATTGCTCAAGTTGTGGACGCTGCGTTTCTGATGCTACTTCAAGTGCATTTTGAATTTGTTCGTACGCCTCTTGCACTTCTTGGCGTAACTCTTTTAAATCATGGCCGTAATTCGGGTCATTTTTCACAATATTATTGAATATATTTTCCGCTTGAACAACCCCTTGCTGCGCGGCCTGAAAAGCCTGTTGCTTATCTTTATGATATGGCATAACACTTTCCCCTTCCTATATGAGTTAGTCCTACTTATCTTTACCCGTTTCTCAAAAAACATTCTCGTATAAATTCGCAAACTTCTCTCATTCTAAATAGGGAGAGGAGGTGTAAAATACAATGGGTAAAAACAATAATCAATCTAATCGTCAAAACGAGAAAAAAGGGCAATCTTCTGGACAGCCCGAACCTTTAAGTGGATCTCACAAAGTTAAAAATCGTAATCATTCACGTCAAAAAAATCATGCACATCATGATATGTAAAGCAAAAGCATTCACACACACTGTATCTTTCACATAAAATGTTTATATTTTTCTATTTGTTCTTCACCTCTATTTCATTCATGCATAACATAGTATGAATTGAGATTTTACGGAGGGTGTCTTTCATGGGCAAGAAAAAGAAGGATTGTCTTTTTCATGTTGATGGTTTCGAAGAATGGATGGATCAATTTTGTTCTGATTCTTGTAGCAACTTTAGTTTTCCAAATCAAATTCATATTGACCTTTGTGAAACAGAACAAGAATACATTTTGGAAACAGATGTACCAAATGCAACTGCACAAAATGTACTCATTAAAAAGATGGAGACAGGCCTAAACATTTGTATACTTTATAAAAACACTTCTTTACAGCGGATTGTTCCTTTACCTACTAATATCATTTATAACAAGATGCTAGCCTGTTTAGAGAATGGATGTTTAGCCATTCATATTTCCAAAAACGAAGTTGCCAATAAGCATGAAAAGAAAGTTCTTTTTTCAAATTAAGGATTACTATAAACACAAACATGAGCCCGAGCAACCTTTTAGTTTGCTCGGGCTCATGTTATTTCGCATGTATTTCTATTTTAGAATTTCTAATATATCTTTTTTTCATTAAACCTTTTGTCACTAAAAGAACTGGGAACGCTATGCTTGAAAATATAGCTAATATTAAAAATACTATAAAGCCATTTTGATATCCATAATGATCGAGAAGTATCCCGCCAAACCAAGGACCAATTACTACTCCAATTCCTGAAAATCCCATAGCTCCAAAATATGTCCCTTTCAAATGTGGAACAGCTATCTCATCAATAAATACATCTGTCATTGAAAACATTAATACTTCTCCGAATGTAAAAATAATTGTACATATAGCAGCCCCTAACATAGATTCTACTAGTCCAAATCCAAACAATCCCCCGCTCACAAATAACGTTCCAACCATAATAGATGCTAACGGCGTATACTTTTTACACATTTGAATAACAGGGTATTGAATAACTACTACTGTAATCGCATTTAAAGTTAGCATATATGAGAACAACTTTACTCCATCTTGAAATATATGTGCGTTTGCAAAATATTGAGATAGTGTCGTCGTTAAATGTGAAAAACCACTATTACTCAAAATGATTCCGACTAAAGCAACTAAAAATACTATGTCTTTTCGCAAAATCCGAACCGCACTTAACATTGTGACCGGATTTTCTGTAGCTACTTTCTTTTTATCAAGTGGATATTTCTTAAATTGAAACGCTAATATAACTGTATATAAAATGTACACTCCAGCGGCTACTAAAAAAGGAATCGTTGATTTTGCACTTCCAATCTGTAATCCAACAAGTGGACCCATCGCTACTCCAACATTTATTGCACCGTAACGCAAATTATATACGAGTAAACGATACTCTGGTTTCGTTAAATCTGATAATAAAGCTCTTGATGTCGGTTCAAAAAAAGAACGACATAAGCCATTCAAAGCGTTTAATAGAAAGAAACTCAAAACATGCTCTGCAACTGAAAATCCTATAAATACAAACACCCAAACAATCATGGACCATATTATAATCATCTTTCGACCAAATCGATCAGATAAATTGCCCCCAATAAAACTAGCAAACACTCCAACAAGCGCACTCGTTCCAATGATAGCACCGGTCATTCCAGCCGATACGTCTTTAACAGTCGTTAAATAAATCGCTAAAAAAGGAATGCTCATTGAAGTTGCAAACCTAGCAAATAATGTCCCTATAATGATACTCATTCCAAGTGGATGAATATTTTGTAACTTCCCCTTCATCTTTAAACCTACTCTCCCTTTTCCTACATAAAAAAAGAAAGCAAAGGATCTGCTTTCTTTTTCCTTTTTCTATACTTGAGATGTTTATACCCGAGCTGTTCTCGTTATTTCCATATCAATTCCATATGTAAACTGTAGTTCTTTACAAACATCTTTAATCAAAATAGCTACGTTATACTTTTCATTAAATTCTAAAACAATGCTTTCTACTTCTTCATATGTATACTTATATTCGCCAGTAATTACACTTTTTAAATCAAAGCATTCATTAATACAAAGCTGGACGAGTAATTGTTCATACTTCTCTATGACATCTTCTTTTTTCCAAAGTAACTCCTTTACATATAACCGATCAAATTTCACACTTTCTCGATTACAATCCGTTAAAATCCGGGTCATCTCATTTAATTCTCGATATAATTCGGAAATATTTCTGCTTAAACTAAGCAATTTATCTACGCCGTTTTCATATGGCATTTTCATTCCCCCCCGCATTTTCTTCTTATTATAGCAAGAAAATTCTAAAAAAAGTTTCTTTCTTCTGAAATATTAGGAAACTAATTTCAATTGCTTTACAATGAAACTAGCTAACACGAAAGGGGAAAGAAAATTGGAGAAAAAATTATATTACATCGATGCTTATCAGCAAACCTTTACAACTAAAGTTATAAAACAAGAGCATGATACAGAAGGAAACTTATATGTTGTCTTAAATGAAACTGCATTTTATCCAGCAGGCGGCGGGCAACCACACGACACTGGAACCTTAAATGGTATTCCGGTAAGTAACGTTCAAGAAGTAAATGGAGAAATTCGTCATTTCATAATAGAACAATTACATACAGAAGAAGTAGAGGGTAAAATAGATTGGGAGCGCCGTTTTGATCATATGCAGCAACATACAGCTCAGCACATTTTATCCGCTGCTTTTTGGGATCATTTTAACATACCGACGATCGGATTCCATCTTGGAAAAGAAACGGTAACAATTGATTTAGAAACGGCAAACCTGCCTACAGAAACGATTGAGAAGGCTGCACAAATTGCTAATCAAATTGTTTTTGAAAACCACCCTATTCGTATTGAATGGATGAACTTAGAAGAGGCCAAAGCATTACCCCTTCGCAAAGAACCAACTTTGACAGAAAATATACGCGTTGTTATTATCGAAAACTATGATTATAACGGTTGTGGTGGAACACATCCGAAGCATACAGGTGAAGTAGGTCCTATTCAAGTACTAGGATGGGAGCGCAATAAAGGTGGTATACGCTTAACATTTATTGCTGGTTGGCGTTCTCTTAAATTAATGGGACAACATCAACAAATATTAACAGATGTTTCTAAGCAATTGAACAGTAGCGAAACTGATATTCCAGTAAAAGTGGCACAGCTTCTTAACTCCCAAAAAGAAAACGAAAAAGCAGTACAAGCAATGAATGAAAAATTATTATTTGCAGAGGCAAATGAACTATTACAACAACCTGCAGAAATATACGCTGGAATACTCATTTCTAAAGTATTTACAAATCGTTCCATGCAAGAAATCGCAAAACTATCCGCTATTATTACAGAACAAAAAGAACACGCAATTACATATTTCGTTATTGAAAATGGGGAAAAATTACAATGTATTCTTGCTTGTGGTAAAGCAGTGATACTCGATATGAATGCTCTTTTAAAAGATGCCCTTCCTTCTATTGAAGGAAAAGGTGGCGGAAATAAAAAAAGTGCTCGCGGCGGTGGAAAAGCAATTATGACTGGGGACGAGTTTTTAAATCAACTTGTTTCTTCTTTACAATCTGCAGTGTAGATTATTTTATGAAGTGGATGTCATTGAACTGTGTGACATCCACTTCTTTTTTCTGTTTCGTGCACAGTAGTACAGTAAATGAAATTATATGAACGATTCTGCAAATATATCTATCACAACTCGCAATATATCAACGCTTATATAAGAAATATCGATTTACCGACAAAATACGAATATAAATACAACTTATAGAGTAAGAGGAGACTGCTGCACAATAACAGCCTCCTCCTATGTTTACAAACCAATATTTTGTTTTAATCCTTGATAACTTCCTGCGTTCAAGAACTTTTCAGATGCAAGTTTAATGAACCTCTCAGAAAAACCATAACTACTTAATTCTTCTATCGCTACCATTTGTACATCATGAATCGGATTATGATCAAACTCGTTAGAAGGAAGCGTAATTTCACCTTCTACCTTTTCAAGTAAAAATGTAATATGTAATAAAGATGGGCTAGCATCTGGTCTGTCACAAACGTAGAGTAGCTTCTTAATTTTAACTTCTAACCCTGTTTCTTCTTTCATTTCTCGAATCATTGCTTCTTCTAACGTTTCACCATTCTCTACCCTTCCCCCAGGTAAAGACCAATTCCGATTAGCAACGTTTTGTTGTACTAGCACACCTTTTCATCTTCAATTAAAATTCCCGTAACACGAACTTGCATTAAATCAGTCATAATCTCCCTCTTCTTCCTATTAAATTTACAAATTAATCCTTCCATAAAAAGAACGTACGTTTTATAATTAAAGGAAATTATGGAAGAAAGAAGTTGTTATATTCATGCGCCCACCTTTAACAAAGTCTATATCTCTTGAAGATTTCAAAAACTATTATTGGTTAAAAACAGAACTGCAAACATTTTGTCGTGATCATGATTTACCAACTAGTGGCTCTAAGATCGAAATAAGCGGGCGTATCTCACATTATTTAACTACGGGTAAAGTATTACAAAACAGTTTTCATCAAAAAGTGAGTAAAACAGCCGTTTCCCATAAAGAACTTTCTTTACAAACAATCATTACCGAAAATCATCGTTGTAGTGAAGATGTGCGTGCTTTTTTCAAAGAAAAAATTGGAGCAAACTTCCGCTTTACAGTAGCCCTTCAAAAGTTTTTTAAAGAGAATATCGGAAAAACATATGAAAACGCGATAATGTTTTGGCATGAAGAAAACAAACGAAAAAAAGATCCTACATACAAAACAACTATCGGTACACAATTTGAATACAATCGTTTTACGCGCGCTTTTTTTGAAGACCCATATAACAAAGGAAAATCAAAAGCTGATGCTATCGCTGCTTGGGATGAAATAAAAGCAAAGCCTGGTAGCAACGCTTATATTCCTCAAAAAGTAGAAAACTAATTAACTTGCTAGTCTTCTACTTTTTCAAATAAAAGAGCAAGCCCAATTCCCCCACCAATTCCTAATGTCACAATTCCATGTTTCATACGTTCTCTTTGCGCCTGATAAAACAAGCGCGTTACAAGCATAGCTCCAGACGCACCGTACGGATGACCAAGTGCAATTGCACCGCCATTTACATTTAATTTTTCATACGGGATTTGTAACGTTTGCGCACATGCAACAACTTTAGCAGCGAACGCTTCATTCATCTCAATACAATCAATATCTTCTATCACTAAATCCATTTCTCTAAGTAGTTTTTGCACGGCAAATATCGGACCAGTTCCCGGAAGATTCGGATCCACTCCAACTACAGCACTACGAACGAAACGAAGAACAGGCTTGTATCCTAATTTTCGGGCTTGCGCCTCTTCCATTACAAGAACAGCACATGCTCCATCGTTTACACCACACGAATTCCCTGCTGTTACCGTTCCATTTTGTAAAAATACAGGTTTCGTTCTCTTAATCATTCTTTCATAATTCATTTCTCGCTTAATAGATTCATCTAATAATCCATTAAAATAATGAGGTAATATCTCTTCTTGTATATATCCTTTTTTTAATGCTTGCAGCGTTCTTTTATAGCTAAGACAAGCATATTCATCTTGCATCTCTTTCGTTATGTTATAATGCTCTGCAACATACTCAGCCGCTAATCCCATATCCGGATCCCCAATTTTTTCAGGCGAAAACCGCGCTCTATTTTGAAAAGGTGACGTACTTGTACTCTCTACTCCCCCAGCGATATAGCAATTGCCAGCCCCACCTTGAATAAGATGACATGCAGTGCGAATTGCTTCTAATCCAGCACCGCATTGCCGATCAATCGTTACACCAGGTATATGATAACTGAGCCCTGCTTCTAAAGCAGACAACCTTGCGATATTCCCTCCTGGTCCAACGACATTTCCTAAGATGACATCATCTATTTCTCTCTCAATCCCTTTACTTAGAAACATAAGAAGCGGCGCTAGTAATTGCTGAACTTCATAATCTTTCAACATCCCATTCTTCTTGCCAATAGGCGTTCTTTTCGCTTCTACAATAACCGCTCTATTCATATATCTTCTCCTGATTTCCAATGATACTTTTTGCTGCATTGCGAGCTATTTTCCCGCTACTTGTATAAGGGATGTCATCTACAAAATGCCATTCTTTCGGTATTTTAAAAGAGGATAATCGTTGTAGGCAAAAGCTCTTTAATTGTTGCTTCGTAGCACTTCCTTTTACGATAGCGACAGGTTTTTCACCCCAATAACTATCTTTTATACCGACAACAACAATTTCTTCAACAGCTGGATGCGTATATAGCAAACTTTCTATCTCTTCTGGATAAATATTGATTCCTCCAAATAAAATCATGTTCTTCTCTCTACCAACAATATATATAAAGCCTTCTTCATCTTGGTAGCCCACATCCTGCACTGTCATCCAACCACCCTTGGACAATTGCGGGATTATAGCTCCATTCGATACATAGCCCATAAAAAACTGATCACTTTTTACATAAACAGTTCCTACCTCGCCTGCTTGTACTTCTTCTCCTGCTTCATTACATATTCGAACTTGTACATTATGACAAGGTTTCCCTACTGAATTCGGTTTTCTTTCACTCTCTTCATCAACCAATGCCGTTACAAAGCTTAGCTCAGACGCACCATAAAACTCATATCTTTTTGCATAAGGAAACACATTTTTCATCTTTTCTTTTGCTTCAGCTTCCCATTTCGCTCCTGATGAAATAATTTTCATTTCACTTTCAATTACTTTATTTTCTTTATACAATGACTCAAGCATTGTAGGGACTGTATACATTACAGAAATATTCTCTATCTTTATACTAGATAGCACTTGAACTGGTACAAACTTTCTCATTATATGTACCGTTTGTCCCAAATATAAGGCACTTATTGCTCCATATAAGAATAAAGAATGAACAAGCGTCCCAGCTATTAAAATAGAATCTGTATTTTTCATATAAAAATCATGTACATTGCAATCAAAACTATGTACCCATGACTGTTGAGCACGTAAAAATGCTTTTGCTTTTCCAGTCGATCCTGATGTAAATCCCATATAAAAAGAAGCGTTTTGTACATTTTCTACAGGATGATATGTAGGAAGATAGTTCTCAATCATTTCTTTCCATTCTTCAATCTCAATAACCCTTCCTTCTTCGCAGGATATATCACTAAGCCTATACTGCTCCGCCACAATAATATCCGGTTTACTAATCGCTATTCTTTCTTTAAGTTCATCTCGTTTCCATTTTATATCTAGCGGCACACAAACCCATCCAGCCATTGCGGAACCCGCAAATATTTGTAAAAACTCAGTACAATTTTCTAATACAATTACTACTGTTTTATTCTTCGATTCTTTTTCATTCAACCAGTTTGCTACTTTACAAACTGAATCGTACCAATCTTTATAGGTTAACACTCTATCATTTTCTTTAATCGCTATTTTATTCGGTTGTAAAGAGGCATATTTTTTGTATTCTTTTGTAATCCCCATATTAGACATCCTTTCTTTACAAAATAATAAAAAGAAACACGCACGTAACGTGTTTCTCCTTTTTCTTATCCTACATTTGTAATTTTTTTATTCTTCAAAGCAGGCGTAATAATATGTTTCAATGAGCGATGTAATCTTGTCACGAGAACTGCTGCTATAATCGCTTTTATGCAATCACCTGGTAAAAATACAACACTCACTTTCATCGTTTCCCATACGGAAATATCCATTACGAAAGCTTGTACAATGATACCAAATACATAAACTACGAAAATACCACCAATTATATTAATACATAATACTTTTATAATAGAAACTTCACGTAAACGTTCAATTAAATAACCAATTACAAATGCTCCTGCAATATAACCAAGTAAATATCCTGCACTTGGCCCAACAAATACGCCAGGCCCCCCGCGTCCACCTGCAAGTAGTGGTGCTCCAACTCCTACAATAAGTAAGAAAATAAGCTGACTTAGTGCACCTAGCCGTGAGCCTAACAACCCACCTGCAAGCATGACTCCAAGCGATTGCAGTGTAATAGGAACAGGTGTAATAGAAAGAGCAATCGGAGGAATTAACCCTAACACTCCCATAATCGAACTAAATAAAGCGACGAAAACTAAGTTTTTTGTATTCATGTTTGCTTCTCCTATTTGTAAACCTAAATTAGATTTTAGGTAACATATTATAGGAATTATATTATCTTTCTATCTACCCTTTGTCAACCTTATTTCTACATAAGTTTACAAATATAAATTCAATCACTTCTCCTTATGCAAATGCTCAAGTTCTTTCCTAAGCGCCTGTTTTAAAAACTTCCCAACAGATGTTTTCGGGATTTCCTCCATAAATACAATATCGTCTGGTAACCACCACTTCGCAAACTGTGGTTTTAAAAACTCATATAATTCTTCTTTTGTAACTGTGCTATTTTTCTTTTGAACAACGCAGGCAACTGGGCGCTCTTGCCACTGCGGGTGTGGAATTGCAACGACAGCCGCTTCAAATATAGCGTCATGTGCCATTAGAGCATTTTCAAGGTCAACTGAGGAAATCCATTCTCCCCCGCTTTTAATAACATCCTTCGTACGATCAACAATCTTTACGCACCCTTCCTCGTCAACCGTAACGACATCTCCTGTATATAACCAACCATCACGAAAACCTTCGACAGTACGTTCATCGTTATAATAGCTTGCAGCGATCCATGGCGCTCGTAAACATAGTTCTCCCATCTCCGTACCATCCCACTTCACTTCACCATTTGTACCGACTACTTTCATCTCTACACCAGGGACAAGATATCCTTGCTTCGATCTTATCTCAAGTTGTTCTTCATACGCCAAATCTGTTTCATAGCTTTTTAGACGTGCAAGCGTTACGAGTGGACTCGTTTCAGTCATGCCATATGCATGTACGAAAGGAACATTATATTTTTGCTCAAACGCTTTAATAACGCTTTTCGGTGCAGCTGCGCCTCCGCATAGTAATCTCGTTATACTAGATAAATCATAACTATTATTTTCTAACTCTTGTAAAACACCGAGCCAAATTGTCGGCACACCTGCTGCTATCGTTACTTTTTCAGCTTGAATCATTTCTAATAAAATTTTCGGAGTAAACATCGGTCCTGGAAGAACTTGTTTAGTTCCAAACCAAGTGGCTGCAAAAGGAAGTCCCCAAGCATTCACATGAAACATTGGTACAATAGCCATTGCCGCATCACTTTCTGATAAAGCTGTCGTATCTGCTAAACCAAGTGCCATACAGTGCAGAACTGTACTACGATGTGTATAAACAACACCTTTTGGATTCCCTGTAGTCGCTGACGTATAACACATACCAGCAGGTGTATTTTCATCAATATCTTTTACAAATTGGAAATTGGAATCGCCTTCTTCTAATAGCTTTTCATAATGATATACAGGCTGCAGTGTAGTTTTTGGAAGTTCGTCTTTATCAGTCATAATAATGTAGGCTTGTACGGTTGATAATTGTGATTGAATATTTTCAACAAGTGGTACGAGATCTTCATCAATAAGTAAAATTCGATCTTCTGCATGTTGAATAATGTATGAAATATGTTGAGGAGATAAACGAATATTAATTGTGTGTAAAACGGAAGCAATACCTGGAATAGCAAAATATGCTTCCACATGTCGATGATGATTCCATGCTAACGTTCCTATGCGCTCGCCTTCTTTAATCCCAAGCTTTTTTAACGCACTGGAAAGCCTTCGTGTCCTTTCCCCTAGCTGCTTATACGTTAAGGTCGTAACTGTATCATGCGTCCGTGAAATGATTTCTTTCTTTGGGAATAGTTTTTCTGCCCTTTCCATCATAGAACTAATCGTTAGAGGTACATTCATCATCATATTGTTTACATCCTCCCTTTAAAGCGTTTTCATTTTGTTCATTATAACAGACTTCTACAAAAAATTACGATATTTTTTCTGTATTTTCTGAATTATTTCTTTGGAAATAATTCAGAAAATACTAGGAGAGAATCTATTAAAATTCCTTCTTACGATATATAAATACCGAAATAAAAAAAGAAAAGATATATAGGATAACGCCAAATATTGTATATAGAATTGAAATGTATACAGATGAATTTAAATTTGATATTGGAAATTGTTCTATTAGATAGCCAATTACACTTTGTAATCCAAAATAAGTAACAAGTCCCCCGCATGCGCCTCCAATTGTAATAGCATCAGATTTTTCTGCTCCAAAAATATAGAGGAGTGGATAGGCTATTGCTCCGGCATTAAGAATGATGAAAGTCCCTAAAGAAACACTCTTGAATATACCATCATCAATTGGTGTATCTGAAACTAAACCATATACATAAAATACGCCATAAGATAATAAGGTACCAATAATTACAACTAAAAAATAGAAAAAATAGTGACTTTGCACAATATTACTTCTAGTAACCGGTAAAGTAAGTACATACTTTTCATAACCCGACTTACTCTCATATTTAATAACTTCAAGTGCAGGAATCGCAGCAAATAAGATAATGAACGTAGCAATTAAACGGTACATTGAAGCATCACCAAAATAAAACACGAATCCCGCTCCCAATATCGCTATTCCCATGAACATAAAGAAAGTTCGATACACTAGGTAATAGTTTGTCAATAATAAACCTCTCATTTATTTTTCACTCCTCGTTAATAAGACACTCATTTCTTCTATCGAGATGGTTCTATGAGCAATCCCACTTGGTAATTTATGTACATCTGATACGAGTACATTGAAATAAGAACCATGGTTCCTCTTTGCCACAACTATATCTTTGTTGATTAAAGTTAGTTGTTCCACATCAACATCTACAATGGCGTAACTGTCCAAAACCTTATCTTTTTCTTCATTCAATAAAATTTCTCCATCTTTTATAATGATAAGGTGGCTAGCTATTTTTTCTACATCACTCATAATATGAGAAGAAAGTAATATACCACCATTACTTTTACTCACAAAACTTTTTAATTCCTCTAACACGCCCTCCCTAGATGAAGGATCAAGACCTCCCGTCGCTTCATCTAGGATTAATAATTTTGCATTATGCGACAATGCAACAGCTACGGATAGTTTCATTGACATCCCACGTGAGAATTCACCTACTTTTTCATCAGTAGGTAAAGAGAAAGAATGAACTAATCGATAAAAATTTTCTATGTCCCAAGATTCAAACATCTTTTCAAAAACCTTATTTAGTTGTTTTATTGTAAGATGAGCCGGTAGATTCATAGCATCAAATACGACTCCAATCTTTTCCTTAATCTTGGCATGTTTATTTATATTTTCTTCACCAAATATTTTTACTGTACCGCTATCTTTAGAAATTAATTGTAGTACTGTTTTAAATGTTGTTGATTTACCTGCTCCATTATCACCAATAAATCCAACAATTGATCCAGACGGCACACTGAATGATACATCTCTTAAAACAACTTTGTTTCCAAATGATTTACTCAAATTTTCAATTTCTAAAAGGTTTGACATCATTCCACTCCTATCTTAGCTTTTAATAAAAAAACGAATTAAAACACGTTTTCTCCTATTAAAAATTATCCACTTTTTCTCTCACTTTCTTTTTTAGTTTAAAGATAAAACGATTGCTATATTCTTTATTTTCCGCTAAAATTCTGTACGTTTCTAACACTCCTAAAACACTAACAAAAAGATAAAAACCAATTGCAATAAGAACCACACAGTAAGGATAATACTGTACTAACTCTCCTGAAGTGATATGCTTTTTCTCAAACAAAAATGGTATTGCACCCGCTGCTATGAAACAAAGTCCAACAATTACTACTGCAGCATATTTCTTTTTAATAGTCGCATATCTTTTTGTCAATTCTTTTAAAAAGTTTGGATCAAATAGTAGTTCTTCCTTTTTCAATACATTGTATCGACTCTCTTCTATCGTTACAGGTACCATAATCGCTCCAATTCCAAGGACAGCAATAATAATGATAAGGAATGTAGACATTGTTGGATCTTCTTTGAATAATAAATACGGTATTGTAGATAAAATAAGCAAACTAAACCCTAATGCGATATATTTAGAAATTTTTTGCCCATATACTATATACCCTTCTGCCATTTCCTTACTTACATAATAACCATGTTCCTTTTCATTACTTTGCTCAGCAGTTTCTTTTAATAAGTAATCAAGCGATACTTCAAATACATTTCCAATCATTATTAGCTTTTCAGTTTCTGGAAAACCTTGACCGTTTTCCCATTTACTAACCGCTTGCCTTGTCGTGTTTAATTTCTCAGCTAATGCTTCTTGAGAAAGGCCTTTTTCCTTTCTTAATTTAAAAAGTTTCTCACCAAATCCCATATGTGTGTCCCCCTTGTTTTCTTAACTAAATTGTATGTAAACATTGCCCCTATCTCTATCTTCCTGCGGTTGCACTTTGTCAACTTACGGTTGCGATTATGTTATATGGCGGTTTTGTATACGTTTTAGCTGTTTTTCTTCTATGATTATGGCGTTAATAAAACAACCCCTCTCAATAACCAATTATAACAATTAAAGGTAATTATTGTTATAGAAATAAAAAACTCCCTTATTCATTTAAAGGAGTTTTCGTTATGACATATTTCATTTATTCCTATATCTTTCTCGGGATATACAATACCTTTTCGTATCACGATATTTACCTTTTACAAACAAATCATTTTGAATCGTACACTCATACTCCATATTTAAACGTTTCATTAGTCTTTCAGTTGCTTCATTTTCTGAATTACATCCCGCTTCGATGCTATTAAGATGTAACTCATTAAATCCATAACTAAAAAAAGCTAACGCCGCTTCGGTAGCTAGTCCTTTCCCCCAATATTTTCGCGACAAGGTGTATGCAATTTCCGATTTATGTATAGTTGAATCATAACTTATAAATCCACATGTCCCTATGAGTTTCTGCTTCTCTTTTAATACTATTCCAAGAGGAGCGACTTTTTCTTTCTCATATCGTTCCATGATTTCATAAATAAACTTTTTCGTACCATTTAACGATCGATGTTCATCTCATACAGTATAAGTTGTTAATTTATTATCCGAAGCATACTCGGATATATGTAAAATATCACTCATATTAATTTCCCTTAATATAAGACGTTTCGTATACAACGCTGGATATGACCACTTTTCAACAATCATAACGGCTTCTGTTTAAACTTTTCATAATTCCGTACCTTTAATAAAAGGATATTCCCGCAATCTGTACAAATATAAGCATCCACTGGTGAAGATGTGAACATCGTCTCCTTTTTCCGTATTTGTGCATAACCGATAAACTCACCTTCTCCTATGTTATGAGAACCGCAATGAGAGCATGTCTGCACGTCTTTCTGTTTCATGAGAGCACCACCTTTAATCTGTTTCTACTCCCTTCGACAGTTCACTTCCATTTCCCTTCCAAAAAACCTCTTATTCTCTTACATTTCAACAGGAATCTCAGAACAAAAATCGTATATGTACTATGAACTATATTAATTGACGGAGGAATCTTATGAGTACTATTATGACATTCAATGCAGCACAAGAAATTGAAAACGCAGAAATAGATATGCTCTCTTCTAGATTAGCGGCACTGCAAGCGATGAGCGGAAATCCAATGCAAATACAAATGAAAAAATTCGGGAGTGCTACTGCCTTTTCATCAAAAGTAATTGCTGGTCCTGCTTTTAATACGGTAAAAGGCATTACATATACAAATACAGATGCGATAGATGAAATCATCTCTTATTATGAATCGCTACAAATCCCTTGTCGTTTTGAAATTACACCAGCGCAAGGTACAGATGAACTATTTCAATACTTATCTAAAAAAGGTTTTTATCAATCTAGCTTCCATACCGCTTTATATAGTATACCGGGACAAGATTTTCCGCTTCCCCCTTCTAACATTTCAGTACGCAAACTGAAAGAAAATGAGTTTCATACTTTTGCAGATATTTATATACGTGGATTTAATATGCCGTCCTTTACAAAAAATGGTGTTCGTCAAAATAATGAAATTCTTTACAATAAACCAGGATGGCATTTTTTCATAGCCGAAGTTCAAAACACTCCTGCTAGTATAGGGGTACTTTATATAAATAAAGGTGTTGCTTCATTAGCTGCTTCTGCTACTTTGCCAGAATTTCAACGTAAAGGTTGTCATACCGTATTAATTCAAAAACGAATTGAGACCGCTCTTGAATCCAATTGTAATTTAATAGTTGGACAAGCAAGATTCGGTAGCGGCAGTCAAAATAATATGGAACGTGCCCATATGAAAATTGCTTATACAAAATCAATATGGACTGCGAAAGACATATAATTAACTTTCTTTTTCTTTCCATTACGAATGTATACATTTTATGACAATTACCTTTCTATCCTGTTACTCATTTGAATATTCAAACTAAATTTGTTACGCTATTACTAGATACATCATTCAACTTGCAATATGAAAAGAGAATTCTACTCAAACTACAAGGAGGAGAAATGTATGACTAAACATGATCATGGTTTAAAAGAAAAAGTAGAAGGTGCCATTGATAAGGTAAAGGGTGAAGTAAAGGAAGTTGTCGGGAAAGTAACTGACAATAAAAAATTACAAGCCGAGGGAAAATGGGATAAGGTGAAAGGCACTGCTAAAGATACTGTCGGTAATGTAAAAGAAAAAGTACATGAATATAAGGAACATAAATAATAAAAAACACGTTAGATGCATTTTCATCTGACGTGTTTTTTAGTTCAGCTTATATACATAATTAACCAAATATCATACGGTATATTTTTATTTCTCTATACTCTTTGTAAGTGGTTCTTTAAATGCATTTCTATTCCATACAGCGAAAACAATAAGAGAAATAATAAAGAATACAACAAGACATATACCCAAATAATCAAAATTAACTACCTGAATGAGATTCCAAAACGGTCCCTGTAAATTATAGCTTTCAATAAGTAAAGATAATAGTTGATAACCCCCTATTAAAAAAGCCGTTATAACAGATATTGAGGTAATTAATACGTTATATGAATTTCTAATTCGACTATTTTCCATTGCCCACTTATAATTCGTATTCATGAATGTACTATCTAATGTATCCATCAACGACATTCCTGCAGCAAACAAAATGGGAAAAGCAAATATACTTACAAGCGGGATAGATTGACTTGTTGCAGTTACTGTAGAAAGAGCAATTAATCCGATTTCACTTGCTGTATCAAAACCAAGCCCAAATAAAAAACCGATCATATACAATTGCTTTTGACTATCAATAAACCTAAATAAGCGCTGCGTGAAACGATATATAAATCCTAAGTTTTCTGGTTGCTTATCCTCTTGGCTTCGTAACACTTTAATAAGGTACAACAGATTGGTAAGCCCAATAATAATAAGAAATGTACTAGAAACAATTGTACCGATAATACCGCCTATAGTAGAAAAACTCTCCATTCCATGTTTTGCTGTTTTTCCAATTAAAGCAATTAATACGATCATCACAAATACTACAGTAGAGTGTCCTAATGAGAAGTAAAACCCCACCCCCTGTGAGTTTTTACCTTTTTCAATTAATTTCCGAACAGTATTATCAATTGCGACAATATGATCACTATCAAACGCATGACGCAATCCTAAAGAATATGCAATAATAGCCATTCCAATTATGCTATTGCCTTTATACAGTGCAGGTAATAATAAGAGAATTCCAAGCACATGAAGAAATATAATAATAACAAAAAAATTAGTTGCTTTTTTCAGTTCACTTTTCCACATAGTTACTAACCCTTTCTACTTTAGATTGAATACTCTTGAAAAAGAAAAGTGCCATAATAAAAACTACAATCGTTATAATAGTCACTAAAATAATTACAAAATCATTTAACATGCCTGTATGATTTGTAAGTGTTAACAGGGCTGGTATCGTTGCAGTAATCCAAGATTCAACGAAGCAAACAATCCCTACATAAATATGAATCTTCTTTTTCAACCCATCTTGCAGGAAAAATAAAAACCAAAGGAACGCCCAAAAGAACCAAATTATTGTACTTTGTAGACTTCCACTCTCATGTAATTGATTCGCTATTCCCATAACCGTTGCAATAATAGCAACCCAAAGAGAATAGTAACCTACACCTGAAGAATCAAGTTCTAATATATTCGTAAGGCCAACATATAAATAAGTAAAACCAAATAAAAAAATAGTTCCATTAGATAGGATAGTCCACTCATTAGATTGACTTCCTGTAAATAATAAATATAATGGTGTCAAAGTTTGTAATGCCCCTACAAATAAATTGAAGTACCCTACACTTTTGCTATCAATGAGTTTAAAAGCTGCTAGTGCATTCATGAATAGAACTGCACCGACAAATAATAATCCCACATTAGTCATAGTATCCCCTTCTCCTACTTAATATTTTCGATAGGATGTTAATTCTTCATGCAGACAATTCTCTCTAACAAAACGATGACACTGAAAAAATATAGACTCCATATCCTCTGTATTATGACTAAGTATGCGTATGACAAAGCCTTTACATGGCATAGAAGATATTCCAATCTTCATATTGTTAGTGTTAGAAAGCGAAGTTTTCAATGCTGCAATTAAATCATTTGTAATGTTCTTATTAATAACCATGAAAGTACCATAATGGGAATATTGATTTAATATTCCCATTTGATCTAACGACTCTTTGAAAGGGTTTAACAATAGATGATCGTAAACTACAAGTTTGTTTTCCATATATACTTTTGTTAGCGAATCAAAATACTGGTATGTGAACTTCTCCATATTTGGAGACCAACCAGGCGTAACTGAATCGCATAAAATCAATGTAGAATTATTTTGCATATATATATTTACTTTTTGCTTATATGCTGCATCCTTGTACATAATCAACGGATCTGGTAAATACTCCATAACAGCATTTTCACCAATATAAACATTCAATTCTTGCAAAGCATAACTATTTGGAGTCTTGTAAACTTTCGTTGCTGATTGGCTTGTTATATATGTTTTCGCATCTTCATGAACATTTATATTTATAGAATAGAAGTCTCCTTTTAAATAACCTCCACCAGAATTCATGATATAGTAATATGCTCTACCATAATCGTCCAAATATATTGGCTGCGTTACTTTTAAGGCATCTTTATGATAAACCTTAATAGGTACCGTTTTATGTCTTTTTTCCATCACATCAATGTTTAAGACACCTGTAGGGGCTTTCATTTCTTCAATCCTTCTAACATGATGTTTTGTCGCATCCAATTTATTAATCCCTGTAAGCCTTCCTCATCCTTCAAATTTGTAAAAAAATATGGTTTATTATGTCGGTAATTTTTCGTATCCTGCTCCATAACTCCAAGATCAGCCCCTACATAAGGTGCCAAATCCGTTTTATTAATCACAAATACATCAGATTTGATCATTCCTTGTCCACCTTTACGAGGAATCTTTTCTCCTTGTGCTACATCAATAATATAAATTGAAAAATCCACTAGCTCTGGACTAAATGTGGCAGCTAAATTATCACCCCCACTTTCAATAAAAATAATATCTAAATTACTATGTCTAATCATGAGCTCTTCAATTGCTTCAAAATTCATAGAAGCATCCTCTCGAATTGCTGTATGTGGACACCCTCCTGTCTCTACACCAATAATTCTATCTTCTGGTAAAACACCCGTTTTCAATAAAATCTTTGCATCTTCTTTCGTATAAATATCGTTTGTAATTGCTGCAATTTCATAATCTGTATTTAAATATTTTGTTAACTTTTCAACTAACATTGTTTTCCCAGCACCTACGGGGCCACCAATACCAATTTTAATAGGTTTTATCATTTTATTTTTCCTCCCTATGACATGAAGACTCTTACATTTACATCTTCATGTTGCATTTGATTTATTTCGAATTCAGGATCATTCAATCCAAAATTCTCTAATGAAAGTATTTGAATTCTATCAATAGATTCACAGATCAATTCATGGCATTCTTGTAATAGTTTTTGACCATCTGTTTGTCCAAGAGGAATGGCTCTCACACCATTTTGAATTATGCTTCCAATACTTGAATATAAGAAAACTAAGAGCGTTTCTTCTATTGTCATTTTCAATTCCGCCCCTAATATTCCGTATACGATACTCGGATGACCTTGTAATTTATTACCCATAACATCTTCTTTGTATATATTTAAATTTGCAAATGAGAACAGTTCACACAATAGTTTAGAAGTACTTTTACTAATCATTCTATTTGCTCTTCTACATTCAAAAGGCAATGTTTGTGCTGTTATTAAATCATCTAAAAATGTAATTTGTTTTCCATCATTATTCTTAGTGGCTTCGTAAGTATATTTGCAAATTAAGCCGTCCGTGTGTGTTAATTGCACTTTTACATATCGATTAATCCATTTGAAAAATTCGCCTTTATTTGTAACTTGTCCCTCTTGAATAAATGTTTCTAATCCAAAAGAGTGACTAAAACTTCCTGTCGGGAAGTTCGAATCACTAATTTGGAGTAGGTTAAGTAGGTTAAATATGTTTGTGTGAAGCATGCTTGAACGGTTTGGGTAATACTCTATTTTCTTTTTGATAAGGAACACCTTCCTTTTTGAGTAAATCTTCTACTAAGTAGTCGTTCGCCAAAATCATACACCCTTCATCGAATTGTGCTGGCAAATGTCTATTTCCTAAGTTATGCGCAATAATTCCCATTTCTTTTATTGACGTTGGAGTAATTACAATTACCTCTTCTGGTAACACTTCAATATATACAATACGATGTTCATCTTCATATAAAATATCACCGTTCTTTAATGTTTCTCCATTATCTAAAGACACCCCAATTTCAAAACCAGATTCTGAATATAATTTCTGAACCCTCTTTAGTAAAAGCTCACTAGAAATCAATATTCTATCAAGATGCTTTTTTGTATTTGCAAAATCATTCATATTGCATACGTTGTTATTAATTTTTTCAATAATCATTTTATCTCCTCCGTTATATCAAAATAAAAAATATCTTTGAGCCATAGGTAATACATCTACTGCTTCACACGTAATAGCTTGTCCATCAACTTTAACTTCATATGTCTGCGGATCTACTTCAATTTCTGGTGTTGCATTATTCAGCTTCATATCTTGCTTAGAAATCTCTCTCGTATTTCTAACAGGTAATACAACTTTATTTAAACCTAATTTTTCTTTAATATTATTCTCATAAGCTACTTTAGATACAAATGTAATCGAACTTGACTGTACCGCTTTTCCATATGCACCAAACATCTTTTTTTCATAATATGGTTGTGGTGTGGGGATCGAAGCATTCTCGTCTCCCATTAATGCCATCACTACCATCCCGTTTTTCAAAACCATATCTGGCTTAACACCGAAAAATTGTGGATCCCATATTACAAGGTCTGCATATTTCCCAACTTCAATAGAGCCGACATATTCTGAAATCCCATGTGTAATAGCTGGATTAATTGTATACTTAGCTATATAGCGTTGAATTCTATTATTATCGTTATACTCTTTATCTCCCTCTAAACTACCAATCTGCTTTTTCATTTTATCGGCGGTTTGCCAATTGCGAATAATAACCTCTCCAACCCTCCCCATCGCCTGCGAGTCAGAGCTAATCATGCTGAAAACCCCTAAATCTTGCAAAATATCCTCTGCCGCAATTGTTTCTTTTCGAATCCTTGAATCCGCAAACATTACATCTTCTGGAATATTTGCTTTTAAATGATGACATACCATGAGCATATCTAAATGTTCATCCAACGTATTCACTGTATATGGCAAGGTCGGGTTCGTTGAAGAAGGTAAAATATTATTCAGTGCAGCAATCTTTATAATATCTGGTGCATGCCCACCACCAGCCCCTTCAGTGTGGTACGTATGAATAACACGATTATCAATAGCCTTTATCGTTTCTTCCACAAAACCACATTCATTTAACGTATCAGTATGAATAGCAACTTGAATATCATATTTATCAGCAATCTGTAACGAGTGATTAATTGCTGAAGAAGTCGCTCCCCAATCTTCATGAATTTTTAATCCAATAGCTCCTGCAAATATTTGTTCTTCCAGGGCAGGTAAACTTGAACTATTTCCTTTCCCTAAAAACCCAATATTTATAGGAAAAGCTTCTGCTGCCTCTAGCATTTTTCTTAAATTCCAAGATCCAGGCGTTATTGTAGTTGCCTTAGTACCCTCTGCCGGTCCTGTTCCTCCACCAATTAAAGTTGTTATACCTGAAGCTAATGCTGTATCAATTTGTTGTGGGGATATGAAATGCACGTGTGTATCAATACCTCCAGCTGTAACGATTTTTCGTTCGCCAGAAATTACTTCCGTTGATGTTCCAATGATGATATCAATATTATCCATAACTGAAGGATTACCACTCTTACCAATTGCTGAAATCTTTCCATCTTTTATACCAATATCCGCTTTATATACTCCTGTATAATCAATAATAATTGCATTCGTAATAACAACATCCACAACACCCTGTTCCCTTGTAAGTTGCGAATTTTGTCCCATACCATCCCTAATTGATTTTCCTCCACCAAAGACAGCTTCATCACCATATACCGTGTAATTTCGATCAATATGTGCGAATAATTGTGTATCCGCTAAACGAATAGAATCTCCTGTAGTTGGACCATATAAATCAGCATATTGTTTACGTGACATCTTAAAACTCATGCTATCTCCCTCTTTTTTTGTAAGATTGAATATCGCCATCCACTTTATTTTTAAATCCATATACTTCTTGCTTCCCTGAGTATGGAACTAATTCAATCGTTTTTTCATCCCCAGGCTCGAATCTTACCGCTGTACCCGCTGGAATATTTAAATGTTGTCCAATTGCTACACTACGATTGAACCTTAACGCCTCATTCACTTCATAAAAGTGGTAATGAGATCCAATTTGAATCGGCCTATCTCCCTGATTTAACACCTTAACTTTCGTTGCTTTTTTATTTCCATTACATACTATGTCTTCTTTCGCAAGGATATATTGCCCTGGAATCATAACATTCACTTCCTTTAATGAATTGGTTGATGAATAGTTACTAATTTTGTTCCATCAGGAAAAGTTGCCTCAACTTGAATATCTGATATCATGTCTGCAATACCATCCATAACATCTTCAGCACTTAAAATATTTTTTCCAAGCTCCATTAATTCCGCTACATTTTTACCATCTCTTGCTCCTTCCAAAATTTCATACGTAATAATAGCGATACTTTCTGGATAGTTTAACTTAAGCCCTCTCTCCTTTCGTCGATACGCTAAATCAGCCGCAACAACTACCAGCAGTTTATCAATTTCTCTTGGAGTTAATCTCATTACAATCTTCCTTTCTAAAGTATTTTAAAACTAAGAATATTCTAAAAATAAAAGATGTACTTCCAATGTCCTTTCCGTGTTTTCTCCATGTTTTTTTCTGCTAATCAAATAAAAAAAGACTAGAATTTCTAGTCTTTTTTTATTTCCCTTCATTCTTCTCTAACACATACAAATCTTCTTCAATATTTGTTAATTTCTCACTTACAAGTTTTCTTGCATCTCCAATTGCTTGATTGTATGCAAATGGTCCTACTAACTTTATCATTTCTTCTATTAAACGTTCTGCTTGGAAGCGTCCAATTTCATCTAAATCTTCTTCAACGAAAAATTGCTGAATTTGTGCTACAAGCTCTTCTTTTTTATCATTCGTTATTTTTATGTTCATCATCATTCGTTACTCCTCTATATTTAAGATAATACTTTTCTTAACTCTACCATAGAAAAGCGATTTCCTGGACAAGTTTTTGTAACCCCTTCTAACTCCCTATGGCCGAGTATATTTCCTTTCTCTATGGCAAACTGCTTCATAAACATTTTACATAAAGAATATAATGAATTCATTTGTGCAGTATTTGGATCATATTTATCAAAATTTCCCGTCATACATATTCCAATTGTGTCACTATTATTATCTTTCGCATGTGCTCCAATATGTAAACCTCGCCCTTCGACTACAGTTCCATCTTCTTCAATAAAATAATTGTAACCAATCCCGCTCCATCCTCTTACCTTTTGATGAAATTCGTGAGTTTTATACACATCCCATCCATCTTCTGACGTATGGTGGACAATCAGTTTATTTACTTTCTCTAAAGGAACTAATTCATTTTGAAATGTTAAATTTACACATTTAATTTCCATTTGAACTTCCTCCCCTTAAAAATCAATTATAATAATTGTTTTATCATCCGGTCTTATTCTATTTTCTCCTTCTAGCCTTTCAATGATTGCTACATATTCTTTTATACTATTCTTTCTTATATATATCACAATTTGTTCTAACGACCACTCCGGATGGAACAATCCGTCCGAACAAATAAAGATCCCACTTACATCAGCTACATGTAATTCCCCATGTTGTAAATAAGTCATCGCTTCTTTCATCCCATTTGCAACTGCGTAACCGTTTGGCACATTCGCAAGATAGCGGTTGTATTTCAACTGCTCCCGAACATCTTGAAAAACATGTTCTTCCGGGACTGGTAATCCTTTTTTACGATCCTCTTCTCTCTTCTTTTTTGCGCGTTTACTAATTCCCTTAACTGTATCTTTCGTTAATACTCTTATCGCTCCATCCTGAAATATTGCAACGATCATACAATCACCTAATTGTGCATATTCAAGCTTATCGCCTTCTATTTGAACTGCTGCAATACATGTACACCACAGATGGTCTTTTTTTCTCGTATCAACCTTGTACTCTAGCATCTTGTTTTGCAATAATTCATTCGCCTTTGCAACTTCATCTTGTAAACTATTGATCTCTCGTAGCGAAGTAAAATGACTTGCAAATAAATGTGAAGCGATGTATGCTCCATTATGTCCTTCTTCATCACAAAATGGAACTAACGGTGTTGCTCCATCGCATACACCGTAAATCATTTTATCTTCATTACAAAAAAATGAATCCTCACACTCTTGTTTTAAAGGACTCTTCTGTTGATACGTCGTTATCTGCATATCTGTATCCCCTCCCAATTTATCAAACACTCTAACTATTTAGATTAATCTAATTTTCCGAAATAAACTGTTTTCCCCAAAAACTTTCAATTTCATATATAATCTTGAAATAATATGATTATTTAGTGAAGGACGGGAAAGAGATGGTCAGATTTCTTGGTGTTATTTTTGGTTCTATTATTATCGCAATTGCCTTTAATCTTTTCCTTATCCCCCATAAAATTTTAAGTAGTGGAATTGGCGGAATTGCTATTATTTTAGGGATTGTAACCCCTGTAAACACAGGTATTATTAACTTTGTATTGAACTTACCTATCCTTATTTTAGGATACATAGGTCTTGGAAAAAAAGTGATTTTTAACACGGTTGTTTCTGTAATTGTATTATCTGTTGCATTATACTATGTTCCAGTAAAAGTCGTAGCAACAGATCCACTTTTATCATCTGTATTTGGCGGTGTCATCGCCGGAGCTGGTATCGGTCTTGTCTTTAACTGCCATGGTTCGACTGGTGGATTTGATATTATCGGTATGTTGTTATCTCGTAAGCGAGATATTAAACTTGGTGGATTCCTTATTGCATTAAATACTGTTGTTGTTGTCATTGCAGGATTTTTCTTCACTTGGGATGTTGCCCTTACAAGCTTACTTTCAATTTATGTAACTGGTAAAGTAATTGATGCCGTTCATACGAAACATCGTAAAGTTACACTTATGATTGTAACAAATCAAGCGGAAGAAATGAAAAAAAAGCTTCTTTCAACTGTAGTACGTGGAATTACGTTACTTGATGGTGAAGGTGCTTATTCAAACGAGAAAAAACGTGTACTTATGACAGTCGTTTCACGTGAAGAATTAGCAAGTATGAAACTAACGATTTCGGAAATTGATCCTCATGCATTCGTTAATATTACGGAGACTGTTGAAGTATTAGGATTGTTTAGAAAAGTGTAAAAAACTAGATGGATCTCCACCTAGTTTTTATTTTCCATAAATTCAATTCGATTTCCAAACGGATCTGACACGTAAAATCTGATTACATCTGGTCGCGCATGATCATCTATTACTTCAATACCTTGCTTTATTAACCCTTGTTTAAATTCATTAATTTTCAAAACATAAAAAGCTGGATGCGCTTTTTTAGCTGGATTAAAGTTTTGCTCAACTCCGATATGAATCTCTTGATTTCCACACTTAAACCAACACCCACCACGCTTCTTTAATTCCTCCGGCTTTGGAATTTCCTCCATACCAATTTTATTACCATAAAATTCTCGTGCTTCTTCTTCACATCCTACTGGCGCCGCTACTTGTACATGATCAATTCCTTGAATATAATTTTTCATATTCCTTCCCCCTCTTCTATTCTAATGTTATAACGAAAATACATTCATGTAACTTAGAAAATATTAATAAAGCAATATAAGATTCTCTTATTACTACCTTTTTTTACCTTCCACTAAAAATAAAAAAGAAAATTTATTATATAATTTCCATTTTTTATAGAAATACACATTGCACCTATATTATAGTTAGTACTAGATTCATCTTTTTTAGATGCTAGTTGTACGGAGGAAATATTATGAGTCGTAAAAAACATTCATCTACTCAAAAAAAGCGTCACCCAAACGTATCGGAGCGCTTGCGAAACCATATACAAAATCGTTCTTTAGCAGAAATGTATGCATCTCTTTTTGAACATAACCCTGATAGTATTATTTCATTGAATTTAGAAGGAGTTATTTTACATATTAACCCCTCTGCGGAAAGAATATTAGGTTATACTTCTAACGAATTAGAGCGGAAAACAATCACTTCTATTTTAGAAGCACATATTTCTGATCAAGTGCTACAATACATAAAAAATGCTGCAGCTGACAATCAAAAAGAGTATATTGTCTCTATTTATCATAAAGACGGATATTTACTAGATGTCGTAACAAAATTAGTTCCTATTTTTGTTAAAAACCGTTTAACAGGTGTATACGCCATTATGAAACCCCTTGAAAAATCAGAAAGAATTGAGAAAGCATTACAAGAGAGTGAGAAACGATTACGCACATTAATGAATTCAATGCCTGCATTTGTTATTTTTAAGGATCATGAAGGACGCTGGCTTGAAGCGAATGACTATGCGCTTTCTTGTTTCAATTTCCATAACGTTCCTTATCATGGAAAAAGAGATAATGAACTCATTCAATATAACGAAGCATACCGCGAATCTTTTTTGCATTGTGAAGAAGTCGATGAACTAACATGGCAAAAAGGACAAATTCTTCACGGAGAGGAATTTATTATACATAGAAATGATTTCGACCTAGTTTTAAGCATTTCAAAAGTCCCACTCTTCCATCCTGATGGCTCACGCAAAGGTCTTATAGTGATGGGAAGAGACGTTACCGAACTAAAAGAAACTGAAAAGTTATTACGGAAATCCGAAAAACTTGCAGTAGTAGGACAACTGACAGCTGGAATTGCCCATGAAATTAGAAACCCGCTCACTTCATTAAAAGGATTTTTAACGTTATTACATCCAGAAATAAATGAGGAAAATAAATGGTATGTGGACGTTATGTTGAGTGAAATTTCACAAATGGAATCTATAACAAGCCAATTTATGGCGATGTCTAAACCACAAGTGTTATCTATTCATACATGCAACGTACAAACATTAATTGAAGAAGTTGTAACTTTTATTTTACCAACAGCAATTATGCATAGCGTTCATATCATCATGGATCATTTCGATTATATTTCTGACATTCAATGTGACAGTAATCAATTAAAACAAGTTTTGATTAACATATTAAAAAATGCAATCGAGGCGATGCCTGATGGTGGTAACATTTTCATTCAAACAACTTCGTTAGAAAATGATTTTGTTTCAATACGCATTATGGATGAAGGTTGTGGGATTCCTGAAGAGCGCATGGCTCGTCTTGGCGAACCTTTTTATAGCTTGAAAGAAAAAGGAACTGGCCTTGGCTTAATGATGTGCTATAAAATCATTCAAGAGCATCACGGGAAATTATTCATTTCCAGTGAATTAAACATAGGAACAACTGTCGATATCCAATTACCGATTGCTACAGCTCATCCTGTAACAAACTCTTAACTATACATCTACAAGATATTATAAGTAGTTCAGTTATTGTGGAAAACATCTACACTAAAAAGCTCAAAGTCCCTATATGACTCTGAGCTTTATTTTTGTATACGATTTATTTTATTAAATCCACTCTTTTCCATGTTTACGAATAAACTGAATATCATTTTCATAATGTTCAAGATGCCCTTCATCTATCATCTTTTGGAAGTTCATATCGCCTTCTAGTGCTTTTCTTTTCATGTATTTACATAATCCTTCTAATCGTAGAAGTACCATCTCCAAATAATCCTCGGCGATGCCATCACTTTTATAGGACTCAAAAAACAATTTAACTCTTTGCTTTATGCGGTCTGCATGCTGTAATGAACTATAATAAACTGCCTCACCTGTTTCCTTATAATAAACTCTACTTAATGGGACACAAGTGTAAAGAGTATAGGCTATGTCCCAAAGTCTTGGTCCAGGACCAGCAACATCAAAATCGATAATACCTACTGGCTTTTCGTTATTAAAAATAATGTTGTATATTGCAAAATCATTATGGCATACAACCTCTATTTTATTTGGAGTATTATCCATCGGTTTCCAATCATCTGATAACGGGAAATCACTCACAGCATCATGATAAAGACGGAGCATCTTCGCTATTTCTTTTAAAACATCATTAGACCACATATACTTTTTTAAAGGATAATTACCAGCTTCTCCTTCAATAAATGATAATATCTCTCTATCTTTATCATCAATACCTAAAAACTTTGGTGCATAACTAAAACCTTTGTTTTCCAAATGATTTAATAGCTTATGAATTTTGGTACTGCCTTGCTTTAATTCTCGTCGAACAGTATCTTCCGAACGATATACGTTTGAGACATTCCCTCCCGTTAGCATTTCTTCCTTTTCGTAGTTTGACATCTAATACTTCCCCTCCATTATTCTACATTTTCTTTATATTTTAACATAACTTTCCTATTCTCTTTTAACCCCTTAAATTGCAACAAAAAAATCGAGTATAAAATCTTTATGATTTTACACTCGATTTAGTCTACTATTTATACATGTGAAAATATTTTTTCATACCATTCTGTTGCCTTCTCTACTTCATTCATCGTTAATTGATGTCCTCTATTTTCCCAATGCATTGTTACATTAGCATCTACATTTTCTAATAGCATCTTCAATTCCTCTGACTCAGAAGGTGAACAAATTGGATCATTTGTTCCAGCAGCGATAAATACGAATTTCTCTGCTAAATTAGGTAATTCTATTCCTCTTCTAGGCACCATGGGGTGATGAAGGACTGCACCTTTTAATGCATTTTTGTAATGGAATAATAAGCTCGCCGCAATATTTGCTCCATTTGAATACCCAACAGCTACGATATTATCTCTATCAAATTCATATGTTTTTGCTGCTTCATTTAAAAATTCATTTAATTCCTTCGTACGGAAAACAAGATCCTCTTCATCAAAAATACCTTCTGCTAATCGGCGGAAGAAACGAGGCATCCCATTTTCTAATACATTTCCACGAACACTTAATACAGAAGCTTCCCGATCAATTCTTTCTGCAAGCGGTAATAAATCTAATTCATTTCCTCCTGTACCATGAAGCAATAACAACACTGGTTTTGACGTATCTTTTCCTTTTTGAAAAACATGTTTCATCATATTCCTTTTCCCCTTTCAATCACTTTAATCTAGATTTCTCACTTCAAATGGTAAGAGTGTCTGTTCAATTTGTTTTCTATGTTGTTCATATCGATCCGGTAATTTTAACTCCTCACCCATCGTCTCTAAAGATTCGTCATGGGCAAAACCAGGAGGGTCTGTTGCAATTTCAAATAAGATTTCGCCGTGTTCTCTAAAATAAATTGCGTTAAAATAGTTTCGATCTTGTACAGGGGTTACACCATATCCAAAGCGAGACACATGCTCTTTCCAGTCTAATTGATCAGCATCATCATTCGCTCTCCAAGCAATATGATGAACTGTACCAACACCCATTTGCCCACGTCCAATTGTTGATAATCTCAAATCGATAATATTTCCAATATCAGCAGAAGAACGGAACCGCATAAACTCTCCCTCTTCTCCTACTTTCTCAAGACCCATAACACGCTCTAGCAATTCAGCAGTTTTTTGAGGTTGTGCAGATAAAAGAACAGCACCGCCAAATCCTTTAATTGCTACTTCTGGCGTAACTTCCCCAAAAGTCCAATTATTTAATTCGCCCTCTTCTCTTTCAACTAATTCTATATGCAAACCATGTGGATCATCAAATTCTATATACTGTTCTCCAAACCGAGTCATTTTTGTATACGGTACGTCGAATTTTTCTAATCTATTTTCCCAAAACTCCATTGTGCCTTTTGGTACGACATAAGACGTAATGCCTACTTGACCGTCCCCAATAATACCTTGACGAGCACCTGCCCATGGGAAAAACGTAATAATTGTTCCAGGCTTTCCTCCTACATTACCAAAGTAAAGATGATACGTACCTGGATCATCAAAATTCACTGTTTGTTTTACTAAACGCAATCCTAATACACCTGCATAAAAATCTACATTTTCTTGTGGGTGACCTACGATTGCTGTAATGTGATGAATTCCCATCGTTTTCTTTTCCACTTTCTCCACCCCTTTTTTTATTTCATTACAAAAAACGTTTATTCGCTAAAATTCATTATTCATTTTGTCCATATGATAAAGTTCAATCCGCAATACTATCTTTTTCAAAATTGAGGTATTTCTCTAAAAAACTAACACATTTCATTTAGTTCAAAAAATATCTCGGATTCGAGATATTTTACAAAAAAACTACAGTTCTTATGATTATATTTTAAATATTGATTTTATGATTTTGACTATCCTTCAAAAAATATCTTGAATTCGAGATTTATTATAGTCTAATTAGTTTTTATTGTCAATGCGGATATCATTTCATTTTTTCATCAAAAACAATATTCTGACAACTCATCTCCATCAAATAATTTGTTTGAAAAAGAGCAACCGAAAAGCGGGAACATTCATGTAATAAATTTCTACTTTTCCCATAACCAAAAAAGCCATACAAATGTATGACTTTTTTGATTTTTTTGTTCAGCTACATATTTACTTCCCAATTACGGAAGGAAACAATTCCGAAAGTGGAACTACTTTCCCCATCTCATCTTTAAACACAATATGCTCTCTCGTTAAGTGGCGTGGGCTCTTTACCCCTGCTGCTGCCGCTAATGAAAACAAACTATATCTCATACTAATAACATAGTTCATTACTCGCCATTTTTTCTCATACGGATCTAATGCTTTTTGGTAGTGTGGATTCGTAGTTGCAACCCCCGATGGGCATTGCCCTGAATTACATTGAAGTGCCATAATACAACCACTTGCCATCATGAATCCACGTGCTGAATTTACGGCATCTGCACCGATAGCTAAAGCAATCGCTACTTTATCTGGCGTGATTAATTTCCCGGAGGCAAACACCTTTAATTTATCCCTGACACCGTAATGATTTGCTGTATCAATAAATGTAAGTAGTGCCGGTATAAGCGGAAGCCCCATACTATCTGCCATCGATTTATATGTTGCCCCTGATCCACCTTCTGAACCGTCGATTGTAATAAAATCTGGATAGATGTTTAATTCTTTCATTGCTTTTAATAAATCTTCCAAAGGCTTCTGTTGACCAATTACAATTTTCATACCCACTGGTTTACCACCGTTTTCTTGTAAATCTTGAATAAAATATAAAGCCTCTGCGGCACTACTAATAAATGAAAAACGATTTGGCGAATTAATCGTTTCTCCTTCTCGTACTTTCCGAACGGAAGCGATTTTCTCATTTACCTTCTGTCCTTCTAAATGACCACCACGTATTTTTGCTCCTTGCCCAAATTTCAATTCAAACGCTTTAATATTACTTTCTTTCGCCTTCTCCATAAATTCCTTCATCGAAAAATTCCCGTCCTCGTCACGGTATCCAAATAATCCCGGACCAATTTGGGCAATGATATTTGCACCCGTATGTAAATGTTCTGGAATGACACCCCCTTCCCCAGTATTAATCCACGAACCACCTGCCATTTTTGCACCAAACCCAGCTGATAAAATATAATTTTCTCCAATCGCACCGTAAGATGTCGCTGACGCTCCAAACATCCCATACAGTTTCCATGGATATTTACGATTTTCGCCGACTATAATTGCATCATCTTCTTCATACAACCAAAGATTTGTTGTATCCGCTGTCAATTTTTCTCTTCTTGAAAATAACCCTTCTTTATGAATCATATATTTTTTCCCCTCACGTTCTTGCGTGAGATTCACACTTAATTCATCTGTTAATGTGGGGAATAATGTATTAGCAATATAATAGCCAGATTCCTCAAAATCTCGTTTTGATCCAAAACCAAGTATTTCAGAACGGTATTTTGCTAGAAACATAACACTTTGAAAATCATAGCGCGAAAAGGGCTTTCCGTCAGTATCATGATCAAACCAATATTGCCGAAATTCCGGGCCTATTTTTTCGAGCAAATAGCGCATTCTACCTAAGTATGGATGCAGTTTTAATATAGAATGATGCGTCCGTTTTTTAATAAAAAATGTAATGATAAAAAAGACAATTAAAAGTAGCATCAAAAAGAGCAATATACTAATAATAATGAGTAGCGCTTCACTCATTCCGCTTCCCCCTATATATAAAATTCCATAATAAAAAGAGAACACTCCATGTGTTCTCTTTTTATCCTTATTCACACTAACGTAGCAAGATGCTCTTTCGCGTCATATTCAACCAAACTTTCAGCATTTTTAATTCGCTGAACAAAATCTGGATTAGCGATTAATGGTCTTCCGAACGCCGCTACATCAATTGTTCCTTCTTGCAGTGCTTCTTCTGCCTCTTTCGGATTCAAATTACCTACTCCTACGATAGTACTATCCCAATACTTTCTTACTAATTGATGAAAATTCTTGCCGTCAGCAATAACTTGCGTATAATTCATCGTTGAAGGGTGAATCATCGTTAATCCAACTTCTTTAAACATATTTACAAACGTTTCAATTGCAAGTTCAGGATGTTCCCACATATAAGTAGGATTATCACCTTTAAAGGCAGAGAAGCGAAGAAGCGTTTTATCAGCTCCAACTGCTTCAATTACAGCCTGAACAACTTCTTTCATAAACGTTAACCTTTGTTTTAAGTCACCGCCGTATTTATCAGTACGCTTATTCGCAAATTCATAAGTAAATTGGTCAATTAAATATCCGTGTGCACCGTGAATTTCTACACCATCAAATCCAGCTTCTATCGCATTCTTTGCGGCTTGTGCATATTGACCGATAACTTCTTTTATTTCTTCTATTGTCATTGCTTCTGGTGTATCAAATGGTTTACGAAAACGCGGAACATTCCCCTCCGCAGCAATAGCAGAAGGTGCTTGCGGCATTTGATCACCAATTATTTCGTGATGACTCATACGTCCAACATGCCATATTTGAGCAATAATCGTTCCGCCTTCTTTATGTACTGCCTCTGTAACAGGTTTCCAAGAATCGACTTGCGCTTGTGTATAAATACCTGGTACTCCTGGATTCCCTTTTGCTCTCGGGCTAATGACAATTCCTTCTGTAATAATTAATCCAATCCCATCAGCAGCACGTTTTCGGTAATATTCGACTACGTCAGCACCAACGACTCCAGTCTCATTATTTGCAAAACATCTCGTCATCGGTGCCATCGCTATGCGATTACGAAGAGACCAAGATCCAATTTGAATCGGATGAAATAACTTCGTTTCTTCAATATTTTCAAAAGACCCCCAAGCGTTTATATTTGTTCCTTCATAAATACTTGCCGCTTTATTATTTGAACTTGTCATTTTTCTTCCCCCTAAAAAAATCTAACTATAATCGCATCATACTTACTTTTAGATAGTAACGTCAATTTATACGTCTTTACCATTAAAGATTCGAATATTAAACAAATAGAATGATAAAAACAAAAATTAAAAAGGTTTCCTAAGTAGGAAACCTTTTTTAGTTGACCATATAAGGCTAACAATTCGTTTATCTCTTTTAAATAAAGAAAATAAACAATTATTATCTCCTCACATATGGAAAATCTCTTAACAATAGAAGTGGGAGTGGTTCAGTATTCTTCTAAAAATAATAACTTATATACCTAAAACAATGAAAGCCCTACCTCTCTTTCATCCTTACGGCTCCTCGTCCGTGCCAGTGTGAATCAGGATTGCAAAAATCAAGTAACTATTTTATCGAGTTATTTAATTAAACTTCGAACATTCGTAAAAGAAATTAAAAAATAAAAATGGATTAAATTGTAGTAATAACAAAAGAGGTTAATGCTCTAAAAGTGGTTTGAAAGAGTTGAATGTCTTTGAAATGATTGATTTTCTATAATTATATTCCCAAAAAATTCAAGATCTTTTTTGGGATGTAATACATTATCTACAATGAATCTTAACAAAAGCTTTTTATTTGATTTTCTGTGATACCTTCAATTAATCCCAGCTCACTAATCAAAAATTCATGTGCGTTATCTAACATTTTCTTTTCGCTTGCATTAAGTGCTTTTTCTTTCTGCATACGTAATAAATCACGTACAACTTCAGCACCTTCTTGTATTTTACCCGTTTTTATTTTATCAGTGTTCAATTTATACCTTTGTTTCCACGTAAGTAATCTATCTGATTCCCCATGCTGAAAAATATCTATTATGTTTGTTAATGCCTTTATATCTGTAACTGGTCGTATATTTGAACTCAATATTTTCCCCATAGGAATCATTACTTCCATATTACTAGCCGACATTTTTATAACATAATACTGTCTTTTTTCTCCTGAGATTTCCTTTTCTTCTATGGCTTTAATTATACCTGCTCCGTGCATTGGATAAACGATGTTATCGCCAATTTGAAACAAATAATCCACCTCCATATATGGTAACCTTCTCAATCTTAACACACATTTATTTTTTTAGCAAAATTTTTATAATATCACAAAATTATTTTCTATGTCAATTTATTTACACATAAAAATTCAAGCTGTACAGAAACACTAAAAAACCCGCGATTTTGTTACATTTCTACACCCATTTTCTCCAATTTTATATACCTTGTAAAACAAAAAAACACATCACTACATATAAGTAGCGATGTATTTTTATATAATGACAAAAACGGTTGCTTCAAAACTTCACACACGATCCTTCGCTTATATACTAACCTGTTTACTAATCGTTTCTCGCGCTAAAAGAAAACTCATAATCACTTGCGCAGCTACTCTACTCGTCATATCCCTAAAATCAAGAGTTGGATCAATTTCTACTATATCCATCCCTCGAACGAGTGGCTCTTTACCAAGGAATTCAATTGCATCAAGTAAAGTTGTACTATCCATCCCACCAGGGCCAATTGCTGGACAGCCTGGCGCAAACGCTTGGTCTAGTACGTCCATATCAAGAGAAATATAAATAGAAGTCACATCTTGTTTTCTTAATACTTCAATACTTTCTGAAATAAGATCTTTTATTTTTCGCTCTCTTACATCTTTCATTGTATACACTGTCACGCCATGCTCTTTTGCATATTCATGGTACGCTCGTGCATTTGAAAAATTACGAATCCCAATTTGAACGAGTTGTTTTCCTGTAATCACATCATTTTCTAGCAAACTACGGAACGGTGTACCATTTGATGGACCACCATCATCTAAATTACGTAAATCATGATGGGCATCAAATTGAATAATACCGACCTTCCCTTTACTATTTGCAAAACCAGTTATACTCGGAAAACTAATCGAGTGGTCACCACCAAGAACGATTGGTATCATTTTCGGATTTACTTTCGTCAAGTGACCAACTGTTTTCGCAATTCGGTTATGACTCTCTTTTATATCTGTCACATGCATCGTAATATCACCACAATCATGAAGAACACTTTCTTTCATATCGTGTTCTTCTGTAATTGCGTACGTGCTATATGCATCCAACATTGAACGAATTGTTTTTGGTGCAAAACATGCTCCTGAATGACTAATAGATGGTTTAGAAAGGGGTGCTCCAATTAAGGCAGCACCGAATATTTCTACGCCTTCCTCCCAATCTTTAATCATTTCGCTCCATTTCGTCACTTCCCGATCGATAAACTTTGCATTTTTCTTTAAATAGTGGCCGTGCTCCACGATTGTTCACCTCTTGTATATGCGATATTCCCATTCTTCCATACTGTATTTACATGACTTACGCCGTAATGGTACGGTACGTAAGCGTAATTATAAGCATCCCATAAAACTAAATCCGCCTTACGACCAACTCTAATTTTCCCAGCTACATCGCCTCGATTAATGGCATAAGATGAGTTCACTGTTACCGCATTCCAAACTTCTTCTGGTGTCATTTTCAGTTTCAGCATCGCAATGCTCATAATAAGCTGAATGTTTTCAGTTGGACAGCTACCTGGGTTAAAATCTGTAGCTAAAGCAACTGCAACACCTTCATCAATCATTTTGCGGCCGCGTGCGAAGCTTTCTTTATTTAAATAGAAAGTTGTTCCTGGTAATAAAGTTGCTACTGTATTAGAATTCGCAAGCATTTCAATTCCTTTGTCAGAAGCGCCAACTAAATGGTCCGCTGATGCTGCACCAATTTCAGCCGCTGCTTCCGCACCACCAAGAGGGTCGATTTCATCTGCATGAATTTTCACATCAAAGCCAAGCTCTTTCGCTTTTAATAAAAATTCTTTTGATTCTTCTACAGAGAACACACCTGTTTCACAGAAAATATCAACGAACTCAGCTAATTGCTTCTCTTTCATTTCTGGTAATAGATCTAGCATCCATTGTAAAAATTCTTTCGATCTTCCTTTATACTCTTTCGGAACTGCATGAGCACCTAAAAATGTTGAAACTAAATCAATTGGATGCTCTTTTTGTAATTGTGCAGTTGCCTCTAATTGTTTCCATTCTGTCTCATCATCCAATCCGTAACCACTCTTCGCTTCTACAGTTGTAACTCCGAAAGATAGCATACGGTCTAAATGGAATTTAGCTTTTTGAACAAGTTCTTCTTTCGACGCTTGTTTCGTTGCATTTACAGTTGAAAGAATACCTCCACCTTGTTCTAAAATTTCCAAGTACGGAACTCCTTGTAGTTTTAGCGCGATTTCATTTTCACGAGATCCACCAAATACAAGATGAGTATGCGGATCAACAAGACCAGGAGACACCATTTTCCCGCCGCAATCAATAACCTCTTTCGCTTGTAATCCTTTAGCTTCTTCCGCTGTTCCAACAAAAGTAATTACACCATTTTCAATTCCAACCGCACCATTTTCAATAACAGGAAGCGTATTCATCGCTTCCCGTCTTAACAAGCCATCTTCTTGATCCATTGTTAGTAATTGACCGATATTTATTAGTAAAGTGTCCAGCATGTTTCTGCCTCCTTATTTCATCATTGGGATGTTAACGCCTTTTTCTTTCGCAGTTTGAACCGCTAAGTCATAGCCAGCATCAACGTGACGAACAACACCCATACCAGGGTCAGAAGTTAATACGCGTTCAATACGTTTTGCCGCTGCTTCTGTTCCATCTGCAACGATAACCATTCCAGCGTGAAGTGAATAACCCATACCAACGCCTCCACCGTGATGAACAGACACCCAGCTTGCACCGTTTACACTGTTAATTAATGCATTTAAAATTGGCCAGTCTGCTACTGCATCACTACCGTCTTTCATAGATTCTGTTTCACGGTTTGGAGATGCTACTGATCCACAATCTAAATGGTCACGGCCGATAACGATCGGTGCTGATAATTCACCATTAGCCACCATTTCATTAATAATGCGGCCAAATTTTGCACGCTCGCCATAACCAAGCCAACAAATACGTGATGGAAGACCTTGGAACTCAACTTGCTGACGTGCCATACGAATCCAATTACATAAATGCTCATTATCCGCGAACTCGCGTAAAATAACTTCGTCTGTTTTATAAATATCTTCTGGATCACCAGAAAGTGCTACCCAGCGGAATGGTCCTTTTCCTTCACAGAATAATGGACGGATAAATGCTGGAACGAATCCCGGGAAATCGAAAGCATTTTTTAATCCTTCATCGAAAGCAACTTGGCGAATGTTATTTCCGTAATCAAATGTAATCGCGCCTTTTTCTTGCATTGCAAGCATTGCTTCTACATGTTTTTTCATACTTTCTTTTGATAATTGTACGTAACGTTCTGGATCTTCTTCACGAAGCTTCGCTGCTTCTTCTACTGTGTAACCTACTGGAATATAACCGTTTAATGGATCATGGGCAGAAGTTTGATCCGTAACTAAGTCAGGGATAATATTACGGTTTACTAACTCAGGTAAAATTTCTGCTGCATTACCTAATAATCCAATTGAAATAGGCTCTTTCTTCTCTTTATATTCGTTTGCAATAGTTAACGCTTCTTCTAATGATTCTGTATACTTATCACAATATCTCTTTTCAATACGACGATCGATACTACGCTTATCTACATCAATAGCAATTACAACACCGCCGTTCATCGTTACAGCAAGCGGTTGTGCGCCACCCATGCCACCTAAACCAGCAGTAATCGTTACAGTACCTTTTAATGAACCCTCGAAATGTTGACGTGCCGCTTCACCAAATGTTTCATATGTTCCTTGTAAAATCCCTTGTGTCCCAATGTAAATCCAGCTACCCGCTGTCATTTGTCCGTACATCATAAGACCTTTTTTCTCTAATTCACGGAAGTGATCCCAGTTCGCCCACTTCGGTACTAAGTTTGAGTTCGCTAAAAGAACGCGAGGCGCATCTTCATGTGATTTAAAAATTGCAACTGGTTTTCCTGATTGAACAAGTAACGTTTCATCGTTTTCTAACGTTTTTAATGAATCAACAATTGCATGGTAGCTTTCCCAGTTACGAGCTGCACGGCCAATTCCGCCGTATACAACTAATTCTTCTGGTTTTTCAGCTACTTCAGGGTCTAAATTGTTCATTAACATTCGAAGTGCAGCTTCTTGAACCCATCCTTTCGTTTGTAACTCAGTACCTCTTGCCGCACGAATTGTTTGTTGTACTTTTTCCATTTCAATCTCTCCCTTTTCTCGTTTTATAGTGCTGCATTTACATCCAATCTTTCCTTTATTGAATAATTCGTTTTTAACCAATGCGCGATATTTTCAATATCCGTTGAGAATATACGGTCATTTGTAATAGATGGCACTTGCTGACGACCTTGATGATAGAACGTTTTTGTAACTGTACTCATGTTTTCAATTCCGCGATATTCTGCTGCTTGCATCGCACAGATCATCTCAATTGCAAGAACGCGTCTTGCATTTTGAATAATTTGATGCGCATGACGTGAAGCGATTGTTCCCATACTTACGTGATCTTCTTGGTTAGCTGAAGACGGAATTGAATCTACACTCGCTGGATGAGCTAACGTTTTATTTTCTGAAACGAGTGAAGCCGCTGCATATTGCATAATCATGGCACCTGATTGAAGTCCTGGTTCTGGACTTAAAAATGGTGGTAAGTCATTTAATTGCGGATTTACTAGGCGTTCAATACGGCGCTCTGAAATATTTGCAAGCTCCGCCATCCCTACTTTTAAGAAGTCCATTGCAAATGCAATTGGTTGTCCGTGGAAATTACCACCAGAGATTACTTTTTCACCGCCATCAAAAATAAGTGGATTATCTGTTGCTGCATTCATTTCAATTTCTAATTTTTCTTTCACATAATTTAAAACTTGCCAAGAAGCACCGTGAACTTGCGGGATACAACGAAGTGAATATGCATCTTGTACACGAAGTTCTCCTTGTTTTGTCACAAGTTTACTATCATGAAGAATATCACGAATTCTGCTTGCCACTTCGACTTGCTCTTTATAACCACGCGCTTTATGAACATTTTCATCGAATGCATCAATAATGCCGCGTAATCCTTCCATTGTCATCGATGCAATTAATTCTGATTGATAAGCACTTGCTTCAGCTTCTATATAAGAAAGAACCCCTTGCGCTGTCATTGCCTGCGTACCATTGATTAACGCAAGACCTTCTTTTGCTTCAAGTTCAATAGGTTCAAGTCCTTCTTCTGTAAGAGCAACCATCGCATGAACTCGTTTTCCTTTGTAGAACACTTCACCTTCACCTAATAAAACGAGAGCAAGATGAGATAAAGGTGCTAAATCGCCACTCGCACCAAGTGATCCTTGTTGCGGAACGACTGGATGAATTTTACGATTTACAAACTCAAGAAGCATGTTTACAACAAGTGGTCTAACACCCGATACTCCTTTTAACATCGTATTAGCTCGTAAAATCAACATACCGCGTGATACTTCTTCAGGGAATGGATCGCCTATTCCGCACGCATGTGACTGAATTAAGTTGTGCTGAAGTGCTTTTACATCATCTTTTTGAATAAGCACATCACTAAACTTTCCAAATCCAGTTGTAATACCGTAAACGACTTTTCCGTCCTCTACGATTTTCTCAACTACTTCGCGGCACTCTGCTACCTGTTGCATACTATTTGGACAAGCTGTTACACCTTCACCTTCAAGTAACAACCTCTTCATTTCTTCAACTGTCAATGTGTGTCCTGTTAGCGTAATCATTCTTTTTCCTCCTTATAAAGGCAAAAGGGGACCTTATCTTTTTAAGACAGACTCCTGTCCTAAAAAATAAGGCCCCCTTCTAACTAATAGACTATGGGCAAATCATATGTGATTAATTCCTAAACCAATCGCCTCATGCTCAGATCCTTTTACAGGTGCACCAATCGTTCCATAAAGCGCAACAGCAACCCATTCGCCTTCTTTTTTTCCGTCGTATGGTGTACCGCGCACAATCGCAAAGCGAAGTCCTACTGTACGAAGAACGTCTGCTAACTGAATTTGACCTCTCGTCACTCCGTACAAAGCTTCCATAATTGCATGATAAAGTGCATGTGTTTCTCTGTAAACATCTGTTTCAATAACTCGGTTGCTCTTAGCCGCTGTTTCCATTGCTGCTACTACTTTTTGCGAATTCATAGAACCAACTTTCCCAGTACAATATTTCCAACCTTTCGGAATAGATAATACGGGACTTTCATTCTCATCCGCAAGTGCCAACAGCATGGCCATACGACCAATTCGATGTGTTCCTTGAAGAAGCATGTGACTCTCTCATTTCTTTTGAATTATTTGAATATTACTTAATTTAAGAATATATGAAAACGGTTAAATCGTCAATAGTTTAAAATATTATTCAAGCAATTTTTTATCCCTCTCATACTTGTACTTGTGTACACAATTTATTTACAGATTTTTTTCAGACGTGCTATAGTCTCACTAACAGATACAAAGGGGCGAAATTTCAGTGGCGAAGCGAAAAGATATTCATTTTCGAATTGAAGAAAAATTACTTACAAGGTTTGAAGACGTACTCCATTACGAAGGTTTAAATAAAACAGACGTATTAACACATGCGATTCAGCAATTTTGCATAAAGGTGGAATGTGAAAAAATGAATGATGTAAAACGTCAATACAACGTTAGTGACCATTTACAAACACGTATCGATACGCATAAACATTACGAAGAAAAACAAGTGAATGTAGATGAAGTCGTCATTGAACATTTACAACTCCAAGAGGAAGAAAAAATATTAGAGGTCGGGTGTGCTAACGGAAAATTTCTTTCCCTTTTGCAAACTAATGGTCATAAAGGCCAGTTAACCGGCTTTGATCAATCGAAAACCATGATTTCTGAAGCCGCTATAACGAATAATACGATTGAATGGAAACTCGGTGATGCTAGTAAACTTCCTTTCGAAGCTAATTGTTATGACCTGATAATCGCAAGGCATATGTTATACCACATGAAAGATGTCGAAAAAACAATTCAAGGATTCCATAAAGTAATTTGTCCCGGTGGCGCCCTTTTAGCTACAACAAATTCTAAAGTTTCAATGCCTCGTATAGTTGAAATGTGTAACAGTATGCTAGACGCATTTGACTTACCGAAAACATCACCAGCTGTAGCTCCATTTTGTTTAGAAAATGGTAAAGAGATACTACAATCTATTTTTTCAACTGTTGAAGAAACAATTATTCATAATGCACTCGTTTTTCATCATGCCACTCCAATCGTTAACTATATTTCTAGCATGTTCCCGTCGCTGAATATACCTGATAATATGTCCCTTCACACCGAAATGAAGGAATGGCTAAAAGAAGAAATAGAAAATGATCTATCACTTCACAACGGTATATGGCGCGATCCGAAAACGTTAGTGATTTATCGATGTAAAAAAGAAAAGAGCTAGCATTCGCTAGCTTTTACACGTTTTCCGGTAAAAGATTCTCCATCATTATATTGCCCTTTCCACTATAAAAATTTGTATTATGTTCATTCACTACTCCAAAATAGGAGGCAATCGCTAGTCCAAATGGCACAAATGCATGTCCTTGTGCTGTAATAATATTTGCGTGCTGTACAACTTCTGTATACACAAAATTTTCTACTGGAAAACAATCTAATTTTTGATAATCTATAGTCACTGTATAAGAGATTTCTTTAAATAAACCTGCTCTTGCTAACGCATACGGTCCAGCACAAATCGCTGCCACTAATTTTCCTTGCTCAGAAAATTGACGAATAACTGAAAAAAGCGGTTTCGCCTCTTTCATATGTATTTCATCTCCGCCCGGAATGATAATCCCCTCATATTCTTCTACACGCACTTCACTTAATTCTATATGCGGCTGTACTTGTAAGCCTGTTTCACTTATAATCATTTCTTTTGTTAAACCCGCTGTAATGATTTCATATTTCTTTTTCAGCAATGCTGTTGCTACCGTTATTTCAAACTCTGCAAATGTCGGGTATACGAATAATAATATTTTTTTCATAGCCTTTTCTCCCTTAGCCACCCTATAAAATATGCCTCTAATTCGTCCACTGATAATATATTAGTGTCCACATAAGTTACGGGAAATTGTTTATACCATTCTTTTTCAACTTCTACTAATTTAAATTGTTCCTCAAATGTACTTCGATTTCTTGTCCTATCATTATTTCTCCTATCATACAAACTCTCTTTCGAAACATCTAAATAAAAAATTGCATCCGAACGGCATTCTCTTAATTTATACAATTCATCTTTTAATTCTGTTTCTATATCCCACTCTTTCCCTATCATCTTCGGATAAAAGAGTGTATAAAATTCAATATCTTCTGGTCCGCGGTCAAAAATCATGACTGATTTCACATTTTGAAACTCTTTTATTTTTGCTTCAATAAACATTTTTTGATTTGTAATAAACCCCTCTTTTGTGTAAATATCCAAATTTAATTCTTTCCGCTTTTCTACAATTGGATAAGGGTTTTCATATATAACTGAAAGCCCACATCGCTCTAAGCTTTTGGCCAATGTTGTTTTTCCACTTGCCATCGGTCCTTGGAGTGAAATTACGTATGTCATCTCTCTCATTCCCTTGTACTGTAATACATAAATAATAAACAGAATTTTGAAAACTATCAACAAGATATATATCATCTTGTTTCTTATTCTTATCTAACTTATAATAAAAAATAGAGATTATGACGGACGCATCAATAATGTAAGCTTGGAAATCCAAGCTTACATTATTTTTTGCTTTCCCTTTTCTTATAAAAAGAGTATACTAGATTAGAACGTATGTTCTTAATAATTACATACAGTAAGGAGATAAAACAATGGTATACGACACAAAAGCAATTTCTTGGAATGCATCTTTAAAACAACTTCAACGCCGCTATACAAACAAACAAGTTGACCGAAAAGAATTTGAAGATATTGAACTAATGGAATTCTTCCGCGATAACGACTACATTCCTTTACCTACACATATAAGCGGCCTATCAACAGCACGTTTTACTTCTTACTCTATTTTCACAACTGAAGATAAAGATCGTAAAGTTGGCACACTCATCATTGAATATGTAGAAAATGACAATGATATTTTATGTGTTGAACAACTATACTTCGTTTAAACTACAACGCTTGGTCAAATTGACCAAGCGTTCTTGCTTTCTATGAATCTCACTGTTTATAATATGAATAAAAGAAAACCGCAATCATTAAGGGGGGATACACTTGCTCGAAGGATGGTTCAGTTGGTTTATTGTATTATGGACTGTTATTTTATTAGGACTTATGTCTATCGGTGGATACTTTATGTTCAGAAAATTTTTAAAACGATTACCGAAAGAAGACGGTATGTCCATTTTAGATTGGGAAGAGCATTACATAAATAAAACGAGACATTTATGGGCTGACGAACAAAAACAATTGTTAGAAGAACTAGTAAGTCCCGTTCCTGAACTATTTCGTGATGTTGCCAAATCAAAAATTGCCGGTAAAATTGGGGAACTTGCAATAAAGGAAAACGCTCCAAAAATTACACAAGATTTAATCATACAAGGATATATCGTTGCCACACCGAAGCGCGATCATAAATTTTTAATTAAGAAACTACAAGAAAAAGAGATTGATTATTCTAACTATAAAACTTTACTTGCAAAGTAAGCCCATTATTCCTTATAAAAAAGATTGCTATTTTATAGCAATCTTTTTTATAAGCTCAACTTACAGTTACTGATTTTGTAGCAATTAATCTCGCTTTCGCTAAATCTATCTGTAACCCTACAGCACTCGTATAAATCGTATCACCAGTACCTGTAATATTTACAGAGGTATATGTTGTATTCGCAGCAATTGATCCTGTTGCATTTATATTTGCAATATTAGATTCGGCTCAAGACACTTAAGCTAAGCGAAATTTCGTCATTAACAATTACTCCACTTTCATGTTGTATCAGTACCATCAAGTGGAGTAATTGTTAATGAAGGAACGTCTCCTATACGATCCAACCTAATCTAACTTAGCCACCAATTACCGATGATAAAACTTCAAACCAAATAGTATTCCTTATATCGGTCCATTCGTAACGTCAAACTTAAATTGCTTCTTCGATGGTCGACAATTTATACATCACAACTAGAATTGAGGAAGTTACCTTTCAGTGATTAACAAAAAACAACGTCTAATCAGACGTTGTTTCTTTATACATATAACACTCTTTACGTTAACTTCATATCTTTTTCATTATAAAAACCATCTTCTTTTTCCATTTCCTTCTGTAATTTCGTAAAGGAACGGTACATTGCAATTCTCCATGAAACGATCATTGCAAACGCAAGTAAGAAGAACATGCCACTAAGTTGTCCTAAATCAAGAGACTGGCTTAAGTATGTTTTAAATACAATCCGCACGACAAGTAACCCAATTAGTATAAAAACAAATGCTTTTGAACGCTTCAAATAAATCTCTTGTCCTCTAATTTCAAATTTAGATGTTTTAATAAGAAAAATAGAGAAAAACAAACCGACGCCAATTGCTTCTAACATTTCTGCTGGAGTTAATCGAAATTCAGGAAAAACAAACATCAACGCTCCCGTGCTCATAAAAAATGGGGGAAGTATAATTTTTTTCAATGTTGCAGGTTTCTTAGCTGCTTTTAAACGAATAAACATCGCACCGACAGCCATACAAACAGCAACGATACTTGATAACAGAACTATGTTCATATTTTCTCATCCTTTTTTGTGGCTATATGCAAAATATAATTTTATTATATGCTTTTCCGTTAGTATTTCCAACATTTTCACAGAATAATACTAAAAACCGGTAAAACCACCAAATAAACTTGAGAAATATACGATAATTTTCGTCATCCAGTTAAAATATAGGAAGATACCCATGACAATCATAACGTATCCTCCAATCTTCATGAATTTCATACTATTTCTTTTAATCCAAGACATTTTCGTAATAAAGAATGAAAGTACGAAAAACGGGATAGCAAATCCAAGTATGTAAGCAATCATATAAATCATTGCCGATTCTGGATTTGTTGCAGCTAATCCAATTACAGACACTAATATAGGCCCAGTACAAGGTGTCCATCCAGCAGCAAATGCCAATCCAATTAAAACTGAACCAAAATAACCACTCGGACGATTTTTAAACGTAAATTTACGGTCTTGCATTAAAAACTTCGGTTTAAACACACCGACAATAACAAGACCGAACACGATGATAAATATACCACCTAACTGTCTAATTAAATCTTTATAATTTGTAAAGATGCCTCCAATAAAACTTGTACCAAATCCAATTGCAATAAAAATAATTGAAAAACCAAGTAAGAAAAACGCTGTATGTATCATACTTCTTTTGCGAAGCATTGCATTTTCTTCTTTCAATTCAGAAACCGACATACCTGTTATGTATGATAAAAATGCCGGATAAAGCGGTAAGCAACATGGGGATATAAACGATAAGAACCCAGCTCCAAACGCTAAAAAAATACTAATATCTTGCATTATTCCACTCCTCTCCTCTTCAATATTGTAGCAAAAACAATTGAAAATACTATGGACATTTCATGAATTCACTTTTCCAACATGACAATAAGAAAAACTACCCTTTCACACACTTTCTAATAAAACGTTTTCATTCCCTTCTATTATATAGAAAAATCTCAATTGAATTATGAAACTCTTTCTAATTGTTACTAACATAACAAAGGTTCCACAGTTTCTCAAATGATTAGCACATTACAATTGACTTCACACCTATTGGCCTTAAAATTTTTTTTCAAATGCTGTCTTTATACAACATAAAGCTGATTTTACAATACTTTAATTATTATTAATTTCAAGATTATGCATAAATATCATACTTTTATTATTATTCTATAAAATTTTGCACTTTTCTTTCATTTGACCCTTCATTTTTAATTTTGTATACTTCCATCTAGTTATATATGTCCGTTACGGAACAAGTTCATATAGATGGGAGGAATTTTTCATGCTTCGTTATTCTCTTTTAGTTTTATTAGGAGCGTGTAGTTATGGGGTTTTAGCTATTTTTGTTAAACTTGCATATGCAGAAGGGTTTTCACTTGGAGAGGTAATTGGTAGCCAGTATTTGTTCGGTTGGATTATTTTACTTGCTATTACACTTCTATTTTCTAGACATCGTGTTCCACTAAAACAAATGTTAATTTTATTCGTCGCAGGAACGTCTGCAAGTTTTACTGGAATTTTTTATTACGCTTCTTTAAAAACTGTACCAGCTTCTATTGCAATTATACTTTTATTCCAGTTCGTTTGGGTTGGGATTATCATTGAAGCAGTCGCAACAAAAACATTACCTTCCAGAGAAAAAGTTATTTCAGTAATCTTCTTACTTGCAGGTACATTTTTATCAAGTGGATTATTAGAAACATCAGCTGGTGATTTCGATACGACTGGAATCATTTTAGGTTTATTATCTGCTGTTACATTTGCAACATACATTTTCGTAAGTGGGAAAGTTGCCGTTGAAGTACCTTCATTAACACGCGGTGTCCTTTTAATGGCTGGCGCTTTAACTTTAGTCATGATCGTATTCCCGCCAACATTTATTTTTAACGGGGCGATCTCTCAAGGCCTTTGGAAATACGGCTTAGGATTAGGAATATTTAGTATCGTTATTCCGTCCATTGCCTTTACAATTGGCATTCCAAAAATCGGTTCTGGCTTAGCAACTATTCTTGGTGCAGCAGAACTGCCAGTTACAACAATTATGTCTGTATTCGTTTTAAAAGAAGCTGTACTATCGTCACAATGGATCGGTGTATCACTTATTTTAATCGGTATCGCAATTCCGCAAATTGCATACGCAATGCGTGGACGTTATAAAAAACAGCATACTCATAAAAAAGTTGCAGCATAAAACGAGAGAGGATTTTCATTTGAGAATCCTCTCTTTTATTATTGTATAATTAATACAAATACTTCACTTAAGAAAGAGGGCATAATAAGTGGCATCTATTCCTGATCAATTAACAGAAAAACTTATTTCCATTCGTCGGTATTTACATGAAAATCCAGAACTATCATACGAAGAATTTGAAACGACAAAAGCGATAAAAAATTGGTTAGACGAGGCCAATATCACTATTATTGATTCCAATTTAGAAACAGGAGTTATCGCTGAAATTTCTGGTAATAAAAAAGGACCGGTTGTAGCGCTTCGTGCTGATATCGATGCCCTTCCTATTCAGGAAGAAACAGACCTTCCATACACTTCAAAAATACAAGGTAAAATGCATGCTTGTGGGCATGATTTTCATACAGCTGCTGTATTGGGTGCGGCTTACTTATTAAAAGAAAAAGAAGCTTCTCTTAATGGAACTGTCCGCCTTATATTCCAGCCAGCTGAAGAAAGTAGTAATGGTGCTTGCAAAGTTATTGAAGCTGGGCATTTACGTGGCGTGCAAGCTATTTTCGGTATGCATAATAAACCTGATTTACCAGTAGGTACAATCGGTATTAAAGATGGGCCACTAATGGCCGGAGTTGATCGATTTGAAATTGAAATCCATGGTGTTGGTACACATGCAGCTGTGCCTGATGCCGGCGTCGATCCTATCGTTGCATCATCTCAAATCGTTATGGCACTTCAAACGATTGTAAGCCGAAATATTAGTTCTTCTCATAACGCTGTCGTAAGTGTAACAAACATTCATTCAGGGAATACGTGGAACGTTATTCCCGAAAAAGCAATATTAGAAGGAACTGTCCGTACATTCCAAGCTGAAACACGTGAAAAGATTCCGGCATTAATGAAACGTATCATTAAAGGCGTTTCTGATGCACTAGGTGTAAAAACAGAATTTCGATTTTACCCAGGTCCTCCTGCTGTTCAAAACGATAAAGTACTCACTGATTTTTCTATTCATATTGCAGAGAAAATGAATCTAAACGTTATCTCTCCTACACCATCAATGGCAGGAGAAGACTTTTCTTTTTACCAACAAGAAATACCAGGCTCATTCGTCTTTATGGGAACAAGTGGTACACATGAATGGCATCATCCAGCTTTTACAGTAGATGAAAAAGCATTGCCTATTAGCGCAGAGTATTTCGCACTATTAGCCGAAGAAGCTATTCATCAATTATTACAAACAAAAAGCCGTTAAGTTACCCTTAACGGCTTTTGCTTATGCTGTTAAATCTCGTTTTATAAATACAGTATAGGAAACCCCTAAAAATACAGCTAAGTATAGAAGAAGCATACAAGAAGCAAATGGGAATGTTACTCCATCAATAAAGCTTCCACCCTTTAAAAGCCCATATAAATCTGTATTCGCTGGTAATAAATATTTCGCCCATTCATATCTTGCTGCCGGAATTAGCGCTATTCCCCCTGATAATGCAAGAAATAAAGAAATCCCGATTGCACCTCCGCTCGATCTCGTTAAAACGGAAATCATAAAGGCAAATGCAGCATACACAAGAGTTGGTAACCAAGATAAAATATAATATTTACTTGCTTCTACGAAAATATTTTGTTTTATTATATTTCCATTTTGAACGACAAATTCAGCCCAAGCTGGTTGTTGGAATTTATAAATAATCAACCCGCATAATACGGAAAAAATCATATTAAATATAAATAATAATGCCGCAAATATAACGATTGCCAAAAACTTAGATGTTAAAATTTTAAATCGGCTCGCTGGACGAATTGTTAAAAATTTATATGTTCCCCAGCTATATTCATTCGCAAAAATCGTACTCGCATATACGAGAATAAACGGAAGTAAAATTGGAAATACGATAAAACCTGTATCTCTCATAAATGAAAGCGGAGAACTACTTGCTGGCGCTGTATTCGTATCTAAATGCTTCATTTTAAGCTGGTATTCCTTTACAAGCTCGTCTCCTGACTTTTCTGTTAAAATATCCTCTTTTTTCATGCCGAGCTTTTTCTCAATTTCTACAGTGCGTTCTGTATAATCCGCTTTCCACCCTTTTGTTTCTGGCTCTAAATATTTTACCGTAACCCATCCTAATCCAATAATTAATACCGCAATAACTGCAAAAGGAATAATCGTTCGCTTTCGCTTAAATATTTTATACAGCTCGTTATAAACTAAATTAAACAATATCTTTTCCTCCTGTTAATTCTAAAAACTGCTCTTCTAGCGTTTTTCTTTCTTCATATACACGATAAACTTGAATGTTTTTCTCCATCAATGTACGAAGAATATTTGGAACTTCTTCATCTTTCACGTTTATAATTAATTCGTTTTCTTTTACTAAAACATCGTATTCTAAAACCTCTGCCGCTTTATTCGCATCATCTACACGTATATGTATTTCTTCTGTTTCTTCCTTTTTATCACTTTGAATATTTTGTGTTGCGACATATTCTCCATGCTGAATAATAATAACCCTGTCACACATTAATTCAACTTCTGAGAGTAAGTGACTAGAAACAAGAACAGCTTTTCCTTGTTCATGCGCAATTTTCTTTATGTACATCCGCATTTCATGTATACCACTAGGATCTAATCCGTTCGTCGGTTCGTCTAGTATTAATACATCTGGATTATGTATAAGTGCCTGAGCAATTCCTAAACGCTGTCTCATACCGAGTGAATATGCTTTTACTTTACGGTCAATTACTTGTCCCATTCCTAACAATTGCACTACTTCATCGATACGCTCTTCAGTCACATTCCCATTCATTCGTCCGAAATATGTTAAATTTTCATAGCCGCTTAAGAAAGGATAAAATTCTGGTGTCTCAATTACAGCACCAATTTTCGCAGCAGTTTTTTCAAATTGCTGTTTTACAGATTGACCATCAATCCATACTTCCCCTTCTGTCATACGGATCATTCCGACCATCATTCGCATTAATGTCGTTTTTCCAGCACCATTTGGTCCTAATAAGCCAACTACTTCACCTTTTTTCACTTCAAAACTAATATTTTCTACTAACGTCTTTGAACCAATTCGCTTTGTTAATCGATCAACTTTTACGATCGCTTGCTCATTTATCATTCCATACAACCTTTCTTCTTAACTCTTTTTTTCAGTTCTTCCCACTGTATCATGATTAATAACATGTGTAAAATGAAGAAAAAGCCATGATTTCTCATGCCTTTCTCCTCGTTTCATATGACTTTTCACCCTTTAACCTTTGTGTAAACCTACAACATTGCCACATTGATATTATAATGACGGTTATCATAACAACTGCTGTTATCACTACCGCATACATCGTAATCGGTGCATTGGTTATCCCTTGGATTCCTACTGCTTTCATAAAAATAATAATAAATAATTTCAAAAATAACATACCATGAATTAATCCGAAAACAAAAGCTCCTCCGTAAGTTAATAATTGCTCCTGACATAATAAACATAACATTTCTTTTCCTGTCATATGCATCACTTCATTCGATGTAAACTCCTCTTTTCTTATCTGTAAAAGAGAAGCTGTCATTTTATATGTAATGAAAATACACACAAAAACTATAAATAGAAACATAGCATAAAACCACTTTACAAACATAGGTGTATATTCCGCTTTACTTATTACAGCTTCATTAAATCGGAATGATATCATAAAAAAACAAAGCATTGTATTCATAGCAATCCACATAAATTGTTTTAACCTTTGGGCAGCAAATGTTTGTATATTTTTTCTCGCTAACCGAAATAAAGACATAATTTCCCCCTACCTTGCTTCATAACATACGCATTCTATACTACTAGTGTATAAAAATATGACATTTTAAACATCGCACTTCAATCGGAATCTTTACTAAGCCTTTAGTCCTAGAACACAAAATGGTAATTAAAGGATATTTATAATATGATTGTAAAAAAAGAAAGGAGCATTATATGCGTATAAAATTGCTATTTACCTTATCCTTACTACTTCTCACTAGTTGTAGCCCACTAAAAAACAATGAAGGTGCCACTGTTAAACCTTATAAATTAACAAAAGAGCAATCTGATATTTTACAAATGACTCCTATAGGTGAAGGAAATAGAATGTTTTATGATGTTACAATCAAAAACAATAAAGATGAACTAAACGCTGTGATTGAATATTATCAAAATGGTACAAAAATGAAAGAGATTGCTAACATAGCCTCATCACATTTTTTAGAAAAGAAAATAAGGCTTTCTTTCATAGCACCACATTTCCAATTTGATAAAGATGTACTAGAAAAAGGTCAATGGTATATTAATATCGAAGGTGGTTCAACACTTGTTTCGGAAGAGGCTCCTCCAAACGTAAATAGTTCTGTAACTACTACAATTCAATCTACTAAAAACGTAAAATACAATCAAAAAACAATTTTAGCTGCTGTAATAAAAACAAGTAAAGATACTGTAATCGTCCCTACAATTGATGAAGAACCAAGCATTGAGTTACTCTTAAAAGAAAACGAACACGTTTATCTATTTAGTATCGAGCTAAAAAAAGAACAATAAAGTGGAAAGGCAACTCAAATGCATTTCCGCTTTATTGTTTAATAAGGTGTACTTTTATATATATAAATTAAATCGCTTTTTCGTCACGATTACTACTCGTCCTTCTCATCTCCTATTTCTATTCGTTTTTTCTCTCTTGCAATTTTCAAAAACTCTAACAACTCTGGATTGTTATTCATTTTTTTATAAGCCACTGACATTTCTGCAACAAAATTAGAATCACATAACTCTTTATATACAACTTCTGTTTTATACAATTTATTTGCGGATACAGGTATTACCGTAATTCCAATACCTGCCGCTACAAGCCCCATAACAGTTTGATACTCCGTTGCTTCTTGTACAATGTGCGGACTAAAACCTACATCACGGCAAAGCGATAAAATTGTATCATATAACGCTGGCCATACTGGTCTCGTAATAAATACGAACGGTTCATCCCTTAAATCTTCGATATGTATTTCGTCCTTTTCAGCAAGAGGATGTGCCTTCGGTAAACATAACGTACATGAAAGTTTTTGAATTGGTTCTAACTCAAGTAATTGCGTTGGAATTGGCGGACGTAAAAATCCAATATCAATTCGATTATCATGAAGTGCATGCACCTGATCCGGTGTGGACAATTCATGTAATGCTACAGACACTCTCGGAAATTTCTTTCTATACTCTCTGACGATTGACGGTAAAATATCATATATCGCCGCACCTACAAAACCAATTGAAAGTGATCCAACTTCTCCCCTTTGAGCACTTTGTGCAACTTCTACTGCTTTTTCAATTTGTTCAAACGCTTTTTTTACTTCTTTTAAAAACATTTCTCCTGCTTCTGTTAATTCAACCTTTCTCTTCGTTCTTGAAAATAACATAACTCCCATTTCTTTTTCTAATTGCTGAATTTGTTGACTAAGCGGTGGTTGTGTCATTTGTAAACGAGCAGCTGCTCGTCCAAAGTGTAATTCCTCTGCCACTACAACAAAATACTGCAAATGCCGTAATTCCATTTTGGACACCCTTTTCACTTTCGATTAATACATCTAATATATTAATAACATATAATTTATATATTAGACAAATATTTCGAATGAACGTATAGTAGAAATTGTTAATTCTTTTTACAATTTTTATGTAAAAAACAAAGAGGTGGTTACTGTATGAAATGGTGGAAGTTAAGCGGACAAATTTTATTATTATTTTGTTTCGCTTGGACAGGTGAATGGATTGCAAAACAGGCACACCTCCCAGTTCCAGGAAGTATAATCGGTATTTTTTTATTGTTAATCTCATTAAAATTTAATATAGTGAAAAAAGAATGGATACAAGACGGTGCAGACTTTTTATTAAAAGAACTTATTTTATTTTTCATCCCTTCTGCAGTCGCTGTCATTCGTTACAAAGATACATTATCACAGTATGGAATCGATCTCATTTTAATTATCGTGATTAGTACACTTTGTGTCACTCTCGTAACAGGACTTTTAACAGAATTGCTATTAAAGCGGAAAGGATCAACACAATGATCGGCTTTCTTTGTTTACTATTAACACTATTCACATATTGGGTATCTAAAAAAATGTATCAACGCTGGGATTGGAGTTTGCTTTCTCCCCTTCTTGTATGCCCAATCATTTTAATCGCTTTATTACTTGGATTAGATACACCATACGAAATCTACGAATCTGGTAGTCATTGGCTAACAGAATTATTAAAACCTGCAACAGTTGCTTTCGCATGGCCAATCTATAAACATTTTGATCTATTAAAAAAACACGGCACTGCTATTTTAATTAATGTCATTGTCGGTTCTTTTCTATCTGTTATTACTTCCGCACTACTAGCTAATTTTTTTCAAATTGACTCTACAATAGAACAAAGTTTAGCACCGCACATTGTAACAACACCTATTGCAATGGCTATTTCAGAAATGATTGGCGGCATGTCACAATTAACAGCAGTTTTCGTTGTATTAACTGCCTTAACTGGAGCTTTATTCGGTCCTACACTCATACGCATATGCCGTATTAAAACAGCGCTCGCAAAAGGTATAATGCTAGGTACTAGCGCGAATGGGACTGGAACATCAAAAGCATTTGAAATCGGTCCTGTAGAAGGTACAATTGCAAGTTTATCAATGCTTTTAACAGCTGGAGCTAGTTTAGTTATCGTTCCACTTTTCTTATCTTGGATACACTAAAAAAGCAAGTATTTACACACTTGCTTTTTTATTTATATATCGGTATATTAGCTCGTAATCCTCCGGAAAAGCTAATGCTAATTTTCCAACTTCATGTATCCCTTTCCAATCAATCTCATGTATTAACTCATCCGGATCTTGGATTTTCATATTACCGCCTATTTTTTTAACAAAGTAATAATGAACATACACCGGAATCCCGTATGTAATACCTTCTTTTTCGTATATTTTATTTACAACCTCCACATTGTAGCCTGTTTCCTCCCAAACTTCCCTGATACAACATTCTTCTAGTGTTTCTCCCTTTTCAAGTCCTCCACTTGGGACAGACCACCTTTTTTCTTCCCCTTCTTTTCCTTGCAATACCATTAAAATTTCATTTCTTTCATTCATACAAATAGCTGCCGTACCTATCCATCTCTCCATATACATCCCTCCCCTACTAAAATTCGTCTTCTTTTTTATTTCCCCTTTGAAAAAAGAGGAAATAAGTAAAAAGATGCCGAAAGTTTACATCAACTTCATGAGCAGTCCCTTCTTAGAAATTCAAACCGGAAGGATGAAATTATGATTTCTAAATATGTTGTGGAATGTGTTTTTTGTGAAGAAAACCGAAAACCTCGGCAAGCCATTGTCACAGTGCCTGCTACTTCTCAGCTACTAGCCATTCAAAAAGTACGAGCTGAATGTAAACGTCGCTTCGGAAAAACTTTATTATTGCAAACAGAAATTAAAGAAGTCTTACTCATTGAACAAAAAGAAAGCTGACCATAAATTGGCCAGCTTTCTTATCCGATCATATTTTCACATGAAGATTAGGGGCATCCTCTTTAAGGATCGGGATTTACCCATTATGTGCGTTCCATAATGGTCATCGAACAATATATTTCTATACAATAAACTATTGAATAGAATAGGGCAAAACTTGTTCGCATTTTTAGAAAAGGGATAGGGATAGGGATATAATTCAAGTAATACTTCGAATACTCGAACTTTACACTCATTATATTAAAGCAAATCCTTTTATATGGGAAATATGAATTACTTATATAATTCATTCGTAAAATATATTAATAGTTTTCTATATATTCTCTTTAATCTACTAACAACATACATCCAGCTAATATTGGTGTCATAATCATCGAAAACCTTAGAAGCATGCGAGGTGCATAATTTGTAAACTTAGCTCCTATATATGCTCCTAACATTGTCCCGATTAAAACTTGTACTAATAATACATAATCTAAATACCCTTCCGAACTATATCCAAACCCACCTCCAATTGCGATTGGTAATATAACGAGCATTGTCGTCCCTACAGATTGACGGATTGTTAAACCTAATAGAACCATTAATCCGAGTTGGATAAAAGGTGCTGAGCCAATACCAAATGCACCTGCTAAAATTCCAGTCACCAATCCGAGGAATATACATTTAATCACGTTATCTTTCGAAAGTTCTTTATGCCCTTTTAAAGATGACTGTGATCTTTTTTGAAACATAATCAACCGAATAAACATAAAAATTGCCGATAAAAATAACATACCAGCTGTAAACCAATGCAACAGATGTGCTGGTATTAACGAACCAAACTTTGAACCAATATAGGATCCAAACGCGCCAAATCCCCCAACAACTCCGCCTATTACAAGCACAACATTCCCTTCTCGGTAATGACTTACTACTCCAGATAATGTCGTAAATGCCATCGCAGTTAAAGATGTTGCAAGAGCAACATGAATAGGGATATGGAATACTAAAGTGAGTATCGCGATGATAAATCCTGCTCCCCCTGCTCCGACAAATCCTAATAAAACTCCCATTAATAACATTGTTATAATAATTGCCACATAATTCCCCTCCAATATCCCAATTATCTATCATATACACACTTCTATACAAACAAAAAGCACCCTAAGCGGATGCTCTTTCTACTTTTCTATATTAATAATATGTACTTACTCTTGATTAATCAAAATAACAGCTGGACCAGAAACAACTACTCCGGCCACTTCTATCTTTTCAAATTCCATCACTGTAATAGATATAACCCCTTCTCTTTCCATCAATTCCTTACTCAGGACATCAGTCGGTATTGATTTCACCGCCCTACCTCCTTTTCATTTTATACGAAATTACAAAAAATTACCCAATGCATCTAAATATATGCATCACCTCCACTTTCATTCCTTATTCCAGCCAAAATTCACATCCCCTTTCTATAACATATTGAAAAATAAAAAGCACTCGCCAAAGCGAATGCCTTTCCATTATTTACTCTCTATTACTTTTAACATTCTATTAATAAATGCTGCCGATTCCCCACGTGTTGCAGAACCTTTTGGCATAAACTCATTATTCTCATTCCCTTTTACAATACCTAACCCATAAACACGTTGAACCGCCTGTTTATCATACGCTAAATTTTGATCCGTAAATGGTAATGAAACTAAATTACCTTTTATATTTTTGTATTGCAATGCACGATCAATCATAATAACAGCTTCATCACGTTTAATCGTATCATTCGGAGCAAATATATCATTTCCTCGTCCACTTATAATCCCAGCACTAGCTGCACGATTAATACCATCTACTAACGATGGATGGGCTGTGCTTAAATCTTTGAAATTCGATTTCCCCTCTGGTAATTGCAATGATCTTGAAACTAAATTCGCAAATTCACCACGTGTTACAAGACGTTCTGGCCAGTAAGAACCCTTCCCGTCTCCAACCATAATACCTCTTTTATCTAATTCACGAATATCTGCTTCATACCAACCGCCAGTTATATCATCTTTATGATTCGTATCATAATAAGCTTTCGTTCCCTGTAAAAATGGCTCCCACGCATTATTCCTTATCATAATGGCCGGACAATTCTTTCCGCTCCAAAATTGATGTTTTTTCACATTTTCTAAGGGAATATTTAATTCCCCCATTAAATAGGCTGCTAGTTTGCGAGCATTTTCCACAGCTTTATTATAATCACCATCTTGATTGACAGCAATTTCAATTGCAATTGATTCTCTGTTACCAGTTCCTTCTGCTCCATCTCCAGCATGCCAAGCATTTTCATTTAATGGTAGATGTTGATAAATTTCTTTATCATCTACTGTAAAATGCCAAGATGCTGAACGATCAGTCGTTCCTGTTGCTTGGCTGTATAAATATTGTGCATGGTTTCTAGCATTTGCTCCAACACTATAATTATCCGTCTCATGAATTGTAATGTATTTTGGTTTCATCGCATAACCTGGACGAATATTTTCATTACCTGTTGGTACAATCATTTCCTTTAATGGTACACCGTAAATATCCGTTGTTTTCTCTTCTATTGGTGCAGTATACATAACCGCTGCACGTTTCGTACGAGTTGGAGTTGTGCTTTGAATAAGAGATGCTTTTGTACCCTCAAATTTTGCTGAAGGTGAATAAATCCATTTCACCTCATTATCTATTTGGACTTGGAACCACTCTCCAACTTGTCCAATTGCAATAATTGTTTGCGGTTGTAACACTTTCTCGTCTTTATATGAATTAAATGGTGCGGAATATGTAGCTGTCTCTTCATTAATTACTAATTTTTCGTTTGCCAAGTGATAAACTTCCTTAACCTCTACATTTCCTTCACTACTTTGTATCCACCCAGCTCCAGATTCTGTTTGTATATAGTAAGCGTTTCCTTTTTGTTTTTCGGCTTTCACTACTTGATTAGAAAGCTGAACACCTGTCGCTTTTTGTAACTCAGCAGAATCAAATAAAGATGCTGAACCTATTATATGTACAAAAAAATCTCCTTGTACTTCATTTGTTATTCCTTTGCTCTCTCCACGTCCATCTTCATCTTTCATATGGCTTTCAATACTTTTTAATGCTTGCTCGTCTGTTGAAATCGTTACGGTCTTTTCTACTGTGTCGGCATAGGAAAAACTTGGAATCGTTACCATACTAAATACAATTGATGCAGCTAAAACATTATAAAATCCTTTTTTCATACTAATTATTTAACACGTTTATATCTTAATTCGTGTTAACTTCCCTCCCTAATCTAAAATATTTAAGACTATCTAGCAAACTTCTAAACTAAATAACCCTTTACAATATAACAAACTCTATCTCATTCGTATAGATAGGAATGACTACTATTTGCCTACTTTTTCTATATTGGAATATAGAAAAGAAGCTATAAAAGATATAGCTTCTCCTCTCACTATTTCAATCTCGTTGTACCTTATACTCTATAACTCTAACATCTTTATCAAATTGCAAAATAAGACATTCACTATCTATAGGAATGAAACTACGTTCATTCCCAAGATAGTATAGTGTAGTAATTCCCGTTTCCAAACTGCTTGTTTTCGTAGGGGCCCCTAACAATTTTATGATTTCCTCGTTTGATTTCCCTATCAATTTATGCTGCTGTAATAGGTCATCTACCATATGTACTCGTTTTTCTTCATAATTTAACCACCGATCCTGATTAAAGTTTGAAGTATATTTATTTACACTTAATTGTACAGTGCATACTATCAATGGAATGAGAGCAACCATCATTACAGTGAACAGTTGTTTCTTATCTTTATCACGTCTTGCTGATACATGTAATATAAACTTTTGAATAATAACTAATAAAATAAAAGGCATTACTACCACAAACATACTCATTACACTCAATGGCACATGAACCATATCGATAACAAAGATAAACACAAGATACATTAATATATACAAACAAAAATAAATGTACAATATTCCCCACAATATAGAGCTTTTACCTTTCTCCATCCAAATAACACCTTCTTTATCCCGCTATTTGCAAACAGTTATACTCCCACCTCAAAATTCGGCTGTACAGGGTAGGAGCCGGGATGCCCATAAAACCCTACTGATTAAAGTTTTACTTCGCGACATAATTCATCTGACCAATCATATCTCTAATCTTTCTTAGTTCTTGTGCTGTATATATTACTTTACTTGTTAAAACTTCATTTCTGAAAAACGTTACAATTTGCTCTCTATCTTTAAATCTCGGCAATTCTTCATTAGAAAGATCAATAACTTCTTTTCCATTCTCATTTTCAAAATATACAATCGGTTTTATTTTTTCCTTTACAATATCTATTTGCATTTCTTCCAAACAATTATATAAAGTTTGAGATAATATTTTCGCTTTATACGCTGGATTCCCTTCATTTCTTACTTGCAAAGTTAATGACGTTCCATCCGTAATAAATTCAAATGTCTCTTCTTTTTCAATTTCATGTTGATGCTTGCCAATTTCCTCAATCATAAATGAATATATACCTGCATTTTCTCTCGTTAAGCCATGGATTAATTTCCCTGTCCATTTTTTCGTCTCAAGTAGATAAATACCAGTTTTACATAAAATGAGGTGATGGATTCGATTTTCGTTTATGTCACGTTTATGTCTAGATTTATTGCGTATCATAAAAACGTTCGGCATAATATGAAATTCATCTTCTAGTATAATTCCTTGCTCAACAAAACCTCGTTTCATATAATGTAATGTTTCATGCGCATTCACTTCAGCACCGTTTTTGGTATACTCTCGTAAATCCGCAATTAAATTTTGAAACATATGTAGTTCATTACTATGCTTATCTTGCATTTCACTACGTTCTTTACTATGTTGAACAGCCAGTTGATTTTTCATCATACGCATATTTTCAAGTTCTCTAGCTGTACTAACTTGTAAATCATTATATTTTTTCTGTTCCATATTCTTTAAAGTACTTTGTTGTTCTTTATGATCTGTAATCGTAGCTGCAATTTCACTTTCATACGTTTCAATCGCTTGTTTCTTTTCAAATTCTACTTGCTGACTCTCTGATTCTAACTGTTTATTTTTATAAAACAGTACAAACACTGCAGCTAATAATATTAAAATCCCACCTATTAGCACATAATCCATACTTCTACTCCTTTATTTCATTTTCGATTATTTTTTATAAATATATCCATTATATTATACTATGCTTTCAATATACACTTTGTAAAAATTATATATTTTTAATAAAAGGCACCTCAGTCGAGATACCTTTTAAGTTCACTTTATTGTACACCATACTGAATATAACTTGAATCATTATATACCCACTGATTTGTCCCTAAGCAAAGCCATCCATTTTGCTTACTCCATACTCGATATGATTCACCATGATGTAACTGTCTTATAACATTCCCGTTTAATGATGGAGCGTCTCGCAGATTCACATTATCGCCAGTAATAGTTGCCACATAATGTTTGTACTGAATATAACTTGAATCATTATATACCCACTGATTTGTCCCTAAACAAAGCCATCCATCTTGTTCTCCCCAAACTTCATACGATTCGCCACGATTCAATTGGCGAATTACACTAGACTGTATAGATGGTCCACTTCGTAAATTCACATTATCTCCATTAATTACAGCAACTCCGTATACTGGAGTCGCATTATTAGGCGTGGGAACATTACCTCCACCACTTGCTCCATTTCCTTGTAAAGCTTCTAATGAAACAGCTGCTGATACATCACAATTTCCTACACCTGAAATTTGCCCAGAATCTGTGTACTGCCATGCTGTCCACTCTGTCCATCCACCAGCATCAGCAGGCGGTATACTAGAATATCTGGAAATCCATAGTGGAATGTCACTTAATCCGCTAATTCCAAATTCATTAATATACCAAACTCCTGTATATAACATTACATTTTTCCCAGTAGCTTGTTTCACATAATTTACGAAACTTCTTGCCCAATTCGATATAGTCGCACCCGTTAAACTACTATTGCTAGTATCCGTTGGCGATTCTAAATCTAAAACAGGAATTAAGTCCGTCTGATTACTCTGTAATATATTCACAAAATATTTCGCTTCTGAAATGGCATCATTTTGTTCTGGGTGCGCAAAATGATATGCACCAATTAATACATTCGCATTTCTCGCAGCTTGTACATTTTGAACGAAAGTAGGGTCAATATAGTTCACACCTTCCGTCGCTTTTGCATACGCCGCTGGAATACCAGATGACTTCACAGCATTCCAATCGATGTTTCCTTCCCAATGAGACACATCGATAAACGTAACATTTGAACTGGATCTATTTTGCATATAAAAGCTCCTATCAAATTTTTTTATTCCGTATACAATATGTACAACTTCAGTTAGTGGACACGACTTTTATGCTATAGTAATAAAGTTCTAATACATTTATTTTGTCGAGTTGTTTAAGAAAAAAGTGAAATTGAAACCACCCTTCACCAAAAACTCCATTAATACACTTTTAACACCGCAAAAAAGGCCTTGTAATTACAAAGCCTTTTGCAAACTCCCTTTATTTTGTAGTAAGTACATATTGTAGTAAAGTCCTTGTTCACTAAGTAACTCTTGATGTGTTCCGCTTTCTACAATTTCCCCTTCATGCATAACAAATATTTGATCCGCATCTTGGATTGTAGACAATCTGTGCGCAATCGCTATCGTTGTTCTGCCTTTTCGCATTTGCTGCAATGCCGTTTGGATAGCCTCCTCTGTTTCTGTATCAATATTTGCCGTCGCTTCATCTAACACTAATACTTTCGGATTAGTTGCTATCGTTCTAGCAAAAGCAATTAATTGCCTTTGACCACTAGAAAATGCAGCTCCTCTTTCGACTACTTCTGTATCATACTGCTCTGGTAATTTTTCAATAAACGTATTCGCTTGCACAAATCGCGCTGCTTCCTCTATCTCTTCATCCGTAATCTCTTCATTATACATACGAATGTTTTGCTTTACATTTCCAGCAAATAAAAATGCATCTTGCAGCACAAGACCAATTTTCTTTCGAATTTCTTGTTCTTCAAACTTCTCTAAATCTACTCCGTCTATTACAATATTTCCTGATTTAATATTGTAAAATCTCATTAATAAATTCATAATCGTACTCTTTCCGCTACCAGTATGCCCTACGAAAGCAACCGTTTGCCCTGGCTTTACGTGAAAAGATACATTTTTTAAAACGTCACGCTTTCCATCATATGAAAAAGTAACATCTTTAAACTGAATTTCCCCATTAGCTATTCCTGGCTGTTCACTCCCCATTTGAACAGGAGCTAAATCTTTATCATCCATTAAATGAAATACACGCGATGATGAAACAAGCGCTTGTTGGAAGAAAGATAGTTTCATCATCATCTCATTTACCGGCTGGAAGAAACGATGAATATAGTTAACGAAAGCATATAAAACCCCTACTTCAACAGGACTCTTTAAAGCATCGATTCCGAATAAACCAAGTACTAACGCAATTGCTACAATATGAACAAGATCTGTTGCTGGACGTAAAAGTAATGCATCTAATTTCAATGTACGACGTCCAGCACTAAAATGTTTATTGTTCACTTCTTCAAATTCTTTTCTCATCCGCTTTTCTTGCCGGAACACCTGAACAATATTCATACCTTGAATGGACTCATTTAACTTTGCATTTAATATACTCAGCTGATTACGTACCTCTAAATAAAAAGCTGCACTTTTCCGTTGATACAACACCATAATTGCAAACATTATCGGAATTAATATGAGCGAAAATAGCGCTAATTTTACATCTAATAAAAACATCGCTACTAAAATCCCTACTAAAAAGACTACATTTTTCACGAATGTTGATAGTACACTAACATAAAAATCCTTAATCGCTTCTGTATCATTCGTTATGCGAGATACGAGCGTACCAATCGGCGTACGATCAAAGAAGCTTAATGACAATTTTTGAACATGTTCATACACTTCAACTCGCATATCTTGGACAATCTTAAAAGCGATATTTTGAAAGTACAATAAGTCTAAATAAGTAAATAATACTTTTAATAAATGAGCAATAATATACACTACAAATAGGGTTACAAGTGCTGATTGTTCAAAGTTACGTGGTACTAAGTGTTCATCAAGAAATTGTTTAATTAAAAAAGGACCCATCATTTCAGTTACAGTTGCACCAACTAGAAATAAAAATGCTAACGCTAATAACCTTTTATATGGTCTCATATAAGAAAGCAATCGCCTTAAATCACTCCGCTTTTTCTCAGCCATCATACGCCTCCTTTCTCCACCAACGCCTCTAACTGCTGGCTTTCATACATTTCCTTATACCAACCATTTTCGTTCATTAGTTGTTCATGTGTTCCTCGCTGCATAACCTTACCTTCATCAATAACAAGAATAAGATTTGCATGCTGAATCGCACTTAAACGGTGCGCAGTAATAATCGTCGTTTTTTCTGCTCTTTCTCGTTTCAATGCAGTTAAAATAGTTTCTTCTGTTTTTGCATCTACAGCTGATAAACAATCATCTAAAATTAAAATTTCAGCATTCGTTAATAACGCACGTGCAATTGAAATCCGCTGTTTTTGGCCTCCTGATAGCGAAACCCCTCTTTCTCCTACTACCGTTTCATATCCTTCCGAAAATTGAATAATATCATTATGAATACAAGCAATCTCAGCAGCCCTGCTAATTTCTTTATATGTAGCATCGGCCTTTCCAAAAGCAATGTTCTCCCCAATACTCGCTGAAAATAAAAAATGATCTTGCGGTACGTATGAAATTGCAGAGCGTACACCGTGAAGTGTTAAATCTCGAATATCCCGCTCACCAACTTTTAATTCACCATTAAAGTGGTCATACTCACGAATTAAACATTTTAATAACGTCGTCTTCCCTGCACCAGTACGCCCTACAACTCCTAACGTTTCACCTTTTCTTAAGTTAAAGTAAATATCTTTTAAGTTTAATAGTTCATTCTTTTTATAAGAAAACGAATCAACAGCAAACGAAACATCACCACTTGCTATAGTATGTATAGCATTTTCCTTATTCACTACATCTGAAGTTTGTGAAAGTATTTTCTCCACACGATCATACGAAGCACGTCCACGCTCCATAATATTAAATAGCCATCCAAAAGCTAACATTGGCCATACAAGTGTCCCTAAGTACGTTGTAAATGTTACTAATTCCCCTACAGTTAATTCGCCCCGTACGACTAATAATGATCCGTAACAAATTGCGATTAAAAATGAAAATCCGACAATTAGAGCAATCGTTGGATCGAATAACGAGTCAATACGTGCGACTAGCATATTTTTATGTACGACATCTTCCGATTTCTTCTGAAACGATTGCAAATCCTCTTTCTCTTGTCCAAGTGAGCGAATTACCTTCATCCCACTCATACTTTCTTGTACTTTATCATTGATTTCAGAAAACGATTGCTGTGCCTTATGAAATCTTCTATGCAATAAAGTTCCATAATAATTTGTAGAAATAGCTACAATTGGCATCGGAATTAAACTTAATAACGTTAACTTCCAACTAATTGTAAATCCCATCGCTACGAGTACACATCCTCCAACAGCTAATGAATCAACGAGTGTTAAAACACCTGCCCCCGCAGTTTGCTGAATCGCCTGAATATCATTTGTCGCATGTGCCATCAAATCGCCTGTGCGACGTGATTGATAAAAGGATGGGCTCATCTTAGTAAAATGTTCATATAGATTCTTTCGCAGTTGACGAGCTAGTTTTAAAGAAGATCCAAAAATCATAATACGCCATAAGTAACGTAATATATACATCATAATTCCTACAACTACTAATAGAATAACCCAGTTCAACAATTTTTCAGACGTTAATGTTCCACTATTAATTTCATCTACTACAATCCCTAGTACTCTTGGCGCTACAAGTTCAAGAAGCGCGACACCAAATAACATAATAATTCCGATTATGTACGCTCGTTTTTCTTGCTTAAAAAACCAAGCTAAATTAAAAAACACTTTCATATTTATCCTCCTCCCTTAAAATGAGCGATGTTTTCAGTGTAACAAAAATACAGAATATTTAAAAGTTTTAAATATGTTTTATAACCAAAAGAAAAGGGCACTCGGTAAGAGTGCCCTTTGGCGCTTATTTTGTTTGTTGCTTGTTCATCGCGCTCATCATTTGATTGATTTTCTTTTGGGAAGGTTTTTGTCCCATTTGCATCATCATCATTTTTAACATTTGTTCGTTAATTGGTGGATTTTTTTGTAAGTAATTCATCATGTATTTGCGGGCAATGAAAAATCCTAACGCCACGCCTGCTACTAGTGCTACTACGCCCACTAGAATACCTAACCACATTGGCATATCTTTTCCTCCTTCATGTTGTCTACCTTACAGTGTACTAAAACCTTTTCAATAAGACAAGATACTATTCGACATTTTTTACACATATGTTCGTACTTGTTTGAGCGGATTTAACCAACCGTACTTTTTATTTTCATAATCCATCGCTAAAAATGTTAACTCACACTTTCTAAGCACCTCAAAGAAAGTTGTTTCCATGGATACATTTCCAGAAGTATTTATTCGAATATATTGTGGTTTCACCATTATTTCTCCGTATTCGGCTCCTGTATAAAGCGTATGAGTATGATTTGTTCTTTCATATTTACCAAGAACACGCAAAGCTTGTTCTAATTTATGATGAATTTTCATTACTTGTAACGGCATCGTAATATACGTCATTTGTTTATATAATACTTTCTTCTCCGAAAGGAACCCAGATTCTGAAAATCGAGCAAATAAATCAAAAAACAAATATTCACGACCAAAGTAAGCTTTCGCAATATCCTCTTGAATTAAATACAATTCATACGTTTTCATTTTTCCCCTCCCGATCTGGACAACCTTTTCCCTACATTATATAAGAGAAGATTTGCAATGATTGTCTGACTACGGAGAGAGAAAAAACTTTTCCTGTCGAAAAAACTCAATTACATAGAAAAATCTCCCCATGCTGGAGAGATTTTTCTAAAATCATTAAAGCATTTCTTTTACTTTACGAACAACGTTCTCTACAGTAAATCCATACTCTTCCATAATCTTCTCACCAGGAGCAGAAGCACCGAATGTGTCGATACCTAGTACATCTCCATCAAGGCCTACGTAACGGTGCCATCCGAATGTAGCACCCATTTCAATTGCGAAACGTTTCGTTACTGCTTTTGGTAGTACAGATTCTTTGTACTCAGCAGTTTGAGCTTCGAAGCGATCCATAGATGGCATGCTAACAACAGCTGCATCAACGCCGTCTGCTGCTAGAGCTTTTTGCGCTTCGATTGCTAAGCTTACTTCAGATCCAGTTGCAATTAAGATTACATCAGAAGTTTCTTTCTTGCTTGCAGAAACTACATATGCACCTTTTGCTACTTTTTCATAAGTATCGTCTTTTGCACCTTCTAATGTTGGAAGATCTTGACGAGTTAACACTAATGCAGTTGGTGTTTTTGTAGATTCTAGAGCTAGTCTCCAAGCTGCAACTGATTCGTTACCGTCTGCTGGACGAATAACAGATACATTTGGCATTGCACGAAGCGCTGCTAATTGCTCAACTGGTTCATGTGTTGGACCATCTTCACCAACAGCAATACTGTCATGTGTAAATACATACGTTACAGGCAATTGCATTAATGCTGCAAGACGAATTGCTGGACGTAAGTAGTCAGAGAATACGAAGAACGTACCACCGTAAGTTTTTAAACCGCCATGAAGTGCGATACCGTTCATTGCTGCACCCATTGCGAACTCACGTACACCGTACCAAATGTTTTTTCCGCTGTAATCAGCTCTTGTAAAGTCTTTTTCGTTATTCATGTATGTTTTGTTAGAACCAGCAAGGTCAGCAGATCCACCGAAGAATGATGGTACAGACTCTGCAATTGCATTAATTACAGCACCTGAAGAATTACGTGTTGCTGCTTTTGATCCTAATTCATAAGTTGGTAAGCTTTGTTCCCAACCTTCTGGAAGAAGACCGTTCATTGCTGCTTGCAGTTCGTTTGCTAATTCTGGATATGCTTGTGCATATTCACCGAGCATCGTGTTCCACGCAGCTTGCGTCGTTTCACCAACATCTTGTACTGTTTTACGGAAGTTGTCATATACTTCTTCTGCTACATGGAAGTCTTGTTCAGCAGTCCAAGCGTATGCTTCTTTCGTTAATTTTGTTTCGTCTACACCAAGTGGAGAACCATGTGAAGCTGATTTTCCTGATTTGTTTGGAGAACCGAAACCAATTGTCGTTCTTACTTCAATTAGCGTTGGGCGTTTTTCGTCAGCTTTCGCTTCTTCAATTGCTTTTGCGATTGCTTCAATATCATTTCCATCCTCAACACGGATTACTTGCCATCCGTATGCTTTGTAACGATCTTCTACACTTTCAGAGAATGAACGATTTAAATCGCCATCTAATGAAATATCGTTTGAATCGTAAAGTACAACAAGACGACCTAATTGTAAATGAGCAGCTAATGAAGATGCTTCAGCAGAAACGCCTTCCATTAAATCTCCATCACCACAAATAGCGTATGTATGATGGTCTACTACATTATACGCATCACGGTTGTATTTAGCCGCTAAATGTCTTTCAGCCATTGCCATACCTACAGCAGTTGCAATACCTTGTCCAAGTGGACCAGTTGTTGAGTCTACACCTGCTGTGTGACCATACTCAGGATGTCCTGGAGTTTTGCTTCCCCATTGACGGAAGTTCTTTAAATCATCCATTGTTAAGTCATAACCAGATAGATGAAGTAGACTGTATAGTAACATTGAGCCATGACCTGCAGATAATACGAAACGATCGCGGTTAAACCACGTTGGGTTATTTGGATTGTGTTTCATAAATTGAGTCCATAATGTATAAGCCATTGGTGCTGCACCCATTGGCATTCCTGGGTGACCAGAGTTTGCTTTTTCAATCGCATCAATGGATAATGTGCGAATCGTGTTGATAGAAAGTTGTTCGATTGAATGTGACATGCTATTCTTCCCTTCGCGTATGTTAGTAAACGTTTTATACATTTATATGATAGCTTCCCACGCAAGATTATACAACATGTATCGACAAATATGTTGATGTTTTTTTGATTTTTCATAAAAAACACAGTGATTCAGGGAATGTATGGGCATTCAATATGACATACTTTTTAATTGTTTTTATTTTAAAAATAAATATAATTATCTGTATTTTTATGCAAATATACTAATTTCTGATATATCTCCCTTTTGATAACCTTTAAAAATACAAAAAAGCATCTGAATTAGATGCTTTTAAAACAAATTAAATAATCCGCTTACGAATAGAACTTGAAATAAAATCAATTATAATTACCATTAAAATGATACCTAATAAAATAATTCCCACACGAGACCAATTACGTGAACTAAGTGCAAAAATTAATGGCGTACCAATACCACCTGCTCCAATAACACCTAAAATCGCAGCGGATCGTACATTAATTTCAAACCTGTATAACGTATACGATAGAAAATCCGGTAACACTTGTGGTAATACGGCATACCAAAGTATTTGAAACCGATTTGCACCCGTTGCTATTAACGCTTCCGTCGGTCCCTTATCTATATTTTCAATTCCTTCCGAATATAGTTTCCCTAACATTCCGATAGAGTGTAACCCTAAAGCTAGAACTCCGGCAAAAGAGCCTGGACCAACAGCTTTTATAAATAAAAGAGCCATAACTAATTCAGGAAATGTACGAACAAAACTAAGTACAAATTTCCCAGTTCCTGAAGTTAATTTTCCACTACTCATATTTGTTGCCGCCCAAAAAGCAAATGGAACAGATAAAAAAGCAGAAATAAATGTACCTAATATCGCAATTGCCAACGTATCAATTAAACCGTGTAATAAATCTTCACCATCTGGCAAAGATACATACGACCAATCTGGGTTCAATACGCCTGTCATAATTGCTTTTGTAATTTCTCCCGCCGTATTCTTTATTCCCTCTAACGGGACTCCTGAAAAGGCCCATACATATATAACTGTAAGTGCTATAAAAATAATCCAGCGATATATACTCGGTTTCTTCGGTTTTGGTACGATTATTGTCGTTTTACTCATTATAATTTCCCCCGCAACGCTGTACTTATATAATCAATTAGCAATACAACAACAAGGGTATAAATAATAATAGAAGCAGTTTGTTGATATTGTAAAAATCCAAGTGTACGATCATAATATAATCCAATCCCACCTGCTCCTACTAAACCTAGAACAGCTGCTGCACGTACATTCACCTCAAATGTATAAAGTACATAGGAGACGAAGTGCGCTTTCACTTGCGGAATGACCCCATAAACTATCCATTGCACCTTATTCGCTCCTACAGCTGTCATCGTTTCTAATGGACCTGGATCAATTGATTCAATTGACTCATACAATAATTTCGCTACGAGTCCAACGGAGAAACAAGTAAGAGCCAAAATACCTGGAAGTGGTCCTATTCCAAAAATCGCTACAAAAATAGCCGCTAATAATAAATCTGGTATTGTTCGTATAAAATTTAAAATCAATCGAGCTGGACTGTACAAAAATACACTAGTAAATACGTTACTTGCCGCAAATAGTGCAAGTGGAATGGCTAAAATCGCCCCTAAAGTCGTTCCAATAATCGCCATACGTATTGTATCTAACATTGCTGTTGTAATAATTTGAAAATAACTCCAATCTGGTGGCACCATTTCCTTCAATAAATCCATCATATTCGGAAAACCAACTACTAGTTTTGAAAATGATGCGTCGACCTGTACACTACTACCCCACAACAGTAAAATAACTAAAATAACCGTTAACATATGTTTCAATTTACTCGGCGGCTTCGGTATCGATTTCGAATATATCGTCACTTCATTCATTTAGCTGCCACCTCTAATAATGCGCTTTTCTGAGCTACGTCCCCATAAATTTCAGCGAATTTTTCATCCGTTGCCTCTTCTACTAATCCATCAAAAACAATTTCACCAGCATGTAATCCAATAATACGAGTAGCATATTGCCTCGCTAAATCAATAGAATGTAAGTTTACAATTGTCGTAATTCCAAAATCTTCATTAATTTTCTTCAAATCATCCATTACTTGCTTTGTTGTCAGAGGATCTAACGAAGCAACAGGCTCATCTGCCAATATGATTTTCGCTTCTTGTGCCAATGCTCTAGCAATTGATACACGTTGCTGTTGTCCCCCTGATAATTCATCAGCTCGTGCATATGCTTTTTCTGAGATATTCACTCTATTCAGCGCCTGGAATGCAAGCTCCACATCCTCTTTCGGAAACAGACCTAACGTTGTACGCAATGTAGAATGATATCCAACCCGCCCAGCTAATACATTCTTCAGTACCGTTGATCGCTTCACAAGGTTAAAGCTTTGAAAAATCATACCAATATCTCGGCGCATGCGTCGTAATCCTTTTCCTTTTGCAGCAGTAATAGACTCCCCTTCAATAATGATTTCTCCTTCTGTGATTTCATGAAGGCGATTTACCGATCTAAGAAGTGTTGATTTTCCAGCACCGGATAGCCCGACCATTACAACAAACTCACCTTTTTGAATTTTCAAGTTTATATTATTCAATCCTTTTGTACCATTCGGATACACTTTGGAAACATTTCGAAACTCTATCACACATCTTACCTACCTTCTATGTATTATCAATAACTGAAAAACGGCAAACTAACTGAAATCACACACTTTCCAGTTAGTCGCCATTTCCATATGTATTATTGCGTTTTCACTTTCTTTCCATATTCACGAACGATATCAAATTTACTATCATCAGATTTAACGTATCCTTCATGTGAGTATACTTCTTTAATGATTTTGTGCCCTCCCTCATTCTTTCCTATTTCAATGAAAGCATCCTGTAATTTCTTGCTCCACTCTGCATCTAAATCAGAACGTACAGAAATCGTATCGTTTGGAATTTTCTCCGTAAATTTTACTATTTTCGTTTGATCGAATATATTCGGATAATCTTTTTTTACAATATTACGAGCATCTTGGAATACAACAGCTGCATCTACATCACCATTTAAAAGAGCAATAAGTGACTGATCATGACCTTTTAATGTAACAGGTTTCACATCCTTTAGCGGATCGATTCCCTCTTTTAACAATACAGCCGCAGGCCATACATAACCCGCTGATGATGTTACATCTTGATAGCCAATTTTTTTACCTTTTAAATCTTTTACACTATTAATATTAGAATCTTTCTTAACAACAAACTCTGATTTATAAACATCTACTAAATCCTTTGTGGGAGCTCCAGTTTCATCATCTACCCCAAAACGTTGCGCCTGTAAAATTACGTTTGCAGCCTTTTTCTCATGCGCTAACACATACGCTGTTGGAGGTAAAAAGCCTACATCTACTTGCTTAGATGCCATCGCTTCTACAATTGTATTGTAATTCGTTGAAATACTAACTTTTACCGGAATGTTTAATTTATCACTTAATAGCTTTTCCAATGGTTTTGCCTTCGCCTCTAACGTATCTGCATTTTGAGAAGGAACAAATTGAACATTTAGTGTCTTCGGTACATAACCTTTTTTCGTATCTTCATTTTTACTTGCACTTGATTCCTTCGTTCCACATCCACTTAATAATCCCGCTGCTAGTACAACTGTTGTACTCATTGCAAAAACTTTTTTCAACATGTTAATGCCTCCATTTTTCGTTGTTATAAAATAACCTTCCATAAACATGAAGAAATATATCACATATTTTTACAAATAATTGCTTATTTACAGAATCTTTACACATTCTATACATTCACATTAAAATTCTTTTCATATATTTGATATGATTAATTGAAAGATAACTATAGAAAAGGTGAATGGCGTTGAATCAAAATCAAATTGTAACTTTAAATATTTTATTAACAAGCGATGTACATGGTACTGTGTATCCAATTCACTACCAAGATAACTCCAAAGCAGAAATTGGTTTAGCTAAAATTTCTACTCTCATAAAAAAAGAACGTTCTCAAAATGCAAACGTTCTTCTGATTGATAACGGGGACTTCATTCAAGGAACACCATTTACTTATCATTACGCTACATACGAAAAAGATATGGAAAACCCAATGTCCTTATTAGCCAACTACTTAGAGTATGACATTGCAATTATCGGAAATCATGAATTTAATTACGGAATGGATATATTAAATAATGCTGTGACTACTGCAAATTCCCCTTATCTATCAGCAAACATTTTAGATAAAAACAGAAAAGAACCTTATTTCGGAAAACCATATATAATAAAACATATTGAATCAAATATAAAAATTGCTATTTTAGGGGTGACAACGCATTACATCCCCCATTGGGAACAAGCACATCATATTAAAGATTTACAATTTGAAGATGCATTTGAAACAACAAAAAAATGGGTTTCTTACATCCGTAAACATGAAAAACCAGATTTACTAGTCGTAGCCTATCACGGGGGATTTGAACGTGATTTACAAACCGGAGTACCGACTGAAGTTTTAACAGGTGAAAACCAAGGATATGCAATGTGCCATGAAATTGAAGGCATAGATATTTTACTAACAGGCCACCAACACCGAGAAATCGCTCACACCGTGATTAATGGTGTAACAATTTTACAGACCGGATGCAATGGACACTCAGTTGGAAAAGTAACAGTAACATTCGAAAAAGCAGAACAAAAATGGGTGAAAAAAGAGAGTTATTCAGAGTTATTGCCCGTACAAGGAATTGCGGCAGACCAAGATGTTCTTTCCTTGGTTGCCAATTATGAAGAGAAAACACAAAATTGGCTTGATAAACCTATTGGAATAATTTATGGGGATATGCAAATTTCCGATGCTATGCAAACACGTTTGCAAGACCATCCTTTTATTGAATTCATAAATAAAATACAGATGGATATAGCTAATGTTTCAATTTCTTGTACAAGTTTGTTTCATAATACATCTCCAGGTTTCCCGAAACATGTAACAATGCGTGACATCGTTTCTAATTATATTTATCCAAATACATTAAAAGTAATTAGAATAACCGGAGCGGATATAAAAAATGCTCTCGAACTCTCTGCTTCTTATTTCACATTAAAAGCAGATGGAACCATCATCGTAAACCCTACCTATATAGAACCAAAACCACAACACTATAATTACGATATGTGGGAAGGGATTTCGTATGTATTAAACATTTCAAAACCAATTGGAGAGAGAGTAGAGTCTTTGCAGTATAAAGGCGCTCCTCTTAATATAAATGAAGAATATGACGTTGTTATGAATAATTATCGTGCAAGCGGTGGCGGGAACTTCTTTATGTTTCAAAATAAACCAGTAGTAAAAGACATACCAACAGATATGTCTGAACTTATCGCTAACTATATATTGAAGCATAAAAGGATAGAAGCAACGAAAAATGAAAACTGGAAAGTTATTAAATAACAATTTTAACGAATAAAAAAAAAGATGGGCTATGCCCATCTTTTAATTTAATTTTGCATTATCCTGCTTTTTTAAAGCTTTTAATTTCGCCGGTGTAACGTCCGTTCCTTCTTCGTTAACGACTTTAATTCCTTTTAATTCGTTTAACATATTTTGACGAAATCCTTTTAAATATTGTTCACGAAGCGATTGGCGCTCACGTTGTTCTTCTTCAGTTAAGCCTTCAGCTTTTGCTTTTTTCGCTAAGAAGTTAATGCGTTCAATGAGTTCTTGACTTGGCATCTCGAATCCCCCTTCTACTCAAAACTGATTATTATCATACAATAGTTATTCCTCTTTATCAAGCAATTGCTTTGTATATTCTACATACCTTCGATGTACAGTTGCTTTTGAAACATCATGACCAAAACCACGAAGTGTTGCTGCAATTTCTTCAAAAGTTAATTCATTCCGGCGCAAACGTACAATTTCCTCAATTGGCACTTCTTTTTTCTCACGTCCTACGCTTAAATGACGATTTTTCAAATTATTTTCTGGACGAAATCCTTTCTCCACTGCTCTTTGCATGCCACGTTTAATTTTTAAATTGTGGATCTTTCTTTGATACTCTTCAACGATCCCAATTATATTTAGCACCATCGAATCAGAATCTGAAAGCTGTAATTCACCACTATGCGTGTGCGTATAAACTTTTATCCCCTCTTTATGTAAACAATGCATTAATGCAATCTTTGCATTTCCTCTACCAAGACGCGTTTCATCTTGTATAAGTAGTACATCAACTTGTTCATCTCGAATTGTATCTAGCACTTCTAATATGCCATCACGTTCAATTGTATAACCGCTAGCCTGCTCCTCAATTACCTTTGTAACATCCATTTGATAGCGCTCAGCTAAATGCAATAATTCATCTTTTTGACGCAATAATGATGTTTCCTGTTCTTCTTTTGTTGTGCTCACACGTGCATAAATAATTGCATTCATTTTGAACCCTTCTTTCTCACTATATTTTCCTTATAGTGTATCATAAATTTGCCTTTCGTTCGAACTTATGTTTGTAGAATGTTTTTTCGCATGTTATACTTAATAATAAGAAAAATGAAAGAAAACGAGGTGTTAGAAAACATGGAAAAGTTAACGAAACGCCAGCAAGACATTCTCGACTTTATTAAGCTAAAAGTACAAGAAAAAGGATATCCACCTTCCGTACGTGAAATCGGTCAAGCAGTCGGCCTTGCTTCTAGTTCTACAGTGCACGGACATTTATCACGACTAGAAGAAAAGGGATATATTCGACGCGATCCAACAAAACCACGCGCAATTGAAATTTTAGGTGACAACCGAACGGAAACACAATCTGTTATTCAAGTTCCAATCATCGGAAAAGTTACTGCCGGTTTACCGATTACAGCAGTCGAAAGTGTAGAAGATCACTTCCCACTTCCAGCTAGTATCGTTGCTGGAGCAGATCAAGTGTTTATGTTACGCATTTCTGGAGATAGCATGATTGAAGCCGGTATCTTTGATGGTGATTTAGTTGTTGTTCGCCAACAACAGTCTGCATACAACGGTGAAATTGTAGTTGCTTTAACAGAAGATAACGAAGCAACTGTTAAACGTTTCTATAAAGAAAAAGATCATTTCCGTCTACAACCGGAAAACTCTTCACTAGAACCTATTATTTTAAAACAAGTGTCAGTTATTGGAAAAGTAATTGGCGTATATCGTGATTTACATTAAAAATAATAAAAAGAAGATAATTCCCTTATTTATATAGGTAATTATCTTCTTTTTATATTTTGATAGATTTCCGTTCATTCAAAAGAATGCGTTTCATTAATTATTAACGCGTTTCAATAGTAACATCTCCAGCAGCGGTTTTACCGCTAATCTTTTTACTACCACTACCAATCGTTATATTTTTATTGTCTTCATTAAAAATTGTCACGTCTCCAGCAGCAGTTTGCCCAGTTATAACTGCATCTTGTGGTTTTTCCAATAAAGTAATATCTACATCTCCAGCAGTTGAACTTACCTCTAAATCATATTTAGAATCATGATCAATAATATCTATATCCCCACTAGCCGTTTTTGCTGTTACTTTCCCTGTTACTTTTTTAAAATTCACCTCACCAGCTTTTGTAGACCCCTCCACACTCTTTGCTGTTACATGTTTCAAATCCACTTCTCCGGCGAGTGTTTCAACACTTACGCGGTCACTTTTCACATTACTTATTTCTATTTGTCCAGCGGATGAATTTACTTTTATCTCTTGATAAGAACGTTCAGGTACTAATATAGTCAATGTAGGCGTTTGAAATCCGAAATTGTAAAATGAAAAATCAAATGAAACACCTTTTTCTATTTCCCCTATGATTTTTAATGTATCACCATCTTCAGCAATACGAATCTCCTGTTTACTTACGTCTCCTTTTTGCTTTACATAAAAAGAGGAATCAGGAGATTTTTGGACAACAATATCTCCAGCATCTAACTTAACTTCTACATTTTTTAGCGTTTCGTTTTTAATTACGTCCTCTTTATCTCCTTTTTCTGCAGTTTGTACTGCTTTTTCATATGTTTGTGAAATCCCTATTACTCCAATAATGATACAAGCGATAGCTACTAATAATATCTTTTTCATCATCTACTCCCCTTTTATCATTTTGAAGTTCCAGACTACATAGCGTACACATAATCTTTTAAACCACTTCGTACTATAATAAGCTACAATACATAACAACAAACCTACTCCGACAAACGTTATACTAACGAAAAGATCCAACCATATAAAAGTGCCCATAAATACTTTTACAATAACGAAAAATGGTGTCACTACACTAGCAATCCCACCGACCCAAAAGGAAAATATAAAAGCTATAATTGCAACTAACGGGCCTAACACAATAATAAAATTAAACAAACTAAGTCCAACCGCTGCCATGACAGCTCTTGTCACATTTGAAGTCGACGGATTTTTTTTCATTTCATCAAATCGATACATCGCAAGTAAGTCTTTCGCAATTACTTTCGGAGAGCCAAGTCCCTTTATTATTTCTGATTCAGTTTTCCCCTCTTCCATCCCAAACTGAAAGTGCTCTTCATAATCAAATAAAATATCTTGTCGCTCTTCTTCTGGTAACTTTCTAAGATGACTTGATAATTCTTTAAGAAACTGCTCTTTACTCATCCCATTCCACCCCTTCAATAATTTCTTGAACACCTTTAGCAAAATCACGCCACTCTGTTACTAATAAAGTAAGTTGCATCTCTCCTTGCTCTGTTAGTTGATAATATTTACGGGGCGGTCCTTCCGTGGATTCTTTTAAATATGTTTGAAAATATTCCTCTTTCGTTAAACGACGTAATAGCGGATATACAGAACCTTCCGATATTAAAAATTTATTTGAAATTTGCTGAACAAGTTCATATCCATAACAATCCTTACGTTTTACAAGTGCCAATACACACAGTTCTAACACGCCTTTTTTAAACTGAACGTTCACGGACAATCCCCCTTTCTCATTTTAGTACTGTTCAATAAACGGTAGCTGTTTATCCACAATATACTACTCAATACTGTTTATTGCAAGGTACTGAGTTATATTTATTCCCTAAATTTAGAAAACACAAATATAAAAGCCCGAATAAGATCTGTTGTAACTGACCATTATCCCGGCTTTCATTCAACTCGAATTACAATACTACAAGATTTCATTCAATCTTTCTCCTCTATGAACCCACTTCCATTTGTGACCCTAATAAATTTCGAAATACACCTTTTCTCTCTTTAGCCAATTGATTAAATTCACCTTTTTGAACAATCTCACCTTTTCCTAAAACAATAACTTGATCTGCATTGCGGATCGTAGATAACCGATGCGCAATAACAACAATAGTCATCGTTCCTTTCAACCTTTCTATTGCTGATTGAATTTTTACTTCATTTTCAGTATCTAATGCACTCGTAGCTTCATCTAATACTAAAATGGATGGTTGTCTTAAAATAGCTCGAGCTAGTACAAGTCGTTGACGTTCACCACCTGAAAGTCTCACTCCACGATCTCCAATGAGAGTATCAAGCCCTTTTGGAAGCATTCGTACAAATTCAGCTGCCGCCGCAAAATCTAATGCAGTCCAAATTTGTTCTTCACTCGCATTCGGCTCAATCATCAATAAATTTTCTCTTATGCTTGCATTAAATAAAAAAGGATCTTGTGGCACATAACTAATAGCCCGTCTCAATGACAATAAATTTTCACTTGTAAGAGGAGTTCCATCTATTAATACTTGACCTTTCTCTGGCTGAATCAATCCCATTAAAACATCGATTAATGTACTCTTCCCAGCTCCCGAATGTCCCACAATAGCCGTCATACTATTGATTGGTATTTTCACATTAATATTTTGAAGTGCATACAAATGCTCCTTCTTATTATATCGAAAATAAATACCCTTACATTCAATACCCTGCTCTATACAAATCGGCTTTATATGTTTTTGCTGATGTATATCCTGCATTTCAATTGCTTCATTACATTCCCCTTGTAATTCCCATAATGACTTAAAAGCAGGAATGCTTGCAGCAAGCTGTTCTAAATTTGACTGAATTGTCATAAATCGTGGCCATAGTCTCGAAAAGATGAGTATGATTAATAGTAATTGGGTGGGTTGAGCTTTAAATATACTTACTGATAATAATATAAAAAATGCAATTAAAATAGCCATTGAAACTTTATAAAACAATTGAGAGTTCGACCTTATTCTCATATACTCCATTTGTTCATTACCCATCTTTTCTGTTATAGATTGTAACCAATCTAAACGTGATGCTTCCAAAGTATTACTCTTTATATCTTTAATTCCATTAAAATGATCTGTTATACCAGAAAGATAGTCTTGTGCTAATTTCGAGGTCTTATCGCCTAGTATTCGTGCTTTTTTTATAAAAGCACGAGAAGCTACTAAGAATAATAAGCCAAAGACCAAAACAAATATAGTTATTTGGGGAGATAATAAAAACGCAAGCCCCACCTGTATGAATGTAAACAGAATAACAGCTAACAATTGTAAAATTAAATTAACCCCATAACTTACGCGAGCTAATTCTGTAGTTAATATATTTATTAGATTTGTTTTCCTTTTCTCTAAAAAAAAACTCCACTTCGCTTTTAGAATCATACTATATGTTTCTATTCTTAATTCTCGTACAAAAGCTTGTTGCGTTCTCGCATCCCTTAGCGTTATGTTTCGTTGTAATAGATTTTGACCTAACACTATTAGTATATATATACCTAAAATAGAAATTAGACTTGTTGTTTTAGGGAAATCCTGCAAAAATCTATAGACAGGTGCAATAAAAGCAGTCTCCTCACCTATATTAATTATTCCAGTCATACTTATCATAGGAATTAATAAAATAATACCTATCCCTTCAAGTAAACTTATTAAAACCATACCAAACAAATTCACATACAGAATTTTCCCTGCAGAAGAATATAATTTCTTCATAAAATATATAATATGATTCATCGATGCTCCCCCTATAACAAAGCAAGCTTCTTTGTTTTCCTCCAAAGACATAGAAACGGACGTAAAGGAAAATATAAAAAATGAAGGAATTTAGGTAACGGCAATGTTTTTGCATCAATTGGATAAGGATATAGTTGGCTCATAATATATAAAATCTTTTGCTGATTAGACATTAGTGAAAATAAATGTCGACTATGATAAGCAAGTACTTCTTTTGGCACAGGGTCGGTATGCAAGTTTATCATTTGCTTGAAATAAAACAACGCTTCTTGCGCTAACTGTTTTGAATGTTTTTTAGTTACTAATTCCATCATTCTTTCATCTAGTCGTACACCTAGCAATTGAGATGCCAAAATTAACGCTTGTCCTCCTAAATAAAGCATTTGATATTTTCTCATTAATTTATGAATCTCACTCCAATTAAGATCTTGATCGACAATTTTTTTTATGTCTACTAACCAACGTAGCCTGGACCAACCATGTCTGGCACCATGAGATACAAGAAATAAAAATAAGTCTTCCTTCCCTAACATATATACCGAATTACTCGTAAGTGTACTTTTTCTCTTTCGCTTCCAAAGCTCTTCAAACCCAGGTTCCTTACCCGGTCCGGGATTTAATCTCCAATGAATTTCAAGTTTGATCCGCCTTGTTGGGTGGAAAAATGTTATATGGTGATGCCTCCATTTCCAATCACTTAATATCGTTTGAATATAATCATCTTTCACATACCCTTGCTCTAAAAGTAGTTTTTCTGCTTTTTCTAAATTTTGAATAGGGATGAGAACGTCCAAATCACAGGATGTTCGTAAAGAAAGATCTCCATATAAGTCCTGAGATAGTACAGGCCCTTTTAGAAAAATCGTACGAATCTCATTTTCATTACATAATTTATTTATTCGTTCCATTTCAGCACTTAAATAAAGCATTTGAAATGTATTTCTTTTATATTTTCTAGTCAAGGTTTGTACAATATGTGAAGGAATCAGCTCCTTGTCCACCTGTTTAAGTTTTTGATATATCACCGGATAAACGCGATGATGCACGGCTTGCTCAAGAAATACTTCCCAATCAATATCCGAAAACCATTCATTACTGTAAGTTTGCATTGTTTCGTCATCTTGTAACTTCAAAATTGCAAAAAGAAGTTTCAATTCCTTAGACATGAACTCTACATTAAGACCAAAATCTTTCTCCATTTTACTCTCCTTTAATAGTGTTCTCACTTAGCCTCTTTGCAAATGATCCAACGACAGTGAATTTCTCCATTCCTTCCGATCCAGTAACATAAAAAGAACCGCTACGTAACCATGCATGTGCAATTAGTTCCCCACTATTATCCTTAGCCATTCCTAAATAAAGAGTACTCTCAATGTGACGTTTTTCAAGCATTTTCATCCCAGCTATAGCTTTAACAAGACATTGACTTTCCCAAAAAGTATAACGACTCATAATAGAAATTGCTTCGGACACCTTTTTTAGCGTATCTCCGTGCGGTTGAATATGAGTACTTGAGGTTTCACTCATGTAATCCCCTAAAGAAGGTGCAACTTTGGAAAATGTAATATTTTTTAGTACACGTGCCCATCCTAAAAAAATAAAAGCCTCTAAAAATAAGAGCTTTGTTTTCATGTTTAGTGATAAAAACATCCTTAACCTTTTCACAATATTTATTAATCCCTTCCTAACAGTTCTTTTGAAATTACGAATCTATCTATTAGGCTGATCTTTTATTTGAATTAACCCTTCTTGAAACAAACACTCTAAAAAGGAAAGAACTTGCTCTTCACAATCTTTTCGTTCAATATCATAGTTAGATACTAGCATAGTAACAAGCTGATTAATTATTATTGGCTTTTCAATAAGCTCCCATATTTCTCCGCCTATTTCACCTAAGTTATAGTAATTTCCTTTCTGGACATTTAACATAACTTTTTCTCCGTCCATATCGCTTACTATATTACCCTTACTTTGGACAACGTTATGTTCTAATGATATTTTTCTCGAGTGGACAACCATCAACCATACTCCCTTTCTGTATAGTATTTAAAATAACTTCCACAAGCTCATGAGCTGTAAATCTTGAAGCCGGGCGGCTTACTTGAAATATTTCCATTCCACTTGCAATATTAGATGCAGTTTCAAAATGCCATTCCATCAATCCTAATTTAGAAATCAAAGAATTCCTAAAAGTATGGCGGTATAATTTATACAAGCGTGCGAGCCCTTCTATACGGGTCATCTCGATATCTTCTCCCTGCGTTTTTACTAATTCAATAACACCAGCAAGAGGTAATGGATCAGGAAAGAATTGAGAATTCACAGGAACAGCATACTTCGTTTCCCTTTCAAATAAAGGGCTAAATTGCGCTACTTCCATTCCTAACTCATTTATGCTCTCTTGCCATAATTTTTGTTGTGCGTAAGAAGGATGAACTATTGCAGTATTTTTATTCAAAAGAGACACAGCAACTACATCATCACTTAAAAGCTTATATCCTTTATTCAAAAAAGCCGAGGCTAACGTTGATTTTCCAGCTCCTGAATCACCAATTAATGCATATGCTTTCCCATCTATGGCAATTACACTCCCATGCAATGGGAGTATTTTACGTTGCATTAAAAGCGCCCCCATACAAGTTCCCAAAATATATAGTCGAATTTTATCTTCTTCTGCATTTGCCATAGGTGAAAAGGTGATTTTCTCACCTGATTGTATAGCGAATATTGCAGTTTGAGGAACATGAAACATAACTATATCATCCTCCACTACTATCGTTTTTTGCTTTTCTGCGCTATATTCACCCCACTGTTCTGACAAATCAGTTATTTCAACTTGAACATCCGCCATCTCTTTTTTTTCATTCAGCTGAGACAATTCAGGTAATGGGATTTCACTTACTATTTTTAACCCGAAGGCTTGATATAACACATTCCCCATAGAATCAAACATCCTATCCCCCCACATTGTCAATTTTTTGAAAGCTCTTATATAATAAAGCTATATAAGAGCTTTATTTTTCCAATGACTTAACTGTACTTCACTGGATCATCTGGGTCAGGTTGAACAGCATCTGGATATTTATGCCCAGGCCCCGCCATAGTCATATTAATATTAAGTACTTCTAATACAGGTTGTTTCCATTCCTTTTTCATACGTATCACCTCCTTTCACATTGCTTTTTTTATAAATCGATAGAAGATTAAGCTACGCATTAAAATTCTAAAATCTAAATCAAATGCATATTCTGGTCGAGGTTCTTTACAAATTTTTGAGATAGCTTTCTTAATTACCTCGACATTTAGAAATTCAGAAATTACTGGATCTACACTAAGTTCTTCAACTTCCTCAATAAATTCATTCCAAAAAGGAGCCATACGGTAAACACCATCTGCACCTTGAATACCTCGAACCCGTTGATTCAATCGTACTTTATCAGGAAGGAAATTCTTTGTGGCTCTCCGGATCAGGGCTCGATCCAAACCATTTTGAACATACTGTTCTTCTGGAACTGACAAACAAAATTGAATCAATCGTAAGTCATTTGTGGGATCACGATCCCATAAAGCATAACGTAATGATAATTTCGTTTCATACGTTCCATTTATGCTCCAATAATATGGTTTTTCAAACTGTTCTCTTTTCATGTCATATGCATTAGAGATAGAGGTGCCTGTTATATCGATGTCTTGTTCTCTGAGTCTGTCAAAAACATTCATTTCCCTTGCAAATTCCGGATTAATTATTGCGGAATTTGCATCTTGTTTCCCTGAAAAAAGTAACTGATGCAAAAATGGAAATGCCTTTCGTCTTACCACTTCAAAAACACGTGATTTTTTCACTCCTATATTTCTACTATATAAATGTAGTTCACGATAAAAACGAATCCAATGTAGCTTTTTCAATAACATTGCCTGGTAATCTAAAATAGGTCCCCACGATACTGTCCAATTACCTCTTTGACCACTAAGAAGTACTCCTATTCCATTCTGAGATGCTTTTTCATAAACTCCACTCAACCAAAAAGTATTCTCAAAAAATTTATATGGCATCTCCATTGTTTCCAGCCAATCATCAATTTCCGATAGTGGGCTTCTCTCCGGCAATTCTAAATAATAATCCTGTATATTCCCTACATGCTCGACAGTCGATTGAATAAATGGTCTTTCGTCAGCTATTCTACCTTTGTGTGTCCAATCTTCAAATCCTTCTACTGGAACATAACTGTACGTATGTAATTTTTTATTTTCAGCCCGTAAATCACTTGCAGCAAAACTAACGACAGAACCTGAGTCTAGCCCTCCGCTCAAATGAGCTCCTACTTGGTGATGTGTTCGTAAACGTGCCTTCACTGCACTTTGATACACCTCTCGAAACGCCTCTTCATACTCTTCATTTGATTTTAAATTAAGCATTTCCCCAACAGTTGGTGTATAGTATCGCGAAAACTTCACTTCGCCTTCCTTTACCAAAATAGTGTGTGCTGGAGGCACTTGTTCTATATATTTGTAAACTGTTAACTGTGGATCTACCGATTCGAAATTTACAGGTATAGCTAGAAATTCAGCAATCCACTGCTTATTCAATTTCTTCTCAACATATGGTAGAGAAAATAACGGATTTATAATAGTACAAAAAGTAAATTTTTCCTCACCACGATAAAAATAAAGTGTCCGACTTCCTGAAAAATCTCTGGCACCAAAAAGAATTTGTTTTTTCTCATCCCAAATCATAAAGGCAAAATCGCCTACCAAATATTTTGGAGCCGCTTCCCCCCATTTCTGATAAGAGAGTAAAATTAACTCGCTATCTTTCATGTTTTTTCTATCCGAATAATCCACTTGTAATTTTTCAAATAACTCATCACGATTATCAATAATAGCATCTGCTGTAATTGCCAGTTGCTTTTCATAATTATAAAAGGGTAATTGTTCACCAACTGACTCTGGTGTAATCCATTGTGCATGACATCCTAGAAAAGCATTTTCTTTGTGCCATATTTGAATATCATCGGCAGGATATTTGTATAAACGACTCATTACTTCTCTTCCGTGCTCAATTGATACAGGCTCATTAGTAAAGTGAATAATGCCAGCTATAGCGCTCATTTCTTCCTCCTAATATATGAAAAGTTACTACAAATACTATTTACATATTAAATTCGTTAAACATACCTCTTTATCATTCTTTTTAACGAACGGAATTATTTGTTTTATTACTTTCTCAATTACATGCTTAAATTTACTTTCAGACTAAGATATAGATATTAAAAGCCTATAATTATCCCTTTTTTATGTCAATTGAAACTGAATGTTCCCAAACAATCCCCTTTGGAATTCACTATAAAGAACAAATAGTGGTACATATACAAATCTAATTCCAATTTTACTTACTTTTCTTTTAATTCTTCCATTCTACTGCTGTTAAAATGCTTTGTATTACCCTTTGTTGATCTTCAGCTAACATATTAGATCCTGAAGGCAAACAAATTCCACTTTGAAATAAGGAATACGACACATCTTCATTTTTACTATGCGGATAATACTTCTTCTCTTTAAAGAGCGACTGCATATGAAGTGGCTTCCACATAGGACGCGCTTCAATATTCTCTTCTGCTAAAGTTCTCAACAATTTCCCAATAGTGATCCCGGATTCCTTTTCATCAATTGTCAATGTAGTAAGCCAACGATTAGAGCGAGTATTTTCTAATTCAGGCATAAAATAAAATCCTGGCATGTGAGATAGCGCTTCATAATACCGTTTATATATAAATCTTCTAGCTCTCACCCTATCTTCTAACACTTCTAATTGTCCTCTACCAATACCAGCTAAAATATTACTCATTCGATAATTATATCCTATCTCACTATGCTCATAATGTGGAGCTGGATCCTTTGCTTGTGTCGCTAAAAACTTCGCTCTCTCTAATGCTTCTACATCATTAGAAACTAGCATTCCACCACCCGAAGTTGTAATAATTTTATTTCCATTAAATGAATAAACACCAAACCTACCAAATGTACCGCTTGCTTTTCCTTTATATGTAGAACCTAGAGATTCTGCTGCATCCTCGATTATAGGAACATCATATTGATTACAGAGCGAAAGAATTTCATCTAACTTAGCACTCTGACCATATAAATGAACAAGAATGACAGCTTTCGGTAATTCCCCTGCTTTATTAGCATCATATAATGCAAGCGCTAGCGCTTGCGGTGACATATTCCATGTTTCTGGTTCCGAGTCAATAAACACCGGTTCAGCTCCCAAATAAACAATCGGATTCGCACTCGCTACAAAAGTAAAACTTGAACAAAACACTGTATCTCCCTTTTTAACATCTAATAGTCTCAAAGCCAAATGAATAGCAGCCGTACCTGAACTAACTGCAGCCCCACCTTTCACTCCTACAAAAGATGCAAGTTCTCTTTCGAATTCATCTACATTTGGGCCAAGAGGGGCAATCCAGTTTGTATCAAATGCATTTTGAATATATTTTTGTTCATTCCTACTCATGTGCGGAGAGGAAAGGTAAATTCGCTTTTTATGCTGAACTGTGTGCATGTAAACACATCCTTTATACATATTTAAATACTATGTATCTAAAAACATATGCTTTAATACAGATATATCAGATAATCTCCTTAAATTATCAATTGTATAATGTGCTTTATAAGCTTGCTCAACTATAAGATTATGGTGAATTCCACCTTCTCTATTAATATGGATCGTTAACCATTTCAATTTCTTGGCTGTTATAAAATCCTTACTTAAATTATCTCCTATATAGACACATTGCTGATGAGGCACCTGTAGTTCCTTACTTATCTTTTCATAAGGAATTTGGCTCGGCTTCCAATATTCTTTTCCCAGCTCATCAGTGAGAATTATCGAATGAAATCTCTCTTTTAACTTTAATGCATTAATTTTCTTTTCTTGGGCAACTAAATATCCGTCTGAAATAAGTCCTATTTTAACGGTATTAACTAAATTATTTAGTACCCAATCCGCTTCATCCAACAATTGAATATCTGGTTTATGAAACCTATACTGTTCTATCAAATTACTAATCAATTTTTCATCGTAAGGAATGTTTAACTTTTCTAGTGTTTCATTAAACACGAACCTTCTTTCCCCCGAATCGAATAATTGAATTGCAATATTATAAAATCCGGTTTTCTTATACTTCTCTTTAATCCAATCATCCACTGCTTTCAAACCACTTACAACATAATCTTTCTCTTTATATAAAGTATCATCCATATCAAAAACAATTGCTTTAATCATCATCTTAAATACTCTCCATAAAAACCGCTTCATCATATCTAAGCATTGTTAAATTTTCTCTCCAATTAAAGTCCTTATCTATAAAGACTTCCCCCTGACACATTTTAATTGTCCAAAGTGGAAAATTCGCTCCTGCTTCTATTGATAGTGGTATTCCTCCTCCAAAACGAGGGTTTATTTCAATAAACGTAATTTGTCCATCCTCCTTTTTAAAACATTGTAAAGTAATACACCCAATAGGATTAGGAAGAGCTTTTATTACAGTTTCTGCTGCTTGGATGATATCAAAATCCTTCTTGGTCATACCTTTACTTACCTCACCTGCTCGTGTCTCTATACGCAATCTAGGAACGATTGTTTTTATATTCCCACAGAAATCTACCATGACATCTATAGTGTATTCTTCTCCTGAAACATACTCTTGTATCATAGCGTTAGGTATATAATCCTTAAAAAATTCCAATTCCTTTTCATTCATTATTTTTGTTACACCTTTACTAGAACTGCCATCATAAGGTTTAATTAATAGTGGAAATTGATATTCTTTTCTTCCAATCTCTTCATCACTATATACTCTAGGTGTTGGTATATTATTAGATGCAAAAAAGTTATATGTGTATTTTTTGTTATTAGCAATCTTATTTAATTCCATACTAGAAACTAATACTTTTACACCAATACCCTCGAAAACCTTCGAATTATTAGCCATAAGGGTTAATTCCGTATCAATTAACGGGATTATTAGATTTATCATTTCAGATTTACATATTTTTAATAATTCATTTATATATCCCTCTTCATTTACACGCGGAACAATAAAATGCTTATCGCTAAAGTAAATGGTAGGAGCAGTTTCTTTTAAGTCTGCAGTAAAGATTTTTCCTTTGATTCCTTCTTGTTTAAGTACTTCCTTAAATTTTTTAATTAAGGTGACCCTCCTACCAGAACTAGTAAACAAAATATTCATTTTATTCCCCCCCATGCTCGATTCCCCCCTTAAAAACTGGCATAGTCACATGCTTATTATTTGTTATCCCTTCCGACTTTAAAACCTTACTAAAAGTTAGATATAAAATTTTCAAATCTAAAAGAAAACTTTGATTCTCAACATACCATACATCTAATTTAAATTTCTCATCCCATGAGATACTATTTCTTCCATTAACTTGAGCCCATCCAGTGATTCCGGGTCTTACATTATGCCTTTTAGCTTGCTCTTTCGAATATAAAGGCATATATTCTATTAATAATGGGCGGGGGCCCACCAAACTTAATTGACCTTTTAGCACATTTATTAATTGTGGTAATTCGTCTAAACTATATTTTCTAAGAAATTTTCCAACTTTAGTTAATCTAGCGTGATCTTGTAACAGCTCCCCATTACGATCTCGCTCATTGGTCATCGTACGAAATTTATAAAGATAAAAAGATTTTCCATGTAACCCTGGACGTTGTTGTCTAAATAAAATGGGTGATCCTATCTGAGTTTTAACTATAATTGCTACTAAAAGAATAACGAAAAAAAAGCAAATTAATAATAATAAAGAAATAAAGATATCAAACAGTCTCTTCATTACCAATCATTCCCCCATCTTAAATTATTACAAATGCTTTTCCAAAGTTAAATAATCTACAAAGTATTCATTACGGATTGAAATCAAGTATTCTTAAGTTGTAATTAAAGAATTGTATTCAATTTCTCTTTACTTATCACCTGCAAACATTTTCTATAGTACACAGCTTTAAAACTTAATAAGTAGAAGAAAGCAATACACATAGGTGCAAAATATATTTTTCCAAATGCTTATCCAAGAGACTATTACACACTGTAAAAATCTCAAAAAATATATTCACAAACACAGTTTTATAAACAACGCTTAGTAGTATATTAAAAAATCCATTTATTATTTAAAAATTCTCCTACACACTATTTTTTAGTATGCAGTTAACGTAATAATAAAAAGCTATTATGTTTATAAAAAACATAATAGCTTTTCTCTATTCTATAGTAGTAACTAAAAGTCAATAAACCTATTATCTATTAGGAATTAGACTATTTCGAATAATTACATTGGACAAAATCCTTCCATGTACCATTATATAATACTTTATGGACATATTTATTAAGAGCCACTCTACTTCATTTCTCATAATTTTTTGAAACTATTCAAATTTAATTATCACCATGCATTAATTTGGATCTATTACACCATTAACTATATTCCCTTGCAGAAATTCCCTCCCTGTAATTGTAATTTTCGCATTATTCAACACGTTGTTTTGAATTACTACTAGGGGTGTAATACTCGTTGTTCTATTATCTATCCCAACTTGCATCAAATTTGTGGAATTTATAATATTATTTTGAATTATCACTTGCTTACCAGTAAACGCTGCATCCAAAACAATAATAGCTCTCTGAAGAGTATCATTTGTAATTTTTATAGTATTTCCCCCTAACACTATTTCATCAGATACATTTTGAATATTCAAGACCGTACCATTTGGTTTTTCTATATGACAATCCATCATCTTGAATGCTTTGAGGTTATTCACTGTAAATAACGTGTTATTTCTATCTATACTAAAGAACTTGCAATCTTTTAATTCTAAAGTGCTTCCTGTACTTGTTATCCCCAAAAAGGTGACGTCCTTAAAAAAGCAATTTGTATATGTCCCTGCAACTAAGGTTGGGTTTTTAACATTATTAAATATAATATTTTCAAATATCCATCCTGATTTAACTGTTCCTACTGGTACATAATTTAAATACAAAACGTCTTGTCCTTCAAATATACAATTTGAGATAGTTTGCGGCTCATTTTTCATCTCTAATGTCCACTGATACAATGATGACAAGGAATTTAGTTTATCTGCATCGTTTATAAAGCGACAGGAATCAACTTTAACCGCATATGGAAAGGGGGTATCAATAATCATTTTACTATTAGAAAAATGATTATCTAATATATTAATAGGTCGATTTACATATACACCTTGAACATTTACTTGCGCTCCGTATACATAATTATTGGAAAAAATAACATCTCCTAACAAAGAGACCTTGGTTAATCGGATATTATTCCCTGTTACGATTACCCTATCTGCACCACCATTAATAGATAGCCCAACATAAGCATTTGAAATGGTATTCATAATAGAATTATTCGATATATAGATAAATTTCCCATTTACAACAATAATATTATAATTTTTATTATCATGAAAATTATTTCTTTCAATGTATATATATTGATTTAAATCATATCCATCTTCAATATCTAGTCCACTTTGTGGATTGGTACCTGCGATGTGATGAATATCATTATCTCGAATATATACATTCTTTGCCCCACATACACTAATCCCTTGTCTACGGCAATCATGTAAATTACATTTTTCTATATAAGTATATTGTGAAAAAGAAGGCACCCGAACATTTATTAAACAATTTGCAGGAGCAGGAACATTCCCTTGATGCAAAACAATTTTAGCATAACTTGCTCCATTAGGGACTTCTACTTCATCAAAGAATTGTACATTGGTTTTTGAAGATAAAAATATATTATTTGAAGTGTAAAAAATGACATCATAATAATCGCATTTTATTTCAGAACCCAATGCTCCAAATCCATTTCCATATAATCCAAAGTAACCATACTTTACAATAGCCACTTGGGTCATATCAATTTGCAAATTGGAACGTATCTTTGTTGTACTACTTACTAATGAACCATCTGTTGTATTAATTGCTCCCTGTTCAAATGAACTTGCTAATGCTGTAGGAAAAGGTGAAATCTGCCCAAAAGTACTGTTCAGTGTAATGGCATCTCCTGTACAATCTAAAATATCTAGATTATCTAAAGATACAAACCGTGTATTGTTCCCCCCATCAGCAGGTGGAGTAAAACTCCCCAATTCAATGCCGTACCCTGCCTCATGTGTTCCCCCACTAGAATAATCATGTGTATATCTATCTCCTTGGATAATACCATTTGTTATCCTAGAATATACTTGATTTCTACGAAAACTTATAATTGCATATCCAGTCAAATTATTTGTTTCCATTTTTAATGTTGAACCGTTTAGATTCAAAGTTAAATGACTTGGTGGTTCGATGGGTGTTTGTTTATCAATCAAATATATTCCTCTAGGTAACACAACTTCCGTATAACCTTGTTGAGCCGCCCAAACTAAAGCATTATTAATACCTTTGGAAGTATTGATAGCATCAGTCCCATCATTCTTAACATCCCATCTATCTAATTCTAATACATATATACTTGTAGAATTTGTAGCTTCAAATGATTTTGGAATCCATTTTAATTGCGTACTATCATAAGTTAAAATGTCATTATGAAAAGGAGGCTTGGACACCAAATCTAAATCATTCAAATTCCCAAGATTATCCCTTCTTCTCCACATCAATTCACACCTCTTTTTTGCTTTTCTACATCTTATGTTTCATAAGGTAAATTGATTGGATATAAGAGAAGTAACATCACTTTTTATTTTTTTTAGAGATCCATTATTTAGAAAGTCTTTTCACAATTCCTTTCTCCTTCCTAAATAGATCTATTCTTACTAGCTGTTTTTATTTCAATACCCTTTTATTTATACTATTTAAACTTACAATTTTATTAAAAAGACACTATGCTCTTTATACATAACTCCCCTACTATTATTTTCAGAACAACCTAAAATCTCTTCCGTAAATAAAGCATTCTTTACTGTGATATGGAAAAAATAAAATAATAATTTATGGATAATTATCATTCGAAACTTTCCGAGTTAATATTTTCGACTTTATTTTTTTTATTAATATTCGGGTTAAATTAAGGAAATATCTATACTCTTCCGCCTCTTTAAATACCATCCAAAAGATCAAATTCGGAATAATCAGGCACAAAATACTACGTATTACCATGTCCATAAATATATTTATGTGAAAAATATAACCAATAAAATCCGTTGCTATAACAGAAAATAATACAAGCACTACAAACAAAATATATCTAATAAAATATACTTTTACAGATTTTTTAAAAATCATTTTAAATATAATATAAGGATCATACCAAAAGTAAGTACATAATCTACTAATAACAGTCCCTAAAAGCACTCCTGCTATTCCTATTTGTTTCGCGAGAATTATAGAAACTACAATATTTATAATTGCCGCTATGATAGGTCTATACTTCCCTTTTTTAAATAAACCTGTGGTTTCTCTAAAAATTGTAGTTGTATTTTGCATTCCTGAAGTGAAAAAATTAAGTAATATGAAAAATAATACATACTTATTAAACACATATTCCTCACCTAACCAGAGTGTTATAAATGGATTTATCAAATTCCAAAGGCAAACTGTACAAAATCCATATATCCAAAAATTAAAAAAGTTAATTACACGAAAAATAAAATATTTTTTTTCTGCATTTTCTTTCACATTCAAATTTCCAACACTAGCAGTGATAGAATAAAACAAATAGCCTAATAAGGTATTTAATGTATTTAAGATCAACAAATAATTTGAATACACACCAACCCAAATAATTCCAATGAATTTCGATATAATTATATTATCTGTTGCATTAATTACTACACCACTAATTTTATATAGTAACAAGGAATACAAATTCTCAAAAAACTCTCGTCTGTCTGCCTTAGATAATTTCGCATTATTTTTTTCTTTTAAAAATGGATATAATTTATTTGCCTTATTTGCAATATATACATTCTCAATTACTTTCAATGTTAATTGAACTATCAGTACTACAATGTAATCACTAATAATTATTAATAAAACAATTTGTAATGCGTTAGATATAATTATGAACAAAGTGTGTATTTTAGAAATGATATAGTTACTTTGATCAGCAATAATAATAGATTGCTTATATACAAAATAATATGATGACACCGAACTTATTAAAAATAAAAGATAGATAATGTTAATGTCTTTAATCATAGTATCTGCATTCACTAAATAATCAAGAAATGGTAATAGAGATAACCCTAATAATAAGACTACTACTCCTATTAATCTGTATGCTTTTTGATATAAATTCATTAATGCCTGTATTTTATAGATATCCTTCTCAGCTAATGGCCTATATAAACTATAAATTATAGCTGTATCAAAGCCTAAATTAGCTAGGGAAAACATCAATAGTATACTTGTAAAAAGCCCATCCACACCTAAATATTCTATACCGAGTGTATAAATAAAAACAGTTCGAACAACAAATCCCATGCCAATACTAATTATTTGTCCAGACAAACCGAATAAAATATTTTTTAAGGAATTTTGTATTCTCATCGTAATACCTTCTATATTTTAGTTGTTTTGCGTACCCACTCTACTAAATTTGGCACTAATCTTCCTCTTTAAAATAGGGAAAAACTTTGTTATCCTGTATTTTAATAACGCTTTTCTTCGTTGCGCCTTGAAATCATAATCTAGAAACCAATTTAGTAAATTTTTATCTGTAATACAATCACAATTTTGTTTCATTCGCACTTGGATTAAATTCCAATACATTTCAATGAATGTATTAGTAAAAAACTTCACCTCACTATTTAAAGAAGTTTTAACGTACTGATAAAGATTACTTGGAATATTAAAACCATATTCACGAGGATCTCTCCCTTCAGCAATAATTCCCATAATTGTTCTTAAACATTTTTCACATTTACAACAATTTTCTTCATTTTTAAAACATACCCTGATATTAACAGGTTCTTTACTAGCTGAATAATGGTCCACAACAACTTTAATCTTTTCTTGCCTAGTAAGTTCGTATCCATCATGAAATACTGTTCCAGATGCATATTTTATTTCATTATCCACAGTTGGATCAGATGCACAAGTAACTTGATATAATGGAGAATTAGAGCTTGCAATGTATATACATTTTATCTTAAGTTTAAAAGCTATTGGAATAGCTGCAGATATTATCGCTAGACCATGATGCAATCCATGCCACCATGTATCGTTTAACTTTTCTCTAAAATCATGGTCAATGTTCCCTGCAATTATAAAGGTCCCATAGTTGGATTGTATAAAAATATTTTCTAGTCCATTATCCTTTACAAAATTTATGGCATTTTCTTTATCTGCCTCCCATACTTTACTACCCTCTATTTCATTTTCATGCCATCCATATTCAGTAACTAGCAAGGGGTTTTTATCTTTTATTCTTATAAATGTAGTAAGTGCATCTAATCCCCCACTAAATAAAGATGCCGCTTCAAATTCCGGAATGTAAACATTATCAATAATTTCTCCTACATCCACGGATCCTTTAAATTTCACACCAGGAAACATGTTTTGATATGCATTTTTTATATTATTTAAACAAATATAAAAAGATTTATCTAGTTCATTTATTACTATTGTTGAATTAGTAATCCATACAAGAGGAACTACATTTGCAACAAACGGAATAGCCAAAATACTTAAAGGGATATCAGATACATCATAGTTATATTCAAGAAACATATGATTACTTGTCTTAAAATACTTTTGTAAATCCCCCTTAATACTAAAAGAATAATCAACTCTATTATTTCTTAAGACAATTTTATCGAGAATTATACTATTCATTTGAGCCTCCTAATAAATCGCCATTTTTATCAAAGTACATTTATTAATTAGAGAACTGTTTTAACCATTGATTTACTACATCAAAATTCACTTGAACATCCGTGATAAACTCTGAATTTATCATTTTTTCAAGATTATTTAAATCTTCCCTATCAATCAGATTTAAATTATACGTTTCGCCCATCCCCTTAGCTCTTTCATCTATGGAGATAATTATTGCACGTTTTTTATGACGCATAGCAAATATGCCGCCATGTAAACGTGTTCCAATATAATCGACGGCTGTATTTAGGATTTTTTCATACGCCTCTATAGTAGGAGGTATAATTTTTATGTCCTGTATACCCTCTAAAGTTTTTAAATATTCAAAATCATCAGCGTCTTGTATCCAAAAATAGACATTTTCATAACTTTTGTTAAGTGTATCTATCAATAATTGATCTTTTTCACGATTTTTAGAATGATGGGTTAGTGTAAAAACAACCGATTCCGATTTTCCACTTGGAATTCCCCTACAAAAATCATGCGTAAAAGACCACAAAGTTGCACAACCAGTATTTAGAGCTTTAAAGCCCATTTCTTCTAAAATTTTTTTTGTTCTTTCATCTCTAACGCTATGTATATATTCATGTGATAAAACTTTTCTATATAACATTTTTGTATAGGGATTTATTTTATTCCCTTTTCCTGCACCAACTCCAACCAGAACACTCCCCTTTAAAGGACCATAATTAAATATATTAATATTCCACTGCGGAAAGTGCGTAAACATATCCATTGCTAGCAAATTCGAACCACCTACAAACTTATATTTCGCATCACTATAAATCTTTACCCTATTTGATTTTCTCGCTACTTGGTACCAATGAAAAGGTGAAACATGAGTAGGTAATGTTAAAACATATGCATTTTTAGTTATATCAGAAAGATGATGCTTTACACACTTCATTATTATATCGTCACCCTTGTTAAGAGAACCTACCGATGTATCTAATACTAAAACATTCTCCATAAAAATAATTCCCCCAAGTATCTTTTATAAATAGTAAAAGATTTTTTAGTTTTATAACTTAATCTATTCTAATTCAATTAACCTATATATCTTTTCCACTTCTATTTCATTACCATAATTTTTTTGGCTTACATTATTAACAATTTCACTTCTGAATTCAACATCATCAATCATTTTTTTTATTCCTTCGACAATTCCCTTTATACCCATTGGACAAATATATCCATCTACCCCGTTCTCCAGCTGACTTTTGGCAGTTGAAAAATTAGTTATTAATACTGGTTTCTTAAGAATTTGCGCTTCCCGAACTGTTACTGCCTTCCCTTCGTATCTAGAAGGTTGTACATAAATATCACATGCTTTTATGTACGGGTACGGATTAATCTTCTTACCTAGTAAAACAAATTCATCTTGAAGTCCTAATTTATCTATCAACAATTTAAGTTCCGCTTCTTGAGGCCCATATCCAACTATGTACCACTCGATATCATACCCTTGATCTAATAGTTTTCTAAGCGCATATATAGCGTCATCAATTCCCTTAGCATGAGAAAGTCTAGCAACAGTAACTAACTTGATTCGCTCTCTATTTATTGGTATTTCCTGAGTAATATCTCCTTCATTAGATTGTTCGCGAACAAATTCAGAATCTATTATATTTTCTATCACTTGCACCTTTTTATTAATATAAGGCAGACTATTCAGGAATGTATCTCTACAACTTTCGGAAACCGCCACAATATCATCCATTTTCCTCCACATTTTACATTCCATTTCTTTGTTAAGTTGTATGTTCGAATAATCAGTATGAATCCACCCAATTTTTCTTTTCGCTCGAACTTTATCCCCTATAAAATAATGCGGCCATAAAAAACTTATCGCAACATCGTACTCTTCTCTCAACTTTGGAAGAAATGGAAGAGATATTCTCCATCCATATTGAATGACGAAGTATCCAGGTTCTTTACTATTTACATATCGCCCATGCATAACGCCCATAATTCTCCCTACTATCCTAGTAATCCCAATTGAGTAATGCCCTTCTTGTAATATCTGCTTAATTGATTTTCTAAAAGTAGTATATTGTTGCAATTCCTCTAATAAATTCGGCTCTTTAGGTAGTAAAGAGAAAAATCCACCTTCATGTTTAAATAACATTAAATCTATATCATACTTACTGTAATCAATTGTATTTAATAAACCAATCAAACTTCTTTCTACTCCACCAATTTCCATATCAAAAGATGTAATTAATATTCTTTTCTTTTTCATTATAGGATACCTCACAAAATCTATTATTGATTTCTCTTCCTCATTTTATATTTGTATTTTGCTGTTACGCTCAACAAATCTCCTTATACATCAGACATATAAAATGAAAATAAATTAGATTATCCTATTTCTTCCTTGCGCACAATTCCATATAACGATAGCCACTCGTAAATGTTATCGTTAATATCAAAGCCTAATTTCGATATATTGTTAATTATGAATTCCCTGTCAGGTCTTTCTTTTAACAAGGCTTTATAAATTTCTTTACACCATATTTCAATTTCTTCATCTAAGTCAACAAATGACATTATCCCTAACCCCATATCAGTATTATTAGGTAGCGTATCTGCTACAACACATGGTACACCTGCAGATTGCGCTTCTAAAGTTACAATACCAAACCCCTCAAACAAAGAAGGAAAAATAAAAACATCAAAACTCTTCATGAGTCGTGGAATATCCTTCCTAACCCCCAAAAATCTAATATTTTCAAAAATCCCTAATTGCTTTGCTTTTAATTCAATAGAAATCCTTAACGGGCCATCTCCTACTAAAATAGCAACAAAATTTGAATCTCGTTTTAAAATTTGCTTTAAAACTTTTAGGATAAAAATATGATTCTTTGACTCTGAAAAACTTCCTATATGTCCTATTAATTTTGTTGCATTCGGTATATTAAGTTCCCTTCTTACGCTGACACTACTCCCAGCGTCTATATCAGTAAATTGATTAATATCTATACCGTTTTTAATTAGTTCTATCCTCTCACTATGAAGCATCCTTTCGCCAAATAAAAAACGTGCTGCTTCAACGCTGCACGCACAATAATTAGTTCCAGCATATTTAATAATAGATTGCAAAACCTTTAGGATAACTCTTGCTTTTATTCCAGAGTCTTGTGGCCAATTATTACTATGCGAATGACAAATCCTCTTTTTTATACCAGCTATTTTTGCCGCTACAGCAACGAAACCACCTTGATAATCCGTATGTGCATGTACAACTTCATATTGATTATCCGACATAATTTTCACAAGTTCTTTAACATAGGAAAAAGGTCCTATTTGTCCTAAACTAGGTACCTTATATATTCTTCCACCTAACGCCATTATTTCATCTTCATAATCATTTTTCTCATTTCGATGAGATACAAAATCAAACTGAAGCTGCCTCTTATCTATTTTCCTATATATATTCATTAGTAACGTTTCAGCTCCCCCGCGATTCAGAGCGCTGACAATGTGTAAAACCTTCTTTTTATTTTTAGGTCTAAGCTTAGAATCTATCCCCATTTAACAATCCTCTCCCAGCATCTTGCACTTTATTATCAAAGTAGGTTACTCTTATAGATAATTCCCAGAGTAATTACATGTTCATATACAAAATAAATAAAATAGCACACTAGAACTGCATAATAAATCAACTTTTGATCTTTATCTGTAAATGACTTCACAACCCAAGAAATTAATATTAACTGATACAATCCAAAATATATGGAGAATCTAGCAAATATCCAATTTTGTGTTGAAATAATCATAAAAACAAGACCTAATATAGACATATTTACAATATAATCACTTTCAGGGAATAACGCCCTCATTTTATCTTTCCCAAGGTAAGCCAGTATAATTGGCACTATACTCACAGCAACCCTAAGTATATTGGCACCACCTTCATGAAATTCCTTATATTGACCATATTGAGTATTTCCAATTGCCGAAAATAAAACTTCCGAAAACTGATTAAAACCTATAACTACACATACTGCTAAAAAAAGAAGCAAATATGTCGTTCCTGACCAGGCTTTTTTTCTTACAAAAAAGTAGATTGGCATAAGAACTAATGCACTTGCATGAAATGTTGATGCGCATAATACAATTGCCATATATTTTTTCCATTTTCCTTCAAAAATATATTTTGTGGCAGCAAAAATAATTGCAGCGGCTAAATATTGCCTAATCCCATTCATTGATGTTAAATACATACCCGACGTAATATAAACATATAAACTCAATTCAATTAGTCTTGAATATTTATATAGTGTTGCTACAATGAGTACATTTGTTATCAATGCTGTAGTAAAAACCATTATTTGAGGATCATCCGCATATTTTTTCAAAACCATTTGAAAAATATTAAAGCCCATGTCTTTGTTAGTTTGAACATACTCCCAATTAAACTCCGTTATTTTATATGCATGCATATAAAAATAAGTATCCCCAATATTATTCCGAAGTCCCGCTACCAATACAAGTGATAGAGCCGCCATTAAAACCAATAATCTATTTGGCTTTATCAATGTAAAATTATTAGTTACAGGTATAGCAAAATACCTTGCAAAAAATGCGAGTATGAATACGATAAAAAGATTCATCCAAAGTATAGTCATTATTATGTCCTCTCATTTACTTACTAAGTAAATCCCTATATATTTACTTCCATTCTTGTTTTCATTGTAATGTAACTATAAAGAATAACTCCAAATGGCAATGCGCAAATCGTAAGACCTTTGCATGGCGACTCTTGCATAAATCTTTTATTTTTCGCTATAAAACTACTAGATACATAATGTACAGCTTGCCTATACTTGAATACTCGATTAGTAAATGGTAATTTCATAAGTTCCTTACGATAAAAAGCAAAACCTCTTGGATTTTTACGATATTGATTTAGCATATTCATTGATGAACCGTCAGGCATGTATTCAACATAGCAAAGAGGTTCGTTCATCAGTAACATCTCATACTGCTGATCTAACATATAATATTTATATGCTAACCCAACATATTTTTCATTTTTAAAAATTGGGTATGGATATTTCTTAGTCAATTCTGTGCGATAGACCAATTTTTTATCACCTGTGACACCATGTTTGTTGTAAAGATTAAACAACGTGGAATATTTAAGGTTTTCTGGTAACTTTGAGCCAATTATTTGCCCATTTGTATACAAATCCAATCCAATTATCCCACTAACTTCATCATTCCCATATCTACTCCAAAAAGAAAGGATTTTTTCTACAGCATCGTCTGGCATATAATCATCAGAATCAATACAAATATTTAACTCCGTATCAATCATTTCGTATGCTGTATTGTGAGCACCATGCATCCCTTGATTTTGTTGCCAATGATACATAATTTTTATATATTTTTCAGCAATCCAGCTATCCACCAATTCTTTTGTGTTATCACTAGATCCATCATCTATTATTAACCAAATAAAATTCTTACATGTTTGACGTTTTAAACTCTCATAACAATTTGTAAGACAATATGCTCTATTATAAGTAGGGGTGAAAATCGTTAAATTCTCCAAATTACTCACCTCGAAAGTACGGAATAATAGTCGTGAGTTAATTCTGCCGTATGTTTTATATCGTAGCCTTTCTCCAAAAATACTTGAGCTGGTATTTCCCTCGGAAAATTACTAATTTCTATATTTTTCATTTTTTCTATCCAAGCCATTTTATCTGCTAGAGGAACATGTTCAACTAGATTCATTCCCAAATCCACTTCTTTCGTAATAGCATCCGATATAATACAAGGCAAACCAACTCCTTGCGCCTCTATGAGAGTAAGTGGCAATCCCTCATGTATGGATGGAAAAACAAATACATCAAATGCTTGAAGTATCCTTTCTATATCAGCTCGTATCCCAAGAAACCTTATATGCTTCTCCAAATTTAATTCCCTCACTTGATTTTCAATTTCCATACGAAGTGGCCCTTCGCCAGCTAATAAAAGAATTGAATTCGGCCTAAATCGAGTTAACTGCGCAAATACTTCTATAAGGTAAGCATGATTTTTTTGATGAGCAAATCTTCCAACATGGCCAATAACAAGAGCGTCTTGCTCAAGCTGTAATTCTTCTCTTACATGTTTTCTCATTTCTGGAATGAACAAAAATCTATCACAATCAATTCCATTTTTTAAGATTCTAGCTGTATCAGCTTTATCTGCAAATAACCATCTCGCAGCTGCATTTGAGCATGCTAACAAATGCGTTGCACATGTACCTATAGATTTTCCTGCATACCATTTATAGATTTTTGCAGTAGCACCACCTTCACTACTAGTATTGTGACTATGTGCAATCCTAACTGGCACCCTTGCTTTTTTAGCTGAACGAAGTACCAATCCACTCATTTTATCCATATGTGAATGAACGATTTTATATTGCGGATGAGAGCTAAAGAAGGTATTTAATGCCTTTATATAGCCTCTATGACCAACATCCGTAACATATGGAATTCTATGAACTTTTCCGCCCAACTTTACTATTTCTTCATCAAACACTCCTTCTTTACATGTTAAAAAATCAAATTGAACTTTGGAACGATCTATATTGCGATATAAATTCATAATTAAAGTTTCCGCTCCGCCTCTATTCATATTTACGACTACATGTAATACTCTTAATGGAGTGCCCAATTTAAATCCTCCATTTCCCCCATAAATGTTGTATAAATTTCTTTTTTCTCTTTTAACACTTCATTTACTGAATATTGATTTTTAATAATAGTACATCCATACTGCCCCATCTGAGCTAATACTTTAGGATTTATAGAAATACCCTTTATCCTGTCAGCCATTGCTTTTATATCATCACGATCTACAATCCAACCATTTTTATTGTTAATAATCAATTCCCTATGTCCCCGGTTATCAGTAGCTACAACCGGAAGTCCACAAGCCATGGCTTCCATAATATTAACTGGCAAACCTTCCCTGTAACTAGATGCAACCGCAAGATCACACATCTGTAGTAAGGAAGCTATATCATTTCTGTAACCGAGAAAATGAACCATGTTAGTCACTCCTAGTTGAGTAGCTATTTTTTTGCACTCTTCCATTAACGGTCCTTCGCCAGCAAGCAAAAGCTTCGCATGTGGCATTTCATTTTTCAATTGTGCTAATACATGGATTAAAAAGCTTTGATTTTTATTCTTATTAAATTCAGCAGCAGAAAACATTAAAAAATCTTGTGGATTATAGCCAAATTGTAGTTTTAATTCTTGCTTTTCAGTTTCAGTTACAGGGGCAAATCGCTTTATATCTACCCCTACACCATGAACGAATTTAATATCTTTCGCTTGAAAACGATGTTTAACTGCTAAATTGTAATCTTCTTGATTAATTGTTATAAGACAATCCGTATTAGTTGCTAAACTTCTTTCAATTGGATAATATAGAAGCCAATTTATGAATGGTGCTCCTTTACAAAAATGAAATCCATGTGCTGTATATACGACTTTCGTTCCTTGCCGCCTGGCTTTCTGAGCAGCTAAACGAGCAATTACTCCTCCCATAGGCGTATGACAATGAATGATATGATATTTATTTTGACCAATAATTGATTTTAGTTTTTTATATGCGTGGAGGTTTTGTATACTAAGAGGTGACCTTTGAATAGGAATATTATATTTTCGAGTTACGTACGGAAGATGTATATTCCCATTCGCTGCAACATGTACTTCCCATCCTTGTTCTGAAAACCATTTCAAATACGGTAAATGAAAAGCCTTAAAATGATAATCTACAGTTGCACAAAGCAGAACTTTTTTAGACACCATCCCACGCACCCGTCTTATATAAATTTTTTCTATTAACCTGATACAGGTATTAACAGTTTTAAAGTTTTACGCTGATTTACTAACTTTAACAATCGTTTTCTTAATTCTACTTCGTTTAAATCTGTATAACTTGAAATAAACTCTTCAATTTCTTCTATACGAACATTCATTTCTTGTCCTACGTAAATCCTCGGATGAATTTGCTTTTCATTCATTTCATCTTCTTTTAGTAATTCTTCAAAAAGTTTCTCCCCTGGGCGTATACCAGTAAATTCTATTCCTATTTCATCCACAGAATTTCCTGATAATCGAATAAGATTTTTGGCAAGGTCGACTATTTTCACTGGTTCTCCCATGTCCAATACAAAAATCTCTCCACCTTTAGCTAAAGCACCAGCTTGCACTACGAGTCTTGATGCTTCCGGGATTGTCATAAAATACCGAACCATATCAGGATGAGTAACTGTAACTGGTCCACCATTTTGAATTTGCTTCTTAAATAAAGGTATAACACTCCCTCTACTTCCTAAGACATTCCCAAAGCGTACAGTAACAAACTTTGTATGACTTATTTTATCTTTATGTTGAATTACCATCTCAGCTAATTTCTTTGTTGCTCCCATAACACTCGTCGGGTTCACAGCTTTATCAGAGGAAATCATAACAAACGTTCCTACTCCATGTGCTCTCGCTGCCTCTGATACATTCATAGTTCCAATCAAATTATTTTTAACAGCCTCTTCAGGATTATTCTCCATTAGTGGTACATGTTTATGTGCAGCTGCATGATATACAACATTTGGAAGATGTTTATTCATTATTAAATTCATCTTTTTTTCATCTTGTATATCTGCGATTTCAGGAATAAACGTGCCTTTCATACCTCCATATTTTCTGTTTAATTCCATTTCTATAGAATAAATACTGTTCTCCCCATGCCCTAGTAAAATCAACCTTTTCGGCCTAAATTTTGCAATTTGTCTACAAATTTCCGAACCAATTGAACCTCCTGCACCAGTAACTAAAATAACTTTGTTAGTTATATAATCTGAAATAACATCCACATCAAGCTCTACAAGATCGCGCCCTAATAAATCTTCTACTTGAACATCTCTGAATTCGTTCACCGATACTTTACCCGTTACTAAGTCTTCTAACATCGGAAGAATTTGAGTTTTCACTTCTGTTTTTAAACATCTTTTCAAAATAACATTTTGCTCTCTTTTGTTTAATGAAGGAATTGCCAAAATTATTATTTCAATATTCAGTTTTTTAACAGCGTACTCAATTTGATTCTTACCACCAATTACTGGAATACCCCAAATATCAAGGTTATGTTTTTTTACATTATCATCAATAAATGCGACTGGCATTAATTCGGCAGCACTATTCTTTAACAACTGCCTTGCAACCATTGTCCCAGCAGATCCCGCACCAACAATTAACGTTCTTTTTCTATCACCCTTTTTTACATAATAAATATCTCTGTACATTCTCCATATAAAACGTGAACCACCAATTAATAAAATATGAATCATCCAAGTTACAACTAACAGCCGAAAATACATTTTTTGCATGATTAGTTGCTGCACAACTGCTGTAGCAATTATAGAAAATGTAACAACTTTGCATATAATGAGTAATTCTCCTATACTTGCATATTCCCAAGCTTTATTATACAACTTATATATTAAAGCAAATAAATGATGACTGACTAATAGAGTGATAGAGCTAATAATTGATGATAAAGTGATAACACTAAAGCTAGCATTTACAAAGAAATAACTAAAGAAAATAGCACTTAACACAATCATTGAATCCATTAAAAGCAATAACGATATCCTCCGCCGATACGTCATGTAACTTCCTCCTTTAATCAATTCCATACTTAACTCTTTCAAATTTAAAGTTTCTAACTATATTCTCTTTATTAAAAGCACATAGTTAGAAACTTTAATAAAACATGGGCATCTAACCCGGCCTCACATTACACTCTTGATGACTCGCATCTAAGGTTGTTTTCACAACCCACAGCATAATCGAGTGCCTCCGTTGATAGCGGTAAGGAGACATCACCACATCGTAGCTCTTTAAAAAATTCTTTATAAAAAACATCTTAATATTGGGATATTAAATTATTTTTTTAAAAGTCCATTTATGTTATTTATACTTTTCCATTCAAAATCGCACCTAATATCCTACTTTTCGTAAAACTTAACGCCCTTTTCGTTTCAAGCGCATCTTCATTCACAGTATGATTATAACGTATCACCAATAATACACCTTCACACTTATCAGCCAATACACTTGTATCTGTTACTTCTAGTACAGGAGAAGAATCAAATAATATAATATCATATCGTTCCATTGCCTTTTGAACTAACATATCCATTGCACTCGAACTAAGTACTTCGGATGGATTGACTGGTACCGGTCCGCTAGTTAATACATCCAGACTTTCCATCTCTGTTTTTTTCACGGCGCCCTCTAAAGTTGTTTTTCCGTTCAATATATCAATTAATCCAATTGTATTTTCTACTCCAAACATTTCATGAATCGTTGGTGTTCGTAAATTTGCATCTATTACCAATACTTTTTCACCTTTTTGTGCTATTGAGACTGCTAAATTAACTGTAATCGTTGATTTTCCTTCACCATACCTCGGAGAAGTAATAACTATAGTTCTGCTTTTATGAATAGATGAAGATAATTGAAGGTTTGTTCGAAGCGAACGATACTGCTCCGAAATTTTCGATCTTGGAGCGGTATGTACAATTATACTTTCTCCTTTAACTTTATTTGTTTTTCGTCTATTTTTGTAAGCCACTCCGTTCCCTCCCCCAATAATACCGTATTTTTTTTACTGAATTTGTCTTTCACATTTTTTCTATTCATTTTAGATATTCCGCCCAAAACAGGGACATCTAACAATTGTTCAATTCGCCGTTCCGATTGGATTCTCTCATCAAGTGAATCCAATAAAAAAATGAATCCAATACTGAGCACCATACCTATAGAGAATGCAATTAGTATCGTCTTAAAGTGATTTATATTTATAGGCATAGAATTTTTTTGAACTGGGTCTTCTGGTAATATACTCACATTATTAAAATTCAGTATATTCGCTACTTCTTTCTTATAAACAACGGCTGTAGTATTTGCAATTTTATGAGCAAGCACAGGATCTATATCCACTACATTTATTCTCATAATCTGGGACCCTTGCACACTTTCTGTACTTATTTGTCCACTTAATGCACCTGCAGATCTGTTAATATTCAATTCAGCAGCCACTTTTTCTAATATTACAGGCTCATTTACCATCGCTTTCAATGTATTCATCGTTTCAGCATTAGCTTGAACAATAACTCTTGCTGAAGAGGCATATAATGGTGTTTTTACATATATAGTATACATCGCTCCTGCTACTGTTGTGAGAGTTGTAAATAATAGAATGATCCAAATTCTTTTCCGTATAATAGTAAATAGATTTTTCAAATTTATTTCCTTATCCATAACTTCCCTCCTCATTTAAAACCAATGAGCTTCAACTTGAAATTGACATCGAAAACTTAAGAAAAAAACAATATTTTCATTCTTTTTAATATACAAACATTTCTAGTTAATGCCATTTTAGTTCTTTATACAGAACGAGTCAACACAAATTATTTTCACTAAATTACTTCCTGATGACACTAAAAAAAATGCGACAATATTCGTGTTTTTTCACTGTAGATAAATGACGAAAAAGCCCTAATACCGTAGTATTAGGGCTTTTTTCTCTCTTAATATAGAGACATATATTGGTCGCGTTCCCATTGGTGAACTTGCGTGCGGAAAATATCCCACTCAATTTCTTTTGCTTCAATGAAGTGCTCAAGTAAATGATCACCTAATGCGCCACATACGATTTCATTAGATTGTAAAGTAACTAACGCTTGCGCTAATGTTGCTGGTAAGTCAACGATACCTGCTTCTTCACGCTCTTCTTTTGTCATTACGTAGATGTTACGGTCTACTGCAGCTGGTGGAGTTAATTTATTTTTAATTCCATCAAGACCTGCTGCTAATAATGTAGCCATTACTAAATACGGGTTCGCAGCTGGGTCAACACTACGTACTTCTACGCGTGTACTAATACCACGAGATGCAGGAATACGCACTAATGGACTACGGTTTTGTGCAGACCATGCTACGTAACATGGAGCTTCATATCCAGGTACTAAACGCTTGTAAGAGTTTACAGTTGGGTTTGCTACCGCTGTAAATGCTGGCGCATGTTTTAAAATACCTGCGATGAAGTGACGAGCATCATCACTTAATTGTAAATCACCGTTTTGATCGAAGAATACGTTCTCACCATTTTTAAATAGTGATAAGTTACAGTGCATACCTGAACCGTTCACACCGTATAATGGTTTCGGCATAAATGTTGCGTGTAAACCATGTTTACGAGCAATCGTTCTTACAACAAGCTTGAATGTTTGAATGTCATCACATGAGCGAATTGCATTTGCATATTTAAAGTCAATTTCATGTTGACCTGGCGCAACCTCATGGTGAGATGCTTCAATTTCAAAGCCCATTTCTTCAAGTTCAAGAACGATATCACGACGACAGTTTTCCCCTAGATCCATCGGCGCAAGGTCGAAGTATCCACCGTTATCGTTCAATTCCAGTGTTGGATTTCCTTTTTCATCAACTTTAAATAGGAAGAATTCTGGCTCTGGTCCAAGATTGAAATCTGAGAATCCTAATGCTTCCATTTCTTTTAACACACGTTTTAAGTTGTTACGTGGGTCGCCATCAAATGGAGTACCATCAGCATTGTAAATATCACAGATTAAACGAGCTACTTTACCTTTTTCAGCTGTCCAAGGGAAAATTACCCAAGTATCTAAATCCGGATATAAATACATATCAGATTCTTCAATACGTACGAAACCTTCAATAGAAGATCCATCAAACATCATTTTGTTATCAAGAGCTTTTGTTAATTGGCTCACTGGAATTTCTACGTTTTTAATTACCCCTAAAAGGTCCGTAAATTGCAGACGGATATACTTTACATTCTCTTCTTTCGCCAAACGGAAAATATCTTCTTTTGTGTACCTAGCCATTATAAATTCCTCCTTAGTCCCTCTAAACACCTTCAGAATCAGTTATCTTTAGTGAAAAAACCTTGAAATGTCACCTTGTCGCAATGAGGTCCGATTAAATCTACCTGTATGTTGTAGTTCATCTCGAAGAATTTTGCGAAGCTCGGATTTTGAAATTTCTTTCGTTTCTTCTTTTACTTTCACTGCTTCTGTTTGATTTTCTTTCATTTGCAATACTTGTTTAATTCCGGCCATATTTAAGCCTTGATCTAACAAATCTTTAATTTCCAACAATTTATCTACATCGTTAAATGAAAATAATCTACGATTCCCTTTTGTACGGGTTGGAAAAATAAGATTATGCTCTTCATAGTAGCGAATTTGACGTGCAGATAATTGTGTTAAATCCATTACAATACCAATTGGAAACAGCGGAGCAGAACGTCTATCTTCTTTCATTGTTTCAGTTCCTCCTTCGCCTTAACTGTTTCTCATTTTATACCATGTTATGTTTAGTGTCAATAGATGTTAGCTTTTCTTACATGATTTTTTTGTGAATTTTTTCATTTTTTTCTAATGGCACAAATCATTACTTTCACACGAAAAAAGCTGCCGAAATCGACAGCTTTCCTTTAAGAAATTGTTAATAGTTTTTTTTCAATTAACGCATCAATCGCAGAACAAATCGCAATCTTTACATGCGAATAAGTTAATCCACCTTGCACGTAAGCAACATAAGGCGGACGAATCGGACCATCAGCCGACAGCTCAATACTTGCACCTTGAATAAACGTCCCCGCAGCCATAATTACATCATCTTCATAACCCGGCATATAGTTTGCATATGGAGTGAAATGAGAATTAATTGGAGATGCATATTGAATCGCTTGACAGAACGCAATCATACGATCTTTATCATCAAATTGAACAGACTGAATTAAATCTGTTCTTGGTGCATTCCAAGCTGGTGATGTATTCATCCCTAACTTTTCTAAAAATGCAGCTGTAAAAATCGCACCTTTTAGCGCTTGTCCCGCTACATGCGGCGCTAAGAAGAAACCTTGATACATTTCTTGCAAACTGTATAAAGATGCCCCTGCTTCCGCACCGATTCCTGGAGATGTTAGACGATATGCACACGCTTCAACATACTGCTCTTTACCAACAATGTAACCACCAGTTTTAACAATTCCACCGCCAGGATTCTTAATAAGAGAACCTGCCATTAAGTCCGCACCAACATGACATGGCTCTTCTTCTTCAATAAATTCGCCATAGCAGTTATCTACAAATACAACAACATCAGGTTTAATCTCTTTCACAAACGCAATCATCTCTTTAATTTGTGAAACAGTAAACGACGGACGAGTAGCATATCCTTTTGAACGCTGAATACCAATCATCTTCGTATTACTATGGATCGCAGCTGCAACATATTCAAAGTCCACAAATCCCTCTTCAGTTAACGGAACTGCGTTATAACCAATATTATATTCTTTAAATGAGCCTACACCTTTTCCGCGTACACCAACGATTTCTTCTAACGTATCATATGGTTTTCCTGTTATGTATAGCAGTTCATCTCCTGGACGTAAAATACCGAATAGAGCTGTCGAAATTGCGTGAGTACCTGAAATAATTTGCGGACGAACAAGACCCGCTTCTGCCCCAAATACATCAGCATACACTTTTTCTAACGTGTCACGACCAATATCATCATAACCATAACCTGTCGTCGGAATAAAATGCGAATCGCTAATTTTGTGTTTACGAAAACTTTCTAATACACGAAATTGGTTACTCTCAATCACTTCATCCACATATTTATGTACTTCTATAATTTGACTTTCTACTTCTTTTACGATTGGAGCAATTTTTTCTCCATTTTTCAAACGATCAAACATTATTTTCTCCTTCTTCCACTAAAAATCTCTTTAATTGCCCCTTAAGCGATGAATGAGCAAATATATACCCTGTACAATCATATACAAATTTATCTTCTAGAAACTCCATTTTAGTTAATATTGTTTCTGTCTTTAAAAGCGTTAATAACCTACCTTCACTCGGAGGGATTTCCACTTTATAATCATCCATTTCTTCCTTCATCTTCGTTTCTAGCGCTTCTTTTATACGCAATAAATCACTTTCTTCAAAAGCACTAGTCATTAAGAAATCACTTTTCGGAAATGGAATGAAGTTTTGATGCAATTTATCTTTTTTATTATATAACGTAATAATAGGAATACGATTAATTTCAAGGTCCGACAATAATTGTTTTACTGTCTGCTCATGCCCTACATAATTAGGATCTGCAGAATCAACAACATGTAAAATAACATCTGCTTCCCCAGCTTCTTCTAACGTAGATCGAAAAGCAGCAATTAGTGACGTAGGTAAATCTTGTATAAAACCAACCGTATCAGTCAAAAGCACTGTATAACCAGAAGGTAACGGCATCTTTCTTGTCGTCGGATCTAGCGTTGCAAACAATAAGTTTTCTTCAAACGTATCAGCTTCCGTTAATCTATTAAACAACGTAGATTTCCCTGCATTTGTATACCCAATTAACGCAACTTGAAACACTTTATTATCTTTTCTTCTCTCACGATATCTCTTTCGATGCTCCACAACAACCGCAAGTTGTCTCTTTATTTCATCAATACGAGATCGAATATGACGACGATCTGTCTCAAGCTTCGTCTCTCCTGGTCCCCTTGTACCAATTCCACCACCAAGACGCGATAAAGCAAGACCTTGTCCCATAAGGCGCGGCATTGTATATTGCAATTGAGCTAATTCTACTTGAAGCTTACCCTCTCTCGATTTCGCACGTTGCGCAAAAATATCTAGTATTAACTGCGTTCGGTCAATCACTCTCGCATCTAATACTGAAGATAAATTCCGAATTTGACTTGGTGTTAACTCATTATTAAAAACAATAACAGCTGGTTCTAATTCTTCCGTCAACGCTGCAAGCTCTTCTAGTTTACCTTTTCCTATATAAGTCGCCGGATGAAACTTCGGGCGCTTTTGCGTCGTTGATACTAACACTTCCGCTCGCGCAGTTTTCGCTAGCGATGCAAGCTCTTTCATGGAATGCATAAATTTTTCATCATCATCTTGTGGCAATTGACAGCCAACTAATATGATTTTTTCTTTTTCTTCCATCAAATATGTTCACTCATCCTTTTCGAAATTTAAACCTTCTAATATAATAGCAGAGGAAGCACATTTCATCTAGTTAGCGGGGGAGAAAATTCATGGCATGGGAGATTTTTAGCATCATAGGCACAATCGCTTTCGCACTAAGCGGAGCCATTGTTGCAATGGAAGAGGATTATGATATTTTCGGGGTATATATTTTAGGAATGGCAACCGCATTTGGGGGAGGTGCCCTTCGTAATTTATTAATCGGTTATCCAATCGTCGCGTTTTGGCAACAAGACATGTTATTCCAAATCGCACTATTATCAATGACGATTATTTTTCTTTTTCCTAATAAATTAATTAAGCATTGGAAAAAGTGGGAAAACATCACAGATGCCATCGGCTTATCAGCGTTCGCCGTACAAGGAGCTCTATACGCCCAAAAATTAAATTTACCAATTAGCGCTACAATTGTAGCTGCTGTTTTAACTGGCATTGGCGGCGGTATTATTCGTGATCTTTTAGCACGTAGAAAACCTCTCGTCCTTCGAGCTGATGTATATGCGTTTTGGACGATTTTAGCCGGTTTTTTGATTGGCGCTAAAGTCATCGTTAGCGATTGGGCTCTATACACCTTATTCATTTTAATTGTTTGCTTTCGCATGGTTTCTATTCATTACAAATGGCATTTACCGCATAGACGCATCGATACAAAGGAGCGCTCAATGCATAAATAGCAATCTAACCTCTTTACATATCGTAAAGAGGTTTTTCTTTTCTAACGAGTTTTTCTTTACATAATGTTTATACTAATTTTTAAAGCGAGGTGAATGCAAATGACAAACCATGTTAATAAAGGAGCTCAAAAAAGCTCAGTAAACCAATTTGGACATGATCCAAATTCAGCGCACGAAAAGAGCGCTAAAATGGAACGTCTTCATAAAACTCACCAAGAAAAAGCAAAAAAAGAGTAAACGAACTTATGCATAAAAACAGACGCACAGTTTACGTACTGTGCGTCTCCTCTTCAAGCATTAAATCCATACTTGATATCCCAATTAAATCATATTTATCATACGTATCCTCTTGTAACAATCGCATAGCTTGTGTACGAATCGATTTTTCAACAATATTCCGTACGTATCGCCCATTACTAAACGATGTAATTTGCGACGAATACTTTACCGCATGTAAATGATCTCGAAATTTCCACTCCGCTTCTTTAGATAACTGATATTCACGCTCCTCATACATTCTCTTTCCAATTTCCAACAGCTGATTTACCGAGTAATCCGCAAATTCAATAATAAATGGAAAACGAGATTGTAACCCTGGATTTAATGAAAGAAAATGATTCATCTCTCTTGAATATCCAGCTAAAATTAATACAAAACCGTGCTGCTTATCTTCCATATGCTTCACAAGTGTATCAATAGCTTCCTTCCCAAAATCCTTCTCTCCCCCCCGCGCTAAAGAATACGCCTCATCAATAAACAAAATACCTCCCATGGCCTTTTTTATTAAATCTCTCGTCTTTTGCGCTGTATGACCGATATACTCCCCCACAAGATCAGCACGTTCTGCTTCAACTAAATGCCCCTTCGATAAAATATTCATCTCAAACAACAATTTCCCTATCATTCTAGCAACGGTTGTCTTCCCAGTACCGGGATTCCCCCTAAATAACATGTGAAGCACTTGCTTCTCAGATTTCAACCCCATCTCTTGTCTTTTTTTATTTACATAAATCCAAGCATAAATTTCTTTTATTATCTTTTTTATTTCATCCATCCCAACAAGCTTTCCCATCTCTTCTTCAATTCTCTGCAACATCTCATGTTTAGTAGTGGTTTCACTTGAAATTACCGTTTTATTTTCTGATGCCGGTAACGAAATTTTCTTTCGATGGTTTAATACAATATTAATTTGATTGTTATTTTTCTTACGCATCGATTGTTCCATACAATCACCTCATTTTATCCACTCACCAAATATTATTATTCCAGTCCCTCTTGCAAATGCCTATTTTCAGAAAAGTTTGCTATAATATAAGAAATAATCAAGGTGGTGGGACTATGGAAACAACGGAATTCCATGATACAATACAAGCCTTTTCTATTTTTTTATTGAATAAAGGCCGAAAGTCTTCAACCATTAAACGTTATGTTTATGACATTGAAGATTTTGGACATTGGTTAGAAAAAAACAAAAAGCTCCCTTCCAGTAATATATGGGCAACACTTTGTACAAAAGACTATGAAGATTACTTTTCAGACTTAAAAAAGAATCGACACTACTCTGAGAAAACAATGCATCGTGTATTTATTGTATTAAATAGAATGCATCATTTTCTTAACATTCCAAATCCATTGAATGATATGGAAATTACTATTCAACCAAACCGTGCATTGCGTAATGAAGATTTCATTTCATCCGATGAAGAAAAAAGATTAAAGCATATAGTCACTTCATTAGAAGGACTTTCAGAAAAACAACGTCCCGTTCGCCCATTATTAATGGATCGTAATATCGCCATTTTAAGTATATTAATCGACTACGGACTATCCTTACAAGAGCTTACAGCATTAACTATGCATCACGTTCATTTTGAAACTAATACACTTTCTATTCCAGCAACCGCAGGAGTAGAAAGAACAATCACATTAACAATCGAAGACAAAAAACAACTGTACACATATTATAAAAGTATTCCAGAACCAGTTCGCCCTAAATACCATAGTAATGACCCGTTGTTTGTTGCATTCGATTTTAACCGCGGAACATACAGATGGGTATATGAAAACGACGCACCAAAAGCACTAACAGAAATCGCTATTCAAAAAATGATCCGACTTGAAGTAGCAAGAGCGAATTTACGTAAAGGCATTTCTGGACAACATTTCCGGAACACATTTATTTTACGCCTAATAAAAAAACAAACCCCAGAGCCAGAGATCATAAAATTAGTTGGCTTCAAATCAAAAATTTCACTAAAACGGTATTATCAGTATGCTGAAAATAAAAAAAACGCCCTATAATAAGGCGTTTTTTTTATTTTTTTCTCGAAAGAACCCATTTCACTATGACCATTTAACTACTCTCTGCATCTACTATGATGAGTTTCGTTCACATTCTTATTAGAAAGGAGAGATTTAATGTCTCGCTTTAATGACAATCAAAATAAATACTCCAATCCATGCTTTCCAACTAGCGCTGGACGAATTCCAACTACCCCAACGATTCCAATTACTAAAGCGCAAATTAGAACATTCCGCGCAATCATTAACGATTTAATAAAAATAATCCCTAAACTTTTCGCCAATCCATCTTCCAAAAACATAGAAGATCTAATAGATACATTGCACCTACTAAGCAAATTCATCTGTTCACTAGACACTACTTCCGCTCTGAAAGCACAAGGATTAGCCATCATTAAAAACTTAATAACTATATTAAAAAATCCAACCTTCGTAGCAAGTGCTGTATTTGTTGAACTTCAAATTTTAATTAATTATTTACTTTACATTACAAAGTTATTCCGAATTGATCCTTGTACACTCCAAGAACTCCTTAAATTAATTGCAGAGTTACAAACTACTCTAGTTAATTCAGCTTCGTTCGGCAGAGGACCTACTGGACCTACTGGACCTCAAGGTAACACGGGCGCTACTGGTTCCACTGGTCCTAGAGGTAACACGGGTGCTACCGGACCTCAAGGCGTTCAAGGTAACACAGGTGCTACTGGTTCCACTGGACCTCAAGGTGCGCAAGGTAACACAGGTGCTACTGGACCTCAAGGTACGCAAGGTAACACGGGCGCTACCGGTACCACTGGACCTCAAGGTGCTCAAGGTAATACAGGTGCCACTGG